>NZ_JBIAWI010000002.1:772771-971435 GCF_042895385.1 Streptomyces sp. NPDC001401
CCCGGTCCGGCGAATGGCCCGGCCGGCACCAGCCCTGGGGGTGCGCCCCCCGGCACCCGGTCTATCCACATATCCGGGCCGGGGACGACGAGCATGCTCGTCGCCCCGGGACCTTGCTCAACGCACGGGCTACGGCCGCTGCATGTGCCAGCGGACCCAGGCGGCCTGACCGCCGTCGACGAGCAGGTCGGTGCCGGTGATGAACAGCGAGTGGGGGCCGGTCAGGAACGCCGCGGCCTCCGCGATCTCCTCCGGGGTCCCGGCACGGCCGGCACCGCACGCCCGGAGCATCTTCATCATGTGCCCGTCGGGGTCGGAGGCGATCTCCGCCTGCGACATGGCGGTGGAGACCACACCCGGGCTGATGGTGTTGATCCGCGCGCCGCGCAGGTTCCAGGCGAGTGCCGTGGCCTCGACCCGCACGTGGTTGGCCCGCTTCGACAGCATGTAAGCGGCCTGCGCGTCGTCCCCGACGGCGGTGACACAGTCCAGCCCGAGGAGCTCGTCCGTGGGCGCCGTCGCCAGCGCCCGCTCGTGTTCCCGGTCGACGGGCGCGTAATGGCCGGCCATGCTGGAGACGCAGACCATGGACGTGCCGTGGCCGATCACCGGCGTGAAGGCGTCGATGACGTGGGCCGTGCCGAGCAGGTCCACCTCCAGTACCTTGCGTGCCGACGCGGTCGCGGCCGCGACGCCCGCCGTGTGCACGATGGCGGTGATGCGGCCCTCACCGGCGGCCTCGGCGGCGAGCTTGTCGACCGCAGCCCGGGCGGATACGTCCGTCACCACGCCCCGTGCCGCGAACCCCGCCGCGCTCAACGTCTCGACCGCGCGGTCGAGTTGCTCCTGTGAGGCATCGGCCAGCACGACCGTACGGCCGCTGCCGAGCCGCCGCGCGACCGCCGTACCCATACCGCCGGCTCCGGTGACGACGACGACATCGCCCTGGTCATCCCCGTGGTTCAGCATGAACACCTCCTCGGTCGGTGGTGACCTCTACGGCATCGCGCCAGCGCGCCCCGACGGCGATGGACTGCCGCCACTGCCGGATCACCTTCGGTGTCACTCCCACGGCCAGGGCGCCGGTGAGCCGGTCGCCCGTGCGGTACGCGGCCACGAACCGGCCTTCGGCCAAGTCCCCCTCCACGACGGCGACTTCGTCGTGCCCGCGCAGATAGCCGTAGGCCTGGATCTTCATGTCGTACTGGTCGGACCAGAAGTACGGCACCGGCGCGAACGGCTTGCGCGCCTCGGGGTGGAGCAGGTTGCGGGCGGCGGCCATGCCCTGCTCGCCGGCGTTGGTGCGGTGCTCGATCCGCATCGACGTGCCGAACAGCGGGTTGTGCCAACGGGCCACGTCACCGGCCGCGTACACACCCGGCCCGGCCTCGCAGTACTCGTCGCACACCAGGCCGTCGCCGACCGTCAGGCCGCTGCCGTCCAGCCAGTCGGTGTTGGGCAGCGAGCCGATGGCGACCAGTACCTCGTCGGCCTCGACCACCTGGCCGTCGGCGAGCCGGACGCCGTTCGCGGTCACCTCGGTCACGGTGACACCGGTGCGCAGGTCGACACCCCTGCGCTCGTGGACCCGGGACAGCACCAGCCCGACCTGCGTCCCCACGGCGTGCGCCAGCGGCACGGGCGCGGGCTCCAGGAGGACCACCTCGGCACCCAGACCCGAGGCCACCGCGGCGGCCTCGGCGCCGAGGAATCCGGCGCCGACCACGACCAGCCGCCGCCCCGGCCCCAACCGGTCCCGCAGCGCCAGGGCGTCGTCCAGGGTGCGCATCACGTGCGCGTCCGCACCGGGCAGCCGACGCGGACGTACGCCGGTGGCCACGATCAGACCGTCGTACGACACCTTTGAGCCGTCGGCCAGACGCACCGTGCCGTCCGGTACGTCCAGACCGGTCGCGGCGACGCCGAGGCGCAGGTCGAGTCGGAGCGCTTCGAGATCGGCCGCGCCGCGCAGGCCCACTCGCTCGGGCGTCCAGTCGCCTGCCAGCACCTGCTTGGACAGCGGCGGCCGGTCGTAGGGGGCGTGCGGCTCGTCACCGATCAGGGTGATCGTGCCGTCGTATCCCTCGCGGCGCAGGGTCTCGGCCGCCGCGAGGCCGGCCGCCGAGGCACCGACGATCGCGACCCGCTCGAGCGTGCCGCTCATCGCTCGACCAGGCGGATCGCCGCCGCCGGGCAGATGGCCACGGCCTCCCGGACTCCGTCGAGCAGTTCGTCACCGGGGTGCTCCTCCAGCAGGATCGCGACACCGTCGTCCTCCCGCTGGTCGAACACCTCAGGTGACGCCATCACACACTGCCCCGACGCGACACACTTCGGTACGTCCAGCTCCACTCGCATGGCTGTCTCCTCTCGTTCTGTCATGAAGGAAGGTGTCGTCACCACGTGACGGGCAGGGACTTGATGCCGTAGGTGGTGCCGGTGTGGTCGAACTCCAGCTGGTCGATGGTGGTGGCCAGCCGCAGCGTGGGAACGCGGCGGTAGAGGGTGCCGTAGACGGCCTGGAGTTCGAGGCGGGCGAGGTTCTGGCCCAGGCACTGGTGAGGGCCGTAGCCGAACGCCTGGTGTGTACGGGCGGCACGGCCGATGTCCAGCCGTTCGGCCCCCGGGAACGCCTCCGGGTCCCAGTTCGCCGCGTGCAGGTCGAAGATGATGCCGTCACCGGCCCGGATGACGACACCGCCGTACTCGATGTCCTCACCGGCGACGCGCCGGACTCCCGTCTGGAGGATCGTCAGGTAGCGCAGCACCTCCTCGACCGCGTTCGCGATCACCTTCGGGTCGTCGGTCTCGCGCAACAGGGCGAGCTGGTCGGGGTGTTCGAGCAGGGCGAGGGTGCCGAGGCTGATCATCGTCGTAGTGGTCTCGTGACCGGCGATGAGCATGGCGACACCCATGTGGGTCGCCTCGCTGCGGGTCATCTCACCGGCCTTGACCCGCCCGGCCATCTCCGAGAGGACGTCCTCGCCCGGATCGTCGTACTTCTGGTCGAACAGGGTCTCCAGGTAGTGCAGCAGGGCACCGCTGGCCCTCGCCGCCTCCTCCGCGGACAGCGAGCCGTCGAGGACGTGGGCGCTGTTGTCCTGGAAGAAGCTGTGGTCCCGGTACGGCACGCCCAGCAGCTCGGCGATGACGAGCGACGGAAGGGGCAGTGCCAGCCCGGTGAGCAGATCGGCCGGGTTCGGCCCGGCCAGCAGGCCGTCGACCAGATCGTCGACCATCTTCTGCACGGCGGGCCGCATGGCCTGGATCCGCTTGACGACGAACGGGCCGTTGACCATGCGGCGCAGCCGGGTGTGCTCCGGGGCGTCCGTGTTGGTGATCATCCTCGGGGCCTTGTCGGCGATGGCCGCGCGGTGCGCGTTCACGTAGGGGAAGCCGGGGGCGAGGTCGTCGTTGCTGACCCGCGGGTCGGTGAGCAGGGCCCGCTGGTCCGCGTGGCGGGTGATCAGCCAGGGCGTCGTGCCGTTCCAGATCCGCACCTTGCCGATCGGCCTCTCCGCCCGCAGCTCGTGCACGGCCGGAGGCGGAGCCATCGGGCACTCCGCCGCCCTCTGCATCGGGTACTCGGGCAGGGGCTGCGACGAGCCGCCGGACATGGGGCAGGTGGGAGCGTCGGACATGGTCTCTCTCCTCGGGACGGGGTCTCCGACGGCGGAAACCCTGGTGGTGGGGGGATGGTGGGGAAGGCGAGATGGGTTATTGCTTGAGTTAGGCAATCATGAACGACTTACTTAAGTCAAGCAATCTTTTTCCCGGGGTGATGCCGTGCATGGCAGCTAGCTGCTGGCCTGGGGTTTCACCACGGAGCGGGTGAGAAAAATCGAACCCGCGCTCTCAGCCGACGCGCTGGACAAACAGCTCCTCGCGCAGGCGAGGGGCGAGGCCGACGGCCATGCCGTCGTTGTAGCCGCTCTCGACGTTCAGCACGCTCCTCACCCGCGCCGACAGCCGGGGATCGCGCACGACTTGCTCGCTGGGAGCGAAGTCGATCGGTACGACGATGCAGGCGACGACCGGCATCAGAGCCCAGGGCGACTCCGGGAACGCCAGCTTGCCCGCCGGCATCGCCGCGCCGAGGCTCACCGGGAGCGCCACCAGTAGCACCCTGGCGACCAGCCGGGGCGAGTTGCCCCACAACCGGCCGCCGCGTACCTCCGTGGCGTCGACGAACAGCAGGAAGGCCAGGATGATCTCGGCGACATGCTGGGCCACTTCCGTGTTCAGCGCGGCGACAACCGAGTCCTCCACGCTGAGCCCCACCAGGATGCCGGCCGGCACCATGGTCGCCGGAGCGCCGAGGTGCCGGCGCTGGAGCCGGAGCGCGGCGAGCGAACGGATCAGGGCCATAACCGCGGCGGCCAGGACGGTGGGGAGCGCTGTGGTCGAGCTTTCGTCGAGTGTGGGCAGGCTGGGAGGGAACCGGCTTGACGCGGGCCGCCGCTGACCCTCTTGGTGCCGTACCGGCGTCAGGGGTTCGGGTCCGTGTCCGTCAGCGGAGGACGTGGGCCAGGACCGACACCGCCGCGGCGAAGTGCCGTGCGATTGAGCCGTACAGGTCCGGACGGATCACGGCCAGGACTGCGAAACCGGCCGCCGCGGTCAGCAGGACGGCTTCGCAACGGCCCCTGCGGGGGTACCGGGAGTTCCCGCGCTGTATGTGACGTTCCATGCGGTAAGCCTCGGTGCATGGCGGGCGGCTGCCCATCCGGCAGGTGGCCGCAACGCCCCCGCCGGTAAGCAGGGGCGCATCCCCCAGCCGGGGGCCATCACGGGGGTGGCGTCTCGCCCCGCGGGCGATCTGACGGAGGGTCAGCGGGTGGTGCCGGGGGCCATGCAGTTGTCCGGGGCGCTTCCTTCAAGAGATCACGAATCCCGGCGCGTCATCGTTCTATATCACCATTCTTCATATTAACGTCTAGTAACTGTACGAAGTCGATCTCTCACGGATCGCACCCACCTCACTCCATCGGAGCTGACATGAACAAGCTTCACAAGGCTGTCGTCCTGGTCGTCGCCCTCGGTAGCGTCGGACTCCTGAGTGCCGGCACCGCCACCGCCGACGGGGGCGACGGTCACGGCGGCAAGAACGTCCTGCAGAGCGCCCGCTGCAAGTCGCACGACCTGAACGTCGACGTCCTCGGCCAGGTTGGCGTCCTCAACGGCGCGCTGGGCAACGCGCTCAACGGCGAGGGCAACTCGGGCGGGCAGGACACTCACGTTGGCTCGTCCATGGGCTGCAACGACAGCGCCTCCTAGGTCGTGTCCTAGAACGGGCTTCTCGCTACGTCTCATGCCGTGATGATCTCGGTGCGGGCCGTGAGGATCTCTCGGATGAGCAATGGGCAGCGCTGGAACGGCTGTTGCCTGTTGCGCAGATCGGCAGGCCGTCCGTATGTCGACGAAGGCTGAGCGACGGGAGCCGCCGGCGGGTGCGGACCAGTGCCCCATGGCGAGACCAACCGGTGGAGCACGGGCTGTGGCAGACGGTCTGTGGGTTGTTCCGCTGATGGCGGCGCACCGGCGTCTGGTCGGCCGTGCTGACCGGGCTGCAGGCGAATGCCGATACCGCCGGGCTGATCGCGTGGGAGGTGAAATATCGACTCTGCGATCTGCCGGGCGTCGCTGAAGATCACACCCAGCTGACATGCAGACGCCTCGGAAGCCGGTCAGGGCCTGATCCGCGAAAGTGGATCAGGCCCTGATCTGGTGTTTCCCGATGATCTCGATGAGGAGGAAGACTGCTGAACTTGACTGGGTGATGTCGGTACCGGCCACCCGGCATGAGTCGCCCGTCTCGTGGACTGCTCTGAGCCCGAGGGGCACGCGCTCGTGCGGCTGGTCGCTCAGAGCCAGTCCCTTCGCTTGAAGATGGCGTACAAACCGGTACATACAACCGCCATCAGCAAGATCGCGAAGGGGTATCCGAATACCCAGTGCAACTCCGGCATGTGCGTGAAGTTCATCCCGTAGATCGTCCCGACCAGCGTCGGGGCGAAGAGAATCGCCGCCCACGACGAGATCCGCTTGATCTCCTCGTTCTGCTCGAACCCCGCTTCCGCCAGCGCCCGCATCTCCGCGTTCTGCTGCTGGGTGACCAGCGTCGCGTTCACCGTGAGGATGTCGGTGAGGGCCTGGCGGAAGCCGTCGACGCGTTCGCTGGTGTGGGTCACGTGGTCGGCGACGTCCCGCAGATGGCGCTGGAGTTCCTCGTCCGTTCCGTACTTGGAGAACCCGGCGATCAGGCCGTGCAGCATGCCGACCAGGGGGCGGGTGGCGCGCTGGAACTCGACCATTTCGCGGGAGAGTTCGTAGATGCGGCGGGAGACCTCGGGGTCGCCGCGGAAGACCTCGGTCTCGATCTCGTCGATGTCGTTCTGGACACCTGCCACCACCGGCGCGTAGCCGTCGACGACCGCGTCGAGTATGGCGTAGAGGACCGCCTCCGGGCCCAGCTTCATCAGCTCCGGGGTCTCCTCCATGCGGTGGCGGACCGCGGAGAGGTCGGGGGCGGCGCCGTGGCGGACCGTGATGACGAAATCGGGGCCCACGAACACGTGCAGCTCGCCGAAGTCGACCTCCTCCGGGGCGTCCAGGTAGCGGGCTGCCCGCAGCACGACGAAGAGGGTGTCGCCGTAGCGTTCCAGTTTCGGGCGCTGGTGGGCCTCCATCGCGTCCTCGACCGCGAGCGGGTGCAGGTCGAACTCGGCGGCCAGGGAGAGGAGTTCGCCCTCGGTGGGGCGGGCGAGGCCGATCCAGGCCATGCCGGACGGCTGGTCGCGCAGTTCGCGGAAGGTCTCGGCGAGGGTGGCCGGGGCGGCGACGCGGACACCGTCCCGGTACAGGGCCGCCTGGACGACGCTGGCCACCTGCGAGGGCTCCGGGGGAGCCGGGTCGGCCGGGGGTGGTGCGGTGTTCGACGCCGGCGGCTGCGGTGGGGTCAGTGCCCGGCGCCAGACGGATTTCTTCCCATTATTGGAGGCCATGGGGGCACCTCCCGCTCGAGCGAAGTCGAGAGTGGGGGAGGGCGCGTCGCTCGTACATGCGGCTGCCTCCCGGGTCGAACCTGCGGCTGCGTGATCCCGGGCAGGATATACGGGGCAAACGGCGCCGGGGTGACCTGCGCCTCCGGGATTCGGTGAGAGTTGCGGACAGAGGGTGTCCGCAAGCCCGGCTAGCGTGCGGGGCATGACGAAGACGACAGCGACGGCTCCCGTGCTCGGAACCCGCGCGCTCAACCGCGCCACCCTCGAACGGCAGCTGCTGCTGCGCCGGTCGCCGCTGGACGCGAAGGCCGCCGTCGAGCATCTCGTCGGGCTCCAGGCGCAGAACGTCAGGCCGCCGTACTACGCGCTCGCCGCCCGCCTCGACGGCTTCACCCCCGAGGATCTTTCCGGGCCGATGGCGGACCGTGAGGTCGTCCGTATCGTCACCATGCGCTCGACCATCCACACCCACACCGCCGCCGACGCCCTCACCCTGCGCCCGCTCGTCCAGTCGGCCCGCGACCGCGAACTCACCAACTTCCGCAACGGACTTGGGGGTGTGGACCTGGACCGGTTGGCCGTGCTCGCCCGCGACCTCGTCGAGGCCGAGCCGCGCACCATGAAGCAGTTGCGCGAGGCCCTGCAGACCGAGTGGCCCGACGCCGACCCGCAGGCCCTCGGCATCGCCGCCCGCTGCAAGCTCCCGCTCGTCCAGGTCACCCCGCGCGGACTGTGGGGGAGGAGCGGCCAGGTCGCCCTCACCACCGCGGAGCACTGGCTCGGCCGCGGCCCGGCCGACCGCTCGGCCACGCCGACTGCCACCGCGTCGGCCGCGGCTGCCCCGCCTCCGACCGCGGCGGCTGCGACCGCTCCGACGCCGGGCATCCAGCCCGACGGAGCGGCGCCATCCCCCGACGCCACCGTCCTGCGCTACCTCGCCGCCTTCGGTCCCGCCTCCGTCAAGGACATGCAGACCTGGGCCGGCCTGACCCGGCTGCGCGACGCCTTCGAGCGGCTCCGTCCGCAGCTGGTCACCTTCCGGGACGAGAACGGCGTCGAGCTCTTCGACCTGCCGGATGCACCACGTCCCGACGCGGACACTCCGGCCCCGCCCCGTTTCCTCCCCGAGTTCGACAACCTGCTCCTCTCCCACGCCGACCGCACCCGGGTCGTACCGCCCGAGTACTGGGGCCGCAGCTGGGTGGGCAACCAGGCCTACTGCACCTTCCTCGTCGACGGATTCCTGGCGGGGGTGTGGAGGTTGACGGAGGGCGCCCTCGTCGTCGAGCCGTTCGGCAGGCTCACCAAGGCCCAGCGGGCGGAAGTCGCGGAAGAAGGGGAGAGGATGCTCGGCATCATGCACCCCGGCACGTCGTACGACATCCGTTTCGGGACCGTGATCCGGTAAGCGCCTGGGAACAAACTCTCAGTCCGCCCGGCCCGTCACCGCCACCGTCAGGCCCAGCCCGATCATCGCGAATCCGCCCGCGCCGCCGATCATCGACAGGCGGCGGTCGGAGCGGGCGAACCAGGTGCGGGCGGCCGAGGCGGTCAGGCCCCACAGGGTGTCCGTGACCAGGCCGATCGAGATCGGGATCAGGCCGAGCAGCAGCATCTGGAGCGGTAGGCGGCCTGCCGATTGGTCCACGAACTGGGGGAGTACGGCGGCGAAGAAGACCACGCCCTTCGGGTTGGTCACCCCGACGAGCACACCGTCGAGCACCGTGCGCAGATCGCCGCGGGCCGGTCCCGTCGGCTGTGTCCGGATCGCCGACGCCTTCAGCTGCTTGCGGTGCCGGAAGGCCTGCACGCCCAGGTACACCAGGTAGGCCGCGCCTGCGAGCTTCACCACCAGGTAGAGCGCCAACGAGCGCTCCACCAGCGAGCCGATACCGATAGCGACCGCCACCACCAGCAGATACGAGCCGAAGACATTGCCGATCGCCGTCGCCACCGCCGTACGGCGGCCGTGCGCGAGCGCGCGGCCGATGACGAACAGGACGCTGGGGCCCGGAATCACGATCACCAGCAGGGACATCGCGGCGAAGGCGAGGAAACGGTCTGTCGACACCATGTGCATCACTCTCCTCGGGCGCTCATTCAAACAGCCGCCCGCCGCGCCCCTCTAGAGTCGAGCCCATGGAACTGCGGCAGCTCACCTATTTCGTGACCGTCGCCGAGGAGCTGCACTTCGGACGGGCGGCCGAGCGGCTGCACATCGTGCAGTCCGCGGTGAGCATGCAGATACAGCGCCTGGAGCGGGAGCTGGGCGCCGAGCTGTTCGACCGGACGCCGCGCCGGGTGCGGCTCACGGCGGCGGGGGAACGGCTGCTGCCCGAGGCGCGGGCGGTCCTGACGGCGGCCGACCGGGCGCGTGCCGCCGTCGCCCCGCCGCCCGGCCTCAGGATCGGCACCAGTACGGGACTCGGCACGCATCTCGACCGCGTGCTCGCCGCGTTCGCGCGCCGTGCGCCGGACGTGCCCGTCGAGCTGTTCTCACTGCCGGCCGCCGAACGCCTGGCCCGGGTCGCGGGCGGCCAGTTGGACGCCGCTTTCGTGCGGGCCGTCGAACCGGTGCCGGGCGTACGCGTGCTGCGCCTGTGGCCCGACCCCCTGGTGGCCGCCCTCCCCGCCACGCACCCCCTTGCAGACCGCGCGGAGATCGGCGTCGAGGAGCTCGCCGAGGTGCCGCTCACCCTCACCGAGCGCCGCAACAACCCTGCCCTGGTCGACCTGGTCGTCGGCGCCTGTCACGAGGCCGGGTTCGAGCCGTTGCCGGGACCGGCGAGCGGCTCCTTGCAGGACACTCTGGCCACCATCGGCAGCCGCCCCCTGTGGACCGTCGTGTACGCGTCCCACGCGCGCGTGCTGCACAGTCCCCGCGTCGCCTTCGTGCCGTTCCGCGCACCGGGCCTCGCCCTGTCGACGGGCCTCGCCGTGCCCGTCAGCACCCCGCCGCCGCATCTGGACACCCTGCTGCTGGCCTGCGGCGATCACGAGAACTGATCGCTGCGGTCGCGGTCTGCCTCTTGGTCGCGGACGCCCGGCGCGATGGACTGGACCCACGGAAAAGGAACCCGCAAGGGGTCCGAACAGGCAACCAGTTCAAGGGAGTTCAGCCATGCCGATCGTCACCGTCCAGCAGGGTCCCCGCGACACCGAGCTCAAGCGGGACCTCGTCAAGCGCATCACCGACGCCTTCGTCGACGCGTACAGGATCCCGGCCGAGACCGTTCAGGTGTGGATCCACGAGGTACCGGCGGACAGCTGGGGCGCGGCGGGCAGGCTCACCGCCGACAAGTAGCGCACGGAGAAGGCCGGTAGAGCGCATGGAAAGGGGGCGCTGCGAGCTGCTCGTGGTAGCCCGCAACGCCCCCTTGTCTCTCACCTGAGGGGTGCTCAGGAGATCTTCTGGGGTACCCGTCCTACGAGTTGACCTGTGCGGTCACCAGGCTCGAGAAGGTGGTCAGCCGGGTGTAGACACCCGGGTAACCGGCCTCCGCGCAGCCGTTGCCCCAAGAAGTAATCCCTGCCAGGACGCCCCCGATGAGCAGGGGACCGCCGCTGTCGCCCTGGCAGGTGTCTGTGCCGCCGGCTGTGTATCCGGCGCAAACCATGTCGGTCTGGACGAACTCCGAACCGTAGGAGCTCTTGCAGCTGGAGTCGGCCACGGTCGGTACGGTCGCGGTCCGCAGCTGGTTGGAGGAGCTGCCGTTCTCCGAGGTGGTGCCCCATCCGAGGATGCGGGCGGTGGTGCCGGCCGCGTACACCGAGGTGTCCGAGGACGAGACGTACGAAGCCGTCGTGTACGGCATCGACGTCGACAGCGTCAGTACGGCCACGTCGTCGCCGTTGGTGGCGTCCGTGTAGTCCGGGTTGATCCAGATCTTGCTGACCTTGCTGACCGTGCCGTTGGTGCCGTTGAGGTAGGTGCGGCCGCCGACGACTCGGACGCTGCTGGTGGTCTCGCCGACCATGCAGTGAGCGGCGGTTATCACCTTGGTGGCCGAGACGAGGGTGCCGCCGCAGAACTGGTTCTGCGAGGCGTCCGTGATCTGCATGACGAACGGGTAAGCCGTGGTCGTGGTCGTGGTACCGCCCACGATGGGCTGGGGCGCGGCTGCCGCGGAAGGCGCGCCGAGCAGTCCGGTGACGGCCGCCGCAGCGGTCGCCGCGACTGCCGCGGCGGTCTTTCTGGCACGGTTGGACCCGAACATGAGTCTCCTCAGTGGGGGTTGCCGGTGGGGGGTCGCGCGGGTGTGGGGGGTTGTGCACGGGGGTCGCGGGACCGACCCCCGTATGCCCGGGCGAGCGGCACGTCCTTACGCTAGGACCCGGAACCCCCGGCTCCCAATGAGGGAACCCCCTAGGGGGTTGGGTGAGGGAAAACCCTCGGTCGGGTTCAGTTAACCTGGCGCGCCGTCACTTCGCTCGCCGTGCAGCCGCCAAACGGACGATATCCACGCGCGAGCGGATCCCCAGCTTGCGGTAGACCCGGGTCAGTGTTGCCTCGACCGTCTTCACGCTGATGAACAGACGCGCGGCGATCTCCCGGTTGGTCGCGCCCTCCATGACGAGCGCGGCGACCTGGCGTTCCATCGCGGCAAGACCTTCCAGGCCCTCTGACGCAGCAGTGGGGGCGATCGGTTCCACCGGGTTCGCCACGGCGGCCGCCTCCACCTGACGCACCCAGGGCAGCGCCCGGCAACGGCGGAACAGCCGGGCCGCTTCGTCGTACGACTTCGGTCCCGGCCGGCCGGTGTGCAGCGACGCCCGCGCGAACGAGGCACGTGCCTCCTCCAGCCCGTACCCCAGCTTGGCGAGCCGGTCCTGCGCCGACGTCAACTGGGCGAGCGCGGCCTCGTGCTCCCCGCGCGCGGCCCGCACCAGTGCCTCGGCCCGGTCCAGGACGGCCAGCACGCTCTCGCGCCCCAGCCGCAGCGCATGTTCGCGCGCCACGTCGAGGAGCTGCTGCGCCTCGTCCAGCGCACCGATCCGCACGAGGGCCTCGGCGAGGTCGCCGTGCCAGCGGCCGCGCGCCGGGTCGGTGATGCCGAGCCCGTTCTCCAGGTCCCGCACCCGGCGCAGGGAGCGGACCGCCCCCTCGGCGTCCCCGGCCACCAACTGGGCGTGCCCGAGCGCGGTCAGCCCCCGGGAGATGTACATCTGGTCGCCGGCCCGCTCGGCCAGCTCCACCGCCTCGTGGCCCAGCGTCAGCGCCCGTTCCACGTCCCCGCCGGAGGCCTCCGCGATGGAGGCGAGCACGGCGGAGGGCACCTCGCCGATCCCCGAGTCACGGGCCAGCCGCATGCTCTCCCGGGCCAGGTCGAGGGCGCGGCCGCAGTGCCCGGAGCGCAGTTCGGTCTCGGCGAGCAGGCGCACGAAGTGCACCTCGCTCTCGACCATGCCGCGCCTGCGCACCTCGCGCAGCAGCGCGTTGACGGTGGAGCGGGCCTCGGGCAGCTGGTCGCTCATGATCAGCCAGCGGTAGCGGGTCGCGCCCGCGCCGTTGTGGTGGCAGGCCACCTCGGGGAGCTGGGGTTCCTTCAGGGCGCGCTTGATGGTCGCGGGACCGTCCGGGTGGCCCATCAGGATCTCGGTCTGCGCCTGGAAGGCGAGCGCGAGGAGTTCGGTGCGCCGGTCGCCGGCCCGGGCCGCGAGCTCGGCGGCGTGCGCGGCCTCCTCCCGGCCGATGGCGAAGTCGCCCGCCACGACCAGTCCACGCCAGGCCAGCTGGTAGTGGACCAGGGCGAGCAGCCCGGGGTCGTCGCCGGCGTCGGCCAGCGCCTGCGGGTAGACGGTGTCGACCTCGCCGAGGGCCTGTCCGGCGGCCTCGATCACCACCATCCAGGCCCGTACCCGGTCCGCGGGCGCGGTGGCCCGGGTCAGCACGTCCCGGGCGATGTCCCGGGCGAGGTCCACCTCGCCGGCGGTGATCGCGTCCTCGGCTGCCTGCAGCCGGCGCTCGTCCGGGCCCGGCTCGCCGTCGGCCGGGGTGTGCCGGGCGGCGAGCAGCCCGAGCGACGCGGCGACCGAGGGTGCCCCGCGGTCCCGGGCGAGGGCGGCGGCCTCGGCGAGGCGGGCCGCGGCCTCCGGGTCGGTGCCGGTGGTCGCCAGCGCGAGATGCCGGGCCCGCTCGATCGGGTCGGAGGCCGCCGTGGACAGCGCGGCGTGCGCGGCCCGCCGCTCCTGCGCGGGCGCCTCCGCGTACAGCGCGGCCGAGATCAGCGGATGCGCGAACCGTACGGCGGGGCCTTCCGGCTCGGTGGCCAGCAGCCCGAGTTCGGCCGCCTGCGCGGTCTCGTCCTCGGCGTTCTTGCGGCCGGCCTCACGGAGCAGGGCCAGGGTGGGGCGGGCGCCCACGCTGGCCACCAGGAGGGTGCGGCGGGCCTCGACGGAGAGCATGTCCAGCCGGTTGAGCACCAGCGCACGCAGCGAGGTGGGCACCGGCAGCGGCTCGCCCGGCCGTGGCGGGGTCGGGTTCTCGGCCAGGGCACGGCCCAGTTCGAGCGCGAAGAACGGGTTGCCGCCGCTGGTGCGGTGGATGTCCCGGACGGTGGAGCGCGGCAGGCCGGTGTAGCCGCGGTGGTCGAGCAGCGAGGACACCTGCGCGCGGGAGAGCGCGCCGAGCCGTACGGCCAGGGTGTCGGGCGGCGACGCGGCCAGGTGACGGTCGTACTCCTGGCCCTCCGTGCGTACCGCGCACAGCAGTTGCACCGGGGTGTCGCCCAGTCGGCGGGCGGCGAAGCCGAGGAGCTCCGAGCTCGCCGGGTCCAGCCACTGCAGGTCGTCCGCCACGACGAGGACGGGCCCCTGAGCGGCGAGCGCGCGCAGTGCGGACAGGACCGCCAGGCGCAGGGCGAGGCCGTCGCGCTGGAGGGTGGACTCGCCGCGGCCGGTGAGTGCGCTTTCCAGTGCCGTGCGCTGGGCGGCGGGCAGCTTGTCGGACACCTCGTCCACGACCAGGCCGAGCAGGTCGGCGAGGGCCAGGAACGGGAGATGGGATTCGGACTCGGTCGCCGAGCAGCGCAACACGGTGCGGGCGGCTGTCCCGTATTCGGATGCCAAAGCCCGCAGAGCGGTCGACTTTCCTATTCCGGCGGGGCCGTGGAGCAGCACGCTGCCGCCCCGCGCGAGCTGCTCGCGGGCCGCGCTGAGCAGCTCATCCCTGCCGATGACCAGGTCGGGGTGGCGTCTGGCAGGCTCCTTGAAGTCCCCTCGCACGGTCACCGCTCCCCTCCAAGTGTCGTGTCCCAGCCAAATTCTAGGCAATCTCTCTTTGAATTTCGGACCGGCCACGTGGTGAGGGATATAACAACGGCCAGGCATGGATAAATTCAAAGCGCCGGTGAATGAATAGCTCGCTACGGCAGCAGTCCCGCCCGGCGGGCCGCAACCACCGCCTCGCCACGCGTGTGAGCCCCGAGCTTCCGCATCGCCGACCGCAGGTACCCCTTGACCGTCTCGGCCCGCAGACCGAGCCGCTCGGCGGCGACCGCGTTCGTGGCCCCCGCCGCCACACAGGCCAGCACGTCCAGCTCACGAGGGGCCAGGCCCACTCCGTCAGCCTGCGCCCTCGGGGCCAGCAGCCCGCACACGCCGAGCAGTTCCGCCCGCAGTGCCGGGTCCGCGATCCGCGGCGCCAGCGCCCGCAGGGCCGCGTGGGCCTCGCGCACCTGCTCCCAGGCGGCAGCCCCCGCCGGATCCCGGTCCGGCTCGGCGCGGGCGGCCGCGGCCAGCAGTCCCCGCGCCTCGTCCCCGACGGCCAGCGCCTGTTCCACGTCCCGCGCGGCCTCCATCGCCGCGCCCAGGGTCCGGTCGCCGAGCGGCTGCGCCGTGCGCAGGGCGCCGTACAACACGCCCCGCACCCGGCGCCGTACGACCACCGGCACCGCGAGGATCGAGTGCAGCCCCTCCATGGCGACCGGGATGTCGTACTCGTGGCTGATCTGCTGCGACGAGGAGTAGTCCGTCACCGCGCACGGCCGGGCGAGCGCGACCGCCCGGCCGCCCAGGCCGTTGCCGGAGGTCACCGGGAGTCCGCTCAGTGCGGGTGTCTCGGTGCCGCTGAGTTCGCTGATACGCATGTGCCGGCGCCCCGGCTCCACCAGGCCGCCGAAGGCGACCGGGAGCCCGGTGGTGCGCCGCAGCCGTACCAACGCGCCTCGTATCTCGACCGCTCCGGCCGCATCTGCTGTCACCTGCTTGCCCTTCCCCTGCAGCGCACACCCCCGTTCGGGGGTAGTGAGACCTGCATCACGGATTACACGATGGCAGAGAGCCGCCCGGCAATGGTCCGGTGATGAGGAGGATTCGATGACGACGGCGACGGAGCTCTTCCGCAGTGCGCGGGACTTCCTGCTGGAGCACCGCGAGGACTACGCGAAGGCGTACGAGGGTTTCAGCTGGCCCCGCCCCGAGCGTTTCAACTGGGCGCTCGACTGGTTCGACGTCATCGCCGACGGCAACGACCGGACCGCCCTGCACATCGTCGAGGAGGACGGGACCGAGGTCCGGGTCTCGTTCGCGGAGATGTCCGACCGCTCCGACCGGGTGGCGAACTGGCTGCGCGAGCGCGGCGTCCGCGCCGAGGACCGCATCCTGGTCATGCTCGGCAACCAGGCCGAGCTGTGGGAGACGGCCCTCGCGGCGATGAAGCTGCGCGCCGTCGTCATCCCGGCCACCCCGCTGCTCGGCCCCGCCGACCTGCGCGACCGCGTCGACCGAGGCCGCGTCCGGCATGTGCTCGTACGGGCGGAGGACACCGGCAAGTTCGACGAGGTGCCCGGCAGGTACACGCGCATCGCGGTGGGCGGGGCCCCCGAGGGCTGGCAGGCGTACGAGGACGCGTACGCCGCCTCCGCCGACTTCACACCGGACGGCCCGACCCAGGCCGACGACCCGCTGATGCTGTACTTCACCTCGGGCACCACCGCCCGCCCCAAGCTGGTCGAGCACACCCACACCTCGTACCCGATCGGCCACCTGGCGACCCTGTACTGGATCGGCCTCAAGCCCGGCGACGTACACCTCAACATCTCCTCGCCCGGCTGGGCCAAGCACGCCTGGTCGAACCTGTTCGCCCCGTGGAACGCGGAGGCGACGGTCTTCATCCACAACTACACCCGCTTCGACGCGGGCCGGCTGATGGCCGAGATGGACCGGGCCGGGGTGACCACCTTCTGCGCCCCGCCCACCGTATGGCGCATGCTCATCCAGGCCGACCTGACCCAGCTGCGCACCCCGCCCCGCGAGGTCGTGGCGGCGGGCGAGCCCCTGAACCCCGAGGTCATCGAGCAGGTGCGGCGGGTCTGGGGCGTCACCATCCGGGACGGCTTCGGACAGACCGAGACGGCCGTCCAGGTCGCCAACAGCCCGGGGCAGGAGCTCAAGACCGGCTCGATGGGGCGGCCGAGCCCGGGATACCGGGTCGAGCTGCTGGACCCGGTGACGGGTGCCCCGGGCGCCGCCGAGGGCGAGATCGCCCTCGATCTGTCGGTGCAGCCCGTCGGCCTGATGACCGGCTACCACGGCGCCCCGGACCGTACGGCGGAGGCGATGGCCGGCGGTTACTACCGCACCGGCGACATCGGCTCGCGGGACGCCGACGGCTACATCACATACGTGGGGCGAGCCGATGACGTGTTCAAGGCGAGTGACTACAAGATCTCCCCGTTCGAGCTGGAGAGCGCCCTGCTGGAGCACCCGGCCGTGGCCGAGGCGGCCGTTGTGCCCGCCCCGGACGAGCTGCGGCTGGCCGTCCCCAAGGCGTACGTCGTCCTCGCCGAGGGCTGGCAGCCGGGCCCCGACACCGCGAAGGTGCTGTTCGAGCACTCCCGCGAGGTCCTCGCCGCGTACAAGCGCATCCGCCGTCTGGAGTTCGGGCCGCTGCCCAAGACCGTCTCGGGCAAGATCCGCCGGATCGAGCTGCGCGAGGCGACCGCCGCGGGCTCGGCCGAGGAGTACCGCGAGGAGGACTTCCGATGACCTCGCAGTGGTCGTACACACACGGCACGAGCGGCACCACCCTGCTCGGCGACACGATCGGCGCCAACCTCGACCGGGCCGTGGCGAGCTGGCCGGACCGCGAGGCGCTCGTGGACGTGCCGTCCGGGCGGCGCTGGACGTACGCCCAGTTCGGCGCGGACGTCGAGGAGCTGGCGCAGGCGCTGGTGGCCGGCGGGGTCGCCAAGGGCGACCGGGTGGGCATCTGGGCGATCAACTGCGCCGAGTGGGTCCTGGTCCAGTACGCCACCGCCCGCATCGGCGCGATCATGGTGAACATCAACCCGGCCTACCGCACCCACGAGGTCGAGTACGTCCTCAATCAGGCCGGCATCTCGCTGCTCTTCGCCTCCCTCAGCCACAAGACGAGCGACTACCGGGCGATGGTCGAGCAAGTGCGGGGCAGGTGCCCCGAGTTGCGCGAGGTCGTGTACATCGGCGACCCGAGCTGGCAGGAACTGCTCCGGCGTGGCACCCCCGACGTCTCCTACGAGGCGCTGTCCTGCGACGACCCCATCAACATCCAGTACACCTCGGGCACGACGGGCTTCCCCAAGGGGGCCACCCTCTCCCACCACAACATCCTCAACAACGGTTATTTCGTGGGCGAGTTGATCGCCTACACCGAGCAGGACCGGATCTGCATCCCGGTGCCCTTCTACCACTGCTTCGGCATGGTTATGGGCAACCTGGCCGCGACCTCGCACGGTGCGTGCATGGTGATCCCGGGGCCGTCCTTCGACCCGAAGGCGACGTTGGAGGCCGTCCAGCAGGAGCGCTGCACCTCTCTCTACGGCGTCCCGACCATGTTCATCGCGGAGCTGAACCTCGCCGACTTCGCGAGCTACGACCTCTCCACCCTGCGCACCGGCATCATGGCGGGCTCGCCCTGCCCGGTCGAGGTCATGAAGCGGGTGGTCGCCGAGATGCACATGGCGGAGGTCTCCATCTGCTACGGCATGACGGAGACGTCCCCGGTCTCCCTCCAGACCCGCAGGGACGACGACCTGGAACACCGCACCGGAACGGTCGGCCGGGTCCTCCCGCACATCGAGGTGAAGATCGTCGACCCGGCGACCGGCGTGACCCAGCCCCGGGGCGAGGCAGGCGAGTTGTGCACCCGCGGCTACAGCGTGATGCTCGGCTACTGGAACGAGCCCGAGAAGACCGCCGAGGCCGTCGACCCCGGCCGCTGGATGCACACCGGGGACCTGGCCCTGATGCGCGAGGACGGCTATGTCGAGATCGTCGGCCGCATCAAGGACATGATCATCCGGGGCGGCGAGAACATCTACCCGCGCGAGATCGAGGAGTTCCTCTACGGCCACCCGAAGATCGCGGACGTCCAGGTCGTGGGCGTACCGCACGAGCGCTACGGCGAGGAGGTCCTCGCCTGCGTCATCCCGCGCGACCCGGCCGACCCGCCGACCCTGCAGGACGTGCGCGCCTTCTGCGAGGGACAGCTGGCCCACTACAAGGTACCGAGCAGGGTGCAGATCCTGGAGGCCTTTCCGATGACGGTGTCCGGGAAGGTCCGGAAGATCGAACTGCGGGAGAAGTACGGCGTCTGAGGACGACCGTGTGTGACGCCACCGGAGCTCAGCTGCCGGTGGCGTCCAGTTCGTCGGCGAGGCTGTTCACCGGCTGGGGCGTGCCCGTGAGGTCGAGGACGAAGAGCGGGACGCCGAGGGTGTCCGCGCGGGTGCGGGCGTCGGTGGCGTAGCCGGCCAGGGAGAAGTAGACACAGGCCGCCGACTCCGTCATGGCGGTCAGCCACAGGCACTCCACGTCCCGCAGCGAGGCCGGGCGTACGGTCGGGTCGACCTGGGCCAGCAGGCCGCGGGCGGCGATGCCGATGCCGGACGGGGGCCGCTGGTCGGCCCGGCGGATGTCCCGGTAGCCGAGCCAGCGCAGATACACGGCGGCGGCCGTCACCGCGTCCCGGGCGGTGCGGATGGTGACGGGCTGGAAGGGCAGACGGCGCTTCGGCGGGGCCGGTGCGACCTCTGTGCTCACCTCTGCCGTGGCCGTCTGCCCGGCCACCGCGATCCGCAGCACCGTCCCGCACGGGCAGCCCAGCTCGGGGCGCGGCCACTGGTCCCGGCGGCCGCAGGAGCCGCACTGCAGAGTGACCCAGTCCTCCGCCCAGGCCCGATGGGTGACGGCCGTCGCCGTCCCGTGCCGGTCCAGCGGCGGGGCGACCGGCGCCCCGCATGTGCACGGATACGACGGCGCCGCATACAGGTGCTCGCGCCGGCAGGCCGGACAGCGCACCGAGACGCTCTCTGACATGGCCCACATCGTCCTCCAGCGGGCCCCCGCTTGTCCGTCTCTTGACGGCCTTCCCCTGCCCACTTACATTGCTTCCAGATAGTAGAAACTAGTTTCCGAAATGTGGAAACTAAACAGGGAAGTCGATTACGGAAGAGCTCACCGCGGGGCGCGACGGGAGTGCTAGTCCGACAGCCGAAGCAGGAGTACTCGATGGCACGTATGACCGCTGCCCGCGCGGCAGTTGAGATCCTCAAGCGCGAGGGCGTCACCAACGCGTTCGGTGTGCCCGGCGCGGCGATCAACCCCTTCTACGCGGCGCTCAAGGCCTCCGGCGGCATCAACCACACCCTCGCCCGCCATGTCGAGGGCGCCTCGCACATGGCCGAGGGGTACACGAGGACCCACCCGGGCAACATCGGTGTCTGCATCGGCACCTCCGGCCCGGCCGGCACCGACATGATCACCGGGCTGTACTCCGCCACCGGCGACTCCATCCCGATCCTGTGCATCACGGGCCAGGCCCCGACCGCCGTGATCCACAAAGAGGACTTCCAGGCCGTCGACATCGCCTCGATCGCCAAGCCGGTCGCGAAAATGGCGGTCACGGTGCTCGAGGCCGCACAGGTTCCGGGCGTCTTCCAGCAGGCCTTCCACCTCATGCGCTCCGCCCGCCCCGGCCCGGTCCTCATCGACCTGCCGATCGACGTGCAGCTCACCGAGATCGAGTTCGACCCGGAGACCTACGAGCCCCTCCCGGTCTACAAGCCGGCCGCGACCCGCGCCCAGATCGAGAAGGCGATCGGGCTGCTGAACGAGTCCGAGCGGCCGCTGATCGTCGCGGGCGGCGGTGTCATCAACGCCGACGCGGCCGAACTCCTCGTCGAGTTCGCCGAGTTGACGGGCACCCCGGTGGTCCCGACCCTCATGGGCTGGGGCGTCCTGCCCGACGACCACGAGCTGAACGCCGGCATGGTCGGCCTGCAGACCTCGCACCGCTACGGCAACGCGACCTTCCTGGAGTCCGACTTCGTCCTGGGCATCGGCAACCGCTGGGCCAACCGCCACACCGGCAAGCTCGACGTCTACACGGCCGGCCGCAAGTTCGTCCACGTCGACATCGAGCCCACCCAGATCGGCAAGATCTTCGCCCCGGACTACGGCATCGCCTCCGACGCGCGGGCCGCGCTGGAGCTGTTCGTCGAGGTGGCAAGGGAGTTGAAGGCGGAAGGCAGGCTCCCCGACCGTTCGGCCTGGGCGGCCTCGGCCCAGGAGAAGAAGGCGACTCTCCAGCGCCGTACGCACTTCGACGACATCCCGATCAAGCCGCAGCGCGTCTACGAGGAGATGAACAAGGCGTTCGGTCCCGAGACGCGGTACGTCTCGACGATCGGTCTGTCCCAGATCGCCGGCGCCCAGATGCTGCACGTCTTCAAGCCGCGCCACTGGATCAACTGCGGCCAGGCGGGCCCCCTCGGCTGGACCATCCCGGCCGCGCTAGGCGTCGCGAAGGCCGACCCGGAGGCGCAGGTCGTCGCCCTCTCCGGCGACTACGACTTCCAGTTCATGATCGAGGAACTGGCGGTCGGCGCGCAGCACAGGATCCCGTACGTCCACGTCCTCGTGAACAACGCCTACCTGGGCCTGATCCGGCAGGCGCAGCGGGCGTTCGACATCGACTTCCAGGTCAAGCTGGAGTTCGAGAACATCAACTCGCCCGAGCTCGGCGTCTACGGCGTCGACCACGTCAAGGTCGCCGAGGGTCTGGGCTGCAAGGCGATCCGGGTGACCGACCCGGCCGAACTGGGCGCGGCCTTCGAGCAGGCCAAGAAGCTCGCCGCCGAGTTCCAGGTGCCGGTCGTCGTCGAGGCGATCCTGGAGCGCGTCACCAACATCTCCATGTCGACCACCAACGACATCAGCAACGTCGTCGAGTTCGAGGAGATCGCGACCGAGCCGGGGCACGCCCCGACATCGATCAAGACGCTGAAGGTCTGACACATCCGACACAGCAGTCGGCGAGGGGCGATCCAACCGGGGGTTGGGTCGCCCCCTTTGTGCTGTTCACAGGCGCCCGCCGGCTCCGGCATGCTCTGGCGCATGCGGATGACGGTTCCCACGGCGCTCGGTGATGTCGCCGTGCGCTGCGAAGGCCCGCCCGACGGGCCCGCCCTGCTGCTCCTGCACGCCAATCCGGGTGACGGCCGGGACTACGACGCGGTCCTGCCCGCCCTGGCCGACCACCACCGTGTCTTCGTCGTGGACTGGCCCGGCTACGGCGACTCGACCGCGTCCGACCCCCGGCAGGTGACCCCCGAGGGGCTCGTGACCGTCGCCGAGCAGGTCGTGGACGCACTGGACACCGAAGGGCCGATCGCGGTGCTCGGCAACAGTGTCGGCGGATACGTGGCCTGCCGGCTCGCCGAGGGCCGGCACGCGGCGCGGGTGGCTGCCCTCGTCCTGGTCGACCCTGCGGGGTTCACTGCGCAGAACGTCCTGACCCGCTGGTTCTGTCGCGAGGTCATGGGCCGGGAGGCGGTGGCCCGGCACCTCGTGGTTCCGCTGGCCCGCGCCTACCTGGGCGGTCTGCGCACACCGAGCGCCCGGGCCACGTACACGCGGGCGCGCGCACTGCCGTACGACAAACGGCGGCTGGCGGTCCACTGCGCGGTGTGGCGGGGCTTCGCGGGCCCGGAGTTCGGGCTGCGGAACCCCGGCGGCATCGCCGTACCGGTTCTGCTTCTGTGGGGGAGGCGCGACCCGGTCGTGCCCGCCTTCCTGGACGGCCGCCGGGCCCGCCGCGGCCTTCCCGCCCACACGGTGAGCGTGCTGCTGCCCACGGCCCACGAGCCGTACAACGAACGGCCGGACCTGTTCCTGCAGCACACGCTGGCGTTCCTGAAACGCTGAACGGGGCCCGCCGCCCCCGTGTCGGCGGGCCCCGCGTGACGTGAATATGCCCGCGTCCGGGGGCCGTTGAAGCCTCTTGAACCATGTTCAGAGCAGGATTTGAGGTTTGCGTAGACGTCCTACGTCCTCAGGCGTACATGCGTGGTCATGTCATGTCAGGTCTGTTCGTGGTGCTCGGACAGCCCCGGCCAGTCGTCCGGGCCGCCGCCCTGCCACTCGATGAGATCGCTTCCTTCTACGTCGGTGACGTACAGGTCGGCCAGCCGCAGGATCTCGCCGACGTCGTCGACGTGCGTGGCGATCCCCAGCGTCTCGTCTCCCTCCGTGACCCGCCGGGAGCCGTCCAGGGCCGGCGAGTGCACCACGATGTGCGGATGCTCCGTTGGATGTGCCATGCCTTCAGCGTCCTGCGGGCCGCGCCGATCCGCACCCCCACGAACGCCGAGCAGCGCCGGATGCGGGACCGTCCGCATCCGGCGCTGCTCAGCCGGTGAGGTATTCGGTTGTGGCCGTCCGGCGGTGCGAGGCTGGGCGCGACAGGACGTTCGCGCCGCCGGACGGAGTCTGTGGGCCGTACAGAAGATGGCTGGGACCGCGGTGGCTGCGACGGAACCGGCGGCGTCCCTCCCTCAGGTCGAGAAGGGCGCCTCGGAACCTTCACCACCGCACTGGCTCGCACGCCGCCGCGGTCCCGGTCCTGCCCGGACGCCGCTGGACCACCCCTCATCCGGGTCCAACGCCGTCACGGGCGGCTCGAGTCGAGGCTCAGTCCTCGCGCAGGGCGCGGACCGCCTCCTCCACACGCCTGCCGTACTCCGGGTCGGCAGCGTGGAAGTGGGCCAGGTTCTTCTCGATCACGTCGTCGCGCGAGACCTGCGAGAGGCCGCCGGCGATGTTGGCGATCAGGCGGGACTTCTCGTCCGCGGACATCAGGCGGTACAGCTCGCCCGCCTGGAAGAAGTCGTCGTCCTTGGTGTGCAGCGGGGCCTCGTGGGTGCCGGTGTGGCCGGTCAGCGCCAGCGGGGCCGCCAGGGGGCGGCCGGTCTCCACCGGGCCGTCGTACGAGTTCGGCTCGTAGTTCTTCGCCGCCCGGCCCTGGGAGTTGGTCGCCATGAAACCGTCGCGGCCGTAGTTCTGCGCGGTCGTTGCCTTCGGGGCGTTGACGGCCAGCAGGGTGTGGTTGACGCCCAGGCGGTAGCGGTGGGCGTCCGCGTAGGCGAACAGGCGGCCCTGGAGCATCTTGTCGGGGGAGGGGCCGATGCCCGGCACGAAGTTGTTCGGGGAGAACGCGGCCTGCTCGACCTCCGCGAAGACGTTGTCCGGATTGCGGTCCAGGACCAGTCGGCCCACGCGCTGCAGCGGGAAGTCCTTGTGCGGCCACACCTTGGTGAGGTCGAAGGGGTTGAAGCGGTAGTCCGCAGCCTCGGCCGCGGGCATGATCTGCACGTACAGCGTCCAGGACGGGTTCACGCCCCGCTCGATCGCCTGCAGCAGGTCCGTCTGGTGCGAGTTGGCGTCCTTGCCCGCGATCTCCGCGGCCTGCTCGGACGACAGGCTGCGGACGCCCTGGTTGGTCTTGAAGTGGTACTTGACGAAGAAGGCCTCGCCCTGGGCGTTCGTCCACTGGTAGGTGTGCGAGCCGTAGCCGTTCATGTGGCGGTACGACGCCGGGATGCCGCGGTCGCCCATCAGCCAGGTCACCTGGTGGGTGGCCTCGGGGGCGTGCGCCCAGAAGTCCCAGACGTTGTCCGGCTCCTGCTTGCCGGTGAACGGGTCGCGCTTCTGCGAGTGGATGAAGTCCGGGAACTTGATCGGGTCCTTGATGAAGAACACCGGGGTGTTGTTCCCGACGAGGTCGTAATTGCCCTCTTCCGTATAGAACTTGACCGCGAAACCGCGCGGGTCGCGGACCGCGTCCGCACCGCCCAGCGAGTCGGCCACGGTCGAGAAGCGCAGGAAGACCTCGGTGCGCCTGCCGACCGTGCTCAGGAAGTCGGCGTACGTGAACCCGGTGACGTCGTCCGTCACCTCGAAGTAGCCGTACGCGCCCGAGCCGCGGGCGTGCACCACGCGCTCCGGGATGCGCTCGCGGTTGAAGCGCGCCAGCTTCTCCAGGAGGTGCTGGTCCTGGAGGAGGAGGGGGCCGCCGATGCCGGCGGAGGCGGAATTCTGGTTGTCGGCGACCGGGGCGCCGGACTCGGTCGTGAGCACGCGCTTCGACATCGTGGACCTTCCGTGCGGGTGTCAGCGGAAACCTGTTTCCGCTTTGTGGAGCCTAGAAGTGGGGCGATCTGGACGTCAACAGTTTGTTGAAGTTGATTCCGGCCGGCACCGCCGCCTGGGCGCGACAGGACAGATGTCAGCGGCGGCGCCGACCGGAAGTCTGGGGTGCGTCAGACCTGGGCGCCGGAGAGGCGCTCCACGGCCCGCAGCAGGGCCGAGTGGTCCAGGCCGCCGTCGCCCTGCGCACGCAGGCTGGCGACCAGCTGGGCGACCACGGCACCGACGGGCAGCGCGGCACCGACATTGCGGGCGGCGTCGGTGACGATGCCCATGTCCTTGTGGTGCAGGTCGATCCGGAAGCCCGGCTTGAAGTCGCGGGCGAGGAAGTTGTCCTTCTTCCGCGTCAGCACGGTCGAGCCGGCCAGGCCGCCGTTGAGGACGTCGAGGGCAGCCTTCAGGTCCACGCCGGACTTCTCCAGGAAGACCACGGCCTCGGCGCACGCCTGGATGTTCACGGCGACGATCAGCTGGTTGGCGGCCTTCACGGTCTGCCCCGAGCCGTGCGGACCGCACAGCACGATGGTCTTGCCGAGCGCTTCGAGGATCGGCTTCGCGAGGTCGAAGTCGGCCTGCTCGCCGCCGACCATGATCGACAGTACGGCCTCGATCGCGCCGGCCTCACCGCCGGACACCGGCGCGTCCAGCACGCGGATGCCCTTGTCCTTCGCGGCCTTCGCCAGGTCGACCGAGGTCTGCGGGGTGATCGAGGACATGTCGATCAGCAGCGCACCGGAGCGCGCGTTCTCCAGGATGCCGTCGGGGCCGTAGGCGATCGCCTCGACCTGCGGCGACGCGGGCACCATCGTGACGATCACGTCGGCGTCCCGCACGGCCTCGGCGATGGACCCGGCCGCGCTGCCACCGGCGGCGGCCAGGCGGTCCAGCTTGTCCTGCTCCAGGGTGAAGCCGGTGACGTCGTAACCCGCCTTGATCAGGTTCTCGGACATGGGGGAGCCCATGATGCCGAGGCCGATCCAGGCAATCGCCGGGCGGGTCGGGTGGGAAGAGTCTGCGAGGGTGCTCATGATGGGGGTACCTCTCTGAACTGCGGTGCTACGTCTATGAATTGGCGCCGAGCGGCACTTCTTGGCGTCGGTCGGCAAAATCCAGCCCGTCCGGCGTTTGAGGACGAGGCCCCTTCAGGGCCGAAGCGGGGGTCCGGGGGCGGCAGCCCCTGGCAGGGGTGCCGTCAGCGTGCAGCGCGCTGCTCCACCGGCAGCCAGTCGAAGGACTCCGCACTCGGGCGGTCACCCGGCTTGTACTCGAGGCCGACCCACCCCTCGTAACCCGCCTTGGTCAGCTGCTCCAACAGCTCCCCCAGCGGCAGCGCCCCCGTGCCCGGTGCTCCGCGGCCCGGGTTGTCGGCGATCTGGACGTGGCCGGTCTTCGCCGCGTACTGCTCGATCACCGACGGGAGGTCCTCGCCGTTCATGGACAGGTGGTAGAGGTCCATGAGGAACTTTGCGTTGCCGAGGCCGGTCGCGGCGTTGACCTTGTCCACGATGCCGACGCCGGCCGGCGCGCTCACCAGCGGGTAGAGCGGCGACTCCGGCTTGTTGAGGGTCTCGATCAGCAGGATCGCGCCGATGCGGTCGGCCGCCCGCGCCGCGAGGACCAGGTTCTCCAGGGCGAGCGCGTCCTGCTCGGCCGGGTCCACGCCCTCGACGCGGTTGCCGTACAGCGCGTTGAGCGCCTTGCAGCCCAGCGACTGGGCGAAGTCCGCGGCCACGCCGATGTTGGCGCGGAACTTCTCCGACTCCTCGCCCGGGATCGACAGGGCGCCGCGGTCGGGCCCGGGGAGCTGCCCGGCGTAGAAGTTCAGGCCCGTGAGCTGGACGCCCGCGTCCTCGATCGCCTTCTTCAGGGCGTCGAGCTCGGACTGCTCGGGGGTGGGGGAGTCGACCCAGGGCCACCACAGCTCGACCGCGGTGAAGCCCGCCGCGGCGGCGGCCGCGGGGCGCTCCAGGAGCGGGAGTTCCGTGAAGAGGATCGACAGGTTGACGTTGAAGCGCTGGTCGTCGAATCCCATTGGGGTCGGCGCTCCCTTCCTGCTGATGGCTGTATTCCGTATTGCGGAAGTTGGTTTCTGCTTAATGGAAGACTGCCTGTGGCGGGGGAGGCCTGTCAAGAGCGCGCGCACAAAAATGCCCCCGCGCCAAATGCGCGGGGGCAGGTCGAAGGGGCTGATCAGAGTGCGTCCACGGCGCTCACCTTCCAGCCCTCGGACGTACGGCTCATCGTCATCCGCACCCGGTTCAGATCCAGCCGTGAGCCCGAGACCTGGGTACTCTGCGTGACCTGGTTGACGAAGAGCAGGACCGTGACCTTGTCCGGCGACGCCGAGGCGACGGACGCCGCGGGGACGGTCGCCTTCACCACCCCGTGGTACTTCTTCGCCGTCGGCCCGACCACCGTCGCCGTGGTCTTCCCGTACTGGTCCCGGAAGTGCCCGGTCAGCAGCGTGCGGGCCCGGGCGAAGTCCCGGTCCAGATGCCGGTAGTCGTACGACAGCACGACCGGCGCCGCCTTCCGCGCGGCCGCAAGCGCCTGCGACCGGGCGCTCTCCGCCTCCCGTCCCTGCCCGTACTGCCATCCGAGCATGGCGGTGGCGACCACAGCCGCCACCAGGACAACACCCAGTACCGCGGTGAGCAGCCGCCGCCCGGACCGGGGCGGGGGTGCGCTTCCCTCCGGCTCCGCCAAGGTGTCCGGGTCCTGTTCCAGCGGCTCCGGCGACGGCTCCGGCAGGTCGTCCCAGCCGTCCGGGGCCGACGGCTCGGCCCGCTTCAGGTACTCCACCCGCTTGGCGCGCTTGGCCGCCGCGCGGGCCGCCGCGCTCATCGTGCGGGTTCGGGTGGTCGGGTTCGCCATGGTCGTACTCCTCACTGGGGGCGGGTCAGCCCACGAACTCGACGTCGGACGTCAGCCAGCGCCCGCCCCGGTACACCAGGTCGAGCTGCAGCCGGTAGGTGCGCGCCTCCCCATTGGGCACGGCGGTGTTGGTGACCTTGCTGTCGGCGACCACCAGGACGCGGGCCGAGCGCGCGTCGGAGCGGACGATGCCGGCGTCCAGGACCTGCCCCTCGGACACGGACTTGTTCTCGGCGACGAGCTTGGTCAGCTGTGCCGTCTGCGCGGTGAACTGCTTCTTGAAGTCGCCGGTGGCGCCCTTGAGCACGTTCCCGCTGTCCCGGTCGTAGTGCCGGTAGTCGAGCGAGGTGAAGTTCAGCGCCGACTGGCGGGCCGCGCCCAGGATGTCCTGGCGGCGCATCTCCGTCTCGTGCCGGTCGTAGAGGCTCATGCCCAGCCAGAGGGAGACCGCGCTGGTCAGGACCGTCGCCACGACGAGTCCGACCGTGAGCGCCCTCCCGCTCAGGCCATCGGTCCAACGAGCAGCCATTGCCACGACTCCTTTCCGAACACCGTCTGCTGGCCGCCCGTCGAGCCGATCTCGACGGGCCTTCCGTCCGGGCCGGTCGCGGTGCCGGTCTCCGGGTCGTACGGCGTGACGTACGCCGCCTGGTTCGCGCCGCCGGACGCCGCGCCGGGGGCGTTCTGTGCGCCCCGCACCGAGGTCTTGCCGCCGCGCGGGGCCGTGCAGTGCGCGTCGGTGTTCGCCTGGCGCCTGCTGGTGTCCGAGGGGTCGCGCCAGGTGGTGCCGTATCCCTGGGTGCACGGCGGCGGGTCGCCGGCGTTCACCACCAGCCCGAAGTGGGTGGTGCCGTCGCCCGGGACGACCGTGTAGCTGCCCGCGACCAGTGCCGGGAAGGTGACGAGGGCCTGCTCGACGCCGGGCAGGTGCGCCCGTGTGACCTGGCCGCCGCTGATCAGGTTGGCCAGCAGGACCGACAGCCCGGGGCCGGTCGACTTCAGCAGCGAGTCGACCTGCTGCCCGGCCGGTGTCGCGTTGCCGATCACCTTGCGCAGGTCTCCGTCGCTCGCCTTCAACTGCGCGGTGAGCGCGGCCAGATCGTGCGCGAACGACTTGATGGACGAGCCCTGGTCGGCCTGTGTCTTCAGGACCTTCCGCGAGTCCTCGATCAGCGAGATCGTCTCCGGCAGGGACTCGGACGCCGACTCCACGAGTGCGTTGCCCGAGTCCACCAGGCGGCTCAGGTTCGGTCCGGTGCCGTCGAAGGCCTTGCCCAACTCGTCGACGGTGACCCGCAGATCGTCCTTGCCGACCGAGTTCACCAGCCGGTCCAGGCTGAGGACCAGCTCCGTGGTGGGCAGCGGCACGCGCGTGCTGCCGCGCGGGATGGCGCTGCCGTCGAGGAGATACGGGCCGTGGGAGGTGCGCGGCTGCAGATCGACGTACTGCTCGCCCACCGCCGAACGGTCCGCCACCACGGCCAGGGTGTCCGCCGGGATGCGCGGCGCCCCGTCCTTGATGTCGAGGGCGACCGAGACGCCCCCGGCGCCGCTCAGCCGCAGCGCGCCGACCTTGCCCACGGGCACCCCGCGGTAGGTGACCTCGGCGCCGGGGAAGATGCCCCCGGAGTCGGCGAAGTCGGCCCGCACGGTGTAGCCGCGGCCCAGGACGTCGTCCACCAGGCCGGTGTACTCGGCGCCGACGTACGACACCCCGACCGCGGTGACGGCGGCGAAGGCCAGCAGCTGCGCCTTGACCGTACGAGTGATCACGGCTGGACCCCCTTCAGCATCAGCTCGGCGAGCGCGAGGTCGATGCCCTCGGGCGGCTTCGCTCCGGTGGAGTAGCTGCTCGTGCACACCGGCGGACACAGCGGCCCGCCGCCGCCCGAGGGAGCCGACGGCACCGAAGGGGACGACGGCAGGCTCGGTGTGCTCGGCAGCGGGGTCGGCGTCGGGACGCTCGGCAGATCCGGGAGGCCCGGTGCGGCGGAAGTGCCGGGCGCAGGTGAAGCGCCGTTGCCCCCGCCGGAGTTGCTGCCCGCCGTGTTCCCGTAGAAGTCCGCCAGATTGAGATCCGCGGTGAGGTGCAGGTTGACGTAGTCGCCCTTGACGGCGTCCACGGCGTTGCGCGGGAACGGGTAAGTGGTCAGCAGCTCAAGGGAGTTGGGCAGATCGCTGCCCGACTTGTTCAGCTGCTGCAGAATCGGGCGGAGCTTCTTGAGATTCGCAACCGTGTCGTCGTGCGAGGCGTCGACCACCTTGGTGCCCGCCTTGCCGAGTTTCGACAGGGCGGTGAGCATCTTTGTCAGGTTGCGCCGCTGGTCGGCCAGGACCTTCAGTGCGGGCGGCATCGTGTCGACGGCCGCGGCGATGGTCTTCTTCTCCTTGCCGAGCCGCCCCGCGAGCCGGTCGACGGCCTTGATCGCGCGGATGATGTCCGCCTTCTGCTCGTCCAGTCCGCCGACGAACGTGTTCAGCTCCGTCAGCAGCGACCGGACCCGGTTCTCCCGGCCGTCCAGGGCCTTGTTCAGCTCGACGGTGATCGTCTTGAGCTGGGCGACTCCACCGCCGTTGAGCAGGGCGGACAGTGCGGAGAGCACCTCCTCGACCTCCGGGTTGCGGCCGCTGCGGGAGAGCGGGATGCGGTCGCCGTCGCGGAGCCGGCCCACGGGTGCCGTGCCCGTCGGGGCGGCGAGCGCCACGTACTTCTCGCCGAGCAGGCTGGTCTGCCGCAGCTCGGCGACCGCGTTCGCGGGCAGCTTCACCGAGTCGGCGACCCGCAGCCGCACGCGCGCGTGCCAGCCGGCCAGCTCCACCTTCTCCACCGCGCCCACGGTGACGTCGTTCACCTTCACCGCCGACTGCGGCACCAGGTCGAGAACGTCACGGAAGTCGACGGTGACGTGGTAGGCGTGTCCGTCGTCGGCGGCACCGCCGGGCAGCGGGACGTCGTACCAGCCGTTGAACTCGCAGCCGGACAGCAGCAGCGAACCGGCCGCCGCCCAGGCGAGTGCCCCGCCCTTGCGTCGTCTGCTCATGCGCTCGCCCCCAGGATCCCGCCGAGCGTCCTGTCGACCGTGCCGGTCACGGCGGTGCCCTGCGTGGGCAGTGCGGGCAGGGAGTCGAAGAGTTTCTTCAGCTCCTTGCAGCTGGGGTTCTTGCCGCCCGTGTCGCCCGCCGTCCTGAGCAGGGAACACAGCAGCGAGGCCGGATCCTGCGCCTGCTGGGCGTTGTTGCGGGTGTCGAGGGTGCCGGAGGACGGGTTGTAGGCGTTGTTCAGGTTCGACAGGCCTGTGGGAGCTACCCGCAACAGCTCGTCCAGGGCGGCCCGTTGGGTGACGAGCACCTTGGTCACCTTGCTGAGGCCCTTCACGTCCGAGGTCAGCGAGTTCTTGTTGTTCTTCACGAAGGCGGAGACGTCGCCGAGCGCCGTCCCCAGGTTCGTGAGCGCGTCCGCGAGGTCCTGACGCTCGCCCGAGAGCTGCTGCGCGACCTCGGCGAGACTGGTGTTGAAGGACCGCACGCTCTTGTCGTCGGCCGCCAGCGCCGCGGTGAACACCTGCAGGTTCCGCACCGTGCCGAACAGGTCCTTACGCCCGTCGGAGAGTGTGGTGACCGCCTGCGACAGGTCCTGGACCGTCTGGTTGAGGTTCTTGCCCTGCCCGTCGAGGTTGTCCGCGCTCACCCCGAGCAGCCGGGAGAGGGAGCCGTCCTTGTTGGCGCCCTTGGGGCCCAGGGCGTCCGCCGTGGTGTGCAGGCTGTCGAAGATCCGGTCCAGTTCGACGGGTACGGCGGTGCGCTTCTCGGGGATGACGGCACCGCTGCGCATGACCGGACCCTTCCGGTAGACCGGCAGCAGCTGCACGTAACGGTCGCTGACCACCGAGGAGTTGATGATCGCCGCCTTGGCGTCGGCGGGGACCTTGCGCCCCCGGTCGTACTCCAGCTCCACCCGCACCCGGTCGCCCTCGGGCGTGATCCTCTTGACCTCGCCGATGCGGACGCCGAGGACGCGGACGTCCGAGCCGGGGTATATGCCGACGGTGCGCGGGAAGTACGCGGTGACGCGCACCGGCTCGGGTCGCGGCCACAGCACATAGGTGAGGGCGGCGACGAGGGCCAGCGCGGTGAGCACCGCGAGGCGTCTCTTCAGGCGCTTCACTGTGTGCCTCCCGTCCGCGGCACCACCGGAGCGGCGACCAGGTTCTGGACGTAGGAGTCGAACCATCGGCCGTTGCCCAGGGCGTTGGTGAAGACCCGCACATACGGCGCGAGCAGCTGCACGCTGCGGTCGAGGCTTGCCTGGTTGCGTTCGAGCATCTGCACCACACGCTTCAGGCCCTGCAGCGCGGGCCCGATCTCCTTCTCGTTGTCCTGGACCAGGCCGGAGAGCTCGATGCCGAGCGCGGCGGAGGTCTTGAGCAGCCTGTGGATCGCCTCGCGCCGCATGCGCACCTCTGTGAACAGCTTGTCGCCGTCCTTGACCAGGGCGGTGAAGTCCTTGGAGCGGTCGGCGAGTACGCCCGTCGTGCCGTTCGCGTGGTCGAGGAGCTCACCGAGGGCCTGGTCCCGGGACGCCACCGTGCGGGAGATCTCCGACAGTCCCTTGATGGACGCGCGCACTTCGGCGGGCGAGTCCTGGAAGGTGGCGGAAATGGTGTCCAGGGCCTTCGCCAGCCGCCCGGTGTCGACCTTCTCCGAGGTGGTGGTCAGGTCGCTGAACGCCTGCACGACGTCGTACGCCGGAACCGTGCGCCTCAGTGGGATCTCGCTGCCCGGCTTCAACTGGCCCGGCCCCTTGGGCTGCAGCGCGAGGTACTTCGCGCCGAGGATCGTCTTGACCCGGATCGACGCGCCGGTGTCGGTGCCGAAGCCCGGATCGCCCTTGACCTTGAAGGTGACCTTGACGTGGTCGCCGTCCAGGTCGACGCTCTCGATCCTGCCGACCTTCACCCCGGCGATGCGCACCTCGTCGCCGGGCTTGAGCCCGCCCGCCTCCGAGAAGGCCGCGCTGTACGTGTCTCCACCGCCGATGAACGGCAGGCTGTCGGCGTTGAACGCGGCCACGGTCAGCAGCGCGAGGACCGTGAGGCCAACGGCTCCGATGACGACCGGGTTGCGCTCTCGGAACGGGATCAGGCGGGGACGTCGAAGCCGTATGCGGGGCAGCCTGGGCGGATCGATGCGCACCTTCATCATCGGCTGCGGCTTGCGGGGACGGGGCGCCCGCCGAGGCAGCCGTGGCTTCGGCAGCTTGGGCGGGTCGATACGGACCTTCATCAGCGGTTCCGGCCCCCGCGCGCGGGGCGCACGCCTGGGCAGCCGTGGCTTCGGCAGCTTCGGCGGGTCGATGCGGACCTTCACCAGCGGTTCGGGGCGGGTCTTTCGGCTCATGAGCCGCACCTCGCCCTCGCCACGTGCAGGTCCGGGGTGAGCGCCTGCTTCGTCTTCGGCAGCACGATCCGGCCGTCGAAGTCGCAGAGGTAGAAGTTGAACCAGGAGCCGTAGGACGCGGTCCCCGTCAGCGCGTTGAGCTTGTTCGGCAGCCGCTTCAGGACGCCCTCCACGGTCTTCTGGTTGTCGTTCAACGTCCCGGTGAGATCGGTCAGTTGGGCTATGTCGTCCTTCAGCGGCGGCCGGGCGTCCGTCAGCAGCCCCGAGGTGGCGTCCGTGAGATCGCCGATGTTCGCCAGCGACTGCCCGATGGGCTTCCGGTCGGCGGACAGGCCGGAGATCACCCGCCGCAACTGCACGAGCAGTTCGGAGAAGCGGGCGCCGCGCTTGTCCAGCGTCCCCAGCACGGTGTTCAGGTTGTCGATCACCGAGCCAATCAGCTTGTCGCGGCCGGCCAGCGTCGTGGTGAGCGAAGCGGTGTGCGCCAGCAGGCTGTTGACCGTGCCGCCCTCGCCCTGCAGCGTCCTGATGATCTCGGTGGCGAGCTGGTTGACGTCCTGCGGGCTGAGCGCGGCGAACAGTGGCTTGAAGCCGTTCAGCAGGGCGTTGAGGTCCAGCGCGGGCTGGGTGCGCCGCAGCGGGATCGTGCCGCCGGGGTTCAGCCGGGTGCCGTCGCCCGCGCCCTCGGTGAGGGCGACGTACCGCTGCCCGACCAGGTTGCGGTAGCGGATGACGGCATGGGTGCTGGTGAGCAGCGGCCGGTCGCCGCCGACGGTGAAGGTGATCTCCGCCAGCGTACGGTCCTTGATCCGGATGCCCTGGACCTGGCCGACCCGCACTCCGGCGACCCGGATGTCGTCGCCCTTCTCCAGGCCGGTGACGTCGCTGAAGACGGCACGGTAGGTGCGCTCGGAGGTGAAGGAGATGTTCACGATGGTGGCGGCGAGCAGAGCCGTCGCCAGGATCGTCACCAGCGCGAAGAGGCTGAACTTGATGAGGGGAGCCGCGGTCTGCCGCGCTGCCGATGTCCTCATACGACACTCACCGCCGTCCCGCGCGCCATCGGCCCGAACAGCAGCGTCGCGACCGGCGGCACCTCGTCGGCGGGCACACCCAGCACGGGCGACACGAGCGAGCCGACGGCGCGCTGTTCGGCCCGGGTCGCGGAGACACCGAGCGGACCGGACGAACCGCCCTTCTTGGAACCGTCGTTGAGGTGAACCCCTGGTGCGGGCACCGAAGGATGAGGCAGATCCCGGCAGTCGGGCCCGGACCGGTCGGCGTAACGCGGCTCCTCGCCGGGCTGATACGCCCCCTGCTGCCGTACGACCTCCAGCGTGATGTGCATCTGGCCGCCCCGGAACGCCTGCTCGGAGGCCTGCTCCTCGTGGACCAGACCGGCCAGGAGGCAGGGGTACTCGGGGGAGTAGCGGGCGAAGAGTTCGAGTGTCGGGCGGGAGACCTGCCCCAGGGTGATCAGGCGGTCGCCGTTCGCGTCGAGGAAGTCGTGCGCGGTCGCCGCGGCACCGGCGGTGGTGGTGAGGGCGGACGCGAGCCGCTCCTTCTCCGCGACCAGCGTGCGGCTGGTGGTCACGGTGTTGCGCAGGATCTCCATCAGGTCCGGCGCCGCATCGCCGTACACCTGCGCGACGTCGGCCAGCCGGGCGAAGTCCTCGGTGAGGGACGGCAGATGAGGATTGAGGCGGTGCAGATACTCCTCCACGCGCGTGAGGTTGTCGCCGATCCGGTCGCCGCGGCCTTCGAGGGCGGTGGCGAATGCGGAGAGCGTGGCGTTGAGCTTGCCGGGCTGCACGGTCCGCAGCAGCGGCAGCAGGTCGTTCATCACCTGCTGCAGCTCGACGCCGACACGGGTGCGGTCCTGGGTGATGATGTCGCCGGCACGGATCGGCCGGGCGGAGGTGTGCGCGGGCGCGACCAGGTCGACGTACTTCTCGCCGAACAGCGTCTTGGGCAGCAGACGGGCCCGTACGTCGGACGGGATGGCGTCGGCGTACTCCGGCTTGAGCGCGATGTCGAGCGTCGCCTTCGCCCCGTCGGCGTGCACCGAGCGCACCTCGCCGACCAGCAGGCCGCGCAGCTTGACGTCGGCGCGCGGGTCGAGCTGGTTGCCGAGGCTGTCGGCCTCCAGCCTGATCCGTACCGCCGGGGTGAACGCCTGCTGGTACACGGCGACGGACAACGACAGCAGCAGGGCGAGCACAGCGATGAACACCACGCCGTACAACCGCAGTCTCAGCACCCTCATACGGTTCACCCCGCAATCCGTACGGTCGTGTTGGCGCCCCAGATGGCCAACGAGAGGAAGAAATCAAGGACGTTGATCGCGACGATCGAGGTCCGCACGGCACGGCCCACCGCGACGCCGACGCCCGCCGGCCCGCCGCTCGCGTAGTAGCCGTAGAAGCAGTGCACGAGGATGATCAGGACGGCGAAGACCAGCACCTTCCCGAAGGACCACAGGACGTCGACCGGCGGCAGGTACTGGGAGAAGTAGTGGTCGTAGGTACCGGCCGACTGTCCGTAGTAGCCGGTGGTGATCGTGCGGGCGGCGAGATACGAGGACAGCAGCCCGATCACGTACAGCGGGATCACGGCGACGAACCCGGCGATCATGCGGGTGGTCACCAGGAACGGCAGCGAGGGCACGCCCATGACCTCCAGGGCGTCGGTCTCCTCGCTGATCCGCATCGCGCCGAGCTGGGCGGTGAAACCGGCGCCGACGGTCGCGGACAGGGCGAGTCCGGCGACCAGCGGGGCGATCTCCCGGGTGTTGAAGTACGCCGAGAGGAAGGCCACGAAGTTGGAGGTGCCGAGCTGGTTGAGCGCCGCGTACCCCTGGAGCCCCACCTCGGTGCCGGTGAAGAAGGACAGAAAGGCGATCACGCCGACCGTGCCGCCCACGACGGCGAGGGCGCCGCGGCCGAAGCTCACCTCGGCGAGCAGCCGCAGGATCTCCTTCTTGTAGCGGCGCACGGTGCGGCCCGTCCACGCCAACGAACGTCCGTAGAAGGAGAGTTGACGGCCGAGCTCCTCCAGACTGCTGAACAGCGCCATGCCTCAACCCCTCTGCGGGACGACCTGGAAATACACCGCGGTCATCACGAAGTTCGTCACGAACAGCAACATGAAGGTGATCACCACCGACTGGTTCACGGCGTCGCCCACACCCTTCGGCCCGCCCTTGGCGGTGAGTCCCTTGTACGAGGCGACGATCGCCGCGATCGCCCCGAAGACCAGCGCCTTGATCTCGGCCGCCCACAGGTCGGAGAGCTGGGCGAGGGTGGTGAAGGAGGCGAGGTAGGCGCCCGGGGTGCCGTTCTGCAGGACGACGTTGAAGAAGTAGCCGCCGGCGACGCCGACCACCGAGACCAGGCCATTGAGCAGCACCGCCACGACCATGGACGCGAGTACGCGCGGCACGACGAGCCGGTGGATGGGATCGATGCCGAGGACCTGCATCGCGTCGATCTCCTCGCGGATCTTCCGCGCTCCGAGGTCCGCGCAGATCGCCGTGCCGCCGGCGCCCGCGATCAGCAGGGCGGTGACGATCGGCGAAGCCTCGCGCAGCACGGCCAGGACGGAGGCGGCCCCCGAGAAGGACTGCGCGCCGAGCTGCCGGGTCAGGCTGCCGATCTGCAGCGCGATGACCGCCCCGAAGGGAATGGACACCAGGGCCGTAGGCAGGATGGTGACACTCGCGACGAACCAGGCCTGCTGGATGAACTCCCTTGCCTGGAAGGGCCGTCGGGGCATCGTCCGGACGACGTCCAGCGCCATCGCGAACAGGTTCCCCGACTGCCGCAGCGCTCCGGTGGGCGACAGTCTCATACGTCCGCCACCGCCTTCCGGCGCCGCAGCTCCGCTTCCCGCTCGGCGATCGCGTTCCAGCGGGGCGGCCGGAGGATGCCCGGACCCGGCAGCAGGCGGGGAGTCAGAGCCTGGCTGCCGGGAGTCTGTGTGCCGCCGCCCAGTTGCGCCAGCTCCTGCTCGACCTGGGCGGCGTCCTTCTCCTCCGCCATGCCGATGGGGCCCTGCATCCGCCCGTTCAGGAACTGCCGCACGACCGGCTCGTCACTGGTCAGCAGTTCCTCCCGCGGGCCGAACATGACCAGCTCACGCCGGAACAGCAGGCCGATGTTGTCCGGGACCTGGCGGGCGGAGGCGATGTCGTGCGTGACGATCAGGAAGGTCGCGTCGATCTGCGCGTTGAGGTCGACGATGAGCTGGTTGAGATAGGCGACGCGGACCGGATCGAGCCCGGAGTCGGGCTCGTCGAAGAGGATGATCTCGGGATCGAGGACCAGCGCGCGGGCCAGCCCGGCCCGCTTCCGCATCCCGCCGGAGATCTCACCGGGCAGTTTCGGCTCCGAACCGATCAACCCGACCATGTCCATCTTCTCCAGCACGATGCGCCGGATCTCGCTCTCGGACTTACGGGTGTGCTCGCGCAGCGGGAACGCGATGTTGTCGTAGAGATTCATCGAGCCGAACAGCGCGCCGTCCTGGAACAGCACACCGAACAGCTTCCGCACCTCGTACAGCTCGTGCTCGCGCAGCCGCGTGATGTCCCGCCCCGCGATCTTCACGCTGCCCCGGTCCGGCTTCAGCAGCCCCACGAGCGTCTTGAGGAACACCGACTTGCCCGTCCCCGAGGGACCGAGCATGACCGAGACCTCCCCGGCGGGCAGCGTCAGCGACACGTCCTGCCAGATGACCTGGTGACCGAAGGACTTGGTCAGCCCTTCCACACAGATCTCGACACCCATCCGGTCCACCTCTCGGCCCGTGGAGCAGCTCCGACATCTGCTCTACGGGGAGGGGCGGGGGGTCCGTCGCGGGGGAGGCGGATTTTTTTCCGAGGGGGGCGAGGGGGCCATGGCAGTGCGGGGTGGGGGCGGTGACGTCGGCGCCGTTCCGGCGGGGCTTGGCGGGGTCCGTCCGGGATGGGGCGTGGGAGTCCGGGGGCGGGGGTTCTACGGCAGGCCGGTGGGGGTCGGTGTGGGGATGGAGACCGGGGCGGACGGTGTGGCGGGAGTCTGCGGGAGGCTGTGTAGCGGCGTTGCGGAGTGACGTGCCGTTCCGGCGGGGCTGGTGGGGGCCCGTCCGGGATGGGCCGTAGGAGTCCGGAGGGGCGGGGGTTCTACGGCAGGCCGGTCGGGGTCGGTGTGGGGATGGACACCGGGGCGGACGGTGTGGCGGACGTCTCCGGGAGGCTGGGCAGCGTGGTGGAGGGTGTGGGAGCGTGCGGCAGGCCGGCGAGGGCGGGTGCGCTCGGCAGGTTCGGCACGCTCGGGACCGCGGGGACGGCCGGGACCGGTGACAGCGAGGCCTTCGGCAGGGGCGGTACCGACAGCGGCAGCAGCGGACGGGTGTGGGTGCCGGTCGACGGCGTCGCCTCGGAGGGTTCCGACGACAGCTCACGGGCGTTCGCCGTGCGGCCGGCGCCGTCGGGGCGTACGGTCTCGGCGGCTCCCCCGGGGGCGGGGGACGCGGCGGGCCGGGGAGTCGTGTCCGGGTGGCCGCCGTTCAGGGCGTACGGCAGGACGAAGCCCGCCACCGCAAGCGTGGCCGCCGTCGACGCGGCCGCCACTGCCTGTGCCTTGCCGCCCGCCCGCAGCCGGCCCCGCCCGAACAGGAACAGCGCGAACCCGAGCGTCCCGGCGAGCGAGGCGCGCAGCGTCCGCCGGGCCCGGGCCAGCAGCGACTCGACGGTCCGGTAGCTGAGCCCCATCCGCACGGCGACCTGGCTCACGTCCAGGTCCTCGGACTTCAGCCGCAGCGCCTCCGCCTGCCGGGCGGGCAGCTCACCGCTGCGCACCGCCAGCCACTTGGCCTCCGCCCGGTCGCACACCGCCTCCTCCACCGGCACCGGTCCGGGCGCGATCAGCGTCGGGCTGGTGCGGACCTCGGCCTCGCGGTTGACCTGCCGGTACCGGTCGACGCACAACCGCATGGTCACCGTCGTGAGCCACGCGCCGAGCCGCTCGTCGTCCAGGTCCGGCCGCTCGGCCGCGCGCAGCATCGCCTCGTGCACCGCGTCCTCGGCGTCCTCCTGGCTCATCGACCTGCGCCGGGCCACCCTGAGCAGCTGCTCACGGTGGCTCCACATGCGCTGCCAACGCTCGTCGGCGGCTTGTATCTCCGCAGGCATGTCCGTCGCCATGAGGGCCCCTTTGCGCTCACCCGCCGGTCTCGTCCCTGCCCGGCGGATGGCGACATTACCGCCCGGTAGCCGCGGTTGTGGAGGGGGAGACGGCCATCGAGTCCCCGCCGTTACTGGTCAGCCACCGGTCAGCGGAACGCCGCTGGGCAGCAGGTCGTCGGTGGGCAGGTCGACGGACGGGGTGGGTGCCGGGGCGAGGGGCCGCGTCGAAGTCCCGGCTGCCGGGAGGGAGTTGGAGGGGGACGGCGAGGTGGTGGCGGGTGGTGTGGTGCTGGGGCGAGGGGACGGCTTCGGCGTCGGTGAAGGGGTCGGTTTCGGGGTCGGCTCGGGTTTCGGGCGTGATGGCCCGGGATGCGCCGAGGAACGTACCGACGACCCCGCGGAACCGTCCGGCACCACCGTGTGCCCCTCCAGGAAGTACCCGTACCAAGCCCGCACCGTGCGCAGATAGGCCTCCGAGTGGTTGTAACCGAGGATCGCCCGGTCCAGGCCGGCGGGTTCGGACAGGTCCCGTCCGCCCGCGCACAGGTACCGCCCCGCAGCCAGCGCTGCGTCGAACACATTGCCCGGGTCCGCCCGCCCGTCGTCGTTGCCGTCCGCTCCCCAGCGCGCCCAGGTGGACGGAATGAACTGCATCGGCCCCACCGCACGGTCGTACACCGCGTCCCCGTCGTACGCGCCACCGTCCGTGTCCCGTACGACGGCGAAGGCACCGCCGTCCAGACGCGGACCCAGGATCGGCGTCACGGTCGTGCCGTCCGCGGTCACCCGGCCGCCGTCCGCCTGCCCCGATTCCACCTGCCCGATCGCGGCCAGCAGCTGCCAGCGCAGCCCGCAGCCGGGTGCGGTCCGCGCGAGCTCCGCCTCGGCGTGGCGGTAGGCGGCGAAGACGGTCGCGGGCACCGCGCCGCCGGTCACCGATGCCGTACCGGTTCCCGCTCCCGTGCTCGTGCCCTTGTGCTTGCGCGTGAGCGGCGGAAGATCCGTGCGGTACGGAGTGTCACCGGACACGCTCGGCCCGTGCTCCGCGGTCTCCCGGGCCGTCACGGAGGCCCGGGCCTCGGTCGCCCCCGGTGCCTGTGACGCGGTCAGCGCGGCCATCGCCGCCGCTGCCACCGCCGTACCCCTGACCCGTCTGACCCTCTGCCCTGCCACGTCCTCGTCCCCTCCCTGTGAGCTGCTCTCGACTGCTCTACGGGGACGGGCGGCACGTCCGTCGGTGTGCCTACCCTGAAGGTGTGGCCCGGTCCAACGACGAGGTCGCCGCACTGCTGCAGGAGTACGCGGACCTGATCTCGATCACCGGAGGAGACGCGTTCAAGGCACGCGTCTACGAGAAGGCTGCCCGGTCGGTCGGCGGCCACCACGCCGACGTCTCCACGCTCGACCTCAAGGGCCTCCAGCAGATCCCGAACGTCGGGAAGTCGATCGCCCAGAAGGTCCTCGAGTACTTCGACAGCGGCAGCGTGTCCGCCGTCGAGGAGCTGCGGGCGAAGATCCCCGCCGGGGTCCGGCGGCTGACCGCCATCCCCACCCTCGGCCCGAAGAAGGCGCTGACGGTCTACGAGGAGCTGGGCATCTCCTCGGTCGACGAACTGGCCGACGCCATCCACGAGGAGCGGCTGCGCGACCTGAAGGGCTTCGGGCCGAAGACCGAGGAGAACATCCTCCACGGCATCTCGCTGCTGCAGTCCTCCGGGGGACGCGTCCACATCGACGTGGCCATGGACCTCGCCGACGACATCGTGACCGTGCTGTCCGCCGTGACGGGCTGCCTGCGCTGTGCGTACGCAGGGTCACTGCGCCGGATGCGCGAGACGATCGGTGACATCGACATCCTCGCCGCGGCGAGGAAATCGGCTCCGATCATGCGGGCCTTCACCGAGCTGCCGTACGTCACCGAGGTGATCGGGCAGGGCGAGAAGAAGACGTCCGTGCGCACCAGCAAAGGCCTCAACGTCGACCTGCGCGTCGTACCGCCGGACTCCTGGGGCGCGGCACTGCAGTACTTCACCGGCTCCAAGGCGCACAACATCCGCACCCGGGAACTGGCCGTGCACCAGAAGCTGAAGCTCTCCGAGTACGGGCTCTTCGACGTCGAGAGCGGCGAGAAGATCGTCTCCGAGACCGAGGAGGAGGTGTACGCCCGGCTCGGGCTGCCCTGGATCCCGCCGACGCTGCGCGAGGACCGCGGGGAGATCGAGGCCGGGCTGCACGGCGAACTGCCCGACCTGGTGGCCGAGGCGGACCTCCGCGGCGATCTGCACACCCACACCGACCTCACCGACGGCCTCGCCCCGCTGGAGGAGATGGCGGAGGCCGCCGCCTTGCGCGGCTACGCCTACTACGCGATCACCGACCACGGCCCGGACATGGCCATGCAGCGCATGACCGACGAGCGGATGCTGGCCCAGCGCGAGCGCGTGCGTGAGCTGGACGGCACATATGCCACCCGGGGCAGGCGCGGCGGTCTGCGGCTGCTGCACGGCGTCGAGCTGAACATCGGCCCGGACGGCGAGGTGGACTGGCCCGAGGAGTTCCTCGCCCGCTTCGACCTGTGCGTGGCTTCCGTGCACTCGCACTTCAACCAGGGGCGCGAAGCTCTGACCCGGCGGATCGTGCGGGCCTGCGAGAACCCGTACGTCAACATCATCGGCCACCCCACCACCCGCATCATCGGCAGGCGCCCAGGCATCGACGCCGACCTCGACGCGATCTTCGCCGCCTGCGCCCGCACCGGCACGGCCCTGGAGATCAACGCCCACCCGGACCGCCTCGACCTGCGCGACGAGGACATCCTGCGGGCCGGGCGGCACGGCGTGAAGTTCGCTGTCGACAGCGACGCCCACGCCGTCCCCCACCTGGCCAACATGCGCTACGGCATCGGCACCGCCCAGCGTGGCCGGCTCACCAAGGAGGACGTGATCAACACCTGGCCGGAGCGCCGGCTGCGGAGCTTCCTGCACAAAGGGCGGCAGGCCAAGCCGTGACCGGGAGGGCTGCCCGAAAATCCGTGCAGGGCGTTAGGTTGAGCGCGTGCGATTGAGAGTGGAGTTCACGACCGAGCCCTTCGACCTCGACGAGGCACCCGCGCATGCGGTGGTCGCCCGCCAGGTCATCGAAGCCGCCGAGCTCGACGCGGTGGACGTCGGCCCGTTCGGCAACACCGCGGAGGGCGGCGCCGACGCCGTGCTCACCGCCGTGGACGCCCTGCTCCGCAAGACGCTCCAGGCCGGTGCCACCCGGGTCTCGCTGCAGGTCAACGTCGTCGGCACGGCCGGGGAGGGCGCCGAATGACCGGCACCGGGGACGAGCCGTTCATCACGGCCGTGAAACCGCTGGTCGACGCCATGGGCGGCGAGCTGCTCCCGCCCGACGAGGCCGGCCCCGACGACGTCGTGCTCGCCTGGGAGGGCGTCGACGCGGTCGCCGTACGCCTGCCCCAGCTCGCCGACTCCCTCGACCACATCCTCGCCGCCATGGAGCGCAAGCAGGGCAAGCCCCTGGCCGACCTGGACCGCAAGGCCAAGCAGGAGGTCGTACGGATACTCGAGGCGCGCGGCGCCTTCTCCGTACGGCACGGCGTGGAGACCGTGGCGGGTGCGCTCGGCGTCAGCCGGTTCACGGTCTACAACTACCTCAACCGTGAGAAGGAGAGCTGAGTACGTAGTCCGGGGGGTGCCGGGGGCCAGTGGCGGGGTTTGTTACCCCGAATTTTCAACAAAGTGTTGACGTGGCGTTGCGTGGAGGCGTTAGCTAAACCGCAGCCCGTTCAGCACGAAGGCCCTTCGCGGCCACGGAGGCACCCGTGACGTCGACTTCCACGCCCCCGGGCCTGGCCCGGTTCAACGTACTGGAGGAGCACGCGGCCTTCGCCGCCCTCCATGAGGCGTGTGCTTCCACCGCCTGGGCGAGGCGGCTGCTCGCCGCCCGCCCGTACGCCACCGCCGAAGACCTCTTCGCCGCGAGCGACGCCGCCATGGCCGAGCTGACCGCCGACGACCTGGCCGAGGCGATGGCCGGACACCCGCCGATCGGCCGCCCCAAGCCGGGGGATCCCACCTCGGCCCGGGAGCAGCGCGGCATGGCCGGAGCCTCCGAGGAACTCAAGTCGGAGATGCTCGAACTGAACCTGGCCTACCAGGACAGGTTCGGCCATGTCTTCCTGATCTGCGCCACCGGCCGGACCGGCGAACAGATGCGGGACGCGGTCAAGGAGCGGATCGGCAACTCGCCGGAGCAGGAGCGGGAGATCGTCCGCACCGAGCTGGGCAAGATCAACCGCATCCGACTGGCCCGACTCGTCGAAGAGGAAGCCTGACACCATGAGCACCAGCACCACCGCTTCCGTGTCCACGCACATTCTGGACACCAGCATCGGCCGCCCCGCCGAGGGCGTCGCCATCGAGCTCTCTGCCCGTAGTGGGCGGGACGCCTCGTGGCAGGCGCTCGGCGGCTCCGCGACCGACGCGGACGGGCGGTGCAAGGACCTGCCGGCCCTGCCGGAGGGCACCACACACGTACGGCTCGACTTCGCGGTCGAGGCGTATTTCTTGAAGTTCGAGAACAAGCAAGCCGATGCGCAGCAGGACGCCCCCGCGAATCGGGACAGCGGTGCGTTTTTTCCAGAGGTAGCGATCACCTTCGCCGTCAAGCCCGGCGAGCACTACCACGTACCGCTGCTGCTCAACCCGTTCGGCTACTCCGTTTACCGAGGGAGCTAGCAGACAATGCCCACGATCCTGGGACAGAACCAGTACGGCAAGGCCGAGAACCGAGTCGTAAAGATCACGCGGGACGGCGCCACCCACCACATCAAGGACCTGAACGTATCCGTGGCGCTGAGCGGCGACATGGACGAGGTCCACTACTCCGGCTCCAACGCCAACGTCCTGCCGACCGACACCACCAAGAACACGGTGTACGCGTTCGCCAAGGAGCACGGCATCGAGTCGGCCGAGCAGTTCGGCATCCACCTGGCCAGGCACTTCGTGACCAGCCAGGAGCCGATCAAGACCGCCCGGATCCGCATCGAGGAGTACGCCTGGGAGCGGATCGCGGCGTCCGACGCCAACTCACAGTTCATCGGCGCGGACGAGGTCAAGCACTCCTTCGTCCGCAAGGGGCAGGAGACCCGGCTGACCCAGATCACCTACGACGGCTCGTCGTGGGAGGTCGTCTCCGGCCTCAAGGACCTGACGGTGATGAACTCGACCAACTCCGAGTTCTGGGGCTACGTCAAGGACAAGTACACGACGCTGCAGGAGGCGTACGACCGCATCCTGGCCACGTCGGTCTCGGCTCGCTGGCGGTTCAACTGGACCGACGACGAGCAGCGGATGCCCAACTGGGAGAAGTCCTACGAGCAGACCAAGAAGCACATGCTCCAGGCCTTCGCCGAGACGTACTCGCTCTCGCTGCAGCAGACCCTCTACCAAATGGGTTCGCGCATCATCAACAACCGCAGCGAGATCGACGAGGTCCGCTTCTCGCTGCCGAACAAGCACCACTTCCTCGTCGACCTGGAGCCCTTCGGGCTGAAGAACGACAACGAGGTGTACTTCGCCGCCGACCGCCCCTACGGCCTGATCGAGGCGACGATCCTGCGGGACGGCTGCGAACCGAAGATCCCGGTGGACCTCACCAACCTCTGATCAACTCCATTTGCGGCACCCGCGGCCCGCCTGTGCGGGCCGCGGCACTCAAATCCCGGGGTCCTGCCGTGCCCACTCCACACAGTGAAAAGGACGAACCATGGCAGCAGCCCAGCGCATCGTCATCGAGAACTGTTCGATCGCGACGGTGGACGCCAACGACACCGAGTACGCGAACGGATACGTCGTCGTCGCCGGCAATCGCATCGAGGCGCTCGGCGCGGGCAAGGCCCCCGAGGGCCTGGAGAACGTCGTACGCCGTATCGACGCCTCCGGTCACCTGGTGACCCCCGGCCTGGTCAACACCCACCACCACTTCTACCAGTGGATCACCCGGGGCCTGGCCACCGACCACAACCTCTTCAACTGGCTGGTCGCGCTCTACCCGACCTGGGCGCGCATCGACGAGCCGATGGTGTACTCGGCCGCCCAGGGCTCCCTGGCCATGATGGCCCGCGGCGGCGTCACCACCGCCATGGACCACCACTACGTCTTCCCGAAGGACTCCGGCGACCTGTCCGGCGCCATCATCCGCGCCGCCCGCGAGACGGGCGTCCGCTTCACCCTCGCCCGCGGCTCCATGGACCGCAGCGAGAAGGACGGCGGCCTGCCCCCGGACTTCGCCGTCGAGACCCTCGAAGGCGCCCTCGCCGCCACCGAGGCGACCGTCAAGGAGCACCACGACGCCTCCTTCGACGCGATGACCCAGGTGGCCGTGGCCCCCTGCTCGCCCTTCTCCGTCTCCACCGAACTCCTGCGTGAGGGCGCCGAGTTGGCCCGCCGCCTCGGTGTCCGCCTGCACACGCACGGTTCGGAGACCGTCGAGGAGGAGCAGTTCTGCAAGGAGCTGTTCGGCATGGGCCCGACCGACTACTTCGAGTCCACCGGCTGGCTCGGCGAGGACGTGTGGATGGCGCACTGCGTCCACATGAACGACTCCGACATCGCCGCCTTCGCCCGTACGAAGACGGGTGTCGCCCACTGTCCCTCGTCCAATGCCCGCCTGGCGGCCGGTATCGCCCGCGTCCCCGACATGCTGGCGGCCGGCGTCCCGGTCGGCCTCGGCGTCGACGGCACGGCGTCCAACGAGTCGGGCGAGCTGCACACCGAGCTGCGCAACGCCCTGCTCATCAACCGTCTCGGCGCCCACCGCGAGGCCGCCCTGAACGCCCGCCAGGCGCTGCGCCTCGGCACCTACGGCGGCGCCCAGGTCCTCGGCCGCAGCGCGGAGATCGGTTCCCTGGAGCCCGGCAAGCTGGCCGACCTGGTGCTGTGGAAGCTGGACACCCTCGCCCACGCCTCCATCGCCGACCCGGTCACCGCACTGGTCTTCGGCGCGGCGGCCCCGGTCACCGCCTCCTTCGTGAACGGCCGCCAGATCGTCGAGGACAACCGGCTGCTGCACGTCGACGAGGACGCGATCGCGCGCTCGACGCGAGCGGAAGCCCAGCGCCTGGCGCAGATCGCCGCGCAGGGCTGACCAGTTAAAGATCTCCGGTCGAGGGGGACGGCCCTCGACCGGTGGCCGTGGACCCCAGCGGGTTCCATGGCGGCCGTCTCCGGGGCGTGCGCCTGATATGCGCGCGCCCCGGAACGGTCACCGTTCCCCTCCCCAGAGAACGGTCCGTCCGGGTCCCGCACGACCACACGCACCACCTCCTGAAACCCACGTCAGAGCCGACGTGTTACCCGCCCGGAGGAGCCGCCGTGACTGCCACCCCACCGCTCGACGAGACCCACCCCGTCGACGAGAAACTCCCCGCCCTCAAGATGGCGACCACCGGCCTGCAGCACGTGGCCGCCATGTACGCGGGGGTCGTCGCCCCGCCCCTGATCGTCGGCGCGGCCATCGGCCTGACCGGCACCGAACTCACCTTCCTCACCGGCGCCTGCCTTTTCACCGCGGGCCTCGCCACCTTCCTGCAGACCCTCGGCATCTGGAAGATCGGCGCCCGGCTGCCCTTCGTCAACGGCGTCACCTTTGCCGGTGTCGCCCCCATGACCGCGGTCGTCGCCTCCACCAAGGACAAGTCCGACGCGCTGCCGATCATCTTCGGCGCGGTCATGGTCGCCGGTCTGCTCGGCTTCATCGCCGCCCCGTTCTTCAGCAAGGCGGTCCGCTTCTTCCCGCCGGTCGTCACCGGCACGGTCATCACGCTCATAGGCGTGTCCCTGCTGCCGGTCGCCTTCGGCTGGGCGCAGGGACCCAACCCCACCGCCGACGACTACGGTTCCACCACCAACCTCGGCCTGGCAGCGGCAACTCTCCTGATCGTGCTGGTACTTCGCCGCTTCACCCGCGGCTTCGTCAAACAGATCGCCGTCCTGCTCGGCCTGGTCGCCGGCACGCTGCTCGCGATCCCCTTCGGCGCCACGGACTTCGGGCCCGTCACCGACGCGGACGTCATCGGCTTCCCGACCCCGTTCCACTTCGGCGCACCGAAGTTCCAGCTCGCCGCGATCCTCTCCCTGTGCGTGGTGATGGTGGTCTCGATGACCGAGTCCACCGCGGACATGCTGGCGCTCGGCGAGATCGTCGAACGCCCGGCGGACGAGAGGACCATCGCCGCGGGCCTGCGCGCCGACACCCTCGGCTCGGCGCTGAGCCCCCTCTTCAACGGCTTCATGTGCAGCGCCTTCGCCCAGAACATCGGCCTGGTCGCGATGACGAGGATCCGCAGCCGCTACGTCGTCGCGACCGGCGGCGGCTTCCTGGTCCTGATGGGCCTGTGCCCGATGGCCGCCTCGCTCATCGCCGTCGTGCCGCGCCCGGTGCTCGGCGGCGCGGGCGTCGTCCTGTTCGGCTCGGTCGCCGCCAGCGGCATCCAGACCCTCGTCAAGGCGGGCCTGGACAAGGACAACAACGTCCTGATCGTCGCCGTATCCCTGGCCGTCGGCATGATCCCGATCACCGCGCCGGACTTCTACCACGCCTTCCCGCAGACGGCGAAGATCGTCCTGGACTCGGGCATCTCCACGGGCTGCGTGGCGGCGGTACTGCTGAACCTGGTCTTCAACCACCTCGGCAGGAACCGTGACGACCAGGACGTCACCCATCCCATGGAGGCCGGCGAGCAGATCGCCGCCGCCCACTGATCCAAGGCCGCGGGGCACGGTTGTTGCCGTGCCCCGCACCGGCGATGGGGCAGTCTGTGACCCATGAATGAGTCCGGCCGCGTCGAGGCCTTCAGCGACGGAGTGTTCGCCATCGCCATCACCCTGCTCATCCTGGAGATCAAGGTCCCGGAGGTGGGCGAACACGGCGGTCTGTGGCACGCGTTGGGCGCCCAGTGGCCCTCGTACGCCGCCTATGTGGTGAGCTTCCTGGTCATCGGCATCATGTGGATCAACCACCACCAGGTCTTCAGTTACGTCGCCCGCGTCGACCGCACCCTGATGTTCCTGAACCTGCTGGTCCTGATGGTGGTGGCCGCGGTGCCGTGGCCGACCGCGATGCTCGCCGAATACCTGCGCGAGGACGCGGCCTCGCACGTGGCGGCCGCGGTCTACAGCCTGGTCATGGTCCTGATGGCGCTCACCTTCCAGGCCCTGTGGTGGCACCTCACCCGCACCGGCCACCTCTTCGACGCCCGCGTCGACGTCCCGGCGGCGCGGGCGACCCGCGCGCGCTTCGCGCTGGGCTCCCTGGCGTACCCGGTCACGGTGGGCCTCGCCTTCGTGTCCGCACCGCTCACCCTGGCGGCCCACGGCCTGATCGCCCTGTACTACGCCTTCAATCAGGTACCGGTGCCGACGCGTCCGGACCCGGCCAGTTCATGAGGTTGGCCAGCAGCTCGGCCTGCTCGACGGCGTCGTCGAGGGCGTGATGTGTGTGCCGGCGCCGGGACAGCAGATGACGCGGCATCGTGCCCTTCGCCACCGCCCGCAGCGGCAGCCCCGCCTTCGTCGCGTACAGCGTCTTCATGTCCAGGCAGCCCGAGTGCCCGAAGGGGCTCGCCCCGGTGAAGCGGATCAGGTACCAGTACAGAAACGTCCAGTCGTACGGGGCCGGGTAACCGCACATGACTGGCTGCGCGCCGGAGCTGACCTCCCGCACCCACTCGGCGAACTCGGCGAGCGCGACGGCCGGTTCGGCGCCCTCGGCCTTCAGCCGCTCGCGGTCGAGCCCGCTGACCGCGAGCGCCTCGGGCACGAACTCCTCGCCGATCGGGCGCAGTTCGCGGTAGAAGGTCTGCTGCTCGGGGTCGGCGGCGGTGAACCCGTCGGCGTCCTGCGTCCCGGCGACCGCGGCACCGAGGCTCAGCATCGAGTACGGACCCGGGATGGGACCGTCGGCTTCGATGTCGACGGAGATGTAGCGGCTGGGTTTGACGCGTCGTGCTCTTTCGGCCATGACGGTGGAGCATTGCAGGTGGGCGGGGTCGCCCGCATCCGGAATTCCGTCCCGGCGGACGGGACTCAGCCCCGGCGGATCGCCTGGCAGGGCGTCGCGTCCGGCAGACGGCCGGTGAAGTACGAGCGGGGCGGTACGCCCATCAGGGTGCGGAAGTCGGTCGTCATGTGGGACTGGTCGTAGTAGCCGGTCGAGGCGGCCAGGTCGGCCCAGGGGCGGGTCGCCGCGTGATCCAGCACCGTACGGACGCGGTTGATCCGGGCGTAGTGCTTGGGGGAGAGGCCGACTCCCTCGGTGAACAGGTTGCGCAACTGCCGCTCGCTGACGGCGAGTTCACGGGCAACCTCGGCCACCTGGGCGGGCGTGCGGCCGGTGCGGACCGACATGGCGTCGACGCCCGCCCGCACCAGTTCGGTGCGGGAAGGGTCCGTGGCGGCCGCGAGTCGTTCGGGGAGCACGTCGGCGAGATGGGACAGGGCCTCCTCGGGCTCCAACCGGCGCAGTGCTTCGGCCAGTTGGCGTGCGAACGGGTCCGGAAGCTCGGCCAGCTGCACCGCACGGCCGACGAGGTCGACGGCCGGGATGCCGAGCAGGGGGCGGACGGTGCCGGGCGCGAGCCGCAGCTCCACGCAGGAGGCGCGGCGCTTGCCCCGGTGGTAGGAGGCGCGGGCGCGCGGGCCGACGACCAGGGCGCTGCGCGTGCCGTGTTCCCCGGTGCGCACGACCACCTTGGTGGCGGCCTCCGGGAGATGGACGAAGGGCTCCGACGGCACGTCACCGACCCACACGGACCCGATGCCCGCGATCCACGGGCGCAGCACCTCGGGCGTGGGCAGGACCTCTCGGGACACGATGTTCGTCACCCCTCCACCGTAAGCGCGCCGCACGGCCGCCCGGGCCCCGGAACCGTGCCGGAATTTCCAAGAGATCCGGGCCGTCCGGCGCCCACCCTGGTGGACATGATCCTTGTGACGGGTGCCACGGGCACCATCGGCAGTGAAGTCGTACGACAGCTCGCGGCGCGCGGCGAGAAGGTCCGCGCCCTGAGCCGGGACCCGGCGAAGGCGCGGGTGCCGTCCGGAGTGGAGACCGTGCCGGGCCACCACCGCGACCGGGCCTCGGTCGAGGCCGCGATGGCGGACGTCGAGGCCGCCTTCCTGGTGGGTGTGTTCGGGCCGGACGACGCCGAGCACGACCGCGGGCTGGTGGCGGCGGCGCGGGCCGCTGGGGGTACCCCCTCTGGGGGAGTACGGCGGATCGTGAAGCTCTCCTCGATCGGCACGGGCGACCCCGAGCTGGGGGTGTTCGCGACCTGGCACATGCCCGGCGAGGAGGCCGTGCGGGACAGCGGCCTGGAGTGGACGGTCCTGCGCCCCTCCTCCTTCGCCTCCAACACCCTCAACTGGGCCGCGGCGATCCGCGAGGGCACGCCCGCGCCGAACATGATGGGCGACGGCAGGCAGGGTGTCGTGGACCCGCGGGACGTGGCCGAGATCGCCGTGGCCGCGCTGCTCGACCCCCGGCATGCGGGACGCACGTACACCCTGACCGGTCCCGAGACCCTCAGCGCCCACGAGCAGGCCGCCGTCCTCGGCGAGGTCCTCGGCCGTGCGGTGCCGCTCCACGACCTCTCGCCGGAGGAACGCCGCGAACAGCTGCTCGCGGCCGGCCTGGGCGAAACGTACGCGGACAGCCTCATGGCCGCCGCCCGGTTCATCCAGGAGGGCGGCAACGACATCGTCACCGAGGACGTGCCGGAGGTCCTCGGCCGGCCGGCGCGGACGTACCGGCAGTGGGCCGAGGACCACCGGGACGCCTTCGCACCGGCCGGCTGAGACCTGGCGGCGGCCGTCAGTCACGTACCGGCTCGGTACGGGTCCTGAGCACGGCCGCCGCCAGTATCAGCGCCCCCGCCGCGACCAGTGCCGCCACCCGGAACGCCAGCTGATACCCCTGTGCCGTGGCCGGTACCAGCTGCGCACCCCGGCCGAGCAGCCCCGCGGTGTGGCTCGCCGCCAGCGTCGACAACGTGGCCAGGCCCAGTGAACCCCCCACCACCTGCGTGGTGTTGAACAGCCCGGACGCCAGCCCCGCGTCCTCCTCCCGCGCCCCCGACATGGCGAGCCCGGTCAGCGGGGGCATCGCGGCGGCGAACCCGGCGGCCAGCAGGAGCATCGGAGGCAGCACGTCGGTGACGTACGAGCCGTGCACGGGAGCCCGGCTCAGCAGCGCCATACCGACGGTGATCAGCACCAGCCCGGCGAGCAGCACCCGGTACGCCCCGAAGCGGCCGATCGCCCGCGCGGACAGGCTCATCATCAGCACGCCGATCGCGACGGGGGCGGGCAGGAAGGCGAAGCCGGTCGCCAACTCGCCGAAGCCCAGGACGCGTTGGATGTAGAGCGCGCCGATGAACTGGAAGCCGTACATCGTCGCGATCATCAGGATCTGGACGGTGTTCGCGCCGGTGAGCACACGGGATCGGAACAACCTCGGCCGCAGCAGCGGGTCGGTGGTCCGCATCTGGCGCACGGCGAAGCCCGCGAAGAGGGCGAGGGCGAACGCCGCCAGGAGCAGCGTCGCGGTCGCGCCGCGGCTGCCGGAGCCGACGATGACGTACACCGTGAGCATCAGCGCGGCGGTGACCAGTGCCGCTCCCGGGTAGTCGGCCCCGCTGCCGAGGCCGGCACCGCGCTCCGGGGCCAGCACCCGCAGCGCCGCCAGCCAGGCGACGATGCCGATCGGCAGGTTGATCAGGAAGATCCAGTGCCAGCTCAGGGCCTCGGTGAGCGCCCCGCCGAGGAACGTGCCCAGCGTCGCGCCCACCGAGCCGACCGCGCTGAACACGGCGATGGCGCGCGCCTGTTCGCGCGGCTCGGGGAACAGTGCCACCAGCATGCCGAGCACCACCGCCGAGGCCATCGCCCCGCCGACGCCCTGCACGGCTCGTGCGGCGATCAGCAGGCCCTGGCTGTTCGCCGTCCCGCACAGCACGGACGCCACGGTGAAGACGGCGAGCCCGGCCGTGAACATCCGTTTGCGGCCCAGCAGATCGCCCAGCCGCCCGATCAGCAGGAGCAGCCCGCCGAACGGGATCAGGTACGCGTTGACGACCCAGGCCAGTCCGGCCGGGCTGAAGCCGAGGTCGCTCTGGATGGCCGGCATCGCCACGGTGACGATGGAACCGTCCAGAATCGTCATCAGCGCCCCGGCGCACAGCACGACGAGGGACGCCCAGCGGGAGTACGTTCGCCGGGTGCGGCGCGGCGAACGCGTCGAGGACTCGATGAGGGCCGTCATGGCGGCGTGGCCTCCGTATTCTCCATGGGAACCATAGGTGCACGACTTGTAACGGAGTCCATCGTGAGTGACCATGGAGGGCGCCGTAAGGAGGCAGCCCAATGTCCCAGAGGAACACCGGTGTTACCGCCCAGGTCGTGAACGCGCACGCGTGCCCGGTCCGTGAAGTTCTTGACAGGGTCTCCGGGAAATGGAGCGTGCAGATCCTCGTCGCCGCCGCGCACGGCCCCATCCGGTTCACCGAACTGGAGCGCAGCATCGAGGGCATCAGCCGCCGCATGCTGACCCTCACCCTGCGCAACCTGGAGCGCGACGGCCTCGTCACCCGCACCGTCCACCCGACGGTCCCGCCGAAGGTCGAGTACGAACTCACCCCGGTTGCCCGTGAGTTGCACGAGACCCTGCAGCGGCTGACCGACTGGGCGGAACGCAACCGCGTCTACATCGCGGAGTCCCGCGCGGCCTACGACGGTGAGCACAGCCCGGAGCTGTTGGACGCGTAGGCCGCGCGGGTTGCTACAGCCCGAACAGCGCCGGGTCCGTGGACAGTTCCTTGAAGAACTCCCGCGGGTTGGGCACCAGCCGCCGCTGCTTCAGGTCCATCAGGCCGACGACCGCGGTGACCTCTGCCGCCACCGTGCCGTCGGCCTTCCGTATCGTCTGCTCGATGTGGAACGTCTTGCCGCCGCCCCACTCGAACGCGCACGTCACCTCGATCTCGTCGCCGGCGACCAGCTCACGCTTGAAGTGCAGGGTGGTCGACAGGGCCGCCGGGCCCACGCCCCTGGCCAGGAGGGTCGCCTGGGTCATCCCGGCCGCATGCAGTAAGGACCAGCGGGCGTGCTCCGCGTAGTTGAGGTACACGGCCTGGTTGAGGTGCCCCAGCACATCGGTCTCGTACCCGCGCACGGTCACCGGGACGGAAAACGGTTCGGTCACTGCTTTCTCTCCTCGTACAGCTCGCACTGATGGACGATGTGACCGACCGATCTTGGCATGCCTCGCTATGCCCGGCGGGGCGATGCCAGCACATAACGCGCCCTGGAACGTGCGTCGTTGTGCTCGCCGACCTGCCATCCCGCCGCCTCCAGCGTGGCCGCGCAGGCCCGCAGCGCCCCCGGATCCGGCTCGTGCACGGCGACGGCCTCCGGCTGCGGGGTGGCACGCACCCGGTACCCGACCAGGTCCGCACCGGCAGGGCGGTGACCGGCCGCCTCCAGGGCGAGCGCGGCAGCCTGCACCAGATGCGTACGCTCCCAGCCGCACGGCCGGTCCACGGCCCCGTCCGGATTGGTCATCCGCCGCAGCTCCAGCAACCCCTGCCAGGCGCTGCGCACCTCGCGCGCGCGGGCGGGGCCGGTGTCCGGCGGCTCCTCCTCACCGCCGACGCGCGCGGCGAACACACCGGTGGCGGCGGGTGTCGCGGGCCCAGGCCCAGGATCAGGCCCGGGCGCAGGCGTCCCCGGCTCCTCGGCCTCCCGTATCCGGTGCCCGGCCGGCGTCAGAAAGTGGTCGTGCGGAGGCCGCGGATGCCGGAAGGCGAACCCCCACTTCACCAGCGCCGCCAGCTGCGCCTCCGTACCCCTCAGCCGCCCGGTCACAGGATCGGCGGCATCGATCACACGCCGCTGCGCGGCGGTCGGCGCTCGTGTCACGGCATGCTCCTTCCCGTCGCCGGGCCCCCGGTTCCCACCTCCTCCGAAGGCTACGACGCGGGTCTGACAGTCGGTGCGGCCCGTGTCCCGGAGCTCACGCCCCGGGCCGCACGTTCCACCCCGCGATCACCGGCCGCCCGTGCTCCGTCCCCAGCCGGCACACCGTCCCCGTGGCCAGCTGGAACAGGGCCCCGCCCGAGGGCGGCAGCCCCAGCCGCCGGGCCGTCAGCACCCGTAGAAAATGACCGTGCGCCACGAGGACCACGGCCCCCTCGGCGTTGGCGAGTGCCGCGTCCACCTTGGCCAGCATGCGGTCCGCGCGCTCGCCGACCTGCTCGGGAGTCTCCCCGGGATGGTCCGGCGGCCCGGGCTCCACCCCGTCCCGGAACAGGAACCAGTCCGGCCGGGTGCGCTGGATCTCGACGGTCGTGATCCCCTCGTAGCCGCCGTAGTCCCACTCCCGCAGGTCCGGGTCGACCCGCACGTCCTGCAGCCCGATCAGCTCCGCCGTCTCCCGTGCCCGCTCCAGCGGACTGACGAACGCGGCCGCGATCCGGTGCGAGCGGATCAGCGGCACCAGCCGCCGGGCCTCCGCACGGCCGCGCTCGGTCAGCGGGACGTCGGTCCAGCCGGTGTGCCGCCCGGACCGCGACCACTCGGTCTCACCGTGCCGGACGAGGAAGACATCGCTCATGCCTCTCAGGCTAGGAGCCCGCTACTGCCGGTACCCGCTGAGGAACCGTCCGATCCGCCCGATCGCCGCCTCCAGATCGTCCGCATACGGAAGCGTCAGGATCCGGAAGTGGTCCGGTGTCGGCCAGTTGAAGCCCGTGCCCTGCACGACCTGGATCTTCTCGCGCAGCAGCAGGTCCAGGACGAACTTCTCGTCGTCGTGGATCCTGTGCACCTTGGGGTCGATGCGCGGGAACGCGTACAGCGCGCCCTTCGGCTTCACGCAGGACACGCCCGGGATCTCGTTCAGCTTCTCCCAAGCGACGTTGCGCTGTTCGTGGAGGCGGCCGCCCGGTGTGGTCAGGTCGCGGATCGACTGGCGGCCGCCGAGCGCGGCCTGGATGGCGTACTGGGCGGGCGCGTTGGCGCACAGCCGCATGGAGGCCAGCATCGTCAGGCCCTCCAGGTAGTTGCGCGCGTGCTGCTTCGGGCCGGTGACCACCAGCCAGCCCGAGCGGAAGCCGGCCACCCGGTACGTCTTCGACAGGCCGCAGAAGGTGAGGACCACCAGGTCGGGGGCGAGGGCCGCGGCCGAGTGGTGGACCGCGTCGTCGTAGAGGATCTGGTCGTAGATCTCGTCGGCGAAGACCATCAGGCCGTGCCGGCGGGCGAGGTCGAGGATGCCCTCGATGATCTCCTTGGGGTAGACCGCGCCGGTGGGGTTGTTCGGGTTGATGATCACGACGGCCTTCGTGCGGTCCGTGATCTTCGACTCCATGTCCGCCAAGTCCGGGTACCAGTCGGACTGTTCGTCGCAGAGGTAGTGCACCGCTTTGCCGCCCGCGAGGGTCGTCACGGCCGTCCACAGCGGGAAGTCCGGGGCGGGGATCAGGATCTCGTCGCCGTCCTCGACCAGCGCCTGTACGGCCATCGAGACCAGCTCGGAGACGCCGTTGCCCAGGAACACGTCGTCGACGCCGACCTCCAGGCCCCGCTCCTGATAGCGCTGGGCCACGGCCCGGCGGGCGGAGAGGATGCCGCGCGAGTCGGTGTAGCCGTGCGCCTGCGGCAGCATCCGGATCATGTCCTGGAGGATCTCCTCCGGCGCCTCGAAGCCGAACAGGGCGGGGTTGCCGGTGTTCAGGCGCAGCACGCTGTGGCCCGCCTCCTCCAGCGCGTTGGCGTGCTCGATCACCGGGCCGCGGATCTCGTAACAGACCTCGCTGAGCTTGTTCGACTGCCGGAACTCCATGCGCGCTCGCCCCTCCGGTTTCGTGTGTTGCTTGGTTTTACCAAGTTCGAGCTTGGAAAGTCCAACAACTTGTCTAGACTGCGTCGCATGTCACCACGCCGAAGCTACGACCAGTACTGTTCCGCCGCCCGCGCCCTCGACCTCGTCGGCGACCGCTGGACCCTGCTGATCGTCCGGGAGCTGCTGGCCGGACCGCGCCGCTACACGGATCTGCACGCGGACCTGCCCGGCGTGAGCACGGACGTGCTCGCCTCACGGCTCAAGGACATGGAACGGGACGGGCTGTCGACGCGGCGCCGGCTGCCGCCGCCCGGCGCGGCGTACGTCTACGAACTGACCCCGCGCGGGCGGGAGCTGCTGCCCGTGCTGCAGGCGCTCAGCCTGTGGGGCCAGGGCGAGCTGGGCGAGCGGCGGCCCACGGACGCCCTGCGCGCCCACTGGTTCGCGCTGCCCCTGCTGCGCTCGCTGGAGGGGGAGGGGCTCGTCGAAGTCCGGCTGGAGGAAGGGGACTTCCATCTGCACGTCGGTGCTGAGGACGGGCCGCTGTACGGCGACGGGCCCGCTCCCGGCGAGCCCGACGCGCGGCTGGTCCTGGACGCCGAGACGGCTGCGGCCGTCGCGCGCGGGGAGCTGAGCCTGACCGACGCGGTGTGGCACGGGCGGGTCGGTGTCACCGGCGACGGCACCCTCGCGAAGGCGCTGCGCGAGGCGTGAGACGACAGAAGGCCCGCCGAAAGCGGGCCTTCTCTCGGAGCGTCAGGCGCCCGGCGGCACCCGCGTGGGCCGTCCCGCCCCCCGCGTCAGCGCATACCCGCCGATGCCTGCCAGTGCGGCCAGCACCGCGCCCACCGCAGTCCACACCCACCGGTCCGACCACCAGCCGGACGCCCAGCCGTCTTCGGGCTCGATGCTCGACAGCACGGCGGACTTCGACGAATCCCCCTCGTCCGACTGGGACTTGGACGTCACCGCGATGCCCGGCACCAGCGGCTTCGCCAGCGAGCCGTCCACGGCCGCCGAGCCGCCGATGTCCTTGGAGTCGACCCGGACCGAGGCGCGGACCGGCTGGCCGAGGTCGGCCGTCGCCAGGTTCACCACCGTCAGCCGTATGTAGTACGTCCCCGGCAGCGGGTCATTGGCCCACGACTCCGACCAGGCGCGCACGGTACGCAGGGTGCAGGCCAGGTCGACCGAGGCCGAGCCCTGGGCCGCGGTGCGCGTCTGCGCCCCGTACTGGCAGGCCTGGCGGCGCCGCAGTCCGTCGTAGACGTCGATCTGCCAGGTCTGCGCGGCATGCGTGTCCGGAAGCTTCACCGTCGCCTTGACGGTGGGGCGCTGACCGGCGTCCGCGGGGAACGACCAGTACAGGTAGTCGCCCGTGGAGCCGCTCGCCGTGGCCTGCTGCCCCTGCTCGATCTCGGTCGCCGTACGGAAGGACGTACCCGCCGCGGTCGGCGCCGAGCTGCCGTCGGAGGCGCTGGGCGACGGCGAGGAATCGGCCGCCGCGGGAGCGGCCGCAAGCCCCAGCATCAGCAGGGCCGCGCTCAACACATGGGTGATCCGCATCAGTTGGTCCTCCAGACCGCGACCCGCCAGCGCGACAGCCAGCCCCAGATCAGACCGGCCAGGAAGCCGACCAGCACCAGTACGCCGAGCAGCCACCAGCCGCGGCCGAGGCCGAAGGAGGCCACGTCGCCCGCCTGCGACGGACCGTCGACCACGTCCACGGTGAGCTCGAGCGGCAGACCCGGCGTGGGTTTCACACCGGGGGCCGCCGAGAAGGAGTTGGTGACCTGGAGGCAGACGGTTTCGGCGGCCGGCTTGTCGCTGTCGTCGTCGTCCCGTTCGGGCTTCGGGTACCGCAGCCCGGTGGAGACCACGTCCGTACGCCCGTTGCCCGCGGCCTCTCCGCGGACGATCTCGCGGCCGTGCACGGTGACGGCCCGCAGCAGCGTCCCGTAGCCGGGGTTGACGGACCGGTCGGCCGCCACGCTCACCGAGGCGCGCAGCTCCTGGCCCGCCATGACCTCCACGCGGTACCAGCGCTCCTGCCCGAACTCCTCGCGGTCCGTGTACAGACCGGACTTGAGAGTCGGCGCGCCGGAGCACACGTCCGTGCCCTGCGTCGCGACGGGGGTGACGACCGGATCGGCCGCCCGGTCCACCAACTGGTTGACCTTGTCGGTGAGTTCGTCGGCGTGCTCGACCGAGGTGTATGTGCCGCCGGTCGCCTCCGCGATGCAGCTGAGCTGCTTGCGCATCTTCGTGTTCGGGACGAGACCGAGCGTGTCGATCGTCATCCCGATGCCCTTGGCGGCGATCTCGCGGGCCACCTCGCACGGGTCGAGCGGGGCGCAGGTGTCCTCGCCGTCGCTGATCAGCACGATCCGCTTGGAGCCGGTGCCGCCGTCCAGGTCGTCGGCCGCTTTCAGCAGGGCGGGGCCGATCGGGGTCCAGCCGGTGGGCGAGAGGGTCGCCACCGCGGTCTTCGCCTCGGTGCGGTCCAGCGTGCTGACCGGGTAGAGCTGCGCGGTGTCCTTGCAGCCCGTCTTCCGGTCGTTGCCCGGGTAGTTGGCGCCGAGCGTGCGGATGCCGAGCTGGACCTCCTCGGGCGTCGCGTCGAGGACCTCGTTGAACGCCTGCTTCGCCGCGGCCATCCGGGTCCCGCCGTCGATGTCCCGGGCCCGCATGGAACCACTGACGTCGAGGACGAGATCGACCTTCGCGGTGGCCTCGCCCGTGGGTTCGCCGGCGGTCGCCGCGGCCGGGAACGCGATCCCGGCCGCCAGGGCGGCGAGCAGGGCGCACACCCCTGCCGCCAGCCGTTGTCTTCTGATCATCGGCGGATCTTATTGATCAGAGGTGCCGCGCTCCAAAACGAGCGTCAGCGGGCCTGCGGGCGCAGCGGATTGGGCAGCCGGGCCCACTGGTCCCCGGGCGTCCCGGGCGACATCCGCATCAGCGTCAGCGCCTTCGCGGGCAGCGGCTCTTCGAGCAGCGCGAGCAGGTCGGGGGTGCGCGGCAGATCCCGTACGGCCGTCTCCAGCGCCGTCCCGAGCGCCGGCGCCGAACCCGCCGTACCGGCGAGGGCGCCCGCCACCAGCGACCCGAACAGCTTGCGCCGCAGCGTCGTCACGTCGTCCGTGACGATCCGTCCGGACAGGTCCGGGACCGGGATGCCGTGCCGGGCCAGCCGCGCCGGGCTGACGCGGATATCGGCGAGGTCGCGGTAGACCAGCCGCAGCGGGGCACCCGTCGCCGAGAGGACGACCAGGAGGTTCTGGCCGTGCGCCTCCAGGGCCACTCCCAGCTCCAGCAGGCGCAGGCCGACGGTGAGGGTGAGGCGGGTGAAGTCGGCGAGCCAGGCGGGGGATTCGGGCAGCGCGGTGGTGGCGAGCGCGGCCACCGGCATGACCCGCTCGCCGCGCGCCGTCGAGGCGTACGTCTGCGGCGACTCCCGCAACACGGCGGCGAGGTCGGCGGATTCGGCCGTGGCCGCACCCAATGTGCGCGTGACGTGCAGCAGGCCGTCGGCGCGCGCCGCCAGTGACTGGGCGAAGGCCGACAAGGTCGCCGACAGCGCGATCGAGTAGCGCGAGATGTCCCGCACCGAGGACGTCAGCCGGGCGCTCAGCGCGGTCTTGACGTGCGGCCCGCCCGAGAGCGCAAGCGTGCGCAGGGACATCAGCGGGTGCGCGGTGAGCCTCTCCTCGCAGGTCCGCTTGAGCACATGCGCCGCCTGCCACGGGTGCACGGGGAGCAACAGCCGCTCCCCGTCCCGCATGTTGTCCGGCCACACCCCCGTCACCAGGCACTCGTCCACCCTCACCGGCAGCATCCCCAGCTCGACCCGGGGCCGGTGCTCGGGCCCGTAGGCAAGTTGCTCGGCCACCGAGAAACCGGGCCGGGAACGGCAGCCCGGGTGGTACGGATGCCCGTCGACCACCCGCTGCTCCCACTCCCAGTCGGCCGCGGGCCACTCCTGCGGGTCCTTCGTCCGGGGCGCCTGATCGGCCCGCGACAGCGCCAACGAGGCGACGCTGTGGCCGAGTTCGGCCGCGAAGCCGACGCAGTGCGGTACCGCGAGGTCCGTCATGAGCCGCGCCGGATGGTCGTACGCCACGCTGTCGAGGCGTACGGCGGTGACGTACGCGGCGGTGGCGTACGGGTCCGCGGCCGGCCCGTGCAGCCGCCGCCCGTCGCGAAGGCGCAGGGTGAGCCCCTCCGGGCCGGGATCCCGGCCGGTGATCCACGGCAGCGGCTCATGGGCGAGCGCACGCCACAGCCGGGTCAGCACGGCCGCCCGGGCACCCGGCAGCTCGGCCGCGTACCGTGACAGAAGCGCGGGGCGTACGGCGGCCAGCTCGTCGGCGACCTCGGCCTCCGCGGGGTGGGGACGGTGCACGGGCGGGCTCCTCGGGTACGAGTAGGGCGTCACGGACGGGAGGTGACGGCATACATACTGATCGTCTCCGCCCGAACGGACCTCAGGGAACGAGTGGATCGCGTGGATCTCATCCCCCCGCATACCGGTGACGACCTCGCCTGCCGCGCCGATGCGTACGCGGCCGCACCGCTCCTCAACTGTCTGCTGCGCGAGGTGGCGGAGCCGGTCGAGCGGGCCGGCGAGCACCGCACGTACCGGCTGCCCGGCGTGGACCGGTTGCTGCGCGTCCGTGGCGAACGGCGGCCGGCAGAGCCCGAGGTGTTGTCGGCGGGCCACTGGCACCACATCGGCCACACCGAACTCGTCAAGCTCGTCGGCGAGGAACTGCGCCGCCACACGGGCCTGTCCAACCACGAACTCCCCGCCGAGATGATCGACAGCCGCGACGCGGTGGCCGCGCTGCTCGCCGCCCGCGCCAGGGCGACGGCGCCCGAGGACCCGTACCAGCGCTCCGAGCAGTCCCTGATCACCGGCCACCCCTACCACCCGGCCCCCAAGGCGCGCGGCGGCGGCCCGGTCGCCGGCTGGCTGCCGTACGCCCCCGAGGCGTACGCCCGCCTGCCGCTGGTGCTGCTGGGCGTGCGCGAGGACCTGGTCGTCGAGGAGGGCGACACCGCGGCGCTGGACACCCTCGGCGAGGCCCCGCCCGGCTACCGGCTGCTGCCCGCCCACCCCTGGCAGCTGGACCTCGTGGACCTCGCGCCCGCCTTCGCCGACGGCCGACTGGTCCGGCTGGGCACCACCGGCTTCGAGGCCTGGCCCACGGCCGCGATCCGCACCCTCTACGCCCCCGGGCGCGACCTGTTCCTGAAGTTCAGCCTCGACGTCCGCATCACCAACGACATCCGGCGGCTGTGGCGCCACGACCTGCTGAAACTGCGCCGGACGGATGGGGCGGCGGCCGCCGCCTTCGCCGCGATGGACGGCCCGGCGGCCTGGCTCGGCGACCGCGGCTACCGCACCGCCGGCTTCGCCTTCGAGGAGCTCGCCGTCCTGGTCCGCGACGGACTGCACGGCCATCTGCTGCCCGGCGCGACCCCGCTGCTCGCCGCGGGCCTGGTGGAGGGGTTCGCGGGCAACCCGCTCGACGGGACCTCCGACCCGGGGGCCTGGTGGGAGGCGTATCTGAGGGCCGTCGTACCCCCTGCGCTGGCCGCCTTCGCCGACCACGGCGTCGTACTGGAGGCACACCTGCAGAACACGCTGGTCGCCGTCGACGCGGACGGCATCCCGGTGCAGGCGCTGTTCCGGGACGCCGAGGGCGTGAAGCTGCTGCCGGACGTGGAGCGCGAGGCCGGATGGGAACGGCTGGTGTACTGCCTGGTCGTCAACCACCTCACCGAGGTCGCCGGCGCCCTGGCCGACCGGCACCCCGGCCTCGATCCCTGGCCCGCCGCACGCCGCGAACTCGCCCGCCACGACCTCCCCGAGACCGCCGCCCTGCTCACCGCGCCGACCCTCCCCGGCAAGACGAACCTGTTGCTGCGCTGGACGGGCGCGGACGGCGCCGACGCCCGCTATCTGCCGCTGCCCAACCCGCTGGCCCGGTGAGCGCTGACTTACCCTGGCGGGTGTGCTGCGCGATGTGACTGCTGTTCGATACGTGACCCCGTTGCGGTCCGGCGGCTCCGTACCCGGAGTCTTCGAGGCCGACGACCTGGGCACGTACGTCGTGAAGTTCACCGGCTCCGCGCAGGGCCGCAAGGCGCTGGTCGCCGAGGTGATCGTCGGCGAACTGGCCCGCGCGCTCGGGCTGCGCTTCCCCGAACTGGTCCTCGTGCACTTCGACCCGGCGATCGCCGACGGCGAGCCCCACCAGGAGGTACGGGAACTCCACAGCGCCAGCGCGGGGATCAACCTCGGCATGGACTATCTGCCGGGGGCACGGGACTTCACCCCGGAGGTCGCGAAGACGTTCCCGGTCGATGCGCTGGAGGCGGGCCGGATCGTCTGGCTCGACGCGCTGACCGTGAACGTGGACCGCACGATCCACAGCTCGAACCTGATGGTCTGGCCGACGCTCGGGATCGCGCCCCCACGCCTGTGGCTGATCGACCACGGAGCTGCCCTCGTCTTCCACCACCGCTGGGACGGGTCGGATCCCGCGAAGCGCTACGACTTCCGGCATCACGCCCTCGGCCACTACGCCCCCGACGTACGGGCGGCCGACGCGGAGCTGGCGCCGAAGGTGACGCGGGAGCTGCTGCGGGACATCGCGGCGGAGGTCCCCGACGCCTGGCTGCTCGGAGAGGAGGGCTTCGCGACCCCGGACGACATCCGGACGGCGTACGTGGACTACCTCCACGCGCGCGTGCAGGCCTCCGAGGCCTGGCTCCCCACCGACTTCCCCACCCGGGAGGAACTCGCCGCCGAGGAGGCCCTCCGCGCGGCACGTACACAGCAAGGCCGGCCGAAGTGGCTCAAGCAGGTCCCCGACCTGCACGGCAAACCGGCGGCGGAACAGGATTGGTCGGTGCACCTCGGATGAGTCCCGTCGTACAGATCGAGTACTGCACCCAGTGCCGCTGGCTGCCCCGCGCGGCCTGGCTGGCACAGGAGCTGCTCACCACCTTCGAGGCGGAGCTGACCGAGCTGTCGCTCAAGCCCGGCACCGGTGGTGTCTTCGTCGTCCGGGTCGACGACGAGGTGGTCTGGGACCGCCGCGAACAGGGCTTCCCGGAGCCGACGGCCGTGAAGCAGGCCGTACGCGACCGAGTGGCCCCGGGAAGGTCCCTGGGCCACTCGGACAAACCGTCGCAGGAACAGAAATAGGTCAGCCCTTGAGCTGCTCGTAGGCGGGCAGCGTGAGGAAGTCGGCGTAGTTGTCGTCGAGGGAGACCTGGAGCAGCAGGTCGTGGGCCTGCTGCCAGTGTCCGGCCGCGAAGGCCTCCTCGCCGATCTCCTGGCGGATGTCGGAGAGTTCCTCGGCGGCGACCTTGCGGGCCAGCTCCGGGGTGGCCTTCTCGCCGTTCTCGAACTCGACGCCCGCGTTGATCCACTGCCAGATCTGCGAGCGGGAGATCTCGGCCGTGGCCGCGTCCTCCATGAGGTTGAAGATGGCGACCGCGCCGAGGCCGCGCAGCCAGGCCTCGATGTAACGGATGCCGACCTGGACGGCGTTGATCAGGCCGTTGTACGTCGGCTTGGCATGGAGCGAGTCGACGGCGATGAGGTCGGCGGCCTCGACATGGACGTCCTCGCGCAGGCGGTCCTTCTGGTTCGGCTTGTCGCCCAGGACCCTGTCGAAGGACTCCATGGCGATCGGGACCAGGTCGGGGTGGGCCACCCAGGAGCCGTCGAAACCGTCGCCGGCCTCGCGGTCCTTGTCGGCGCGGACCTTCTCGAAGGCCACCTTGTTGACCTCGGCGTCCCGGCGAGAGGGGATGAACGCCGCCATGCCGCCGATCGCGTGCGCCCCGCGCTTGTGGCAGGTGCGGACGAGGAGTTCGGTGTACGCCCGCATGAAGGGGGCCGTCATCGTGACCGCGTTGCGGTCCGGGAGGACGAACTTGGCGCCGCCGTCACGGAAGTTCTTGACGATGGAGAACAGGTAGTCCCAGCGGCCGGCGTTCAACCCCGAGGCGTGGTCGCGCAGTTCATAGAGGATCTCCTCCATCTCGTACGCGGCCGTGATCGTCTCGATCAGGACGGTGGCGCGGATGGTGCCCTGCGGGATGCCGACGTAGTCCTGCGCGAAGACGAACACGTCGTTCCAGAGGCGGGCCTCCAGGTGCGACTCCGTCTTCGGGAGGTAGAAGTACGGGCCCTTGCCGAGGTCCAGCAGGCGCTGGGCGTTGTGGAAGAAGTACAGGCCGAAGTCGACGAAGGCGCCCGGCACTTGGCCGCCGTTCTCGTCCACCAGGTGCCGCTCGCCCAGGTGCCAGCCGCGCGGGCGCATGACGACGGTGGCGAGCTCGTCATTGGGCCGCAGGGCGTACGACTTGCCCGACTTCTCGTCCGTGAAGTCGATGTTGCGCGTATAGGCATCGGCCAGGTTGACCTGACCGAGGACCACGTTCTCCCAGGTCGGCGCGGAGGCGTCCTCGAAGTCCGCGAGCCAGACCTTGGCGCCCGAGTTGAGGGCGTTGATGGTCATCTTGCGGTCGGTAGGGCCGGTGATCTCCACCCGGCGGTCGTTCAGGGCGGCGGGGGAGGGGGCCACCTTCCAGGAGTCGTCCGCGCGGATCGCGGCCGTCTCCGGGAGGAAGGCGAGCGTGGAGGTGCGGGCGATCTCGGCGCGGCGCTCCGCGCGGCGGGCGAGGAGCTCGTCACGCCGGGGCGTGAACCGTCGGTGCAGCTCGGCCACGAAGGCCAGGGCCGCCTCCGTGAGGACCTCCTCCTGCCGCGGCAGCGGCTCGGCGTCGACGATGGCCAGCGGGGACGGCGCTGGTGCGGACATGAGCTGTCACTTCCTTCAGCGGTGGCACCGGGTGCCAGTCGAACCGGGTACGGCGAGGGGCGCCCCTGGAGCGGTAGGGCGCTTCTGAACAGTGGATACTAGTTTCCTCATTGTGGAACTTCAATGGTTTGTTGATATCGAGATTCTCCGGGTCGAGGGAAGGTGGCGCTCAGTGCCACCCCGCTCACTCAAGGTTCATTCAAGGTGGACCAGATCGGCTTCCGTGTCGATGTCGTACGGCTGCGCCACGTCCCCGCACTCGACGAGCGTGATCGCCGACTCGTGCGCCTTGAGGTAGGCGCGGGCCCCACGGTCCCCGGTCGCGGTCTCGGCGATGCCCGTCCAGTGGGCGCTGCCGAAGAGGGCGGGATGGCCGCGTACCCCGTCGTAGGCGGCCGAGGCGAGGGACGTCTCGTCCCGGTACGCGGCCAGCACCCGCCCCACCGCCTCCGGGCCGATCCCCGGCTGGTCGACGAGCGAGACGAGGGCGGCGCGGGCCCCCGTCCCGGCGAGCGAGTCCAGCCCGGCCCGCAGCGAGGTCCCCATGCCCTGCTCCCACTCCGGGTTCTCCACGAGCACGCACCCCGCCAGCTCCGCCCGCTCCCGTACGGCGTCGGCCCGCGCCCCCAGGACCACATGGACGCGGGTGCAGCCCGCCGCGCGCAGCACGCCGACCGCGTGCTCGACGAGCGGCCGTCCATGGTGCTGAAGCAGCGCCTTGGGGCGCCCGCCGAGCCGTCGCCCGCCGCCGGCGGCGAGGACCAGCCCGGCCACCTGCTGTTCGTTCTCCGTCATGCGTCCTGCATACCTGACGCCCGGGCGGGTGCCTGGTTTCCAGGGGCTGAATTTCCGTCCGCGGAGTGGCGCACCCGGCATCGGGTGGCGTTTACTGACCCGCGTCCCCCGGCGCCCGACCAACGCCACGGGGCTGCACTGCGGGAGTACGAAGAGACTGCGCACGAGGGCGTGCGAGGGGGAGAGCTGTGTTGCGGAGCTTGGGGCAGAGGCCAGTGACCGGCAGCGACGAGGACCCGAGGGTGGCGGAACTGCGGACCGCGGTGTCCCGGCTGCGCCGCGAACTCGCCGCGCACCCGGCCGAGTTCCCCGACCGCGGCATAGCCGAGGACGAACTCGCCGCCCTCGCCGCGATGACGATCGACGGCTCCCCCGAAATCCCCCGCCTGCGCCGCTCGTTGCTGCTGATCGCCGGGGCGATCGGGTCCGTGAGCGCGCTGGCCAGGGGGCTGTCGGACGTGCGCAGCGCGGTGGACCTGTTCGGGGAGCCGCCGCGCCGCTGAGTGGCCTTTCGCGGAGGTCTTCGGTCCGGGTGGCCTTGGCGAGGTCCGGTGCGGTACCGCGCCCTCAAGGGGCGCGGCGCTGTTCTTGATGTGCGGCTCCGCCGCGTGGGCGCGACCAGCCCCCACCGGACCGCGGGTTCTCGCCGCTCTGCCGGCGGAGCGCCTAGGCGGCGGGCCCCGAGGTCGCGAGTGCCTCCGACAGCTCCGCCGCCACCTGCTGCAGCACCGGCACGATCTTGTCCGTCGCCGCCTCCGTGACCCGGCCCGCGGGACCGGAGATCGAAATGGCGGCGGCGGTGGGGGAGTTGGGCACGGAGACGGCGAGGCAGCGCACCCCGATCTCCTGCTCGTTGTCGTCGACCGCGTAGCCGGCCCGGCGTACGTCCTCCAGGGCGGCCAGGAAGCCCTCCGGTGTGGTGATCGTCTTCTCCGTCGCGGCGGGCATGCCGGTGCGGGAGAGCAGGGCGCGCACCTCGTCGTCCGGGGTGTTCGCGAGCAGGGCCTTGCCCACGCCCGTGGAGTGCGGGAGCACCCGTCGGCCGACCTCGGTGAACATCCGCATCGAGTGCTTGGACGGCACCTGGGCGACGTACACGATCTCGTCGCCGTCGAGCAGCGCCATGTTCGCCGTCTCGCCGGTCTCCTCGACCAGGCGGGCCAGATAGGGGCGGGCCCAGGTGCCCAGCAGCCGGGCTGCGGACTCGCCGAGGCGGATCAGGCGCGGGCCGAGCGCATACCGGCGGTTGGCCTGCTGGCGGACGTATCCGCAGGCCACGAGCGTGCGCATCAGACGGTGAATGGTGGGCAGCGGCAGCCCGCTGCTCGCGGAGAGCTCGCTCAGTCCGACCTCGCCGCCCGCGTCGGCCATCCGCTCGAGCAGGTCGAAGGCGCGCTCGAGGGACTGGACTCCGCCGCTGGCGGACTTCGCGGAGTCGGTGGTGCTGGCGCTGGACGTCGGCACGGCGCGTTCCTTTCGGGACTGGCGGGAAGGGCAGAAGCCTACCCGCCGGTCGGTTGACTCCCTGCTTGTGCGTAGCTACGTTCTGCTTGCTGGAATTCTAATTCCGCTTTGTGGAAACGTCCAGAGTGGAGGCAGGGGGTGCACTGTGGAGAAGTGTGCCCTTGACGGCACGGAAGCGGGAGTGAAGACTCCTTCAACAGAAAGTTGAATTCCGTTACGTGGAAGTAAACGCGGCGGCTGAGAGGGGTCCGGGTGTCCGACGTAGAACTGGTGCTGCGCTCGACGCGCGTCATCACACCCGAGGGAACGCGTCCCGCCACGGTCGCGGTCGCGGGCGGCAGGATCACGGCCGTACTCCCGTACGACGCCGACGTACCCGCCGACGCCCGCCTGGAGGACCTCGGCGACGACGTCCTGCTGCCCGGCCTGGTCGACACGCACGTGCATGTCAACGACCCCGGCCGCACCGAGTGGGAGGGCTTCTGGACCGCCACGCGCGCGGCCGCGGCCGGCGGCATCACCACCCTCGTCGACATGCCGCTCAACTCCCTCCCGCCGACCACGACGGTCGACAACCTCCGTACCAAGAAGGACGTCGCCGCCGACAAGGCCCACATCGACGTCGGCTTCTGGGGCGGCGCCCTGCCCGACAACGTCAAGGACCTGCGTCCGCTGCACGAGGCCGGCGTCTTCGGCTTCAAGGCCTTCCTGTCGCCCTCGGGTGTGGACGAGTTCCCGCACCTCGACCAGGAGCGGCTCGCCCAGTCCCTGGCCGAGATCGCCTCCTTCGGCGGCCTGCTGATCGTGCACGCCGAGGACCCGCACCACCTCGACGCGGCTCCGCAGCAGGGCGGCCCCAAGTACGCCGACTTCCTCGCCAGCCGCCCGCGCGACGCCGAGGACACGGCGATCGCCCAGCTCATCGCCCAGGCGAAACGGCTGGGTGCGCGCGTGCACGTCCTCCACCTGTCCTCGTCCGACGCGCTCCCGCTGATCGCCGAGGCGAAGGCGGAGGGCGTACGCATCACGGTCGAGACCTGCCCCCACTACCTCACCCTCACCGCCGAGGAAGTCCCGGACGGCGCAAGCGAGTTCAAGTGCTGCCCGCCCATCCGCGAGGCCGCCAACCAGGACCTGCTGTGGCAGGCGCTGGCGGACGGCACCGTCGACTGCGTGGTCACCGACCACTCCCCGTCGACGGCCGATCTGAAGACGGACGACTTCGCGACCGCCTGGGGCGGCATCTCCGGACTGCAGCTGAGCCTGGCCGCGGTGTGGACGGAGGCGCGCAGGCGGGGCCACGGCCTGGAGGACGTGGTCCGCTGGATGTCCTCGCGTACGGCGGAACTCGTCGGGCTGGACACGCGCAAGGGAGCCATCGAGGCCGGCCGTGACGCCGACTTCGCGGTCCTCGCGCCCGACGAGACGTTCACCGTGGACCCGGCGGCCCTCCAGCACCGCAACCGCGTGACGGCGTACGCGGGCAAGACCCTGTACGGCGTCGTGAAGTCGACCTGGCTGCGCGGCGAACGCATCGTGGCGGACGGCGAGTTCACCGAGCCGAAGGGGCAGTTGCTCACCCGCGACCACTGACCGACTCTCCCGCACCCGCAGCGGCCGACCCCGAAAGGACGATCTGATCACCGTGACGGCGATACCCAGTTTCACCGGCGACGCGAACCCGTACGGAGGCGGTGACCCGTACGCGGACTACCGCACTGCCGACTTCCCCTTCACCCAGTACGCCAACCTCGCCGACCGGCGCCTAGGTGCCGGCGTGATCGCCGCCAACGACGAGTTCTTCGCCCAGCGCGAGAACCTGCTGGTGCCCGAGCGGGCCGAGTTCGACCCCGAGCACTTCGGGCACAAGGGCAAGATCATGGACGGCTGGGAGACGCGCCGCCGCCGTGGCGCCTCGGCCGACCACCCGTGGCCCACGGCCGAGGACCACGACTGGGCGCTGGTCCGCCTCGGCGCGCCCGGAGTGATCCGCGGGATCGTCGTCGACACGGCCCACTTCCGCGGCAACTACCCCCAGGCGGTGTCGGTCGAGGGCACATCGGTGCCGGGTTCCCCCTCTCCGGAGGAGCTCCTCGGCGACGACGTGAAGTGGACGACCCTCGTCCCGCGCACCCCGGTCGGCGGCCACGCGGCCAACGGCTTCGCCGTCCCGGTCGAGCAGCGCTTCACCCACCTGCGCGTCAACCAGCACCCCGACGGCGGCATCGCGCGTCTGCGGGTGTACGGCGAGGTCGTCCCGGACCCGGAGTGGCTGGCCACGCTGGGCACCTTCGACGTCGTCGCCCTGGAGAACGGCGGCCAGGCCGAGGACGCCTCCAACCTCTTCTACTCCCCGGCCACGAACACCATCCAGCCGGGCCGCTCCCGCAAGATGGACGACGGCTGGGAGACCCGCCGCCGCCGCGACCAGGGCAACGACTGGATCCGCTACCGCCTGGCGGCCCAGTCCCAGATCCGCGCGATCGAGATCGACACGGCGTACCTGAAGGGCAACAGTGCGGGCTGGGCCTCGGTGTCGGTGAAGGACGGGGACGACGGCGAGTGGACCGAGGTCCTCCCGCGCACCCGCCTCCAGCCGGACACCAACCACCGCTTCGTCCTCCCGACCCCGGCGGTCGGCACGCACGCGCGCGTGGACATCTACCCCGACGGGGGCATCTCGCGCCTGCGGCTGCACGGATCCCTGACGGAGCAGGGGGCGAACCGTCTCTCCATCCGCCACCAGGAGCTGGGCGGCTGACCTGCGCTACCGTGAACACCCCGTGGTGAACGGGGTGTTCACGGGGAGGCGCGATGGCGGTTCTGCTCTACTACCCGCTGGTGAAGCCACCGACGGAGGTGCTCCATCAGGCGCTGCTGTACTGGGACGGCATCGGCTCGGTCGTACCCGTGGATCCTCGGGTCTACGAGGCCGCCGTTTCCCCGGAGTTGAAGGATCTGCGGGACCTCGGCCTGTACAAACCCCTGGGGCTGACAGGGGAGTACATGGACATCCTCAGAGATCCCGACGACATCCGCCCCTGGCTGGCTGCCGAGGAACAGCGGTGTGCGGCGTCCCTGGCACTGAGGCACGAGCTGCGGCGCCTGGCGGTCGGTCCCGACCGGCCTCGCGTGTCGTCTCCACCGGAGTCGTTCCTCTACGAGTCGAAGATGAGCAGCTGGCTGCCCGGGGAACTGCAGCGGCTCCGTCTGGCCACCTCGCGGGACGAGCGCCATTGGACGGTGGGCGTGCCGCACCGGGTCCAGGAAGTCGTCGTCGGCGCCATGGCGCGCGAACTCGCCCGGAACGCCAACGAGTCGTACACCCCGTACACCGACCGCCCGGACGCCCACCGCCTGTCCTTGAGCGCGGGCATGCTGTCCGTGCCCGCCTGGGAAGTGGAACTCGGCCGGCTCCTGCCCGTTCCCGCTCCTGGCACTGAGACCGCCAAGGTGCTCACCTTCCGCAGGAATCACAAGGACGAACGCGACCGGCTGATGCGAGCCCTGCACGGACTGCTCGGTGCCCTCCGCCGCGACTACGAGCACCCGGCCGACATCCTGGCCCAGCTGCGCCGCGAGATCGAGCAGTCCGTCGAGAGCTACCGCAAGGCGGCGAAGAGCAGCCGTATGGCCTGGGTGGAACGGTCGGTGATGGCGACCGTGGGTCTGGCCGCCGCGGCCGGTGGAGTGGTGCAGCCCGGTCTGAGCTGGGCCCTGGGGGCCGTGGGCAGCATCGCACTGAACGTGGCCACCCGCGAGATCCGCCCCCTTGCCCGGGCCCGCGAGGACCACGACTTCAGCTACCTGCACCAGGTCAGAGAGACGTTCACCTGACCGTCACGCCGCATACCCCCCGTCCACCGCGAACTCCGCTCCTGTGACGTAATCGGCAGCCGCCAGATACGCGACCATCGCCGCCACCTCGTCGGCCGCCCCGAAACGGCCCGCCGCCGTCATCGCCGCCTGGTCGGCGGCAGATGGTCCGTCCGCCGGATTCATGTCCGTGTCGATCGGCCCCGGATGCACGATGTTCGCCGTGATCCCCCGCCCGCCCAACTCCCGGGCCAGTGCCTTCGTCAGGCCGATCAGCGCGGCCTTGCTGGTCGCGTACAGCGTTCCGCCCGGCCCCGGCACACGCTGAGTCATACACGTACCGATCGTGATGATCCGCCCGCCGGACGGCATCCGTGCGGCCGCCGCCTGCGAGGTCAGAAACACCCCGCGCACATTCACTGCCAGGACGCGGTCGACGTCGGTGAGGGACAGGCCCTCCAGCGGACCCAGTACGCCCACCCCCGCGTTGTTCACCAGCACGTCGAGCCCGCCCAGCGCCTGAGCCGTACGTTCCGCCGCCCCTGCCGCCTCGTCCGCGTCCGCGGAATCCGCGCGCAGGGCCACCGCCCGGCGTCCCAGTGCCTCGATCCGCCGCACGACGTCTTCGGCGGCCTCCTTGCCGTTCACGTAGGTGACGGCCACGTCCGCGCCCTGCCGGGCGAGCCGCAGCGCCGTCGCCGCACCGATGCCGCGGCTGCCGCCGGTCACCAGGGCCGCCTTGCCGTTCAGGGTTCCGTAAGTCGTTGTCATGGGTCCATCCCAGCGGCCGGCACACGCGCGTGCTGGCGGCGAACGGACACCCACCTCGCGCGGCCGAAAGTCGCCGGAACTCTTTGCTCCGCCTCCGACGTTCTCCCCGCGTGACCCTTCAGCAAGAGATCGTCGGCAACGCCATGCAGATGGCGGTCGTCAACCTGCGCCCCGGCCAGACCGTGTACTGCGAGGCCGGAAAGTTCCTGTTCAAGACGACGAACGTGACCATGGAGACCCGCCTCTCCGGTCCGTCGAACAACGGCGGCCAGTCCCAGGGCGGCGGCGGAGGCGGCGGCATGGGCGGCATGCTGCGCCAGGCCATGGGCACCGCCATGCAGGTCGGCCAGCGCATGCTCGCGGGCGAGTCGATGGCGTTCCAGTACTTCAGCGCTCAGGGCGGCGAAGGCACCGTCGGCTTCGCGGGCGTGCTCCCCGGCGAGATGCGCGCCCTGGAACTCGACGGCACGCGCGCGTGGTTCGCCGAGAAGGACGCCTTCGTGGCCGCCGAGTCCACCGTCGACTTCGGCATCGCCTTCCAGGGCGGCCGCACCGGCATGAGCGGCGGCGAGGGCTTCATCCTGGAGAAGTTCACCGGGCACGGCACCGTGATCATCGCGGGCGCCGGCAACTTCATCGACCTCAACCCGGCCGACTTCGGCGGCCGCATCGAGGTCGACACGGGCTGCGTCGTCGCCTTCGAGGAGGGCATCCAGTACGGCGTCCAGCGCATCGGCGGCCTCAACCGCCAGGGCATGATGAACGCCGTCTTCGGCGGCGAGGGCCTGTCCCTGGCCACCCTGGAGGGCAACGGCCGGGTGATCCTGCAGTCCCTCACCATCGAGAGCCTGGCGAACGCCTTGAAGAAGGCCCAGGGCGGCGACAAACAGGGCCCGACGGGCGGCCTGTTCTCGACGCACGCCGGGTGAGGCGACGTACGACCGACCGATGAGTTGCGGGCGCCCGCGGGGTCTGAGGTGATGACAACAGACCCCGCACCCGGAAAGCAGGCACCCACCATGGGCAAGCTCGTCTCCACGATCTTCGTCACCCTCGACGGCGTCTACCAGGCACCGGGCGGCCCCCAGGAGGACACCCGGGGCGGCTTCGAGCACGGCGGCTGGAGTTTCGTCTACGGCGACGACGACTTCGGCCGGTTCGTCAACGAGGTCTTCGAACGCCCCGCCGCGTTCCTCCTCGGCCGCCGCACGTACGACATCTTCGCCTCGTACTGGCCGAAGGTGACCAACCCCGACAACCTCATCGCCGGCAAACTGAACGCCCTCCCGAAGTACGTCGCCTCGTCGACCCTCACCGACCCCGAGTGGGCCAACACCACCGTGATCAGCGGCGACCTCGCCAAGGAGGTCACCGCCCTCAAGGAGCGCACCGACGGCGAGCTCCAGGTGCACGGCAGCGGCGCCCTCGTCCAGTCCCTGCTGGCGCTCGACCTCGTCGACACCCTCCACCTGGTGACGTTCCCGGTCGTGCTCGGCACCGGCCTCCGTTTCTTCGTGGAGGGCGCCGTACCGACCAGGTTCCGCCGCACGGGCGGCCGTATCACCCCCGCCGGGGTCTCCATCCAGTCGTACGACCTGGCCGGACGGCCCGAGTACGGCTCGTACGAGCTCCCCGAAAACGCCTAGCCGAAGATCACCGCGTCGGTAAGCCCGGGCTGCCGTTCCTGTCCGTGTGCCGCGGCCGGCATCGCGCTCGGTGGGGAACGGCTCGGGGCCCTCGGCCCGGCGGGCGGTGCGCGCTGGTGCTTGTGGGCACCGCGTGGGGACGCGGGGCCGCAAGTTAACTTGCGGAAAACTCATCGGACTTGACGGGAAAATCTCCGGACTTGACATTGACATGCCACTGTCTACGCGCGTCATCATGAGGGCATGACTTTCCCCCACACCCGCGCCACTCGCATCGGCGCCGCAGCCGCTCTTCTGTCCGCCCTCCTCGTGGGCGGCGCCGTCACCGCCACCACCGCGGACGCCGCCGCCGACTCCGTCGGCAGCATCTGCTACAGCGCCCTGCCCTCCCAGGCGCACGACACCCTCGACCTGATCGCGCAGGGCGGGCCGTACCCGTACTCGCAGGACGGCACCGTCTTCTCGAACCGTGAAGGCGTCCTGCCCAGCCAGTCGTCCGGGTACTACCACGAGTACACGGTCATCACGCCCGGTTCGTCTACGCGCGGAGCTCGCCGCATCGTGACCGGCGAGGAGACCCAGGAGGACTACTACACCTCGGACCACTACGCCACGTTCGACCTGGTCGACTTCGGCTGCTGAGCGACTTCCCCCGCTCAGCCGCTCTCCTTCCGAAGCGAAGGTGAGCTCCTTTCCGCAGCGAAAGGGCCCAAGCGATCACGGTCGCCGAGGGAACGGTGCGACCAGCCGGAAGTCCGGTCCGCGCTCATCCGGACTTCCGGCTCTCCGCGGCGGCGAACAGCGCGAACGCCAGCACCACCAGGGCGACGCTCGCGTAGACCCCGTAGCCGTCGAGGAAGCCGAGCCGTTGCACGAGGCCCACATGCCAGTGGGTGAACTCGTGCACCAGGCCCAGCACGCCCTGCACCAGGGCGATGAATCCCAGTAACTCCAGCAGCTGCTTCATGCCATGACCCTCGCCCCGCGGACCCCCCACAGACATCGGCCGCGGGGCGAGTCGTGCCCGACGGAAGTCCGCCGGCCGTCGGGCGCCCGCGACGAAAGTCTCCGGTGGTGCGACTTTGGTAGGGGATCCCCCTCATGGAGCGGTGACGGCCCGCCGCACTGCGTAGATTTGTCGCCCGTGAGGGATGACAAGCCGACGCCGGCCGCCGCGGTGGTCATCGGCCGCAGATGGTTGTTTCCGTCTGCCCTGCTGCACGAGATCGACCCCGACGCCGGGCGGTCCGGGCGGCCCCGGCGCACCGTGCGGGACTGGGTCGTCGACTTCACGTGCTTCCTGCTCGCCGTGGCCATCGGTCTGGCGGCCGCGGACACCCTGCACAACGACACGCACACCCCCCACGCCCTCGCCGTCGTCGACCAGTTGCTCGGTGCGCTGGCCTGCGCGGCGGTGTGGGCCCGCCGCCGCTGGCCGCTGGGGCTCGCCGTCGCGATGATCCCCGTCGGCTTGCTGTCCAACACAGCGGGCGGCGCCGGCATGGTCGTCATCTTCACCCTCGCCGTGCACCGGCCCTTCCGGTACGTCGCCTGGATCGGCGGCGTCTCCCTCGCGCTGATCCCGCTGTTCTTCTGGCTGCGCCCGGACCCCGATCTGCCGTACGCGGGCGCGGTTGCGTTCACTGAGCTGTTCACCCTCACCGTCATCGGCTGGGGCATGTTCGTACGGTCCAAGCGCCAGCTCATGGTGAGCCTGCGCGACCGCGCCCGGCGGGCCGAGACGGAGGCGCAGCTGCGTGCCGAGCAGGCACAGCGGCTCGCCCGCGAGGCCATCGCCCGCGAGATGCACGACGTCCTGGCGCATCGGCTGACCCTGCTGAGCGTGCACGCGGGCGCCCTGGAGTTCCGGCCCGACGCACCCCAGCAGGAGATCGCGCGGGCGGCCGGCGTCATCCGCGAGAGCGCGCACGAGGCCCTGCAGGACCTGCGGGAGATCATCGGCGTCCTGCGCGCGGGCGAGCCCGACGACGCGGGCCGCCCCCAGCCGACGCTCGCCGCGCTGGACGGGCTGGTCGCCGAGTGCCGCGAGGCCGGCATGAAGGTCACCCTCGCGAACCGCGTCACCGACCCCGCCGCCGTCCCGTCCTCCGTCGGCCGCACCGCGTACCGCATCGCCCAGGAGGCCCTGACCAACGCCCGCAAACACGCCCCCGGCACGGAGGTCACCGTCTCCGTCACGGGCACCCCGGGCGAGGGTCTGGTCGTGGACGTACGAAATCCCGCCCCGGAGGGGGACGTGCCCGCCGTGCCCGGTTCCGGGCAGGGGCTGATCGGGCTGACGGAACGGGCCACCCTGACCGGCGGCCGACTCGAGCACGGGGCGGAGGCGGACGGCGGGTTCCGGGTGCGGGCCTGGCTGCCGTGGGGTTGAGGCAACCCCGCGCGGCGGCCCCGCCCACCGTGATTACGTAAGGCCCATGACTGCGATCAGACTGCTCCTCGTCGACGACGACCCCCTGGTGCGGGCCGGGCTGTCCCTGATGATGGGCGGCGCCGACGACATCGAGATCGTCGGGCAGGCCGCCGACGGCGCCGAGGTCGAGGAACTCGTCGACCGCACCCGCCCCGACGTGGTCCTCATGGACATCCGGATGCCGTCGGTGGACGGCCTCACGGCCACCGAGCGGCTGCGGGAACGCAAGGACGCCCCGCAGGTCGTGGTCCTCACCACCTTCCACGCCGACGAACAGGTGCTGCGCGCCCTGCGCGCGGGTGCCGCCGGATTCGTCCTCAAGGACACCCCGCCCGCCGAGATCGTCGACGCCGTGCGCCGGGTCGCGGTCGGCGACCCCGTGCTGTCGCCCACCGTCACACGGCAGTTGATGGAGCACGCCGTGGGCTCCGGCGCCGACACCCGGCGCACGCACGCGCGCGTGCGCATCGACGCCCTCAACGACCGCGAACGGGAGGTCGCCGTCACGGTCGGCCGCGGCCTGTCCAACGCCGAGATCGCCGCCACGCTCTTCATGAGCGTCGCCACCGTCAAGACCCACGTCTCCCGCATCCTGGCCAAGCTCGACCTCAACAACCGTGTGCAGATCGCCTTGTTGGCGTACGACGCGGGGCTTCTGGACGGAGCGGAAGGGGACCGCGCCCCTTAGAACGGGGCGCGAAACCGCACCGGACTTCGCCAAGGGCACTGGCGGGGCTCCCCGTGCGTTCTCCATGCACCGGGAGAGAACCCGGCGGGGGACGGGGGAGGGCAGGCAGAGAATGGCGGAAGTGATCGACCTGGGGGAGTTCGGCGACGGGTTCCGCACGGACCCTCATCCGGTGTACGCGCGACTGCGCGAGCGGGGGCCGGTGCACCGGGTGCGGCTGCCCGTGCCCGACCAGCACCACGAGACCTGGCTCGTCGTCGGGTACGAGGAGGCGCGCACGGCGCTCGCCGACCCGCGGCTGGCCAAGGACGGCAGCAGGATCGGCATGCTGTTCCTCGACGAGGAGCTGATCGGGAAGTACCTGCTCGGAGCCGACCCGCCCCAGCACACGCGACTGCGCGCACTCGTCTCGCGGGCGTTCACCATGCGCCGCGTCGAGGAACTGCGGCCCAGGATCCAGGAGATCACCGACGAACTGCTCGACGCGATGCTGCCGCACGGCCGCGCCGACCTCGTGGACTCCTTCGCCTACCCGCTGCCGATCACCGTCATCTGCGAACTGCTCGGCGTACCGGAGATGGACCGCACGGAGTTCCGCAAAATGTCGACGGAGGCCGTCGCGCCGACCGACGCGGACCGAGAACACGACGCGTTCGTCCGGCTCGCCGAGTACCTCACCGAGCTCATCGAGGACAAGCGGCGCGCCGGACCGGGCGGCGACCTGCTCAGCGACCTGATCCGCACCACCGCCGAGGACGGCGACCGGCTCTCCCCGGGCGAGCTGCGCGGCATGGCCTTCATCCTGCTCATCGCGGGGCACGAGACGACGGTCAACCTCATCAGCAGCGCCGTCCACGCCCTGCTCACGCACCCGGCCCAACTCGCCGCCCTGCAGGCCGACTTGAGCCTGGTCGACGGCGCGGTCGAGGAGGCGCTGCGCTACGAAGGGCCGGTGGAGAACGCCACGTTCCGGTTCGCCGCCGAGCCCCTGGAGATCGGCGGCACACAGGTCGAGAAGGGCGACTTCGTGATGGTCGGTCTCACCGCCGCCGACCGTGACGGACTGCGCTATCCCGCCCCGGACCGCTTCGACATCCGCCGCGACACCCGCGGCCACCTGGCCTTCGGCCACGGCATCCACTACTGCCTGGGCGCCCCCTTGGCCCGCCTCGAAGCCCGCACGGCAATACGCACCCTCCTGGAGCGCGCCCCCGGCCTGGCCCTCGACGCCCCGCCCGGCGACTGGCTCCCCGGCATGCTGATGCGCGGGGTGCGCAGCCTGCCGGTGCGCTGGTAGCCATGGGGGCTGGGCTGCGTTACGACCGGTTATGCGCTACGACCGGTCACGCGTTACGGCCGCTCACCTGAACGCGGACTCGGCTCGGCCCGGAATCTCCGCGAGCGCCACCTGTCTGCGCTCCCGTCTGGACACCTCGCAGGCCTCGGCGATCCGCAGCGCCTGGAGGGCCTCGCGGCCGTCGCAGGGGTTGGCCCGCTGTCCGAGGACGACCTCGACGAACGCGGCCAGCTCGGCCTCGTAGGCAGGTCCGAAGCGCTCCAGGAAGCCGGACCAGGGCTTGTCCGCGGCCGGCGGCCCGGTCGGCTCCGTGGAGGCGATCGGCGTACGGTCGTCCAGGCCGACGACGATCTGGTCGAGCTCCCCGGCCAGCTCCATGCGGACGTCGTAGCCGGCGCCGTTCAGCCGCGTCGCCGTGGCCGTGGCGAGGGTGCCGTCGTCGAGCGTGAGCAGCGCGGCTCCCGTGTCCACGTCACCCGCCTCCCGGAACATCGGCGGCCCCGCGTCCGACCCGGCCGCGTAGACCTCGACGACCTCGTGCCCGGTCACCCAGCGCAGCGCATCGAAGTCGTGGATCAGTGCGTCCCGGTACAGCCCGCCGGACAGCCGCAGCCACCCGGGCGCGGGAGGAGCCTGGTCGGACGTCAGCGCCCGGACGGTGTGCAACCGCCCGAGCCGGCCCGAGGACACCGCGTCGCGCGCGCCCGTGTAGCCCGGGTCGAAGCGGCGCTGGAACCCCATCTGCAGAATCGTCCCGGCCGCCTCGACCTCCGAGATGGCGTGCAACGTGCCGGGCAGATCGAGCGCTATCGGTTTCTCGCAGAACACCGGCAGCCCCGAGCGTGCTGCCCGACCGATCAGTTCGGCATGGGCCGACGTCGCCGTGGTGATCACCACGGCATCCACACCCCACTTGAAGATCTCGTCCACGCCCGGCGCCGCCGTCTCCCCGAGGCGAAGCGCGAGCTCCTGGGCCCGCGCCGGATCCACATCCGTGAGGATCAGCGACCCCACCTCACGGTTGCGGCTGAGCGTGTTCGCATGAATGGTGCCGATTCGCCCCGTACCGATGACCCCGATGCGCATGGAAACAAAGTGAGGGTTCAGTGCGTACGCTGTCAATGCATATGTCCGGACAATCGAACTACACAACTTCCCGTCAACAACTCGTGGAGCTACGCTCGGCCCGTGCCGAAACCAGAAGTGGACCCGACCGTGTCGCTCGAGCTCAGTGTGGACCGGAGTTCTCCGGTGCCGTTGTACTTCCAGCTGTCCCAGCAGCTCGAAGCGGCGATCGAGCACGGGGCGCTCACCCCCGGCAGCCTGCTGGGCAACGAGATCGAGCTGGCCGCCCGGCTCGGCCTGTCCCGGCCCACCGTCCGCCAGGCCATCCAGTCCCTCGTCGAGAAGGGCCTCCTGGTGCGCCGCCGCGGCGTGGGCACGCAGGTCGTGCACAGCCAGGTCAAACGCCCCCTGGAGCTCTCCAGCCTCTACGACGACCTGGAGGCGGCCGGCCAGCGCCCCGCGACCAGGGTGCTCGTCAACACGGTCGTCCCGGCGACCGCCGAGGTCGCCGCCGCCCTCAATGTGGCCGAGGACAGCGACGTGCACCGGGTGGAACGCCTCCGCCTCGCGCACGGCGAGCCGATGGCGTACCTGTGCAACTTCATCCCGCCGGGCCTGCTCGACCTGAACACCGCGCAGCTGGAGGCGACGGGCCTCTACCGCATGATGCGCGCCGCCGGAATCACCCTGCACAGCGCCCGCCAGACGATCGGCGCCCGCGGCGCCACCGCCGCCGAGGCCGAGCGCCTCGCCGAAACCGAAGGCGCCCCCCTGCTCACCATGCAGCGCGTCACCTTCGACGACACGGGCAGGGCGGTCGAGTACGGCACCCACACCTACCGGCCGACGCGCTACTCCTTCGAGTTCCAGCTGCTAGTACGGTCATGAGTACCGCCTTGTTGCGGCACTGACCAGTTTGCGTTCCCTTGTCGAGTTGGTCGCAATGTCAGGACAATGTGCCCGGCGTGAACTGCACCGCCATGCTTTTGAGGGGCGCGGGGAACTGCGCGACCAGCCACGAAGTACCCGCACCCGGCACACATCGCGCACCCCCCGTCGCTCCCCCGCACAGCACCCAGAGTCACGTTGAGGCAGAATCGGGCCTTGATGAGCACCTACGGCAACTTCACCGCCCCCATAGGCTCCCGCCGAGCACCGGCGCTCCGCACGGTCGGCACCCGGGAGCGCCGCTCCCACCTGACCGCACCCCGTGTGCCAACGGTCGGCATCGACATCGGCGGCACAAAAGTGATGGCGGGCGTCGTCGACGCCGACGGCAACATCCTGGAGAAGCTCCGCGCGGAGACCCCGGACAAGTCCAAGAGCCCCAAGGTCGTCGAGGACACCATCGTCGAACTGGTCCTGGACCTCTCCGACCGGCACGACGTGCACGCGGTCGGCATCGGCGCGGCCGGCTGGGTCGACGCCGACCGCAACCGCATCCTGTTCGCCCCCCACCTGTCGTGGCGCAACGAGCCCCTGCGCGACCGTCTCGCCGGCCGCCTCGCCGTCCCCGTCCTGGTCGACAACGACGCCAACTCCGCCGCCTGGGCCGAGTGGCGTTTCGGCGCGGGCCGGGGCGAGGACCACCTGGTCATGATCACGCTGGGCACCGGTATCGGTGGCGCGATCCTGGAGGACGGTCAGGTCAAGCGCGGCAAGTACGGTGTCGCCGGCGAGTTCGGCCATATGCAGGTCGTGCCCGGCGGTCACCGCTGCCCGTGCGGCAACCGCGGCTGCTGGGAGCAGTACAGCTCCGGAAACGCGCTGGTCCGAGAGGCCAAGGAGCTGGCCGCCGCCGACTCCCCGGTGGCGTACGGGATCATCGAGCACGTCAATGGCAACATCGCCGACATCACCGGCCCGATGATCACCGAGCTGGCCCGTGAGGGCGACGCGATGTGCATCGAGCTGCTGCAGGACATCGGCCAGTGGCTCGGCGTCGGCATCGCGAACCTGGCGGCCGCCCTGGACCCGTCCTGCTTCGTGATCGGCGGCGGCGTCTCGGCCGCCGACGACCTGCTCATCGGCCCCGCGCGGGACGCCTTCAAGCGCCAGCTCACCGGCCGCGGCTACCGTCCCGAGGCCCGTATCGCGCGCGCCCAGCTCGGCCCCGAGGCCGGCATGGTCGGCGCCGCCGACCTCGCCCGTCTCGTCGCCCGCCGCTTCCGCCGCGCCAAGCGACGCCGGGTCGAGCGGTACGAGCGCTACGAGCGGTACGCCGAGACCCGCCGCTCCACCCAGGACACCGCATGACCGCCTCGCTGCCCCGTCAGGCTCTGCCCCCGGACGAGCCGCCCCGGCCGACCGAGGACCGCCGGCACAAGATCCGCCGCAGGGCGCTGACCCTGCTCATCATCGTGCTGCTCATCGGAGTCCCGGCCGGCTACCTGGTGATCTCCGCCAACCAGAGCCGCGACAGCGGCAAGGACAAGGAGGCCAAGTACGCGGCGACCGGCCTGACCAAGGGCTGGCCGTCGAAGGTGCAGCGCCGTCTCTACCAGGTGCCGATGCCGCACCCGTCGGGCAAGGTCGCCTCCTACGAGACGAACAACTGGAAGACCAGCCGTCTCTACGTCCAGTTCCAGACCCCCGTCCGCAACCTCGACGTCTTCCTCCACGACATGGGCGTCACCCGCGCCGATCTGAAGCGGGACGCCATCACCATCAGCGCACGCGACCAGAAGATCACCGGCTGGGAGTTCACCCGCACCGGCCCCTGGTACGGCCTCGTCCACAAGCAGAAGAACCCGAAGCCGACGCAGGACGTGGTCGTGAACCTCTCCGACCCGAAGAACCCGTTCTTCTACGTCGTCTCCCGCGCGGTTCCGTGACGGAACGGGTCCCGGGACCGTCGCCGGGACCGATTGTCAGACCCCGCCCGTAGAGTCGAAGACGTCTGATCCGACACAGGGGCGGGAGGTGACAGGTCGTATGGGCGACACGGCTGCAGTGGCCGGGCGAGCGGGGGAGCGTGAGCCGGGTGCGGGGGAGTCCGTGCCTGTCCGACTCGCCGCCGTCTTCCTGCCCGCCCCGCTGCCGAGGGACGGCCGGATCGCCTTCTGGGACCCGGAGGGCGGCCCACTGACCGCCGGGGACACAGAGCTCACCGTCGTACGACGGCATGGCGCGGGAGTGCGGCGCAGGACCGCCCCCGCGCTCTCCCTCCCGGTCGGCGAGGCCCTGCCCCACCTCGTCCGCGCCCGGCGCGACCCGGCCGCACACCCCGCCACCGCCTGCTGGGGCGCGGCCGCACTGCACGCACTGCGGCTCATCGCCCGCGGACGCCTGCTGCCCGGCCTGACGGCGGCCGGCCACGACGCCTGGCGGGCCGGCCCCCTGGACCCGGAGGACATCGCGCACATCCGGTCGGTCGCCGCGGCCCTGCCGTACGAGGGCCATGCGGTCCCGCTGCCCGGACCGGGCCCGCTCCGGCTGCCCGAGCCGGAGGCGCTGATGCGCTCCTTCCTGGACGCGGTCGCCGACACCCTCCCCCGCACCCCCGCCGCACCGCACGCCTCCGGCAGGCCCTTCGCCGCCCGCCGCCCGCAGCGCCTGCCCGACGCCCACGACTGGGCCGCCGAGGTCGCCGCCGGCATGGACGCGGGCGTGCGCATCTCGCTCCGCCTCGACCTGTCGGCGTACGAGCTGTTCGACGGCGAGGAGGGCGTGCGCACCGCGGGCGCCGCGATCGTCCAGGTGCACAGCCTCGCCGATCCCACGCTGATCGCCGACGCGGCGGCCCTGTGGGCGGGCGAGGCGGACGCGGCGTTCGGCCCACGCGCGCGCGTGGACGCGGCGCTCGCCGTGCGGCGGGCGGCCCGCATCTGGCCGCCGCTGGACCGGCTCGCCGAACAGGACGTGCCCGATGTCCTGGCACTGTACGACGAGGAGCTGGGCGAACTGCTCGGCGTGGCGGCGACCCGGCTCGCGGCGGCCGGGGTCGCCGTGCACTGGCCCCGGGACCTGGCCCAGGACCTGAGTGCGGCCGCGGTGGTACGGCCCGCGCCGGGCTCCGCGACCGACGGCACCGGCTTCTTCGAGAGCGAGGAACTCCTCCAGTTCCGCTGGCAGTTGGCGCTCGGCGGCGACCCGCTCAGCGAGGCCGAGATGGACTCCCTCGCCGAGGCCCACCGCCCGGTGGTGCGCCTGCGGGACCGATGGGTCCTGGTCGACCCCGCCCTGGTCCGCAAGGCCCGCAAGCGCGAACTGGGCCTGCTCGACCCGGTCGACGCGCTCTCCGTCGCACTCAGCGGCAGCGCGGAGGTGGACGGCGAGACGGTCGAGGCGGTGCCGGTCGGCGCCCTGGCGGCCCTGCGCGAGCGCCTGACGGCCGGGGTGCGCCCCGCCGAGCCGCCCCCGGACCTGCACGCCACCCTCCGCGACTACCAGCTCCGGGGCCTGGCCTGGCTGGACCTCATGACCTCCCTCGGCCTGGGCGGCTGCCTCGCCGACGACATGGGGCTCGGCAAGACGATCACCCTCATCGCGCTGCACCTGAAGCGCGCCCGCAGCGAACCGACCCTGGTCGTCTGCCCGGCCTCCCTGCTCGGCAACTGGCAGCGGGAGATCACCCGGTTCGCGCCCGGCGTCCCCGTCCGCCGCTTCCACGGCCCGGACCGCACCCTGGAGGACGTGACGGGCGGCTTCGTCCTCACCACCTACGGCACGATGCGGACGACCGCACCACGACTGGCCGAACAGCACTGGGGCATGGTCGTCGCGGACGAGGCACAGCACGTGAAGAACCCCTACTCGGCGACGGCGAAGGCCCTGCGCACGATCCCGTCCCCGGCGCGGGTGGCCCTCACCGGCACCCCGGTGGAGAACAACCTCTCCGAACTCTGGGCCCTGCTCGACTGGACGACACCCGGACTCCTCGGCCCCCTGAAATCCTTCCGCGCCCGGCACGCGCGTGCAGTGGAGAACGGCGAGGACGAGGAGGCGGTGACCCGCCTCGCGCGTCTGGTCCGTCCCTTCCTCCTGCGCCGCAAGAAGTCCGACCCCGGCATCGTCCCCGAGCTGCCGCCCAAGACGGAGACGGACCATCCCGTGCCGCTCACCCGCGAACAGGCGGCCCTGTACGAGGCGGTGGTGCGGGAGTCCATGCTGGCCATCGAGACCTCGGACGGCATCGCACGCCGGGGCCTGGTGCTCAAGCTGCTCGGCGCGCTGAAGCAGATCTGCAACCACCCCGCGCTGTATCTCAAGGAGGAGCAGACCCGGGCCGACCGCCTACTGGCCCGTTCCGGCAAACTCGCCCTCCTCGACGAACTGTTGGACACGCTGCTGGCGGAGGACGGCTCGGCGCTCGTCTTCACCCAGTACGTCGGAATGGCCCGCCTGATCACCGCGCACCTGGCCTCCCGAGCGGTCCCGGTGGACCTGCTCCACGGCGGTACGCCGATCCCGGAGCGCGAACGCATGGTGGACCGCTTCCAGGGCGGTTCGACCCCGGTCCTGGTGCTGTCGCTGAAGGCGGCCGGCACCGGCCTGAACCTCACCCGCGCAGGCCATGTCATCCACTTCGACCGCTGGTGGAACCCGGCGGTCGAGGAACAGGCCACCGACCGCGCCTACCGCATCGGCCAGACCCAGCCCGTCCAGGTCCACCGCCTCATCACCGAGGGCACGGTCGAGGACCGCATCGCCGAAATGCTGGAGTCCAAGCGCGCCCTGGCCGACGCCATCCTCGGCTCCGGCGAGTCGGCCCTCACCGAACTGACCGACCGCGAACTCACCGACCTGGTGTCTCTCCGGAGGCCGACATGACCCCGGGCCCGGCCGACGAGGCCCGCCGGGCGCTCAGGGAGGCACGGGAACGGGAGGAGCATGCCGCACACCAGCCACCCGAACCCGAGCAGGCCTCCAAGGCACCTGAGACGTCCGAGGTACCCAAGACACCCGAGAGTGGCGAGGCGCGGCCCGCCGATGCGGCTCGTGCGGCGTTGCGCGCACCGAGGCCTGCCTCGTCGGGCTCGCCCGGTGAGGTGGCGAGCTCCGGGCTGCCTGCGGCGGCACCGGAGGCGGGTGGCGCCGGTGCGGGGTCCGATGTGGGGACTGCGGGTGGGGAGGGCGAGGGTGCGGGTGCGGGTGCGCGGCCTGCTGATGTCGCGCGTGAGGCGTTGCGTGCTGCGCGGGCGAAGTCGCGGCAGGCCCTGGAGGACGCTGAGCGTGCGGGAACCGAGGCCGGGCATCGGCCGAGGCGTGCGGCGGCCGGCCGGATGCAAGGCGGTGCGGTGCCCCGCCGTGCTTCCGGCGTCCAGGCGCGTGACATGCGGGAATTGCTCGCCGACGCCTTCCGTATGCCTCCCTCGGCGACCGGGCCCGGAGCGGCGCAGGATGACAACGGGACTGCCTGGAAGGGGAGTTCGGCTTCCCGGACGTCCACTTCCTCGGGCGAAACCCCGCAGGCGGCCGGACTCACGCGGAGCGACGCCGAAGCACACCGGGCCGGCGCCGAGCGCTCCGCCCTCACCTCGACCCCCCTCGGCACCGACTCCCCGTCCGCCCCGCCCCCGGCCCGCCCCCACTCCATGGCCGCCCCCGCCCGCGACGGCGAGTTGCGTCGCACCTTCCCGGCGTTCCCGGCCCCTGCGTCCCGCCCCTCGGCCGCCCCGGCCGACGCCCGCTTCGCGGAGACGTGGTGGGGCAACGCCTGGGTCACGGCGCTGGAAGAGGGGGCGCTGGACGCCAAGCGGCTGGCACGCGGCCGGAGTTACGCCGAGCAGGGCCATGTGGACGCCATCACGGTGACGCCAGGACTCGTACTCGCGTATGTGCAGGGCAGCCGCCCGCGCCCGTACCGCGTGCAGGTGCGGCTGCGCACGCTGGACGACGCCGACTGGGCGCGGTTCCTGGACGCCGCCGCCGAGCGGCCGGGGCACATCGCGGCGCTGCTGGACAAGGAGCTGCCCCAGTCCCTCGCCGACTGCGGAGTGCCGTTGCTGCCGGGCCCGCGCGACCTCGAACCGCACTGCAGCTGCCCCGACCACGGCCACCCCTGCAAACACGCCGCCGCCCTCTGCTACCAGACGGCACGCCTGCTCGACGCCGACCCCTTCGTACTGCTCCTGCTGCGCGGCCGCGGGGAACGCGAGCTGCTCGACGCCCTCTCCCGGCTGAGCGCCGCCCGAGCGGCCCGCGCCGCCCAGGAGCAGCAACCGGCCCCGCTCCCCGGCGTCCGCGCCACCGAAGCCCTCGTGCCCCGCGGGCTTCCGCCGCTCCCGGCCCCGTTGGCCGTCCCGCCGCACCCCGAGCAGCCCCCGGTCTACCCGGCGGCCCCGGGCGGCCCCGACCCCTTCGCGCTGGACCAGCTGGCGACCGACGCCGCCGCCCGCGCCCACGCCCTGCTCAGCACCGGCCGCGACCCGGTGGCGGAGCTGACGCTGTGGCAGGACGCGGTCCGGCTCGCCGCCGCCCGCCCCGGCTCCGGCCTCACCGCCGGCACCCGCGCCCTCTACGCCTCGCTAGCCTCCGCCGCCGGCCGCACCCCCGCCGAGCTGGCCCGAGCGGTGGCCGCCTGGCGGCAGGGCGGCCTCGAAGGGCTCGCTGTCCTCGAGGAACCCTGGGACCCGCCCGCCGGACGCTTCGACCGCGCCCGCCCCCTCCTCCTCGCCGCCGACCTCCCCGCCTTCAGACCCCGGCGCAACCACCTCACCCACCCTCGCGGCCACGTCCAGCTCCGCCTCGGCCGAGACGGCCTGTGGTACGCCTACGAGTCGGAGCCGGGCCACGACGACTGGTGGCCCCGCGGCACCCCGGACCTCGACCCGGTGGGCGCCCTCACGGGCCTGGGCACACCGAACGACCTCTGAGTGGTCCGTCACACGCAGAGTGCACAAGCAGAGGGCGCACACGGCCCGCCGCACCGACAAACCGGCCCCTCGCACACGGTCGCCCGGCATCCGGTGAAGGCGGTGTGAGGGTTCACCGCTGATCCGCGGGAGTCAGGTGTAAGGACGTGGGGCCCCACGTCCGGAAGGCAAGAAAAGGCGGTTAGCGTGGAGCAGTGAGTGAGACGAAGACCCCTGCCCTCCAGTACCGCTTCGACGGCCCGGAAGACGCCCCGGTCCTCATCCTCGGTCCCTCGCTCGGCACGACCTGGCACATGTGGGACCGCCAGGTGCCCGAGCTGGCGAAGCAGTGGCGCGTCTTCCGCTTCGACCTGCCGGGGCACGGCGGCGCGCCCGCCTACCCGGTGGGCTCGGTGGGTGAACTCGCCTCCCGGCTGCTGGCCACGCTCGACGGGCTCGGCGTGCAGCGCTTCGGCTACGCGGGCTGCGCGCTCGGTGGCGCGATCGGTCTCGAGCTGGCCCTGCGCCACCCGGAGCGGCTCGCCTCGCTCGCGGTGATCGCCGCCTCGCCCCGCTTCGGCACGGCCGACGAGTTCCGCCAGCGGGGGGTGATAGTGCGGACGAACGGGCTCGACCCCATAGCCCGTACCTCCCCCGACCGCTGGTTCACCGGCGGGTTCGCCGCCGCACAGCCCGCGATCACCGACTGGGCCGTGCAGATGGTCCGCACCACGGACCCCGGCTGCTACATCGCCGCCTGCGAGGCGCTGGCCGCGTTCGACGTACGGCCAGAGCTCGGCCGCGTCGGCGTGCCCACCCTCGTTCTCGTCGGCTCGGAGGACAAGGTCACCGGCCCCGCCGCGGCCCGCACCCTGGTCGCCGGCATACCCGACGCGCGCCTCGCCGTCGTCCCCGGCGCCTCCCATCTGGTGCCGGTCGAGCAGCCCGCCGCCGTCACCGATCTGCTGGTCCGGCACTTCTCCACCGCCTGGCAGCCCGGCTACGTCGAGTCGTCCACGGGGCAGATCGCCATCCCGGCTGCGCCCGTCAAGCCCGTGCTCGCACCGCCCCCGCAGCCCCAGCAGCCCGCGCCGATCGCCGAGATCGCCCCGGCCCCCGTCGTGCCCCCACCGACGAACGGACGGCCCGACCCCTACGACGCCGGGATCAAGGTGCGCCGTGAGGTGCTCGGTGACGCACACGTCGACCGGGCGCTGGCGCAGGCGGACGAGTTCTCCGGCGACTTCCAGGAGTTCATCACCCGGTACGCATGGGGCGAGATCTGGGACCGCCCCGGCCTCGACCGGCGCTCGCGCAGCTGCGTGACCCTCACCGCGCTGGTCGCGGGCGGTCACTTGGACGAGCTCGCCTTCCACACCCGCGCCGCCCTGCGCAACGGCCTCACCCCGAGCGAGATCAAGGAGGTGCTGATGCAGGCGGCCGTCTACTGCGGCCTGCCGGCGGCGAACAGCGCGTTCAAGGTGGCCCAGCAGGTCATAAGAGAGGAAACGACCCCCACCGAGTGATCGTCAGCCGGGCAGCAAAAGCACCTGTCTCAGCTGCCCGAGGTTCCCCAGAACGGGGCAGGATGGGAGCCATGAAGCTCACGAAGAAGTCGCACTCCTGCGTCCGTCTCGAGAAGGACGGGCGCACGCTCGTCCTCGACCCCGGCGGGTTTTCCGAGCAGGACGCCGCGATCGGCGCGGATGCGATCCTCGTCACGCACGAGCACCCCGACCACTTCGACGAGGGCCGGCTGCGGGCAGCCATGGAAGCCGACCCGGCCGTCGAGATCTGGACCCTGGCCTCCGTCGCGGAGCAGATCTCGGCAGCCTTCCCGGGCCGAGTGCACACCGTCGGCCACGGCGACACGTTCACCGCCGCGGGCTTCGACATCCAGGTCCACGGCGAGCTGCACGCCGTCATCCACCCGGACATCCCGCGCATCACGAACGTCGGCTACCTCGTCGACGGCGGCAAGGTCTTCCACCCCGGCGACGCCCTCACCGTCCCCGACCACCCGGTCGAGACGCTGATGCTCCCGGTGCAGGCCCCCTGGAGCAAGATCTCCGAGGTCATCGACTACGTCCGCGAGGTCAAGCCACAGCGCGCCTACGACATCCACGACGCCCTCCTCACCGACCTCGCCCGCCCCGTCTACGACCGCCAGATCGGCGCGCTCGGCGGCTCGGAACACCTGCGGCTGACGCCGGGAGACTCCGCAGAGGTCTGAGCAGGGGCCCATGGACAGCGGGCGAGGCGGCGTTGTCAGACGCGCCCGGTAGGTTGTGAGGCATGCGCATCGCGACCTGGAACGTGAACTCGATCACCGCCCGCCTGCCGAGGCTCCTGGCCTGGCTGGAGAGCAGCGGCACGGACGTGCTCTGCCTCCAGGAGGCCAAGCTGGCCGAGGAACAGTTCCCGTTCGACCAGCTGCGCGAGGCGGGCTACGAGGCAGCGGTGAACGCCACCGGCCGGTGGAACGGCGTGGCGGTGCTCTCCCGCGTCGGCCTCAAGGACGTGGTCAAGGGCCTGCCCGGCGACCCCGGTTACGACGGCAGCGAGGAGCCCCGCGCCATCTCGGCGACATGCGGCCCCGTCCGGGTCTGGTCGGTCTACGTGCCGAACGGACGCGAGGTGGACCACCCCCACTACGCGTACAAGCTCCAGTGGTTCGAGGCCCTCAAGGCCGCCGTCGCCGGCGACGCGTCCGGCAGCCGCCCCTTCGCGGTCCTCGGCGACTACAACGTGGCCCCGACGGACGACGACGTCTACGACGTGGCCGCCTTCGAGGGCCTCACCCACGTCACCCCGGCCGAGCGCGCGGCCCTGGCCTCCCTGCGCGAGGCCGGCCTCTCGGACGTGGTCCCGCGCCCCCTCAAGTACGAGCACCCCTTCACGTACTGGGACTACCGCCAGCTCTGCTTCCCCAAGAACCGCGGCATGCGCATCGACCTGGTCTACGGCAACGAGCCGTTCGCCAAGGCGGTCACCGACGCCTACGTCGACCGCGAGGAGCGCAAGGGCAAGGGCGCGTCGGACCATGCACCGGTGGTGGTCGACCTGGACGTGTAGAGCATCACCTTCACTTCAGCCACTTCAGCCCGTCCGGCGTTTGAGGACGAGGCCGTTGAGGCCGAAGCGGGGTCTGGGGGCGCAGCCCCCAGGCGGTCACGGCACCAAGGCCCGCAGATCCACCGACCGGGCCATCGCAGCGAGCCCCGCATCCCCCGGATGCAGATGATCCCCGCTGTCGTACGCGGACAGCATCCGAGCCGGCTGCTGCGGATCCCGCAACGCCGCATCGAAGTCGAGCACGCCGTCGAACACCCCGGCACCCCGGATCCACGCGTTCACCGCGGAGCGCTCCGCTTCGACGCCAGCCGTGCACCGCGCCTCGCCCCCGCAGGGCAGGATCGTGCCGGCCAGCATCCGCAGGCCTCGTGCATGCCCGCGGTCCGCGATCTCCCGCAGCCCCGCGACGATCTGCTGCGCCGTGGCCTGCGACCGCAGGTCGTTCACGCCCTCGAAGACGACCGCCGTACGCGCCGAGGTCTGGGCGAGGACATCCCTGTCGAACCGGTGCACGGCGCTGACTCCGGCCATGTCCGTGGAGATCCCGTCGCCGGGGTACCGGTCGGTGACCACACGGTTTCCGGAGATCCCCTGGTTGAGCACGCCGTAGCGCGGGACCAGATTCTGCGCCAGCAGCCGCGCGGCCAGCACATTGGGCCACCGCCGGTTCGCGTCCGTCGTGGACTTGTCCCCGTCGGTGATCGAGTCCCCGAGCAGCACCACCGACCCCGGCCCACCCCCCACGTCCACACCGGTCAGCAGCGGCCACCTGGTCAGGACCGTGGTGTACGCCGCCCCGGAACCCTCCGCCGCATGGTCGCCCGTCACGCTCACATACGACCGCTGCACCGCGAGCTGGTGCACGGGCGCAGCCGCCACCGGGCCGGGAAGATGGAAACTGACCAGCAGATTCGCGTCCGAGGGCACCGCGAAGTGGAGCGGATCGCTGAACACCTGTGCCCCGGCCGGGATCTCGGCCCCCGCCACGCCCCGGAAGGACAGCGGCACCGGCACGCCCCGCGCCGTCGCCCCCGCCTTCTGTACGGCCACCGTCGCGCTGCCGATCCGTACCGGCGCCGCCGCGAACGTGTTGTCGAACCGCAGCCGCAGCCGCGGCCCGCCCACCGACGTGTGCACCACCAGCCGCACCGTCCGGTCGCTCCACGGCCCCTCGGCCCGAATACCGGAGGTCGCCGCCGCCCAACTCCCGGTCCAGCCCCTGTCCGACGTCCGCACGGCCAGCGCGAAGACATGCAGACCGGCAGCCCGCGGCAACTGCACGGAGGCGACCTGGAGCCCCCGGACCAGCGGCACCGTCACGACGTACAGCCGGGCCTGCTCGGCGAGTTGACCGCCGGGTGTGTTGATGTGCGGCAGTGCCAGCGCCTTCGTGGCGAGCGGGCCGGCGCGCCAGTCGGGAGCGGCCAGTGCGTACGAGGAGCGGGTGCGGTCCCGGTACGAGACCGAGCCCGTGCCGCTCGCACCGGCCCCGCCCGTGCCCGCCACCAGGAAGGCGAGCGCATCGCCGCGTCCGCCGACGCGCACGGACTGTCCGTCGGCCAGTACGTTGTCCGGCTCGCCCGGCACCCGCCGCGGCCACGTCAGCCGGGCCCCCTGCACGGTGAGTGCGCGGCCGGGCGTCCAGCCCGCGGCCGTCAGGTCCTGGGCCGACAGGGAGCCGCCGTAGCCGTCGAAGTCCGCCAGGCCCGGACGGGCGTTGTCGCTGACCGCGGTACTGTCGAAGAGCCGCTCCAGCGGCTGTGGTTCCGCCCTGCCGTCGGCAGCGGCCCGTGCCGACACGGCCGGCGCCAGGAATGCGAACGAGACGATGGCAACCGCGAATCCCCGCACACGTCGACGCACGGCCGACTCCTCCCGCTCACCAGTGGGACGAAAGACGCATCGCGAAGCTAGAGAGACGACAGAGACCCGTCAACGAGCCATGCGCGGACTCGGCGTGAAATCGCCCCGAAGTGACCGCCCGCGCGCCTGTGGTGCGCACGCCGGTGCGAATGACACGCTGGGGGTATGAAGATCCCTTTTCTGGGCCACCGGCATGAGAAGCACGGCATCCCCGACCCGGAGGGCATCGCCGAACTCCTCTCCGAGTGCGAACTGCTCCGCTCCCAGGCGTCCCGGGAGGGCGTCCAACTCGATGATTCCGCCGCCTCGTTGGAGGCGCTCGACCAGCTGCTGCCGCGCTGGCGCGACGACCCCGAGGTGCTGCACTGGCTCGGCAACGACGCCGGCCTCTACCTGGGCACCGTCATCGTGCGCACCGTGCCCGGCGCCGCCTGGGAGATCTGGCCCGACGGCCAGCCCGTCGTCCGGCTCGCCTCGGGCCGCGAGTTCGATGTCGTGACCTCCGGGCACGAGTGGGCCGTAAGCGGGGTGCCCGAGCTCTCGCAGCTGTACGGCGAGGTCGCGGAGACGTGAAGCGTTGAACGAAGTCATCGACCTAAGATCGACGTAAATACGGCTTATGCCCGAAAAGTGCGTGTCGTGATGTGAGCCAACTCCTGTCCGGATAGTTTGCGGCAACCACGACACAGCTGAGAGTGAGTAGGGCTGCGAATGGCCGTCGATCCGCTGATCGAGCTGCATGACGTCAACAAGTACTACGGGGAGTTGCATGTTCTGCAGGACATCGACCTGACCGTCGGCAAGGGGGAGGTGGTCGTGGTCATCGGCCCGTCCGGGTCGGGAAAGTCGACACTGTGCAGGACGATCAACCGGCTGGAGACCATCCGGTCCGGCACGATCCTGCTCGACGGGCAGCCGCTGCCCGAAGAGGGCAAGGCCCTCGCGCGGCTCCGTGCCGACGTCGGCATGGTCTTCCAGTCGTTCAACCTGTTCGCGCACAAGACCGTCCTGCAGAACGTCTCGCTGGGGCAGATCAAGGTCCGCGGACGCAAGAAGGAAGAAGCCGACAGGCGCTCCCGTCGGCTCCTCGACCGCGTCGGACTCGCCGACCAGGCGCCCAAGTTCCCGGCGCAGCTCTCCGGCGGCCAGCAGCAGCGGGTGGCCATCGCCCGCGCCCTCGCCATGGAGCCCAAGGCGCTCCTGTTCGACGAGCCCACCTCGGCCCTCGACCCCGAGATGATCAACGAGGTCCTCGAGGTCATGCGGCAACTGGCCCGCGACGGCATGACGATGGTCGTCGTCACCCACGAGATGGGCTTCGCCCGCTCGGCCGCCAACCGTGTCGTCTTCATGGCCGACGGCCGCATCGTCGAGGACCGCGCGCCCGAGGAGTTCTTCACCGACCCCCGCAGCGAGCGCGCCAAAGACTTTCTGTCCAAGATCCTCAAGCACTGAGCGACAGAGCCATGCCCGGCCGGCGGCAGCCGGAGATCACTGCTTGCGCAGCGGAATCGACACGTACGACGGGTCGTTCGCCGGCGAGGAGAAGGTCAGCTGAGCGCCGGACGGGTTGTGCTCGATGTAGAGCGGGTCGACCGTGTCGACGACCAGGGCGAGCCGGTGCCCTGCCGGGACGTCGTAGGCCGTGGAGAACAGATCCAGGTCGAGACCGAACGGCTTTCCGGGCGTGTTCCCGTGGAAGGTGTACGGCGCGTTGCTGACCAGCTTGCCGAGGCCGAGCGGCCCCACGTCGTAGAGGTAGGCGACGAGGGTGCCGCTCTCCTTGGTCGGGGTGACCGTGGTGTGCAACTCGGCCGTACCGCGGATCTGTTGGGTGGTGTCGTACTTCTCCGACTGCCATACGGCGGCCCAGCGGCGGGGGAGCAGGGGGATCGAGGCCATCGGGGGCAGCTGGGCCACCTGGTCGAGGATGCTGGACAGGAAGACGATGCCGCCGTCCGCCCCGGAGTCGACGTTCGTGTGGATCGTGGTCGTGCCGGCGAGGGCGATCTTCCGCTCGGTCGCGGCGACCGACTTCCAGTCCGGATAGCCCTCGTAGCCGCCCGTGGAACGGGACTTGAGCTGCACCGGCTCCTCGCGGTCGATGCCGTTGTCCTCGCCCTTGAGGTAGTGGTCGAACCAGCGCTCGGTGTCGGTCCACACGTCGTTGGGCAGTCCGAACAGCCCGGTCAGCTCGGCGGTCGCATGGTCGCCGGGGCGGAACTCGAGCCGCTTCGGGCCGGTCAGCTTCTCGTAGAAGTCCGCGTACTGGTTGGGCGGGAAGATCGTGTCGCCCCAGGCGTTGGCCATCATGACCGCGGCGCCGTTCTTGTTCAGTTGGTCCAGGTATGTAGCGGCCGAACGTTTCTTCCCCCAATCGATCATCTCCTGTTCCTTGGAGAGGTTGGAGGCGTAGAAGTTGTCGAAGAGCTGCCGGAGTTCGGGGCTCTGGCGGCCGGTGACCAGGCTCGCGCCGTCCAGCAGGCCCGCGGCCTGGACGTGCTGGGTGCGGCCGGAGTAGATCGAGTCGATCAGGTCGGCCCAGCCGCTGAGCGAGGCGACCGCCTTGATGCGCTTGTCGTGCGCGGCGGCGATCAGGCTGATGCCGGCGCCGTACGAGACGCCCGCCATGCCGATGTGCTTCGAGTCCGCCGGGGTGTTGGCGAGCGCCCAGTCGATGACCTTGGACGCGTCGGCTATGTCCGGTGGGCCGGCCACTTCTATCTCACCGCCGGACTGCCAGAAGCCCCGCACGTTGTAACTGACCACGATGTAGCCGGAGTCGGCGAGTTTCTGGGCCTGGGCGAGGTACTCGACCTGCGGCAGGCCCCAGCTCGTCGGGAGCACGAGCAGCGGGTAGCGGTGCGCGCCGTCGGCGCCCGCGGGCATGATGACGTTCGCCTTGAGGACGGTGCCGCCGTCGCCGGTGATGTCGACGAACCGGACGGCGTCCGCCGCCTGTGCGGTGGGGGCGAGCCCGAGGGCGCTACCGGCGATCAGAGTCGCGGAGACGGCGCCCACGGCGGTCGTACGCAGGGCCTTGCGATGGTTTCCCACGGGTCACTCCTCACTCGTGTCAGTGCAAAGTGACCCGACGGTAACCTTGGCCCTTTACCGGAGGTAACCCGTCGGTAAGTTACGTGGGAGTAACGATTGTTGTCGTGTGAATGAATTCAGGAGGCGCGGTGCGAGTTGCGGGGAGCCGCGGGTGTCGGCAGCGGTGCCTGTGCTGCCCGTGTCACGTCCGCGACGAGCTCGGCGACGTCCGGGCCGTACGCCTGTGAGTTGACCACCTTCAGCAGGAGGACGAACGTGTTGTTGCCGTACTTGCGGGCCAGTCGCTCGTAGTTGCGGGCGAGGTAGCGGGTCGCGGCCTGGTTGGTGATCGCGGTCTGGCCGCTGAACAGGAAGACGGGCCGGGTCAGGCCGGGTTGTCCGGCCGTGAGCCGTGCCAGCAGCACGTATTCGGACAGGCCTTTCTCCATGCGGTAGCGCTCGCTGCCGATCTGGAACGCCAGCCGGTCCGGGCCCGGTTCCGGGTCGGTGTTCACCCGTACTCCGGGGAGCATGGCCTGCATATGGGCGGCCATGCGCCGATTCGACCCCGGGCCGCCGACGCAGAACTCGGTCCGTTCACCGAAGCCCTGCCGGGCCGCGTCCTGGGTGATCACCTCGGCGTGGGCGCCGCAGTCCTTGATGAGGGCGGAGAGTTCCAGTAGTGCGAACACGTCGTAGCGGTGCACCGCGAGGTCGGGGCTGCCGGCGTCGCGGTTGACGACGAGCAGCGACTCGGAGTTGTCGGGCAGCCCGAAGAAGGCCTGCTTGCGGCGGAGTTTCCGCTTCCACAGGTAGGTGCGGGCCAGCCAGCCGAGGGCGGCGCTGATGCCGGCCGCCACCACGCCCAGGACGATGTTGCGCACGTCGTCATTCATGGGCGCGCATGGTACCGGGCGAACACAAACCCGTGTTCGAGACGGTCCTGACGGGGACATGCCCTTGGATTAAGCTGCGCGAACGGTCCTTCACTGGAGGTGCGGATGCGTCGCTCTGTCGCACGGAAACTGTCGGTCCTGGCGGTCTCGGCCGCTGTGGTGTCGGTGGGGGCGGCGGCGCCACCCGCCGCAACAACGAGCGGCACTCCTGCGAAAGTTCCGGTCGCCGTCGGCTACGGCGGCGCCGTAGCGAGCGTCGACGCGGACGCCTCCGCGGCCGGCATCGAGGTCCTGAAGAAGGGCGGCAACGCGGTCGACGCGGCCGTCGCCACCGCCGCCGCGCTCGGCGTCACCGAGCCCTACTCCTCCGGTGTCGGCGGAGGCGGCTACTTCGTCTACTACGACGCCAAGTCCCGTACGGTGCACACGATCGACGGCCGCGAGACCGCGCCGCTCACCGCCGACTCCAACCTCTTCGTGGAGAACGGCAAACCGCTCGCCTTCGCCGACGCCGTCAGCAGCGGCCTGAGCGTCGGCACGCCGGGCACGCCCGCCACCTGGCAGACCGCGCTCGACAACTGGGGCAGCAGAAGACTCGGCACGGTGCTCAAGCCCGCCGAGCGGATCGCCCGCGACGGCTTCACCGTCGACGACACCTTCCGCTCGCAGACCGCCTCGAACGAGACCCGCTTCCGCTACTTCCCGGACACGGCGAAGCTGTTCCTGCCGGGCGGGCAGCTCCCGGTGGTCGGCTCCACGTTCAAGAACCCCGATCTCGCCCGCACCTACGAGGAGTTGGGCAGGAAGGGCGTAGGCACGGTCTACGACGGCGACCTCGGCGACGACATCGTCCGCACCGTGAACAACCCGCCCGTGGACCCGGGTTCCGGCTGGAACGCCCGCCCGGGCAAGCTGTCCGACAAGGACCTCGGGGCCTATCGCGCCAAGCTCCAGGCGCCCACGAAGACCTCGTACCGCGGGCTCGGTGTCTACTCCATCGCGCCGTCCTCCTCCGGCGGCACGACCGTCGGCGAGGCCCTCAACATCCTTGAGAAGACGGACCTTTCGAAGGCGAGCGAGGTCCAGTACCTGCACCACTACATCGAGGCCAGCCGGATCGCGTTCGCCGACCGCGGGCGCTGGGTCGGCGACCCCGCCTTCGAGGACGTACCGACGAAGGAACTGCTCTCGCAGAAGTACGCCGACTCGCGGGCGTGCCTGATCAAGGACGACGCGGTGCTGACGAGCCCGGTGGCACCGGGGGATCCGCGGAACCCGGCGGCGTGTGCCTCCGGCGGTACGGCGGCCCCGACGACGTACGAAGGTGAGAACACCACGCACCTCACCGTCGCCGACAAGTGGGGCAACGTCGTCTCCTACACGCTCACCATCGAGCAGACCGGCGGCAGCGCGATCACTGTGCCGGGCCGCGGGTTCATCCTCAACAACGAGCTGACGGACTTCTCCTTCACCCCGGCGAACCCGGCCGTGCACGACCCGAACCTGCCGGGACCGGGCAAGCGGCCGCGGTCGTCGATCTCGCCGACGATCGTGCTCGACAAGCACAACAAGCCGGTGGTGGCGCTCGGTTCGCCCGGTGGGGCGACCATCATCACCACGGTGCTTCAGGTTCTGACCGAGTTCCTGGACCGGGGGCTGCCGCTTGTCGACGCGATCGCCGCGCCGCGCGCCAGTCAGCGGAACGCCGCGCAGACGGAGCTGGAGCCCGCGCTGTACAACGACACGAGTGCGGGTGGCCTGCGGGCGCAGCTCGAGGCCATTGGGCACTCGTTCAAGCTGAACCCCGAGATCGGGGCGGCTACGGGTGTGCAGCGGTTGCCTGGTGGGAAGTGGCTGGCAGCCGCTGAGACTGTGCGGCGTGGTGGTGGGTCCGCGCAAGTGGTCCAGCCGGCACCGTAGTCGTCTGCGGGTGTGTGGGGGCTGGTCGCGCCCACGCGGCGGAGCCGCATATCGATACAGCCCCGCGCCCCTGAAGGGGCGCATCCGGCCGGCCCCGTCAGAGTTCGGGGGCGATCGGCAGATCCTCCGTACGGAAGGTGAGCCGCCCGCCCTCGACGTCCACCGTCACCCGGCCGCCCTCCCCGACCCGCCCGTCCAGCAGCAAGCGCGACAGTTGGTTGTCGACCTCGCGCTGGATGGTGCGGCGCAGCGGGCGGGCGCCGTACTCGGGCTCGTAGCCGCGCTCGGCGAGCCAGTCGACGGACGGGTCCGTGAACTCGACCGTGACGCCCTGTGCCTGCAGCAGGCGGCGGGTCTTCTCCAGCAACAGCTCGGTGATCTGCCGGAGTTGGTCGCCGGTGAGCCGGCGGAAGACGACGATCTCGTCGATGCGGTTGAGGAACTCCGGCCGGAAGTGCTCGCGCAGCGGCCTGAGGATCTGCTCGCGCCGGGCCTCCTCGTCGGCGTCGGCACCATCTGCCCCGAAGCCGATGCCGGCGCCGCGCCGGCCGATCACCTCGGAGCCGAGGTTGCTGGTCATCACGATGACCGTGTTGGTGAAGTCGACGGTCCGGCCCTGGGAGTCGGTGAGCCGGCCGTCGTCGAGGACCTGGAGCAGGATGTTGAAGACGTCCGGGTGCGCCTTCTCCACCTCGTCCAGCAGGAGCAGTGAGTACGGGTGGCGGCGCACGACCTCGGTGAGCTGGCCCGCCTCCTCATGGCCCACATAGCCGGGCGGGGCGCCCACCAGGCGGCTGACGGTGTGGCGTTCCTGGTACTCGCTCATGTCCAGACGGACCATGCGCTCCTCGCTGCCGAACAGGGCCTCGGCGAGCGCGCGGGCCAGCTCGGTCTTGCCGACGCCGGTCGGCCCGAGGAAGAGGAAACTGCCGATCGGCCGGTCGGGGCTGGCGAGCCCGGCGCGGGAGCGCATCACCGCCTCGGCGACCACGCTCACCGCCTCCTCCTGCCCGACGACCCGCTTGTGGAGGTGCTCCTCCAGGCCGAGCAGTTTCTCCTTCTCCTCCTGGGTGAGGCTGGCGACCGGGATGCCCGTCTGCCGGGAAACCACCTCGGCGATCGCCTCGGCGGTCACCTCCAGCTGCCCCTCGTCGGCCTCTTCGTCACCCGCGGTGTCCGCGATCCGCTGCTTCAACTCCGTGATGCGATCGCGCAGTTGGGTCGCCCGCTCGTACTGCTCGTCGGCGACCGCCTGGTCCTTGTCGCAGGTCAGCTGCTCGACCTCGCGCTCCAGGGCCCGTACGTCGGTGCCCTTCGTCCGCGCCCGCAGCCGTACCCGCGCACCGGCCTGGTCGATGAGGTCGATGGCCTTGTCGGGCAGCCGGCGGTCGGTGAGGTAGCGGTCGGACATCTCCACGGCGGCCACCAGGGCCTGGTCGGTGTAGCGGACCTGGTGGTGGGCCTCGTAGCGGTCGCGCAGGCCGCGCAGGATCTCGATCGTGTCCGGTACGGAGGGTTCGGGCACCAGGATCGGCTGGAAGCGGCGGGCCAGCGCCGCGTCCTTCTCGATCCGGCGGAACTCCTCCAGTGTGGTGGCGCCGACGATGTGGAGCTCGCCGCGGGCGAGCGCCGGCTTGAGGATGTTTCCGGCGTCCATCGCGCCGCCCTCGCCGCCTCCGCCGGCGCCGACGACCGTGTGCAGCTCGTCGATGAAGACGATCAACTGGTCGGAGTGCGTGCGGATTTCGCCGACGATGTTGTTGAGACGTTCCTCGAAGTCGCCGCGGTAGCGGGTGCCCGCGACCACACCGGTGAGGTCCAGGGCGACCACCCGCCGCCCGATCAGTACGTCGGGCACGTCCCCGTCGGCGATGCGCTGCGCGAGCCCCTCCACGATGGCGGTCTTGCCGACGCCCGCGTCACCGATCAGCACCGGGTTGTTCTTGCCGCGCCGCGACAGCACCTCGATCGTCTGCTCGATCTCCTCGTCCCGGCCGATCACCGGGTCGATACGGCCCTGCCGGGCCAGGTCGGTGAGGTCGCGCCCGTACTTGTCCAGGGTGGGCGTGCCGGTGGCGCGCGCGTGCTCGGTACGGCTCTGCGCGGTCTCCGGCGCCTCGGGCGGCAGCCCGGTGGGCGCGTAACGGGCCGAGTGGAGGATGTGCCCGGCCGCCGAGTCGGGGTTCGCGGCCAGGGCGCTGAGCACGTGCTCGGGGCCGATGTAACCGGCGCCGCTGGCCCGCGCCAGGTCGTGGGCGTCGAGCAGGGCCCGCTTGACGGCGGGGGTGAGGGAGAGCGAGGTGGGCGGCGGTGCCTCCTCCGGTGTGTGCTGGACCGGGCCGGAGCGCTCGTCGATCTCCGACGCCAGCGAGTCGGGATCCGCGCCGGCCCGGCTGAGCAGACTCCGGGTCGGCTCGCTGGCCAGCGCGGCCCGCAGCAGATGCTGGGTGTCCAGGTCCCGGCTGCCGTGCTCGGCCGCGTACTGGGCGGCCCCACGGACCAGTTCCCGGGCGGGCTGACTGAGCAGCCTCCCTATGTCGATCTGCCGGGGGCCCGGGCGCGGGCCGCCGAAGAAGCGGGCGAGGAATTCTCCGAAGGGGTCGTAGCCCTCAGGGCCACTGAAGCCGCTGGTCATGGCCTTCCGTTCCGGCGTCCCGACGGGCGGCCCGGGACGCGCTCGCTGATCGACGTGCCGGCCCGTGCGGGTGCCCCAACAGGGCCCGGTCACACCACCTTCGCACGACCGCCGGAAGGGGGCACGTCCAGGAGCGCATGCAGGCGTGCCCCGACAGGAAAGGCTCCGGAACGAGCTGCGTCAGTTCTTCGGATTCCGCTCGGTGAGGATCCGCGGACCGGCGTCCGTGATCGCCACCGTGTGCTCCACGTGGGCCGCGCGCGAGCCGTCGTTCGTGCGCAGGGTCCAGCCGTCCGCCGCCGCGTGGTAGTCGTCCCGGCCGCCGGCGATGAGCATCGGCTCGATGGCGAGGGCCATGCCGTGGCGCAGGGGCATGCCACGCCTCGGACGGCCCTCGTTCGGGACCCCGGGGTCCTCGTGCATACGGCGCCCGATGCCGTGTCCGCCGAAGCCGTCCGGGATGCCGTAGCCCGCCGCGCGGCACACGGAGCCGATCGCGTGCGCGATGTCGCCGATGCGGTTGCCGACCACCGCCGCCTCGATGGCCGCCGCCAGTGCCTGCTCTGCCGTCTCGATCAGCCGTACGTCCGCCGGGCGTGGCTCGCCGACCACGAAACTGATCGCCGAGTCACCGACCCAGCCGCCCAGTTCGGCGCCGCAGTCGATGGAGACCAGGTCGCCGTCGCGCAGCCGGTAGCCGGTCGGGATGCCGTGCACGATCGCGTCGTTCACCGAGGTGCAGATGACGGCCGGGAAGGGGACCGGGGCGAAGGAGGGGCGGTACCCGAGGAAGGGCGAGCCCGCGGCCGCCTCCCGCAGCACCCCGCGCGCCACCTCGTCCAGCTCCAGCAGGGAAACGCCCACGTCAGCGGCGCGCCGGACGGCCGTCAGGGCTTGCCCGACCACCTGCCCCGCCTCGTACATGGCGTCGATCGATGTGTCTGTCTTCAGCTCCACCATGCCAATTACTATACCGGTATTAGAATGACGGCATGGTGCGCACCCCTCTCACCCCCGAAGAGCGCGAACGCGGCGAGCGGCTCGGGCGACTGCTCCGCGAGGCCCGCGGCGGACGGAGCATGGCGGACGTCGCGGTGGACGCCGGGATCTCCGCGGAGACCTTGCGGAAGATCGAGACGGGCCGCGCTCCGACGCCGGCCTTCTTCACGGTCGTCGCGCTGGCCCGAGCGCTCGGCCTGTCGACGGACGAACTCGCCGGGGCCTGTGCGCCGGTCGCGGCGCGAGCCGCGTGATTCCGGCCACGCGCACGTCACGTTCCGGCAGGAAGGGCGTACTCTGCGTCCCGTCCGAAAACTTCTCGTAGCGCTCCCGTAACACGGCTCGTGTTGTCTAACGGACCGGAGTACTCCGGTCTGGTAGGAGTTGGGCGATGGCTGTGGATCAACTCCCGGGCCGGGTACGGGAGTTCGTGAACTACCTGAACGGCCTGCTGGCGCGCCTGGATCAGGGCGGCGGCTGGTGCGCGGTGTTCTGGCAGCGCGACCCCGACGGCATGCGAGCCTGTCTCGAGGGGCGTGAACTGCCGCCCTGGGACGTGCTGGAGGCGGTCCTTCAGGACCTCGCTGCGGAGTACGGTCCGGGTGCCGCGGCCCAGGAGAAGGAGCGGGCCCGCGGGTTGCACGGCGCCGCGCTCGCCGCCTACGACGCCCGGCCCGGCGGCCGGGAAGCCCTCGGGGACCGGCTCGACGTGATGCTCCGCGAGCAGCGCTACGCCGCCGAACGCCAGGCGGAACTGGGCCGACTGCTCGCCTCCGCCACCACCCGGCAGGAGGCCGACGCCATCCGCCTCGACCTCGCCTGGGCCCGCGACGACCACGAACGAGCCACCGCCCGCTGCGCCGAACTCCGTTCGCGGATGGCCGACTTGGACAGCCGTATGGCAGGCGGCCGGGCGGCGGCGATCCGCCGGGCGCGCATCACGGAGGGCGCGGTCTACCGCATCGACAGGGAGTTCGCCCCGGACGAGGCACCACCGACCGAAACCCGCCCGGGCGACCGGGAGACCTACGGTTCGGGCTTCCCGCAACAGCGCGGCTCGTACGACCCCGGCCCCTCGGACGGGCAGCGGGGCGGTGCCTACGCGGCCTCCGCGGGACCGCGGCCGTACGACTCGTCCGACCGCGGTCCTGTGGGGGCCGGGCAGGGCTTGCGGGACTCCGGCCCCGCGGGGGCGCGGAGCGGCTCGTACGACCCTGGTCTCGCAGGTGGGCAGCAGGACGGGTCCTACGGGGCGGCTGCGTCGGGTGCGGCGCGGCTGTACGACTCGTCCGACCGCGGTCCTGCGGGGGCCGGGCAGGGCTTGCGGGACTCCGGCTCCGGCGGGGCGCGGAGCGGCTCGTACGGCGTTGAGTCCTCGGCCGCGCAGCACGGTCGTTACGAGGACGGTGCCTCCGGCATGTCACAGCAGCGTGCCCCGTTCGAGGCGGCGAGTCCGAGTGCGCCGGCGCACCCCGCCTCGTACGACGCCGACTTCCCGGGCGCGCCCCGGCAGGGCGACGCGGAGCCCTCCGGCGCGACGCAGCCCGTACAGGAACAGCCCGCCCCCGAACCTCCCGCCGCCAAGCAGCGCAAGCGCCGTCGAGGCAGTGCGCGGTTCGCCGGTATGGCCGAGGAAGAGGCCGCCCCCGTCGCCGTACCGCCGACCGCCGCACCCGTCCTGCCTGCTGCCCAGGCCACCGGCCGCACCCCGCGCGGAGCGCGGTTCGCAGGGGCTGCCGAGGCGGCGGAGGGGCCGCAGCAGCCGGCGGTCGAGTCGTTGGACACCGCGGGGCCGCGGGAGGTCGTCGGGGCCGTCGAGCGGCTGGTGCGGCTGCGTGCCGAGGGGCACAGCGGCGAGGCGCACGCCCTGCTCGTCGACGCCGCCTACTGGCCCGCCGCCCGTTTCCCGCTGCTCGCCGCGGAGCTGCAGCGCGCCGGACTCGGCGCCGACTGGGCGACCCTGCTGTGGGAGGCCGCCTCGCTGCCCGCCGACCGGCTGGTGGCCGCGGCGGACGCCCTGGTCGCGGCCGGGCGCGGGCCCGACGGCGAGCAGATCCTGCGGCAGGGCGTCGCCCGGCCCGCCACCGAGATCGGGCAGGCCGTGCTGGGGCTGGCCGGCGAGGGGCGCCACCGCGAGGTGCGCGCTCTGCTCGACGCGTATGTCCGCGTCCGCACCCCCGAGGAGGCGGCCCGCAGCGCCGAGCCCGACCCGCAGACCCTGGTACCGCTCCTGCTGGAGGCCGCGCAGGGAGTCTCCGACGAGCGACACTGGGATCTGGTGCACGCCCTCCGGGTCGCCGGTTTCGCCGCCTGACACACCCCCGTCCACCCGTCCCACCGGCCCCTCCGCTCCTCCACAGGAGTGCGAAACGTGATCGACTCCGCGGGTTAACGGCGATGGTCTTGGCAAGGCTCTCCCGGAGGCTTACGTTCATCCCTCTACGGCCTCGTCTACGGGCGTAGAGGCTCTGACGACCCGCCGAAGGAGCAGCTCATGGCCAACGTCGTACGTGCCGCTCTGGTCCAGGCCACCTGGACCGGCGACACCGAGTCCATGGTGGCGAAACACGAGGAGCACGCCCGCGAGGCGGCCCGCCAGGGTGCGAAGATCATCGGTTTTCAGGAGGTCTTCAACGCCCCCTACTTCTGTCAGGTCCAGGAACCCGAGCACTACCGCTGGGCCGAGCCGGTGCCGGACGGGCCGACCGTGAGTCGTATGCAAGAGCTCGCCCGCGAAACAGGCATGGTGATCGTCGTGCCGGTCTTCGAGGTCGAGCAGTCCGGCTTCTACTACAACACCGCCGCCGTGATCGACGCCGACGGCACCTTCCTCGGCAAGTACCGCAAGCACCACATCCCGCAGGTCAAGGGCTTCTGGGAGAAGTACTACTTCAAGCCGGGCAATGTGGGCTGGCCGGTCTTCGACACCGCCGTGGGCAAGGTCGGCGTCTACATCTGCTACGACCGCCACTTCCCGGAGGGCTGGCGGCAACTCGGGCTCAACGGCGCCCAGTTGGTGTACAACCCGTCGGCCACCTCGCGCGGCCTGTCCGCCTATCTGTGGCAGCTGGAGCAGCCGGCCGCGGCCGTCGCCAACGAGTACTTCATCGCCGCGATCAACCGGGTCGGCCAGGAGGAGTACGGCGACAACGACTTCTACGGGACCTCGTACTTCGTCGACCCGCGCGGCCAGTTCGTCGGCGAGAGGGCGAGCGACAAGACCGAGGAACTCGTCGTCCGCGACCTCGACTTCGACCTGATCGAGGAAGTGCGGCAGCAGTGGGCGTTCTACCGTGACCGACGACCCGACGCCTACGAAGGGCTGGTGCAGCCGTGACCGACCTCTACGCCCGCCACAAGTCGGTACTGCCCGACTGGCTCGCCCTCTACTACGAGGACCCCCTCGAGATCACCCACGGCGAGGGCCGCCATGTCTGGGACGCCGAGGGCAACAAGTACCTCGACTTCTTCGGCGGAATCCTGACCACGATGACCGCGCACGCGCTGCCCGAGGTCACCAAGGCGGTGAGCGAACAGGCCGGGCGGATCCTCCACTCGTCGACCCTGTACCTGAACCGCCCGATGGTCGAACTGGCCGAGCGCATCGCCCAGTTGAGCGGCATCCCGGACGCCCGTGTCTTCTTCACCACCTCCGGCACCGAGGCCAACGACACCGCCCTGCTGCTCGCCACCACTTACCGGCAGAGCAACACGATCCTGGCGATGCGCAACAGCTACCACGGCCGCTCCTTCAGCGCGGTCGGCATCACCGGCAACCGTGGCTGGTCGCCCACCTCGCTGTCGCCCCTCCAAACGCTGTACGTGCACGGGGGTGTGCGGACGCGGGGCCCGTACGCGGGGCTGAGCGACGACGAGTTCATCGCGGCCTGCGTCGACGACCTCAAGGACCTGCTCGGCCACACCCGCCCGCCCGCGGCCCTGATCGCCGAGCCCATCCAGGGCGTCGGCGGCTTCACCTCCGGGCCGGACGGCCTCTACGCGGCCTTCCGCGAGGTCCTTGCCGAGCGCGGCATCCTGTGGATCGCCGACGAGGTGCAGACCGGCTGGGGCCGCACCGGCGACAACTTCTGGGGCTGGCAGGCGCACGGTCAGAGCGGCCCGCCGGACATCCTCACCTTCGCCAAGGGCATCGGCAACGGCAGCTCCATCGGCGGTGTCGTCGCCCGCGCCGAGATCATGAACTGTCTCGACTCCAACAGCATCTCGACGTTCGGCGGCACCCAGATCACCATGGCGGCGGGCCTCGCCAACCTCACCTACCTGCTGGAACACGACCTGCAGGGCAACGCCCGGCGGGTCGGCGGGCTGCTCATCGAGCGGCTGCGGGCCGTCGCCGCGCAGGTCCCGCACGTACGGGAGGTGCGCGGCCGCGGTCTGATGCTCGGCATCGAACTGGTGAAGCCGGGCACCGACGAGGCCGACCCGGACGCCGCGTCCGCCGTCCTCGAAGCGACCCGCGCGGACGGGCTGCTCATCGGCAAGGGCGGCGGCCACAACACCAGCGCCCTGCGCATCGCCCCGCCGCTGTCCCTGACGGTCGCGGAGGCCGAGGAGGGCGCCGCGATCCTCGAACGCGCTCTGAGGAGCCTCTCGTAGCAGTGCACTGACCAAGGGAACGACGCCATGACCACCACCTTCGGGACCTTCGAACCGGCGCTGTCGGTGCGCCAGGTGCTGGCCCTGGAACGGGTCCTCGCCGGGGAGCCCGAGGTGGTGGCCGGCGCCTCCCAGCTCGACCGGCCGGTGCGCTGGGTGCATGTCGCCGAGGCGCCCGACGTGGGCGTGATGCTCAGCGGCGGCGAGATGGTGCTCACCACCGGCGTGCTGCTCGCCGGCGACGAGGAGAAGCAGGCCGAGTACATCCGGTCCCTGCACCGCGCGGAGGCCGCGGCCGTCGTGCTCGGCCTGGGGCGGGCGTTCCCCGCCCCGCCGGACGTGATGCGCCGGGCCGCCGAGCGGTGCGGGCTGCCGATGGTCGTCCTGCACCGCCCCTTCCCCTTCGCGGAGCTGACGGAGGAGGTCCAGTCCCGGCTGGTACGGCGGAAGTTCGCGGCTGTCAGCCTCTCGGAATCCGTACGCACGGCGCTCACGGGGCTCATCACCGCGGGCGCCCCGCTGCAACGGCTCCTCGACGAGATCGCCCAGCACAGCGCCTGCCCTGTCGTCGTCACCAACCTCGCCCACCGTGTCCTCGCCACGGCGGGGGAGCGGCCGGCCGTGGACGACGTGCTGCGCGACTGGGAGCGCATCGCCCGGCAGGCCGGCGGCAGCGAGGGCGACGGCTGGATCCGCGCCGAACTCGGCGGGCGCGGCGAGCGCTGGGGCCAGATCATGCTGTGCGGCTACCGTGGCGACACCGCCACCGGACGCCTGCTCGCCGACCGGGCCGCCGAGGCCCTCGTCCTGCACCGCATGCTCGGCGGCAACTCCGCGCACACCTGGGAGGAGCAGTCCGCGCAGAGCCTGCTGACCGACCTGGTCAGCGGGGTCGTACCGGCCAGGCAACTGCTGCCACGCGCGCGTGCCGCCGGACTGCCGGTCAACCGGCGCACGTTCGTGCCGCTGGTCGTACGGGACGGAGAACCGGCCCAACTCGACCGGGTGCTACGGATGTTGGGGCTGCCCGGTCTTGTCGCCGAGCTGGCCGACGCGGCCACCGCAGTTCTGCTCAGCCTGGCCCGCGACCAGGACGCCGAGGCGCTCGCCACGCACTTCGCGGCAAGGCTCCGTACGGAATCGGGATCGACGAAAGCCGTGGTGGCCGCCGCCGACCCGCGCACCGCCTGGGACGACGTGCCCGCCGGACTGCGCGAGGCCCAGCACGTCGCCGACGCCATCGCCGACTCCTCGGCCGTCCTCGACCTCCCGGCCGTCGTACGCCTCAGGGACGTACATCTGCGCGGCCTGATCCGGCTGCTGCGGGACGATCCTCATGTGCAGTCGTTCGCGGAGCGGGAGTTGGACGGTCTGCTGTGCTCGGCCGACGAGGATCTGCTGTCCGTGCTGCGCACCTATCTCGCCACCGGCCGCAACAAGTCCCGCACCGCCCAGCTCCACCACGTCTCCCGGCCCGCGCTCTACCGGCGCCTGGAAGCCATACAGGGTCGGCTCGGCGTGGACCTCGACGACTTCGAGCAGGCCGCCTCGGTGCACATCGCGCTCCTCGCGCACGACGCGCAACAGGGCTGAAACATGCCACGACCTGGGAAAACGCCGGTGAAACATGGGCTCGGGAGAGGGTGACACCGTGACACGCCGCACACCCGCAGACGTGACACGCTGCAACTCAAAGCCTGATTTCGGACTTCCTAGTCTTCTCGCACACCGAGCGACCGGAGGTCCCGATGAGCAGAGTGATTCGTGCCGCCCTCTTCCAGACCGCGTGGACGGGCGACAAGGAGTCGATGATCCAGGTACACGAGCAGGCGGCCCGCGACGCGGCCGCGCAGGGTGCTCAGGTCCTGTGCTTCCAGGAGCTGTTCTACGGGCCCTACTTCTGCCAGGTCCAGGACAAGGCGTTCTACGAGTACGCCGAACAGATCCCGGACGGCCCGATCGTCAAGCGCTTCCAGGCGCTGGCCAAGGAACTGGGCCTCGTCCTGATCCTGCCGATGTACGAGGAGGAGCAGCCCGGCGTCCTCTACAACACCGCGGCCGTGATCGACGCGGACGGCTCGTACCTCGGCAAGTACCGCAAGCACCACATTCCCCAAGTGCCGGGATTCTGGGAGAAGTTCTACTTCCGCCCGGGCAACGCCGGCTGGCCGATCTTCGAGACCGCCGTCGGGAAGATCGGCGTCTACATCTGCTACGACCGCCACTTCCCGGAGGGCTGGCGGGCGCTGGGGCTGGAAGGCGCCGAGATCGTCTTCAACCCGTCGGCCACCTCGCGCGGCCTGTCCGCCTACCTGTGGCAGCTGGAGCAGCCGGCCGCGGCGGTCGCCAACGAGTACTTCGTCGGGGCGATCAACCGGGTGGGTGTCGAGGAACTGGGCGACAACGACTTCTACGGGACCTCGTACTTCGTGGACCCGGAGGCCCAGTTCGTCGGCGAGGTGGCCAGCGACAAGGAGACCGAACTCGTCGTGCGCGACCTGGACTTGGCGAAGCTGCGCGAGGTCCGCGACCGCTGGCAGTTCTTCCGCGACCGCCGCCCGGACGCGTACGCCCCGCTTACGGCGCCGTAAAACCAGGCGGTACCCCCCGCGCCCTGAAGGGGCGCGGGGAACTGCGCGATCAGCCACAACCGACCCGCACTTTTCGACAACCGAACGGAGCGTGAACCCATGGTCGGCCGTACCGTGATCCGCGGCGGTCTCGTCATCACCGCGTCCGACGAACTCCACGCCGACGTCCTGATCGAGGACGGCCGAATCGCCGCCCTCGCTGCCGCCGGCACTTCCGCCGCCGAGACCTGGACGGCCGAGCGGACCATAGACGCCACCGGCAAGTACGTCATCCCGGGCGGCGTCGACGCCCACACCCACATGGAACTTCCCTTCGGCGGCACCTTCGCCTCCGACACCTTCGAGACCGGCACGCGCGCGGCCGCCTGGGGCGGTACGACCACGATCGTCGACTTCGCCGTGCAGAGCGTCGGCCACTCCCTGCGCGAGGGCCTGGACGCCTGGCACGCGAAGGCGGAGGGCAACTGCGCGATCGACTACGGCTTCCACATGATCGTCTCCGACGTGAACGAGGAGACGCTCAAGGAGATGGACCTCCTGGTCGAGGAGGGCGTGACCAGCTTCAAGCAGTTCATGGCCTACCCCGGGGTCTTCTACTCCGACGACGGCCAGATCCTGCGCGCCATGCAGCGCTCCGCCGAGAACGGCGGCCTGATCATGATGCACGCCGAGAACGGCATCGCGATCGACGTGCTGGTGGAGCAGGCACTGGCCCGCGGCGAGACCGACCCGCGCTATCACGGGGAGGTGCGCAAGGCCCTGCTCGAAGCCGAGGCCACCCACCGCGCCATCAAGCTCGCGCAGGTCGCGGGTGCGCCGTTGTATGTCGTGCACGTCTCGGCCATGGAGGCAGTGGCCGAGCTGGCACGGGCGCGCGACGAGGGGCTCCCGGTCTTCGGCGAGACCTGTCCGCAGTACCTGTTCCTTTCGACCGACAACCTCGCCGAGCCCGACTTCGAGGGCTCGAAGTACGTGTGCAGCACGCCGCTTCGCCCCAAGGAGCACCAGGCCAAGCTCTGGCAGGGCCTGCGCACCAACGACCTGCAGGTCGTCTCCACCGACCACTGCCCCTTCTGCTTCGTGGGCCAGAAGGAGCTCGGCCGCGGCGACTTCTCCAAGATCCCCAACGGCCTCCCGGGCGTCGAGAACCGCATGGACCTGCTCCACCAGGCCGTCGTCGAGGGGCACATCAGCCGCCGCCGCTGGATCGAGATCGCCTGCGCCACCCCGGCCCGGATGTTCGGCATGTACCCGAAGAAGGGCACCATCGCGCCGGGCGCCGACGCCGACGTCGTCATCTACGACCCCAACGCCGAGCAGGTCATGTCGGTCGACACGCACCACATGAACGTCGACTACTCGGCCTACGAGGGCAAGCGCACCACCGGCCGGGTCGAGACGGTGCTCTCGCGCGGCGAACTCGTCATCAACGAGCGGGAGTACACCGGACACGCCGGTCACGGCGTCTACACCCCGCGCTCCACCTGTCAGTACCTCAACTAGGAGTGGCGCACATGGACTTCGGACTCGTCCTGCAGACCGACCCGCCGGCCTCGAAGGTCGTCAGCCTGATGAAGCGTGCCGAGCGCAACGGCTTCACCTACGGCTGGACCTTCGACTCGGCCGTGCTGTGGCAGGAACCGTTCGTGATCTACAGTCAGATCCTGTCGAACACCACCAAGTTGACGGTCGGCCCGATGGTCACCAATCCGGGCACCCGCACCTGGGAGGTCACCGCCTCCACCTTCGCCACCCTCAACGACATGTTCGGCAACCGCACCGTCTGCGGCATCGGCCGCGGCGACTCCGCGATGCGCGTCGCGGGCCGCACCCCGAACACCCTCGCCCGGATCAGCGAGGCCATGAAGGTCATCAGGGCGCTCGGCTCCGGCAAGGAGGCCGACCTCGGCGGTACGGTCATCAAGTTCCCCTGGATCAAGGAGGACGCCGAACTCCCCGTCTGGATGGCCGCGTACGGCCCCAAGGCGCTGAAGATGACCGGCGAGGAGGCCGACGGCTTCATCCTCCAGCTCTCCGACCTCTACCTCACCGAGTACATGGTGAAGGCGGTCAAGGACGCGGCGGTCGCGGCAGGCCGGGACCCCGGTGACGTCAAGATCTGCGTCGCCGCCCCCGCCTACGTCACCGAGGACGACTCGCCCGAGGCACTCGCCCACGCCCGCGAGCAGTGCCGCTGGTTCGGCGGCATGGTCGGCAACCACGTCGCCGACCTGGTGTCGAAGTACGGTGAGCACTCCGCGGCCGTACCCGAGGAACTCACCGACTACATCAAGGCCCGCGAGGGGTACGACTACTCCCACCACGGGCGCGCCGACAACCCCGACACCGCCTTCGTGCCCGACGAGATCGTCGACCGGTTCTGCATCATCGGCCCGGTCGAGAAGCACATCGAGAAGCTGAACGCCCTGCGTGAGCTGGGCGTCGACCAGTTCGCCGTGTACGACATGCACGACGCGCAGGAGACCACGATCGACGCCTACGGCGCCCAGGTCATCCCGGCGGTCAACGCCTGACGACGCGCACAAGAACCTCGTAGCAACCGCTCAACTCCCCATCCCCCCACTCCAGTTCTCCCCTCCCCGGCCGTCCCCGGGGAGGGGGCCGGAGACCCGCACGGCCTTTCCGGACCCACCCCTGATTGATTGGCCTGCCCATGACCGACACCGCTCCCACGGCCATACCGCCGACAGCCCAAGTGACCCTCGCCGACGGTCGCGTGGAGATCGCCCCCGGGTCCCCGCTGCCCAGCGGCCCGTACGCCAACGAGGACCTGCTCCCGGTCCCGGTCGAGAAGCGCACCTGGACCACGTACAACTTCTCCGCCCTGTGGGTCGGCATGGCCCACAACACGGCCTCCTGGACCCTGGCCTCCGGTCTGATCGCCGTCGGCATGGACTGGAAGCAGGCGGTGCTCACCATCGCCCTGGCCAATGTGATCGTGCTGATCCCGATGCTGCTCACCGGGCACGCGGGACCGAAGTACGGCATCCCCTTCCCGGTCTTCGCCCGTGCCTCCTTCGGTGTCCGCGGCGCCAACCTGCCCGCCGTCGTACGGGCGTTGGTGGCGTGCGGCTGGTTCGGCATCCAGACCTGGATCGGCGGTGAGGCGATCTACTTCCTCGCCGGCAAGCTGATCGGCAACGGCTGGTCCGACGCCGGGAAGGTCGGCGGCTACGCCTGGACGATGTGGCTGTCGTTCGCCCTCTTCTGGGTGCTCCAGGTCGCCATCATCTACCGGGGCATGGAGACGATCCGCCGCTTCGAGAACTGGGCCGCGCCGTTCGTCATCGTCGGCGCGATCGTGATGCTGATCTGGATGAGCAACAAGGCCGGCGGCTTCGGCCCGCTGCTCGACCAGCCCTCCAAGCTCGGCTGGGGCGGGGACTTCTGGAAGCTGTTCTGGCCGTCCCTCATGGGCATGATCGGCTTCTGGTCCACGCTGTCGCTGAACATCCCGGACTTCACCCGCTACGGCAAGAGCCAGAAGGCGCAGACGTGGGGCCAGGCACTCGGTCTGCCCACGACCATGACGCTCTTCGCGTTCCTCTCCGTGCTGGTCACCTCCGGTTCGCAGGCGGTGTACGGGCAGACGATCTGGGACCCGGTACAGCTCGCCGCCAAGACGGACAACGTCTTCGGCCTGCTGTTCGCGCTGGTGACCGTGCTGGTGGCGACCCTGTCCGTGAACATCGCGGCCAACCTGGTCTCACCGGCCTTCGACTTCTCCAACATCGCGCCCAGGAAGGTCAGTTTCCGGGCCGGTGCGCTCGCCACCTGCGTGATCGGCGTGCTGATCTTCCCGTGGAAGCTGTACTCCGACCCGCAGGGCTACATCTTCACCTGGCTCGGCCTGGTCGGCGGTCTGCTCGGCACGGTCGCCGGCATCCTCATCGCCGACTACTGGATCCTGCGCCGCGGCAAGCTCGACCTCGTCGACCTGTACCGCGCTGGCGGCCGCTACTGGTACGAGGGCGGCTGGAACTGGCGTGCCGTCGTCGCCTTCGTGGCCGGCGGTGTCCTGGCGATCGGCGGTGCCAGCTTCAAGCCGCTGATCGACGGGCGGCCGATCCCGGCGCTGGAGTCGCTCGCCGACTACGGCTGGGCCGTCGGCCTCGGCACCTCGATGGTGCTGTACGTCGTGCTGATGCTGCTGCGCGGAAAGGACCGCCTGGAGGTCTGAGCCTTCGCCTTCGAAGGGCAGCCGGTCCTACTGGCTGCCCTTCAGCGCTGTCACGGCTTCCCTCGCCGCCTTGATCGCACCCTTGTTGATCTCATCCGTACTGGGCGCCTTCTTCGTCTCGAAGTCGCTGCCGTTGTACGTGACGACCACCAGCACGTTGGACGCCTGGGCGAACACCATGCCCTCGCGGGTCTGCTGCTTGTTCTCGGTGGTGAGATTGACGACGGAGTAGGCCTGGTCACCGAGTCCGGGAACAGCCCCTCCGCCGCTCTTCTCCCCAATCCGTCCCTTGTATGCATTCTGGGCCGCTTCGTCCGAGTTCATGACCTCGAAGGAGACGTCGAGCCAGCGGTAGTCGTAGCCCTTGAGCGCGTTCCAGGAGCAGGTGCGGCGCAGTTTCGCGTCCGTCGACTGGATTTCCTTGCCCGCCGTCTTGGCGCCCGGAACGAGCGACTTGAGCGTCTTCTCGGCCACGCTGCCGCACGGTGCGGGGGAGGTGGCGTACGTCTTGGTCTGCGCGGTCGTGGAGGGGGCGGAGGCCGACTGGCTGCCGGTCTTCGGCGCCTCCTTGTGCTCGGCGGTCGTCGTCGCCGCGGGGCCGGACGTCAGCGCCCAGCCGGCCGCGGCCAGCACGACGACCGGGGACAGACGCGCGGTCAGAGCGAGCGGCAGAGGAAAATCGCGCACGGCACACTTTTCGGTGGGGGACGGTGTGCGGAGGGGGTCCGCACTGCGGACGGGGCGCCAGTCTCACATGAGTCCCTGTGAGACGGAAGTGTCAACTCGCTCCGTGCCCGCGCGGTTACTGTTCAGTCAAGGTCGGCGGGTACGCGGCGGGGCCGGTCGGCGGTGGCGAGCCGGACGCTGCCGCGCAGCTCGACCTCGACGTTCTCCCAGCCGTCCAGTACCGCCCGGATGCCGTTGAGGTCGGAGTGGGACCGGGGGCAGACGAACGCCAGTCGGCCGCCCGGCATCAGGGCCCCCGCCAGATTGCGGAAGGCTGCCGCAGGGTCCGCGAAGGACAGCACAACGCCCCGGCTGACGATCACGTCATAGCCGCATGGCGGGAACGGGTGGACCTGCGCGTCCGCCACCTGGTACGAGGCGTTCGCGAGCTTCTCGGCGGCCGTCAGCTTCTGGGCCGTGCGCAGCAGCGGCGCCGAGATGTCGACGCCGACCGCGTGCCCGCGCGAGGCCAGCCGGGCGGCGATCCGGGTCGCGGCCCCGGTACCGCAGCCGACGTCCAGGACGCGATCGGCGGGCCTGATGCACGCCGCTGCGAACAGCGCGTCGCAGCGCTGCTGGTCGTCGGTCCAGTCGGTCCAGTCGGAGCCGGCGGGGCCCTTGCAGGTGTGTGTCCGGCGGATGCCGGCGATCGCGGTCATGACGTCTCCCGGGCGGTGTGCAGACTGAACGAGCTCTCCATACGGTCCACGGCGGCGAAGGCGCCGTAGGCGACGAGGTGGACGAGGCAGTGGTCGGTGTGCTCCGGCCGGCGCCAGGCCGTCACGTCCTCCTCCGTGATGCGGTACGGCGCGAGGGCGGCCAGCAGCGCGAGCCGCGCGCCGGGGCGCTCTCGGCGGTCCGGGAGTCCGGCCCACGCGAGGGGCGGGTGCGAACCGTCCCAGTCCCACAGGGTCTCCGTTACGAGGGCCTGGTCGTCGGCGTCGAGGAGGCCCGCACCGGCCGCGGTCGCCGACCGGAGTGCGGCGTACGCCGGGCCGACGGTCGTGCCCGCCGCCCACGCCGGTCCCGGCGCCGGATCGTCGAGGAGGGCGAGAGCCGCGCCGGGCACGGCGGAGCGGCGCACCGTCCGGGCCAGCGAGCGGCCCGCGAGGCTCCGCACCGGGCGCAGCCGCTGCACGTTGCCCGGCAGCAACTGCTCGGTCAACAGGGCCGACACCATCCGGTTGATGAAATGGAAGGCGAGCGCGGTGCCGATGTAGGCGGGGGCGTGCTCGCGCGGGAACGGGTACGGCAGCAGGCCGGCGCCCGGCACGCGCGTGTGCTGCCCCCACGCGAGCACGCGCGCGTGCTCCTCGCGCTCCGGCCGCTTGCCCCGGGCCAGCCGTTCCGCGAGGGCGTGGTCGCCGGTGGCGTGCAGCAGGACCGTGTGCGCGTCCACGCAGAACGGGCACTTGTTGGCACGCGACACCCCGTAGGCCGCCAGCTCCTTGCCGGTGCGGCTGCCCGGGCCGGCGATCAGCGACTCGCGCATCAACGCCCAGGTGGGGGCGAGGATTTCGGGCGCGGAGGACAGCACCACGAAGGTGGCCGCCCTGTCGATGCCGAAGTCGCGGGCGAGCTGCTCGTACACCTCGGCGACGCGGCCGGTGGCCGCCTTGGGCGGCAGCGGTTCGGTGAAGCGGAAGGGTGTGGACATGGGCAGCAGCGTGCGCCTCGGGGCCGGGTGCGGTCGTCGTACGACCGAAGACAGTCCGCACTGCGCCTGCGGGGCGCGGCGGGCCCGGGCACTACTACGGGAGGAGTAGCAGGAGAGCCGTCCACAGGTCTGACGCCGTTGTCGGTGCCGCCGTCTACTGTGCGTGCATGGGCGGGCACCCGGTCACACGCAGGTACCTCGCCGACTCGGCCCTCGCGGTCGTCGTCGGTGCCCTCGTCATGACCGTGGCCGCCTACGACTCGGACACCACCGCCGTCGACTACGCGCTGATCGCGGTGAGTTCGGCCGCCCTGGCGTTCCACCGTGCTGCCCCGCGCGCGGTGCTGTCCGTGACGGCGGCGAGCGGCGGCGCGTACGTCCTGCACGCCCACCCGGGACCGGTCTCCGCCCTGCCCGTCTTCGCAGCCGCGCTCACGGCGGTCCGCCTGGGCCACCGCGGGTACGCGGCCGCTACGAGCGGCGTGTTCCTGGCGGCATACCTCGCGACCGGGCCGACGACCCAGGACGTCGTCGAGAGAACCGCTCTGCTCGCGGGCTGGTTCCTGTCCGCGGTGGTCGCGGGCATGGCGGACCGCAACTGGCAGGCGTACCTGCGCCAGACCGAACAGCGCGCCCTGGAGGCCGAGCGCACCCGGGAGGAGGCGGCCCTGCGCCGTGCGGGCGAGGAACGCCTGCGCATAGCCCGCGAGTTGCACGACTCGCTCACCCACAGCATCTCGATCGTCAAGCTCCAGGCGGGAGTCGCGGTGCACCTCGCCCGCAAGCGCGGTGAGGAGATACCGCCCGCGCTGCTCGCCATCCAGGACGCGAGCGGCGAAGCCATGCGCGAACTGCGCGCCACCCTGGAGATACTGCGCACCGACGAGCCGACCGGCACGCCCGCGCTGCTGGTGGAGCGGGCCTGCGCGGCGGGCCTCGACGCGGAGCTGACGGTGACCGGTGACGAACGGCCCCTGGCGGCGACGGTCGACCGTGCGGTGTACCGCATCGTCCAGGAGGCCCTGACCAATGCGGCCCGGCATGCGGGAGCTGCCAAGGTCGGCGTCCAACTCAGCTACGGGGACGATGACGTGACGATACGAGTCGAGGACGACGGCACCGCCGACCCGGACCACCCGCCCGCACCAGGCGTGGGTCTCATGGGCATGCGCGAGAGGGTGACGGCGCTCGGCGGCACCCTGCACGCCGGACCGCGCGCGGAGGGCGGCTTCGAGGTGCGGGCCCGGCTGCCGCTGGGGGAGACGGGATGATCCGGGTCGCCCTCGTCGACGACCAGGCGCTCATGCGCGCCGGATTCCGGGCGCTGCTGGAGGCCGAGGACGGCCTCGAGGTGGTCGGCGAGGCGGCGGACGGTGAACAGGGCCTGGAGCTCGTCCGCGCGCAGGTGCCGGACATCGCGCTGATCGACGTACAGATGCCGGTGATGACGGGCATCGAGGCGACCCGCCGGATCGCTGCCGACCCCGCCTTGTCGGCCGTACGCGTCGTGATCCTCACCAACTACGGCTTCGACGAATACGTCTTCGAGGCCCTGCGGGCGGGCGCCAGCGGCTTCCTCCTCAAGGACACCGAACCGGCCGACCTGCTCCAGGCCATCGAGGTCGTGGCTCATGGGGAAGCCCTGCTCTCCCCGTCGGTCACCCGCACCCTGATCGGTGAGTTCGTCTCCCGCCCGCCGGACCGGGCGACCGCTCCCGGACTCGACTGCCTCACACGCCGCGAACGCGAAGTGACGGCCCTGGCAGCCCGGGGGCTGAGCAACGAGGAGATCGCCGCGCACATGGTCATCAGCCCGTTCACGGCGAAGACCCACATCAGCCGGGCCATGACGAAGCTGGGGGCGCGGGACCGGGCCCAGCTGGTGGTGTTCGCGTATGAGTCGGGGCTGGTGGCGCCGCGGGGAACTTAACCCGTTGTGCGAAGCGCGTGCAGGTCAGCACCATGGGGGCGATGACGGAGACGACACGCGCGCAGGGACCGACCGTCCACGAGGAGATCCTCGACTACTACGCACGCGGCAAGGAGGACGCCCGCCTCAGAGAGGGCGGCGCACCTGCCGGAAGGCTGGAGTTCTGGCGCACCCAGGACGTCCTGCGGCGGGTCCTGCCCGCGGCCCCCGCGCGCGTGCTGGATGTCGGCGGCGGCAGCGGGGTGCACGCTGAGTGGCTCGTCCGGGACGGGTACGAGGTCGAGCTCGTCGATCCGGTACCGCTGCACGTCGAGCAGGCGGGCCGGCTGCCCGGAGTGAGCGCGAGGTGCGGGGACGCCCGGTCCCTGACGGACGAGGACGCTGCGTTCGACGCGGTGCTGCTGCTCGGCCCGCTGTACCACCTGCCCGAACGGGCGGACCGTGTAAGGGCGTTGGCCGAGGCGCGTCGAGTGGTGCGGCCGGGCGGGCCGGTGGTGGCGGCCACCATCAACCGTTTCGCGCAGCTGCACGACCTGCTGCGTGAGGAGCGGTACTTCACGCCCCTGCACCGCGAACGGACGGATGCGGTCCTGGCGGACGGCCGGCACCCCTACCACGACGAGGGGTTCTTCACCGTCGCCCACTTCGCCCAACCGGGCGAGGTGCCCCCGGAGTTCGCCGACGCGGGGCTGACCGCCGAGGGCCAGTACGGCGTCGAGGGCGTCGTCTGGCTGATGGGCGGCGTCGAGGAGTGGCTGGATGATCCGGAGCGCCGCGAGGTCGTCCTGGCGGCGACCCGGCGTGTCGAGTCCGAGCCGACGCTCCTCGGTGCGAGCGGACACCTGCTCACGGTGGGCAGACGGCGGCCCTGAGGCGGCCGTCTGCCCGGCCGGCTAGGCCGCCGTACCGCCCGCGTAGTCGCTGTTGAACGTGGTCTCGACCGTGGTCGCCACCGACTGGGCCACCCCGGTGCCGGTGAGGATGATGCCCAACTCCCGGTTGTTGGACAGCGAGTTGCTGCTGATGTTCATCGAACCCGCCTCCACCTCCTGGGTGGACAGCCCGTAGTCGGCGACCATGGCTTTGGCGTGGATGTAGAAGCCGTTGGGGTCGGAGTATCCGACGACCGTGCCGCCGGCCGCCTCGATCTCGGACACCTCGCTGGAGTAGCTGGACGGGCTCTCCAGCACCACCCGCACCGTGACGCCCGCCTTCGCTCTCGCCGCGATGGCGTCGACCACCGTGCTGTCGCTGAACTCCAGTTCCTCGACGTCGAGGGTCTTGGTGGCGGCGTTGACCACGGACAGCAGACGGTTGCGGGAGTCGGTGGGCGACCAGAGCAGGTGGTCGCCGTCGGTCGGGGTGATCGAGGTGCCGGCGTAGTCGGCGTTGAAGACCTTCTCGATCGCGGCGACGTCACGGGTGTCGTCGGTGAAGACGCCGTAGTCGCGGCCCGTCGCGTAGTACTGCGAGGTGAGATTGCCTGTCAGCACCAGCGACTTGGTGCCGTTCACCGTGATCGTCTTCTGGTGGGTGTAGACGAAGCTCGACGACGACCACACCACCCCCACGCCCGCGTTCGTCAGCGCGGTGTACGCCGAGTTGTTGGCGGTCTTGTGCTGGCGGTCGAGGATCACCCGCACGGTGACGCCCTTGTTCTCCAGGGCTATGAGGTCGTTGACGGCCGTGGTGTCCTCCAGCTCGTACATGGTCATGTCGAGTGAGGTGGTGGCCGAGTTGATGAAGTTGTAGATGTCCGGCTGGCCGCCGCTCTGCGAGAAGGCGAAGGCGGAGTAGCTAGCGGCGTTGGCGGGGACGGCGGTGGCGAGGACGGCGGCGCCGGCGGTCAGGGCGACACCCGCGCGGGCGAGGACCTTCCACAGCATGCGTGACTCCTAGTCGAGTTGATGCCCACGTGGGGGGTGGGTGAGCGTGGGCATGACACCACGCGCGTAGAACGCCGAGGAAGAGAAGCTCGGTGAACACGGGATTACCGGCCCGCAGCACGGGTGGACAAAGAGGACTTCATACAGGTGGGAGCCGGTTCATGCGGTCCCCGCGAGTTCGCAAAATTTTCGTAGGGCGCCCGCGGTGGAATGCAATGCTCCGTAGCTGTGCATGCTTCGGACCGAGCGAGGCAGGCGAACAGAGAGGTGAGCGATGCAGTTCACGACCCGGCCGACCCTCCAGGGCACCTTCGGCATGGTGTCCTCCACCCACTGGCTGGCCTCGCAGTCGGCGATGGCCGTGCTGGAGGACGGCGGCAACGCGTACGACGCGGCCGTGGCGGGGGCGTTCGTGCTGCACGTCGTCGAGCCGCACCTCAACGGGCCGGCCGGCGAGGTGCCGATCCTGCTCGCTCCGGCGGGCGGCGAGGTGCAAGTGCTGTGCGGGCAGGGCGTCGCGCCCGCCGGGGCCACGGTCGCGCACTACCGGGCACTCGGCCTGGACCTCGTGCCCGGCACCGGGCCGCTCGCCGCCGCCGTGCCCGGCGCGTTCGACGCCTGGCTGCTCCTGCTGCGCGACCACGGCACCAAGTCCCTCGCCGACGTCCTCAAGTACGCCGTCGGGTACGCCGAGCACGGGCACGCGCCCGTGGAGAACGTCGGTGCGACGGTCGAGGCGGTACGGGAGCTCTTCGAGACGGAGTGGACCTCCTCGGCGGACCTCTACCTGCCGGGCGGGAAGGCCCCGCGCCCCGGCGAGCTGCTGCGCAACCCCGCCCTCGCCGCCACCTGGAAGCGACTGCTCGCCGAGGTCGCCGGTGCGGGGGACCGGGTCGCACAGATCGAGGCGGCACGGGAGGTCTGGCGCTCCGGGTTCATAGCCGAGGCCCTGATACGGCAGGCGCAGCGGCCGACCATGGACACCAGCGGCGAGCGTCACACCGGCACCCTCACGGCCGCCGACCTCGCCGGCTGGTCCGCGGCCTACGAGACACCGGCGACGTACGACTGGAACGGCTGGACCCTGTGCAAGGCCGGCCCGTGGAGCCAGGGCCCGGCCTTCCTCCAGCAGCTCGCTCTGCTCCCGCCCGAACTTCCCGAGTACGGGTCCGCCGACTACGTCCACCTGCTGATCGAGGGCTGCAAGCTCGCCATGGCCGACCGGGAGGCCTGGTACGGGGACGCCGCCGAGGTCCCGCTCGGCGAGCTGCTGTCGGCGGACTACAACGCGGCCCGGCGAGGCCTCGTCGGCGACAAGGCCTCGTACGAGCTCCGCCCCGGCAGCCCCGGCGGACGCACCCCGCGGCTCAGCACGCACGCGCACGTGGTCGCCGCCGACGACCCCGGGTTCGATCCGATGGGGGCCGGCGAGCCGACCGTGGCCCGGGTGCCGGGCGAGCCCGGGGCCGCGACCGACGGCAGCACCCGTGGCGACACCTGCCACCTCGACGTCGTCGACCGCTGGGGCAACCTGGTCGCGGCCACGCCCAGCGGCGGCTGGCTGCAGTCCAACCCCGTCGTGCCCGAGCTGGGCTTCCCGCTCGGCACCCGGCTGCAGATGACCTGGCTGGAGGAGGGCCTGCCGAACTCGCTGACGCCCGGCCGCCGGCCCCGCACCACCCTCACGCCCTCGATCGCCCTGCGTGACGGCCTCCCGGTCATGGCGTTCGGCACGCCCGGCGGGGACCAGCAGGACCAGTGGCAGCTGCACTTCTTCCTGGCCGTCGCCCTGCGCGCAGAGATCCGCGGCGGCCTCGACCTGCAGGGCGCGATCGACGCCCCGAACTGGCACAACGACGGCTTCCCGGGGTCGTTCTACCCGCGCGGCATGCGGCCGGGGAGCGTGACGGTCGAGTCCCGCATGGATGCCGGCGTCGTCGAGGAGCTGCGGCGCCGAGGTCACGACGTGACCGTCGGTGACCCCTGGTCGGAAGGCCGGCTGTGCGCGGTCGCCCGGGACCCGGAGACCGGCGTCCTGTCGGCGGCCGCCAACCCGCGGGGCATGCAGGGGTACGCGGTCGGTCGCTGAACGCGCACACCGGGCCACTGACCGAGCACGCCGAGTTCACGCCGATTCCATCGGGGCTCCACCGGCAGGGTGGGGATTGTCAGAGGCGCGTGCTCTCATGGAGTCATGATCGAAGACAAGGAAACCATCGACGAGTTTCTCGCCCGCCACTCGGCCGACGTGGAGGAGGCGGTCCGCAAGGCCGCCGCGGCCGAGATAATGCCCCGCTTCCGCCAGCTGGCCGCACACGAGGTCGACCAGAAGAGCGGACCGCACGACCTGGTGACCGACGCCGACCGCCTCGCCGAGCAGTACCTCACGGACGTCCTCGGCGCTCTCCTGCCCGGTTCCGCCGTGGTCGGCGAGGAGGCGGTGCACGCCGACCCGGTGACGTACGAGGCGATACAGGGCGACGCCCCGGTCTGGATAGTCGACCCGGTCGACGGCACACGCCAGTTCGTGCGCGGCGACTCCGGATTCTGCACGCTGGTCGCACTCGCGCACCGCGGAGTGCTGCTCGCCTCCTGGACATACGCACCCGCGCTTGACCAACTGGCCACGGCTGTAAGGGGCCAGGGAGCCTTCCTCGACGGCGAGCGGCTGTACGCGGGCCCGACCGCGCCCGGCCGGGACCTCCAAGTGGCCACCTCCCACCCGGACTACACGACCGACGAGCAGAAGCGCGCCCTGCTCGGCCTGTGGACCGACGGCGTCGCGCCCCGCGCCTGCGGCTCGGCCGGCCTGGAATATCTCGCCATAGCGCGCGGTGAACTGGACGCCGTCGCCTTCTCCTGGGAGGCCGCGTGGGACCACGCGGCAGGCATCCTGCTGGTCGAGGAGGCGGGCGGCGCCCACCAGACGCTCACAGGAGAACCGTTCCGCATAACCGGCGGCAACGCCCTCCCTTTCACGACGGCCCGAGACGCCGAGACGGCAGAGAGGGTGGCGGCACTTCTGCGACAAGGGTCGGCCTGACCCGCCCAGGGGCGCGGGGCCCCGCCGCGGCAGCGGCTGATGTCACGGCCGATATGCGGCTCCGCCGCGTGGGCGCGAAGCACCCCACGACCTGCAGCCGCGTACGACCGCTGCGCCCGAGCTGCCGGGCGAACCTCATTCCCTGCCCCCAGCGCTGTCAGGCCCCCCGCATATCCTGATCCTTACTGGCCGTCGGCTGACGAAGGGGTGCCGTCGATGCTCGATGCTGTCGTGGTGGGTGCGGGGCCGAACGGACTGACGGCCGCGGTGGAGCTGGCCCGGCGTGGCTTCTCCGTGGCGGTGTTCGAGGCCCGTGACACCGTCGGCGGGGGAGCCCGCACCGAAGAGCTCACTCTGCCCGGTTTCCGGCACGACCCGTGTTCCGCGGCCCATCCCCTCGGCATCAACTCTCCGGCGTTCCGCGCCCTGCCCCTGGAGCGGTACGGCCTCGAGTGGCTGCACGCCGAGCTGCCCATGGCGCACCCCTTCACCGACGGCACCGCCGCCGTGCTGTCCCGGTCGGTCGCCGAGACGGCCGCGTCCTTCGGTCCGCGGGACGCGGGCGCGTACCGCAGGCTGGTTGCGCCCTTCCTCCCCAAGTGGGACACCCTGACCCGCGACTTCATGTCCCTGCCGCGCACCGCGCTCCCGCGCGACCCGGTGACCCTCGCCCGCTTCGGCCTGGTCGGCCTGCCCCCGTCGACCTGGCTGACCCGCCGGTTCCAGGACGAGCGGGCGAAGACCCTGTTCGCGGGCCTCGTCGCGCATGTGATGGCCCCGCTCGGCGGCTTCGCCACGGGCGCCGTCGGTCTGATCTTCGCCCTGGCCGCGCACGCCCGCGGCTGGCCCGTGGCCCGAGGCGGCTCCCAGTCCATCTCCGACGCGCTCACCGCGTACCTCAAGGACCTGGACGGCCTGGTCCACACGGACTACGAGGTCAAGCGCCTCGACGACCTGCCGCCCGCCCGCGCGTACGTCTTCGACACCTCGCCCACCGCCCTGGCCCGCATCGCGGGCTTCGGCCGCTACTACGAGGGCTACAAGTACGGCCCCGGGGTCTTCAAGGTCGACTACGCGCTGGACGGCCCGGTGCCGTGGACCGCAGAGGAGGCCCGTGTCGCGAGCACAGTGCAGATCGGCGCGAACAGCGCGGAGGTCGGCGCTGCCCTGCGTGCGGCCTCCCGGGAGGGCCGTGCGCCCGAGAAGCCGTTCATGATCACGGTCCAGCCCGGCGTGGTCGACCCCTCCCGGGCACCGGATGGCAAGCAGGTCTTCTGGGCCTACGGCCACGTCCCCAGCGGCTGGACCGGAGACCTCACCGACGCCATGGAGCGCCAACTGGAGCGCTTCGCCCCGGGGTTCCGCGACCGCGTCCTCGCCCGCGCGACCGCGGGCCCGCCCGAACTCGCCGCCCGCAACGCCAACTACGTCGGCGGCGACATCGCCTCCGGCGCGGTCTCCGGACTCCAGATCCTGCTGCGCCCCAAACTGACCCTGTCCCCGTACAGCACCCCCCACCCGGCCGTCTTCATCTGCTCGTCGGCCACCCCGCCCGGGCCGGGGGTACACGGTATGTCCGGGCACAACGCCGCGAAGGCCGTCTGGAGGAGGCTGAGGCAGACATGACCACCATCACGCTCGTCCAGGGCGACATCACACGCGAAAGCGTCGACGCGATCGTCAACGCGGCGAACTCCTCCCTGCTCGGCGGCGGAGGCGTCGACGGCGCCATCCACCGCCGCGGCGGCCCCGCCATCCTCGAGGAGTGCCGCAAACTCCGCGCCTCGCAGTACGGCAAGGGCCTGCCCACCGGCCAGGCGGTCGCCACCACGGCGGGCGACCTGGACGCGCGCTGGGTGATCCACACCGTGGGCCCGGTATGGTCGGCCACCGAGGACCGCTCCGGGCTGCTCGCCTCCTGCTACCGGGAGTCACTGCGCGTCGCCGACGAACTCGGCGCCCGTACGGTCGCGTTCCCGGCCGTTTCCACTGGCATCTATGGCTGGCCGATCGACGACGGGGCCCGCATCGCCGTGGAGACGGTGCGGGCCGCGGACACGGCGGTCGAGGAGGTCCGGTTCGTGCTCTTCGACGAGCGGGCCTACGTGGCGTTCGCCGCGCAGACCCGCTGACGGAGCATCAGGCCGGCCTGGTCAGCCGTCGATGCGGTGCGTGCTCCAGAACGACGTCAGGTCCGTGGTCGTGGCGGCCTGCGCGGCCGCCTTGAACTCGGCCGTGGTCGAGACGCCGTACCAGTGTGAACTGGCGTAGTTCTTCAGCAGGTTGGTCATGGCGGTGTCGCCGAGCATCCGCCGCAGGTCGTGCAGGGCGCACTTGCCGTAGCCGTAGACGACGGTGGAGTAGCGGGAGGAGTGGGCGTCCCAGTAGGCCATGGAGTTGGTGATCTTCTCCGCGGACGAGGCCCAGGAGACGCTGTTCCAGCAGTTCGTGCCCGTCTTGCCCAGGGCCAGGTCGGTGGCGTAGTCGGTGAACGCCTCGTCCAGCCAGGGGCTGGTGTACTCGTCGTCGCCGACGATGCCGTACCACCACTGGTGGCCGATCTCGTGGGTGAGCGCGGTGGTGCTGACGAGGTCGAGGACGAACCCGGGGTACTCCATGCCGCCGAACCAGTAGTTGTTGTCGATCACCGCGTCCAACTCGCCGTACGGATAGGCACCGAAGCGCCCCGCATGGGCGTCCACGGCCGACTTGGCGGTGGAGAGCATCGACTGGGCGTCGGAGGAGCTGATGCCTGAGACGGAGTAGACGTTGATCGCGGTCCCGGCGGTCGACGTGCCGGAGATCTTGGTGAAGGGGCCGGCCGCCCAGGCGAAGTCACGCACCTTGGAGGCCGTGGCAGTGGTGACCGTGCGGCCGCTGGAGCCGGGGGTGTCGGTCGAGGTGCCCGTGGCCGGTACCAGCAGGTTGCTCGGGTGGTCGAGGGTCACCTTGAAGTCGGCGGCCAGGGAGTAGAACGACTCGCCGTTGTTGGTGTACGGGTCCAGGTGCCAGCCCGCGCCGTCCTTGACCGCGAGGACGGGCAGCGCGTTGCCGATGAAGCTGAACGCCCCGTCGTGGCCGAACCGGTCCGCGCCGCTCGGCACGGTGATGCCCAGGTCGAAGCCGACCGTGGCGGACTGCCCCTGCGCCAGGGGCGCCGGCAGGGTGATCTGCAGGGCCGTGCAGCCGACGGACAGCGATCCGGCCGTACCGCCGGTGACGTTGGTGACCGTGATCGGCATCGCGTCGCAGGTGCCGTGGTAGTTGTCCCACAGCCTCAGGTACACCTCGCTGAGCGCGGTGGCGGAGGCGTTGGTGAAGGTCGCGCTCTCGTGGCCGGTCCAGACCGTGCCGCTGGTGTTGCTGCTGAGGCTGACGGTGTACGAGGGCGCGGCGGGCGTGCGCGTGGAGTCCGCCGGCGGGGTGCTGCCCCCGGAGGTGTCGAGGGCGATGTCGTCGAGGACGAAGCTCGACTGCAGGCTGGAGTCCTCGGTGCCGGTGAAGGCGAGGCTCACGGTCTGCCCCGCGAACGCGGACACGTCGAGCGTCTTCTTCACGTACCCGGTGTTCTTGTCGAGGTTCGAGTACGTCGCCAGGGTCGTACCGCCGATCTTCGCCGTCAGCTTGTCGTACGCGATGGACGAGGTGGTCTCGGCGGTGTCGATGTGGAGCCAGAACGAGAGGCTGGCGGTGCTGCACCCGGACGGGATCGTGACGCTCTGCGAGAGGGTGTCGGTGTGGGTGCCGCCCGTTCCGTCCAGCCACGCGAAGCTGCTGCCGCCGTGGGCGCTCTGGCCGGAGCGGCTGGTGATGACGCTCGTCGACGACTGGGTCCAGGGCGAAGTGCCGCTCTCGAAGCCGCCGTTGGTGACCACCTGGGCCGGGGTGCAGGCCGCGGCCGCGGACGGGGCGGCGGGCGGCGCCGCTGCCGCGGGGGTAGCGGGCAGGGACACGGCGGCCAGCGCGGCGACGGCCAGTACGCGCAGGGCAATGGATCTGTGGGGGGTCTTTCTCACGCGAAACTCCTTTGCGGCGGCCGGGATTCCGGCCTGCTCGGTGCCGCCCGGTCGGCTGGGGTGCGCCTGGGGGCGGCAGTGGGGTGCGTGTATCGCTGGCGCGATCGCTGAAGCGTGACAGATTTGGCGGGGGCATGCCATGTGATGGATGAAGTACGCGCTTCCTGCTGTGCGGGTGGTCGCCGCGCCGACGCCCTGTCCAGCAGGGATGCGCCGGTCCAGGCCTTGCGCGGGTCGGGGTGCCGCGTCTATAACCTTCCTGCATGCTTCGGTGGGGATGGCTGGAAATGGCACTCTGCCACCGGCCAGGGGGGTCCCCGACTCCGCCGGAATCGGCATCAACACGCCCAGACCGACGGAGATTTGAGGACATGACCGACCACGCCTTTCGCGATGCCATGACCCGCCTTGCTGTCGACCCGGCATTCCGGGACCAACTCGACGGCGACACCGGCGAGGTGGCACGAAGACTTGGCCTGACGACCGAGCAGGTCGTCGAGCTCCGCGCGCTTCGGGTCGAATCCGGCACCGCGGACGGACCGGCCGCACTCGACGCGAGGCTGTCCAAGTCGTCCCTCTTCTTCGGTGGCGCGGCCCACGCACTGGCGCACCACGACGTGTCGGTCGACCATGCTCCGGCCGAGCACGAGGTGTCCGTCGACCACGCGCCGGTCGAGCACGGGGCCCATGATGCCGAGGCGGGCGCGCTCGACCGAGGTGCGTCCGACAGCGTCAGCCTCATCGGCCGTCAGCTCGACAACACGGCCCTGGGCGGCGGGGACAGCCCGGTGGGCCACCCCGGCGGTTCGGGCGGCTTCGGCGACTTCGGGTCGTTCGACGACCCGGGCGCCTCCGTGGGCGGCGTGGGGCATGACGGTGGCGGGTTCGGCCCCACCGGGGCCGACTTCGGGGGCTTTGGGGGCGAAGGCCCGGGCGGCTTCGGCGGCGGCGAAGGCGGATCGGGCGACTTCGGAGGTCCCGGCGGCGGGGGCGCGGACGGCTTCGGCGGGAGCGACGGCGGTTTCGGGGACTTCGGGAGTTTCGGGGGTTCCGGCGGCGGCTCTGAAAGCGGCTTCGGCGGCTCTGGGGGCTTTGGGGGCTTCGGCGGCGGGGGCGGTTCGGAAGGGGACTTCGGCGGCTTCGGGGGCCACGGCGGGAGCGAGGGCGGCTTCGGCGGTGGTCATGGTGGCGGCGACGTCGGTGAGTTCGGCCATGGCGGCATTTACGACCGCGGTGAAGGCGGAGACGGCGGGGGCGAAGGCGGCGGCGGTGAGGGCGGCGGCGGTGAAGGCGGCAGCGGTGGCGGCGACCAGGAGAACACCGGCCGGCGGCCCGGCGGGGGCGAAGGCGGCGGTGGCGGTGAAGGTGGCGGCGGCGAAGGTGGCGGCGGAGGCGGCGGTGACGAGGGCTCCGGCCACGGACACGGCGGGTCATCCGGTGGGTCCGGTGGTGGCGAGGGCGGTGGCCCCGGGGGTGGTGGCGACGGCGGTGGCGGCGAGGAGGGCTCCGGTCACGGCCACGGCGGCGGCCCCTCCGGCGGCGGTGGCGGCGGTGAAGGCGACGGTGGTGGCAGCCAGGAGAACACCGGTCGGCGCCCCGGTGGCGGTGGTGAGCCCGGAGGCGGCGGTGAAGGCGGCGGTGGCGGCAGTCAGGAGAACACCGGCCGTCGGCCCGGTGGCGGTGGTGAACCCGGAGGCGGCGGTGAAGGCGACGGCGGCGGCAGCCAGGAGAACACGGGGCGGCGCCCCGGCGGTGGCGGTGAGCCCGGTGGCGGTGAAGGCGGTGGCCGCGGAGGCATTCTCGGCGGCTCCGAGAGCGTCCGCGGCGGTGTGACCACCCCCGGCGCCGACGGCATCGGTACGCATCTGTCGCCCTCCGGCCCCGGCACCGCCGCGCCCGGCGGCGGCTTCTCGGGCGGTACGTTCACCAGCGGCTCCTGAGCGGGCCGACCCTGATGCTGTGCCATGTGTGTCGCGTTCACGTACGGCGCGACTTCCCGTACTGCCTGCACTGCGGCACGCTCCGCCGTGGTGCGGCGCCGACGTCGTTCGCCGCGCCCCAGCTGCGCGGCGTCGACGACCCCGCGCTGCTCGTACCGCTGACCGGCCCGGTGACGACGCTGGGCCGCGGCTCGGAGAACAACGTCGTCCTGTCCGACGGCAGCGTGTCACGCCGGCATGCCCGGATCGTCCGGACCGGGGCGGGTTTCCGGATCGAGGACCTGGACTCGTTCAACGGCACGGCGGTCGGCGGCGTGGACCTGCACGGAGGCGCGGCGCATCTCGCCGACGGCACCGAGCTGTCCGTCGGTGACGTCCGCCTGGTGTTCGAGCAGCCCCGCGACGCCCGGGTCGGCTCACGCACCATGATCGTCGGCACTCAGCTGACCCAACTGCCCACCACCGTCGACGAGGAGGTGCCGGAGGCGACCGGCCCCCTCACCGCGCGACCCCGCCGCCGCTCAGGGTGGGCGCTCAAGCAAGTGCCCACGGACCGCGGGGAACCCGGCTGGGTGCTGAGCAACACACGGACCGGCGTGTATCTGCGGCTGGACGAGCGCGAGGTCTTCCTCTGGAACGCCGTCGACGGCGAGAACACCGTACGGGACCTGCTGTTCGCCTACGCGGACCGCTTCGGCGAGCTGGCGCTGCCGCGGATCGAGGCCGCGCTGGCGGCGTTCGCGGACGCGGGACTGCTGCGCGGCCTGCCCGGCCGCCCCGAGCAGGAGCAGACCAGGGGCTGGCGGCGGGCCGGGCGGGCGTTGTACCGGACCCTGCTGAAACTGGAGATCTCCGTACCGGGCCTCGACGGCGCCGTGACCCGCCTGTACGGCGCGTTCGGCTGGCGGTTGTTCACCAGAACCGGGGTGACGCTCGTCTGGCTGTCGGTCGTCGGAGGTCTCGTCGCGTTCTTCAGGGCACAGCGACGCCAGCACCTGCTGGACTTCGGCGGCGCCGGCGTCTGGGGCCCTGTCACGCTGGCAGCTGGATACGTCTCGGCCCTGGTGATCCACGAGCTGACGCACGCCCTGGCCGTGAAGTCGTACGGCCGCAAGGTCCGGCGCGGCGGGTTCCTGCTCATGATGGGGATGCCGTTCGCCTTCGTGGACACCAGCGACATGTGGTTCGGCTCCCGCTGGTCACGGGTCGTGGTGGCACTGTCGGGGCCGGTCTCCACGGCTGCGCTGGCCGGCTGGTGCGCGGTGGGTGCCGCCTACCTCCCGGCCGGCCCGGCCTCGGCCGTACTGTTCCAGCTGGCCTTCGGGCTGTATCTGAACACCCTCTACAACTTCAACCCCCTGATGCCGCTGGACGGTTACCAGGCGCTGACCGACGCGCTGCGTGTGCCACGGCTGCGCGAGGAGGCCAGCGCCTACTTCCGCAAGGGGCTCTGGCAGGACCTGCGGGCGGGCCGCCGCCCCGGACCGCGCCAGACGGGAATGGCCGCCTACGGCCTCGCGGTCGTCCTCGGGACGTACGGCTTCCTGGTCCTCGCCCTGCTGGCCTGGCGTTCCCGGCTCGGGGATCTGCTGCAGGGGCGGGTGCCCCCGCCGTGGGACACGGTGATCGTGGGGGTCGTGGTCGGCCTGGTGGCGTTCCCGGTGTGGGCCGCGCCGATGCGGCGGCTGATACGCCGGCTGAGGCGGCGGCGCCGGGCCGGTGGCGGTCCCGTGTCCGCCGTTGCCGTGGAGGGTGTGGCATGACGGGGATCGCGGACGGCGCCGGGGCACAGGACGACGGCTGGGCCGTGCCTGGTTACCCGGCCGTGCGGACGCTCGGCGAGGGCGCCGGCGGACGCGTCGTACTGGCCCGGCACGCGGCGACGGGCGTACCCGTGGCGATCAAGTACCTGAGCGACCGGCTCCGCGGCGACCAGGAGTTCCTGGCCCGCTTCCGGGCCGAGGCACGGCTGCTGGGCGACCTCCGGCACCCGTGTGTCGTAAGCCTCTACGAGTACGTCGAGGCGCGCCGGGGTGCCGCGATCGTCATGGAGGCGGTGGACGGGGTCAGTCTCCGTGAGCTGCTGCGCGCGCAGGGGGCGACCGGTCCGGAGGCCGCCCTGGTCCTGCTGAAGGGGGCACTGCTGGGACTCGGCGCGGCCCATGCGGCCGGAGTGGTCCACCGCGACTACAAGCCGGAGAACGTGCTGGTCCGTGCCGACGGTTCGAGCGCGCTGGCCGACTTCGGTATCGCCGTGCGGGTCGGCCGGGTGACGGAAGCCGCGGGCACGCCCGCCTACATGGCGCCCGAGCAGTGGCGCGGTGAGCCCGCGGGACCGGCGGGCGACGTGTACGCGGCGGCGGCGGTGCTCTTCGAATGCCTCACCGGCCGACGGCCGTTCACCGGTGACGACGTGACGGCGCTGCGCCTGCAGCACCTGCGGGCACCCGTGGAACTGGGCGACGTACCCGGCCCGCTACGCGGCCTGCTGCGCCAGGGCATGGCCAAGGATCCGGCGGACCGCCCCGGCATCGAGGCGTTCCTCGCCGAGCTGGAGCGGTCCGCCATCGAGGGGTACGGCGCCGGCTGGGAGGAGCGCGGACGCCGAAGGCTCGCCGAACTCGCCGCTCTGGCAGCCCTGTTGTTCCCCTTCGCCACGGCACCGGCCGTCTACGAGGCCGCGCGCGCCCTGACCGTACTGGGCCGGTTCAAGCACGGCGGCTGGAAGGCGGCCACCGGGGCGGCCGCGCTGGCGCTGATCGTCGGCGGGGTGACCGCCGCGACGGCCGGTACGCACGACACGACCACGACGGCGGCCAGTTCCACGCCGACGGGATCCGGCGGCATCGGCTCGCCCGCCGCCTCATCCCCTTCGGCGTCCCCCTCGCCGGACCCGACCGCGCCGACGGCCGGCGCATCGCCCTCCGGCACCCCCTCGACAGACCCGCCGCCGGGCGACCCGTCGGACGTCCCGTCCTCGCCCACCACACCGCCGACGACCTCCTCGCCTCCGACCACCGCGGCTCCGGATCCATCGACGCCGGGCACGGTCACGATCGTCATCGGTTCCTGGCACCGCGGGCAGAACCCCAGCACGATGATCGCCGACGTCACGGTCACGACGAGCGGCACCGGACCCCTGACACTGACGGCGGACTTCTACGCCGGCACGCCCGACGAGCCCTACGGTTCCCAGTCGCGACCGTTGTCGGGCAGCACTCAGTACGCGGTGAGCTTCACGGCGGACTTCTCCAACCACCCGTGTCGTGGCACATGGAACGTCGCCCTCACGAGCAGCCCGGGGTCCGCGAACGGGACGCAGACGGCCGCCATGGACGCACCACCGTGCTGAGCATCCGCGACAGCCGCAGGCCCCTGCCGTGCACCGAGGAGAGCAGACCGACATGACGACAGCCGCCGGGGTCGCCGGGCGCCCGTTCTCGGGCTGGTCCCGTGACGCCCGCTGGGGCACCTGGTACGCCCTGCGCCCGGAACACGACGACGCGCCGTCGCCGGGGGCGCTGCGGATCGACCGTGCCCTGCTGGCACCCGAGGGCGCGCGCGAGCGGCTGGCGACCGCGGTGCTCGCCGTGGCCAGGCTCCGGCTGCCCGGTGTGCCGGCCACGGTCGACCTCGTGGCGGAGGCCGGTGATGTGTGGCTGATCAGCGCCCGCCCGCCTGCTCCCACGCTCGCCGACATCGCGGCCGCCGACGGCCCCCGGCCGGACGCGGGCAGCGTGGCGAGCGTCCTCAACGAGACCGCGCAGACGCTGCTCGCCCTGCATGCGGCCGGGCTGGCCCACGGATCGCTCGCACCCGACAGCGTCGTCCTCGCCCCGGACGGCACCGCCCTGCTCGCCGAGGCGGCGCTGGGTACCGCGCTGGGCGACGACACGCCCGCGGCGTCCGCCGGGCGTGCCGACATCACGGCGTGGGCCGCCCTCGCCCGGACACTCGGCACCACCTGGGCGGCGGCCGGCACACCGGCGGCGGACCTGTTCGCCCGGTGCGCCGCCACCGCCGAGTCCGGAGGCCTCGCCGCCGCCCGTGCCGTGCTAGTCGCCGGGCGTACGGTGCTCCCCGCGGACTTCCTGCAACGGACCGCCCTCCGCGCTGCCACGGCCGCGGCGCTTGCGGACTTCACCCTGCAGGCGACGAAAGACGCGCCGCCCGCGGCAAGGGCGACGGGCACACCGAAGCCCCCGGCACCGGGCGCCGAGACCACGGCCCCGGTGCGGGGCGACGACGCCGCGCGCCCCGCCGAGACGGACGTACGGGCCGCCGTACGGGAGGACGTATCGGCCGACACCCGGATCGACGCGACGGCCACGCTCCCAGGGCGGCTCGACAACGTCCCGCGCCCCGCCGCCCCGGACGACCAGGCCACGGTCCTGGGCAGGCGGAACCGCACTCCCGGCCCAGGGCCCGCGCCGACCGCGGCGACAGCCGGGGACGACGACATCCTGCTGCGCTTCGGACCCGGCGTTCCCGTCGACGAGCAGGAGACCCTCCGCGCCTTGTGGGAGCGGACTGTCCCCGCGGCGCCGGTCCGCCGTCGCCGACCACGGGCGTGGATCGGGGCGACCGTGGTCCTGACAGCCATGGCCGTCGTGGTCTGGCTGCTCCTCCTGCGCCCGTCCGCCGGGCCGTCCGTCACAGCCGCCGAGGTCCGGGCGCCCGCCGGGCGGTTGCACTGCGGCCAGACCGCCGACGTCATCGGGGTCCTGACCACCGACGGCCACGGCGGTCCGGTGACCTACCGATGGCTGCGCAGCGACGGACACGACTCCGGTGAACTGGTCCACGAGGCCGGCCGTGGCGACTCGACGATCACCGTCCACCTCCGTTGGACGGTCCGAGGCCCCGGCCGCTTCCGGGGCACCGCCCGCCTCCAGGTCCTGCACCAGGACGGCACGAGCGCCCCGATCGAGGCGGAGGGCACCGTCCGCTACTCCTGCCCCTGAGGTCGTCGGGAAATCGCCGCCAAAGGGACGGACCATGGGCCTGTGCGGCAGTTTTCGCCCGTCGACAGGAGGACAGGGCATGGCACGGGTCGGAGTGAACGGTGCAGAGCTCTTCTACGAGGCGGCCGGGGACGGCGATCCGCTGGTCCTGGTGCACGGATCGTGGGTGACCACTACAACTGGGTCCCGGTCCTCGACGCACTCGCGGAGCGATTCCGGGTCCTCGTCTACGACCGGCGCGGGCACAGCCTGAGCGAGCGCCCGCCGGGTCAGGGGAGCCGCTTGGAGGACGAGGAGGATCTTGCGGCGCTGATGGACACGCTGGGGTTCGCGCCGGCGTACGTGGCAGCCAACTCCTTCGGAGCCTCGACCGCACTCGGCCTGGCCGCCACACGTCCCGGGCTCTTCCGGGGTCTCATCGCCCACGAGCCCCCGCTCATGGACATCGTGGCCGACGTTCCCGAGCTGCAGCCGCTGATGACGGCCACCGGGAAGAAGATCGAATCCGTGCTCGCCCACCTGCGCGCGGGCGAGACCCTGGAGGGAGCACGCGAGTTCGTGGAAGAGGTCGCCCTGGGCCCCGGCATGTGGGAACAGCTGCCGGACGTGGTCCAGGAGACGTTCCTGCGCAACGCCCCCACCTTCGTGGACGAGCAGACCGATCCGAACTGGGCCTTCCTCGACCTCGATCGCCTCTCCGGCTATACCGGGCCCGCCCTGCTGTCGAAAGGCACAGAGAGCCCGCCGTGGTTCGCCACGATCATCACCCGGTTGTCCGGGGCCCTGCCCCAGGCGCGGACGCACACCTTCGAGGGCGCGGGACACATCCCCCATGTCACCCATCCCGACGATTACGTCGACCTCGTGACCCGTTTCGTCGAAGGGGTCCGTCGGTCTTCGTGACCGCTGGACCTGCGCGGTTCAGTCGCCGTCGGCGACGGCGGGACCCTGTTCCCCTTGGGCGATCTCGATGCCGGCGTGCAGATCCGTGGCCGCGTCCAGCACCGCCGTCGCCGATACGGCCACGCAGGCCAGAAGCAGACAGGCCAGGGCGCGGGGGAGCCGGCGGGCGGCGGGCGCGGACGTGCTCAGGAGGGCGGTGACGCGGCGGGGTACGGGGCCCGCCGTGGCCGTGAGCGACAGGCGGGGGCGCGCCGAAGGGCCTGTCGCACGGGCCGCGAGGGCGGCGCGGCCGACGGCGCGGGCGGTGAGCGCCCGGTCGCCCGTCGCCTGCGCCGCGGACTCGTCGGCCCAGCGCTCCAGGGCGTACGACAGCGGCGCGCGCAGGCCGCGCAGGGCGGGGTGCAGCGCGACGGCGAGCTCGGCGGCCGCGAGGAAGACGTGGTGGCGGCCGCTGAGGTGGGCGCGCTCGTGGGCGAACAGCACCTCGCGTTCCCCCGCGCTGAGGGCGCGCAGCATTCCGGTCGTCACCACGATGCGGCCGGGCCGCCCGGGCAGGGCGTAGGCGTCGGGCCGGTCGTCGTGCCGCACACAGAGGTCGCCGGCGCTCGCCCCGCTGCCGAACTGCCGGTGCGCGGCGCGCAGTTCACGCAGGTGGCGGCGGGTCCGGTCGAGCACCAGGACACCGAGACCCGTCAGCGCGAGGGCAGCCAGGAGCGCGGCCGGCACGGTGGCGGGCGAGCCGTCGCCCAGCAGATGCGGGGACAGGTGGGCGGCCTGGGCCACGACGGACAGACGCAGGGCGCCGGCAAGGGCGAGCATGCCCAGCGCGGCCGTACTGGACAGGGCGAGAACCAGCGCCAGAGCGGTCAGCACCCAGGCGGCCGTCCGCGGCGCCAAGTGCTCGGCACCACGCCGGGCCACGGGCACGGCGAGGAACGGCACGAGCAGCGGGAGCCACACGGCGTAGATCACGGGATTCCTCCAGGGGCCGCCGGTCCGGTCCTTAGTCGACCAGCCTACGCGGTGCAGCCGTCAGCAAGATCGTTACGGCAATGTTCAGACGGTGTCGGCACCCGCCGCCGGGCCGCCCTCCAGGAGCGTGCGCAGGAGCCGTTCGTCCTCCGGGCTCAGATCGGAGACGAAGCGGGCGAGGACTGTGCCGCGGTCCTCGTCCTTGTCGAGCTCGGCGTGCATACGGCGGGCCGTGAGGCCGGGGGAGTCCTGGGCCGGGGCGTACGCGTAGCCCCGGCCCGAGCGCGCACGGGTGACCGCGCCCTTGGCGTGCAGGCGCGTGAGGATCGTGGTGACCGTGGTGCGGGCGAGGCCGCCGCCGAGCTCCAGCTGGACGGCGCCGGGCGTGAGCGGGGCGCCGGCGGCCCACAGTGCGGCCAGCACGCTCGCCTCGAGCTCGCCGGCCGGCCGCCGGTCCGTGCGCCCGTCGACCGGGCCGTCGGCCGGCTCGTCAATCCGCCCCTCGGGCATGGGAACGCTCCTCGGCTCTCATTCGTCTACAGTTCAGTAGACGGTCTACATGACTGTAGTCGCTCGGTGCGGGTCCGTGCCCGCTCCGTCCACGTCCCAGTATGAGAGGGGTCGCCTCCGTGGCAGCTGCCCAGTTCGCCGTAGCCCAAGCGGTGAACGTCCTGGATGCCGGATCCCTGCTGTCCGCCTTCGGCGCGCTCGGCATCGCCGTCGCCATGTTCGCCGAGACCGGCCTGCTGGTCGGCTTCTTCCTGCCCGGCGACTCCCTGCTGTTCACGGCCGGGCTGCTGTGCGTCCCCGGTGTCCACGGATCCGTGCACCTGTCGCTTCCGCAGGTGCTGGCCGCCGCCGTGGTCGGCGCGCTGCTCGGTGCCCAGACGGGGTACTTGATCGGGCGGCGGGGCGGCCGCGCGCTGCTGGCCCGCAGCCGCGCGAAGAAGCTGCACGAGGGCGCGGCGCGGGCCGAGGAACTGCTCGCGCGCTACGGGCACGCCAAGGCGGTGGTCCTGGCCCGCTTCGTGCCGGTCGTGCGCACCGTGCTGAACCCGCTGGCGGGGGCGCTCGACGTGCCGGTGCGGGTCTTCACCCTGTGGCAGGTGATCGGCGGTCTGGTCTGGACGATCGGTCTGGTGCTGGGCGGCTACGCGCTGGGTTCCTCGGTGCCGAACGTCGACCGCTACCTGCTGCCGCTGGTCGCTCTCGTGGTCGTCCTCTCCCTGACCCCGATCGCTCTCGAGGCCCGGCGCGCGCGTGCCCGCCGCGCCTCCGAGGGGACCCCCTCGTGACTGGCCTCGCCTTCGGCGGCGCCTCGGTGGACGGTGGCCTGTACACCTGGATCACCGGCCTCGCCCGCGACACCCCGCACCCGGTGAACACCGTGATCGCCGTCTGGTCCGACTACGGCCTTGCGCTGTTCGGCGTGCTGATGCTCATCGCCTGGTGGTGGGCTCGCAGCGCGGGGGATGCGCGGATGGTCCGGGCGCTGGCGGCACCCGTGGTCGTGGTGGTCTGTTACGCCGTCGACCTGGTGCTGAAGGCGGCCGTCGCCGAGCGCAGACCCTGCCGGACACTGCACACCGCTACGGTCGAGGCGTGCCCTGCCGCGGGTGACTGGTCGTTCCCCAGCAACCATGCGGTGATCGCCGGGGCCGCCGCGGTGGCGCTGGCGCTCGCGCACCACCGCCTCGGCCGGATCGCGGCCCTGGCCGCCGTCCTGATGGCCGCCTCCCGGATATGGATCGGTGTGCACTATCCGCACGATGTGGCCGTGGGGCTGGCGTTCGGGGCCGGCCTCGCCTGGTTCCTGATGCTCCTGGCGGACCGCGCCGCCCCACTCGTCGAGCGCATGGCCGACACCCGGCTCAGGCCGCTGGTGACGGCTTCATGACGGGGCCGGAGGGGGAGCGGTACGGGCAGGGTGGGGTCGGGGCTGGCGGTGCTACTGGGCGTGATGCCAGTGCTGGGGGAGGTGGGGGTGCTGTCGGGGCTGGTGGAGCTGCTGGGCGCGGTGGGCGTGCTGGGCGCGGCGGGTCTGCTGTCGGATCCGGTGGAGGCGCCGGGCACGGCGGAGAGGCTGCGCGAGTAGCCCGGCGTTCGGCTCGAGGGCCGGCCGCCGGGGAGGGGCGGCGGTGGGCGGTGCACCATGCGCAGGCGCGCGATCCTGCCGGGCGGCCGCGCACGAACCCGAGCGGACGAGAGCCGAGCGCCGACCGCAGCGGACAAGGCCCCATGGTGAACCGGACCGGGCGACGCCCGGTGCTGCTCGCAGCCGTCTGCGCCCTGCTGTTCGCCGCCCTCGCGACCGCGGTGGCCGTGCGCCACGGCGCTCCCCTGCCGGGGGACGGGGCGGCCCACGCGTGGGGGCTCGCGCACCGGCCCCCGGAGGCGGTGGCGCTTGCGCGCGGGATCACCGCGACGGGTACGGGCCCCTGGCCGTACGTGGTCGTCGTGATCGCCGGGTTGATCGCGGGGCGCACCGCAGGTGAGCGGCTCCGCGCAGTCGTCGGCGCCCTGGTCGTGCTGATCGCCGGTCAACTGGTCCGCACCGGGCTGATGGAACTGTTTGCGCGGTCCCGCCCGGCCCCTGCCGACTGGGCGACGCATGCGTCCGGTTTCGCGTTCCCCTCCGGTCACGCCACCACATCGGCCCTCACCGCCGGCCTGCTGTGCTGGGCGGTGACCCGCCGCGCCCGCCCGGACCTCGCCCGCACGACCTGCACGCTCGCGGTGTGCTGGGCGGCCGCGGTCGGCGTCACCCGCGTGTACCTCGGGGTGCACTGGGCCAGCGACGTCATCGGCGGCTGGCTGCTCGCCGCCACCTGGCTGAGCCTGTGGTGGTGGGGCTTGGCACGGGGGCTGCCCGCGGAGTCGACTGGGCGCGGTGGCCGTGGGGCGCCCGGTGCGGCTACGGCGCCTGAGGCTTCCGGCTCACCTCTGCCTTCGGGTGCTCCCGACTCGCCTCTGCCTTCGGACGCTTCCGGGCCGCCCCGGCCCTCGGACGCTTCCGGCCCGCCCTTGCGTTCGGACACCCCGGGTCTGCGTTCGTCGGCGGGCTGTCCTGGCCTGGGTTCGTCTATGGACGCTTCGAGCCTGTCCTTGCCTGCGGGCAGCTCCGGTGCGCTTTCGTCTTCGGGTGCTTCTGGTGTGTGTTCGTCTGTGGACGGTCCGGACTCGTCCTTGCCTGCGGGGAGCTCCGGTGCGGCTTCGTTTTCGGGCACTTCCGGCCTGTCCCCGTCTGCGGACGGTTCCGGTTCGTCCTCGCCCGCGAACACTGCCGACCACCCCCACCTACGGATGCTGCGGGCCCGGACTCACCCCCACCCTCGGACACCCCCGCCCCGCCCCCGCCCTAAGAAACTCCACCCCCACGCCCCACGCCCCACCCACAACGCCCGCCCACCCCACAACCGCCGACGCACGCCCCCCGATGGAGGACCATGCCCCCCAAGATCCTGGTCGTCGAGGACGATCACGCCCTGCGTGATGTGTTGCTGCGCGGCCTGCGGGACGAGGGCTTTGCCACGGTGCCGGCGGCCGACGGTGCGACCGCGCTGCGGCTGGCGGGGGACGGGGTGGCCGCGGCTGTGCTGGATGTCGGGCTGCCGGATGCGGACGGGCGGGACGTGTGTCAGGCGTTGCGGGCGAACGGGTTCGTGGCGCCCGTCATCTTTCTGACCGCACGGCAGGGCCTGACCGACCGGCTGTCCGGGTTCTCGGCGGGCGGTGACGACTACTTGCCCAAGCCCTTCCACCTGGTGGAGCTCGCCGCCCGGCTGCGCGCGGCACTCAAGCGCGCCGCGCCCCCGTCCCGCCCCGCGACCGGCGACCTCGTACTGGACGCCGTGCGGCACTGCCTGCGCGTGCGCGAAACCGAGGTGGACCTCACTCCCACGGAGTTCCGGCTGCTGGCCCCCCTGATGGCAGCCCCCGGCGAGATCGTGAGCCGTCGCGAACTCGTCCGGGCGGGCTGGCCGGAGGGCGCCCAGGTCAGTGACAACACCCTCGACCAGTACCTGACCCGGCTGCGCCGCAAGCTGCGCGAGGCGGGCAGCGACGTGACGATCGGCACCGCACGCGGCATCGGACATCGGCTGTCATGACCGCGCTCCGTCCCCGTCTCGTCCCCCGCACCCTGCGCGGCCGGCTCTCCCTGGTTGCCCTCACCACCGCCGCCCTCCTCATGGTCATCCTCACCGTGGTCTTCAACACCGTGGTCCGCCACCACCTGCAGCGCCAGGCGGACGACGAACTGCGCACCCGGGCCGCCGCCGTCGCCACCACCGTCGACACCGGCGGCCCGCGGGTGCGGGTCCTGGAGACCGTCAACGACCGGCTCCTGGACGCGAACGTGTGGATCTACGCCGGCTCGCGGCTGCTGGAACGACCGCCCTCCGCCGGCCGGCTCACCCAGGTCGCCGAAGGACTGGCCCGCCAAGGCGGACGGCAGTGCGTCACCGCCTCGGGCCACGGCACGAGTCCCGTCCGCCTGTGCTCCGAGCCCGTCCCCGGCGCACAGCACGCGGCCACCATCGTCACGGCCCTGGACCTGTCCCCGTACCGCAGTTCGGCCGACGCCCTGCTGCTGGGCTCGTTCGCCCTGGACGCAGTGATGCTCGCCTGCACCTACGCCCTGACCCGGCTGGCGGTGGGACGCGCGCTGCGTCCCGTCGGGACGATGACCGACCAGGCGACCCAGTGGAGCGCGGTGGCTTCCGAGGAACGGTTCGGCAGCGCGGAGCGCCCCGCCGAACTGGCCCGTCTGGGCGCGTCGTTGGACGCTCTTCTGGACCGTATCCGCGCGGTGCTGCGGCACGAGCGGCAGCTGACCGGCGAGCTCTCGCACGAGTTGCGCACTCCGCTCAGCCGGATCGTCGCCGAGCTGGACTGGTACCGCTCGCGCCCGCGCGCGGCGGCCGAGACCAGGGCCGTGCACGAGACGATCGCCGATGCCGCCGAGTCGATGCGCACCATCTGCGACACCCTCCTGAACAGCGCCCGCGAGGACGCGACCACCTCCGCCCCCGGCACCGCCCCGGTCCTGCCCACCCTGCGCCGCCTCGCCGAACAGTCGGACGCCCCCGACCACGTGACGGTCACGGTCGAGGGCGCAGGCACGTATGTCGCCGATGGCACGGACGCACGGCTGGAGGCCGGCGTGCAGGACGCCCTCCTGGAACGGATCGTCAGCCCGCTCCTGGCCAACGCCCTGCGGTACGCCCGGTCGAGCGTCACCCTGCGCGCGGACCGGGACGGAGGCGGCGTACGCATCTGGGTCACGGACGACGGACCGGGCGTGCCGCCCGCATTCGCCGGACAGCTCTTCCAGCCCGGCCGACGCGCCGACCCGGACGACGGACACGGCGGAGCGGGCCTGGGGCTGCCGCTGGCGCGGCGCCTGGCCCGCTCCGCCGGGGGCGAGGTCTCCTACGACCCCGAACTCACCCCTGGTGCACGCTTCGTGGTCAGACTGCCGTCCGGCTGACCCCGCCCGCGGGACGCCGCTCGCGCGCGTGGGCGTAGCCCATCAGCCCGACCAGTACGGCCAGCAGCACGGCGGACGATCCCGCCGTGCCGAGGTCGAGGCCGCCCTTGGCGACGGGCTTGGTGAGGAAGTCGCCGGCCGTCGCACCGAGCGGCCGGGTGAGCACGAACGCGAACCAGAACAGCAGCACGTTCGGCACTGCGGGCACCTTCATCAGAGCGACGAGGACGGCGAGCACCCCGGCCACGAGCAGCGCGCCACCGGCGTAGCCGAGGCCGGAGCTGTCGGAGAGGAAGTCGCCCATGGAGGTGCCGAGCGTGTTGGAGACGAGGATCGCCGACCAGAACAGCGCCTCTCCGCGGAAGCTGACGATGTCCCGGATGACGAACGTCATCCCGGTCAGCTTCCACACGGCGAAGATGACGATCAGGATCGTGACCAGGATCGCGGCGCCCGCCGGGTAGCCGATGCCCAGGCCCTGCGGCCCCCAGCCCAGCGAAGTGGCGCCGCCCGAGAGGTACTTGGCGCTGGCGTCGCGGTTCATGAAGTCGGACATCGTGGTGCCGGCCATGCTGGTCGACAGGATGACGGTCCAGTAGAAGAACGGGTTGTAGCGCCGCGACCTGAGCTGGACGACCAACGTCACGACGAAGACCACGAACAGGGCGATCGTGGTCAGGAAGTAGCCGAGCTTGAGGGTCTGCGAGAAGAGGTCGCCGGCCGTCTCGCCGAGGGTGGTCGCCGCGATCTTCATGATCCAGAAGGCCAGGGTGACCTCCGGGAGCTTCTTGAGTACGTCGCGACGGCCGGCGGCGGCGTCGACGTCGGTGAGGACCGTCGACTCCGCCGCTTGTGTGGGGGGTTGGTGGGTCATGCGGCCTGTAGCTCCTGTTCGTCGGGTTTGGTGACGTCCTTGCGGGTGATCACGAGGAAGACGACCAGGCCGAGGATCACCGTGAGGAACAGCGCGCTCGTCACCACGGTGCCCAGGCCCAGTCCGCCGTCCCCGGTGGGCTGAGAGAGGTAGTCGCCGACCGAGGCGCCCAGAGGGCGGGTCAGGACGTAGGCGATCCAGAAGCTCCACACCGCGTTCAGGCCGAGCGCGAAACGCGCGACGGCGACCGCGGCGATGGCCAGCGCGAACAGCACGGCGGAGATCCAGTACCCGAGGTCCATGCGCTCGGCGACCAGGTCACCGGCCGATGTGCCGAGGGCGAAGGTGAACAGGACCGCGAGCCAGTAGAAGGACTCCCGGCGGGTGGTGTCGATGCTGTGGATGGACAGGGTGCGCTCGCTGCGGTACCAGGCGACGAACACGACTGCCAGCAGGACCGCGAACACCGTGGTGGTGGTCTCCAGCGGCACGCCCATGTTGTCGGTCAGGTTGTCGCTGACGAGGGTGCCGACGACGCTGATCAGGGCGACGGCGAGCCAGTACACACCGGCCCGGTAGGCGTTCGTGCGGAACTGGACGACCAGCACCACCGCGAGCAGCGCGCTCATCAGCAGCGACACACCGGTCAGGCCCAGCCCGGCCTTCTCGTTCAGCAGGTCGGCCGCCGTCTCGCCCACGGTGGTGCACAACACCTTGATCACCCAGAAATATACGGTGACTTCGGGAACCTTGTTCAAACGCAGGCGTGATCGGCGGCGGGTGGGCGGCGCGTCGGCGGTGCCGTGCGCATACGCCGCAGTGGCCTCAGTTGTCCCAGACGTATCTGATGTCATGCGGCCGACGCTGTCACTGGAAACCTGAACGCATCCTGACTGCGGTGCCGTCACAGGGCTCTCGAACGGACCAGTCCGGCCAGCACCAGCAGCCCCGGCACCAGCGGCAGCCAGACGGTCAGCAATCGGTAGCCGAGCACCACCGACACGCTCGCCGAGCCCGGGGCACCGGCCGTTGTCAGCGCCCAGGCGAGCGCGGCGTCCAGGGAGCCGAGGCCGCCGGGGGTCGGCAGCAGGACGGCGGCGCTGCTCGCGGCGAGGTAGGCGAGCGCGACCCGCCCTGCGGGCAGCGGTACGTCCAGGGCGTGGACGACGGCGATCACCACCCCCGTGTGCAGGGTCGCGAAGGCCAGCGAGCCGCCCCACAGGGCCGCCGCGCGTCGAGGGTTCTCGTGGACGGCACGTACATCGGCCGCCGCGCAGGCCATTGCGCGCCGCAGCCTCGTCCGCCGCGCCAGCAGGACGGCCAGGGGCACGGCCGCTCCCGCCGCCAGCGCACCGACGAGCAGCTTCGGCCCGCCCACCGACGGCAGCCGCAGAACGCCGGGGCAGGCCAGGGCGAGCACCGCGATCAGGGCGATCCGCACGACGGCCCCCGCGGTGGACTTGACCGCGAGGGCCGTGGCCGCCCGGCCGGATGCCAGCCCGCAGCGCATCAGGAACCGCAGATTGACCGCGCCCGCCCCGAGTCCGGCGGGCAGCAGATGGTTCGCCGCGGACGCCGCGAACTGCACCGTCACCAGCCGCCCGGCAGGCAGCACCTCCCCCACCGCGCCCTGCTGCGCGAGCGCCGCGCACCCCCAGGTCAGCAGGGTGAGCAGGGCCGCCAGCAGCAGCCAGGACCGGTCGGCGACGGCCAGCCGGTCGACACCCGAGTCCAGTACGGGCCAGTGCCGGGCGGCGAGACCGACCGCGCCCACGGCCATGACGAGCGCGACCACGGTCTGCCACGGCGCGAAGCGCTCCGCGGGTTGTGCCGCGATCCGTCGTCTTTCGTCTGCGGCGCCGTCGTGGCTGGTCGCGCAGTTCCCCGCGCCCCTTTTGGGCGCTGCAACCTGGGCACTCATGGGTGGTGCCGTTCTGCTGGTTGTACGGCAGCTGGAGCGAGGTAGGCATAGCCGCCCGTCAGGCTGTGGGGCTGCCAGTTGCGGGCGTAGGGCGGCGGGTGGACGAGGTGTGTCGTGAGGAGGACGACCGGCATCCGGTTCGCGGTCCGGGCGAGTTCCGGGCCGGTGGTGTTGGCGTCGTGGCCGCCGGTGTGGGCGGAGGCGCAGCCGGCGTCGAAGGCGACCGGCACGGACTGGGCGCCGGTGACCAGGCACGGTGGGCGTATGCCGAGACGGCGCAGGTCCGCGGCGGTACGGCCCCAGACCCGGTGGTCGGCGGTGGTCCGGGACACGGCGCGCTCCAACACGGCGAACTGTACGGCCAGATGGCCCGCGAGCCCCACGGCCACCAGCGTCACGGTCACCGCCCGCAGACGCCCGGCCGGCGCGGTGACCAGGCGGGCCAGGGCGTCCGCGACCGGGATCGCGAGCAGGGCGTACGCGGGCAGCAGAAAACGGGGTGCGGCATAGGCGATCAGGAAGAGATAGGGCACCGCCGCGGTCACGGCACAGGCCAGCGGCAGCAGCGTGGCGGCCGTACGGCGGGCCCGTACCGCGATCACCAGCGCGGCGGCGGCGAGCAGCGGCAGGACGAACCACCAGGCGATCACCGGCGCGCTCGGAATCGCCCCGGTGCACGGGCGGCACAGGGCACGTCCGCCGAGGCTGCGCAGCTGGTCGGTGACGGCGTTGTGCAGGCCCAGGCCGCCCTGGATGCGGGAGCCGGCGGACAGCCGGGCGCCGACGCCGCCGTAGTCGACGTACGCCTCGACGATCCACTCGGTCGCCCCCGCCGCGAGGCCCGTGACCAGGGCCAGCAGCAGCCGCAGGTGGCGGCGGGGGCGGACGAACAGCAGGAGCGCGAGCAGCGGAAGCGTGACCCAGACCGCGTCCGTGGGCCGCATCCACGCCATCAGCGCCGCGCCCGCGGCCACGCCCCACAGCGCGCCGCGCCGGGTACGGTCGGCCCGGGCGTGCAGGAAGAAGGCCACGGTGGCCGACGCGCCCACGGCCACCCAGTAGTTGGGCATGGCCTGCGGGCCGTAGAAGAGGGTGATCCACAGTGAGGCGAACAGCGCGCCGCCGGCTGCGAGCACCCGTACCGAGAACAGTCCCCGCCAGGCTCGCAGGGCCCAGTACAGACCGAGCCCCGACAGGACCGCCAGGTACACCCGCAGCAGCGCGGTGGACGACGACCAGGAGGCGACGGGGGCGACCAGCAGAGTGATGCCGCGGGCGCGCGGAGCACTGAAGAACGCCGCCGGGGCGTGTGTGCTCACCTGGCTGACGTACACCGTCTCGTCCCAGCCCAGGCCCATTCCGGGCCGTACCAGGGCGAGTTGGAGCAGTGTGAAGGCGGCCGCCACGGCCGCCGGCCACCACTCGCCCGCGGTGCGCCACGGCGGCCGGGCGGCCGGCGGTGGCCCGTGCTCCGTGACGCGGGTCGGGGCGGCGTCGGAAATCCTCGTCATCGTTCACCCATCCAGCCCTACAAGTTGTAGGGTTGATCCGACCCTACAGGGTGTAGGTGGGGGTGAAACCGGAGCCGGGTAAGGGTCGGGTACGACTTGGTGACCGCCGGACCCTACGCACCGTAAGGTGGTGGCCATGGCAGGCACGACTCCTCGCGGCAGGGGCGAGCGACGCAGCCCCGGCGAGCTGGAGAGCGAGGTCCTCGCCACCCTGTGGGCGACGGACCGGGCACTCACCCCGGCCGAGATCCAGACCGACCTCGGCGGCGATCTCGCCTACAACACCGTGCACACGATCCTGCGGCGACTGCACGACAAGGGCCTCGTCCTGCGGGACGCCGACGGCCGGCGCGGCGCCTACCGCCCGTTGAAGAACGCGGCACAGATGACCGCCGAGGCCATGCACCAGGCCCTGGACCGCGGCCCCGACCCGATAGCCGCCCTCCAGCAGTTCGTCACGGGCCTGAGCCCGGCGGAGGAGGCCGCGCTGCGTGCACTCCTCGGCGAGAGCGGTGCGTGAGGCGGCGGCAGCGACACCGGCAGGGGGTTCATGAGGCGCGCCGGCTTCACCAGGAGGCGCAGAAGCAGCAGACGAAGGAGGCGGAGCGGGCCATGAGGATCGACGTCTACACCCCGCTCCTGCTGTCCCTGCTGCTCGCCGTCGTCAGCCCGCAGGTCGGCCTGCGCCTCGCGCCCGCTCCGGCGGCCCGGGCCCTGACCGCGGCCGCCGTACTCGCCGCGGGCGCCACGACCTGGGCGCTGGTCCTGCTGACCGTCACGCTCGTTGACGAGGCCCCGCCGGTCGTCGCCGACGCCCGCGAGGACGGCCAGGTGCTGCCCGATCCGGTCCCCGAGATCGTCGCGCTCGCCGCCTTCGCGGTTCTCGTGGTCGCCGCCTGCCGGGTCCTGCGGGCGGTCCGCGCCGAACGTGCCACCCGCCGCACCCTGCGCCGTCTGTGCGAGGGCCACCCGGACGGCACCGAACTCGTCGTCGCGGCCTCGCCGACCGCGCAGGCGTTCGCGGTGCCCGGAACCCCGGGCCGGATCCTGGTCACCTCCGCGATGCTCGCCGCGCTGCGCCCCGCCGAACGCCGCGTCCTGCTCGCCCACGAGCGCGCCCACCTCGCCCACCGTCACGCCCTGCTCGTCCACGCCGTCACCCTTGCCGCGGCGGCGAACCCGCTGCTCGGGCCGGTGCGTACGACGGTCGCCTACCTGGTGGAACGCTGGGCCGACGAACAGGCCGCCAGCACGGTCGGTGACCGCCGGACCACGGCCCGGGCGCTGGCCCGAGCCGCCCTCGTCGCCCACCGCCCCGGCTGCGCACTGCACTTCTCCGACCGCGCCGTCACCCGCCGCGTCGCCGCCCTGCAGTCGGCCCCGCCGCCCCACCTGCGCCCGATCGCCGTGGCGGTACTGGCCCTCGGGGTCCTCCCGGCACTCGGCGCGGCGGACGCGACGGGGGATCTGCTGCAGCTTCTGCGGAGCGTGCTGACGTAAGGCGGGAGCTGCGCCAGGCAGACGGCGTTTGCGAGCTGTTTCCCTCATGCGGTCGGCCCGGCTCCCGCGTCAACGCGCCCCGGCCATCCCCCTCCGTACCCCCGCCGCAACACCCACAGCCACGCACCCCAACACCACCGCCAACGCCCCGAAGCCATACGTCAGGGTCGCTGCCGCCGCCACCCCCGCCACCAGCAACGGCCCGCCCGCATCCCCCAGTTCGCGCCCGAGTTCCGCCGCGCCCATCGTCTGCCCGAGCCGTTCCGGCGGGGTCGCCGAGGCCAGGGTCGCGAAGCCGAGCGGGGTGATCAGGCCCGTGCCGGTGCCGATGAGGGCGGCGGCGAGGAGGACGCCGGTCAGGCCGGGCAGCATCGCGCAGACCAGGCCGGTCGCCGCGAGCAGCAGCCCGGCGGTGAGCCCGGCGCCCGCGGTGAGCCGCCCCGCGTCCAACGCCCGCCCCGCGCGCGGCTGTACGACCGCCCCGCACCCGGCCAGCACCGACACCGCGGCGCCCGTCGCCACCGTCCCGAGCCCCGCCACCGCACCGGACACCGGCAGAAAACCCACCCCGGCCGAGAGCGCGGCGGTGGCCCCCGCGAGCGCCGCCGTCGGCACGAGAAACGCCGGGTCCGTCAGCCGCCGCGCCAGATCCAGCACGGTCTGCCGGGCGCGGGGCAGCGGCGGTACGACGGGCACGGCGACCAGCGCCCACACCGCGACGACGGCACCCAGCACCGCCAGTACGGCGAACAGCAGCCGCAGCCCGCCCGCCCACACCAGCAGCCCGCCCAGCAGCGGCCCCAGCGTGTAGCCGACGGACTTGTAGAAGCCGTAACTCCCGAAGACCCGCCCGTGCTTGGCCGCCGGATTGAGCCGGGCCACCAGCGCCGACGCGGCCGGCGAGAACGCGGACGCCGCCGCCCCCTGCCCGAGCCGCGCGGCCCACAGCCACTCCGGGCTGTCCGCGAGCACGTACAGCGCGGATGCGGCGGCGAACGCCACCAGCCCGCCGAGCAGCACCGGCCGCGCCCCGACCCGGTCGGCGACCGTGCCGAACACGGGCTTCAGCAGCACCTCCGCCCCGTCGTAGAGCGCGAGCAGACCGCCCAGGACGAGCAGCGAGGTGACCGCGCCCTTCCCGGCACCCCCGAGGTTCGCGGCGATACCGTGCGCGCCGAACGCGGTGGTGAACCCGGCCGCGTACAGCGGCCACATCCGCTGCCGCCCCTGCCGCCCTTGCTGCCCTTCATGGGTCATGGAAGGCAGCGTAGGGCGATCCGGACCGCTCCAGCCCACACAAGGTTGATGTCGGATTCTCGCCAGCCCGGGTCCCGCCCATCGCCGATGCTGGAGGCATGCAGAACGGGATGCACACCGACCGAGAGCGCTGTGTACGCGCCGTCCAGTCCAAGGACGCCCGCTTCGACGGATGGTTCTTCACGGCGGTCCTGACGACCCGGATCTACTGTCGGCCCAGCTGTCCGGTCGTACCGCCCAAGCCCGAGAACATGGTCTTCCACCCGAGCGCCGCCGCCTGCCAGCAGGCCGGCTTCCGGGCCTGCAAGCGCTGCCGCCCGGACGCCAGCCCGGGCTCCCCGGAGTGGAACCAGCGCGCCGACCTCGTGGCCCGCGCGATGCGGCTGATCGCCGACGGCGTCGTCGACCGCGACGGCGTACCCGGCCTCGCCGCCCGCCTCGGCTACAGCACCCGCCAGATCGAACGCCAGCTGCTCGCCGAACTCGGCGCCGGCCCCCTGGCCCTGGCCCGCGCCCAACGCGCCCAAACGGCCCGCCTGTTGATCGAGACGACCCCACTGCCGATGGCGGAGATCGCCTTCGCCGCCGGCTTCTCCTCGATCCGCTCCTTCAACGACACCGTGCGCGAGGTCTTCGCCCTGGCCCCGAGCGAACTGCGGGCCCGGCTGCCCAAGAAGCAGAACCCGCAGGTCGCCACCCCGGGCACGCTCACCCTCCGCCTGCCCTTCCGCACCCCCCTCAACCCCGACAACCTCTTCGGCCACCTCGCGGCGACCGCCGTACCCGGAGTGGAGGAGTGGCGGGACGGCGCCTACCGCCGCACCCTCCGCCTCCCGTACGGCCACGGCATCGCGACGCTGACCCCCGAGCCCGACCACATCGCCTGCCGCCTCACCCTCAGTGACCTGCGCGATCTGCCCGTCGCCATCAGCCGCTGCCGCCGCATGCTCGACCTGGACGCCGACCCGGTCGCGATCGACGACCAGCTCCGCACGGACCCCCTCCTCGCGCCGCTGGTCGACAAGGCCCCCGGGCGGCGCGTCCCGCGCACGGTCGACGAGGCGGAGTTCGCCGTACGAGCCGTACTCGGCCAGCAGGTCTCCACGGCCGCCGCCCGCACCCACGCGTCCCGCCTGGTCACGGCACACGGCGACCCGCTCGACGACCCCGAGGGCGGCCTCACCCATCTCTTCCCCACCCCCGAGGCACTCGCCGCCCTCGACCCCGAGACCCTGGCCATGCCCCGCACCCGCCGCACGACCTTCACCACCCTCGTACGCCAACTCGCCGACGGAACAGTCCACTTGGGCCCGGAGAGCGACTGGCCCGAAACCCGCGCCAAGCTCCTGGCCCTCCCCGGCTTCGGCCCCTGGACCGTCGACGTCATCGCCATGCGCGCCCTCGGCGACCCCGACGCCTTCCTCCCCACCGACCTCGGAATCCGCCGCGCCGCCCAGGAACTGGGCCTCCCCTCCACCCCTGCGGCCCTCACCGCCCGCGCGGCGGCCTGGCGCCCCTGGCGGGCCTACGCGGTCCAGTACCTCTGGGCGACCGACAGCCACCCGATCAACTTCCTTCCGGTATAAGGACGTTCACCATGACCGCCATGAAGCATCACACCGTGATCGACAGCCCGTACGGACCCCTGACCCTGGTAGCCGAAGACGGCACTCTGTGCGGCCTCTACATGACCGACCAGCGCCACCGCCCACCGGAGGAGACCTTCGGCCTCCGGGACGACACGCTCTTCGACGAATCGGAGGAGCAGCTCAAGGCCTACTTCGCAGGCGAGTTGAAAGAGTTCACCGTCGAACTCCGCCTGCACGGAACCCCGTTCCAGCGCAGCGTCTGGGACCAACTCCGCAAGATCCCTTACGGCGAGACCCGTTCGTACGGCGACCTGGCCGACGCACTCGGCAACCCGTCAGCCTCCCGCGCCGTAGGCCTCGCCAACGGCAGGAACCCCATCGGCATCATCGTCCCCTGCCACCGCGTCGTCGGCGCCAACGGCAGCCTGACGGGCTACGGCGGCGGCCTGGACCGCAAGCAGCGCCTGCTGGACTTCGAGAGCGCAGCGGCCCTGTTCTAGCTGCTCAACCGCGCCGACGCGGTGCCGTGTAGTGTCCGTTGCGTGCTGGCCGAACAACGACACCAACTCATCATGCAGGCGTTGAGATCCGGCGGTACCGTCACCGTGACGGACCTCTCCGGCCGGCTGGGGGCCAGTGCCGCGACCGTCCGTCGTGACCTCCTCAAGCTGGAAGTGGACGGACTGCTCACCCGGGTCCACGGGGGAGCGGTCATCGAAGAGGAACCCGCGCCGTTCGCCGAGGCCGCCGAAGCGCAGGTGCGCGAGAAGGACGCGATAGCTGCCCGGGCCGCCGAGATGATCGAGGAAGGCCAGTCGGTCATCCTCGACTCGGGCACGACGGTCCACCGGCTGGCCCGCCAGTTGCACGGGCGGCGCATCACCGTGATCACCAACAACCTCGTGGTGTACGAGGAACTCGTCCCGGACGAGAACATCGAACTCATGCTGCTCGGCGGCATGGTCATCCGCGAATCGCGCATGCTGGACGGCTTCATGGCCGAGGACAACCTCCGCCAGGTCCACGCCGACTGGCTCTTCATGGGCGCCTGCGGCGTCCGCGCCGGTGGTCAGGTCATGGATACGACGGTCGCCGAGGTGCCCGCCAGGCGCGCGATGATCGCCGCCGGCGACAAGGTGGCACTCCTCGCGGACAGCACCAAGTTCCCCGGCACGGGCATGGTCAAGATCTGCGGTCCCGAGGACCTGGACATCGTCGTGACCGACGGCTCGTCGGACGCGGCGACCTGCATGGCGCTGGAGGAAGCGGGCGTGCGGGTGGTTCAGGTGGACGTCGGCCGGGCCTAGAGGCCGCTCTCCGCGCTCGGCCGGTGCAGCCGCCTGCGGCCCGCATCCGAGCACCAGCCATGGCCTGTATGGCGCACCGCGGTCTTCCTCCCGAGTGACCCCGGTGGCGCGAGTCCCTGGATCGCTGGTGTCTGTAGGAAGGGGGACCGGGCAGAAAGCGGGAGACCATGCAGCGAAAGCACGAGCGCCTCGCGACACCCTGGGCCGCCGGGGTGGCCGGAGTGGTGTTCGCGGTCCTGCTGGCCGCGGCGATCGTGCTGATGCGCATCGCTCTGCCCGACGGCACCGCCGGGGGCGAGACGACCGTGGATGCCGCACAGCGGAGCGCCGTGCGGACGGCGCTGGAGCTGCTCCCGTTCGCCGGGATCGCCTTCCTGTGGTTCATGGGCGCACTGCGCGAGCAGGCCGGTGAGGGCGAGGACCGGTTCTTCTCCACCGTGTTCCTGGGCAGCGGCCTGGTCTTCGTCGCCACCCTGTTCGGCGCTGCCGCGGCGGCCGGAACCGTGCTCGACGAGAGTCAGCAGCACCCTCCCTTCGGCCGGCACTTCGTCTACGTGCTGCTGACCACGTACGCCTTGAGGATGGCGGCGGTGTTCATCATCACGACCTCGACCATCGGCCGCCGAAGCGGCGCCCTTCCGCGCCCGCTCATCGCCGTCGGCTATCTGGCGGGCCTTGCGCTGCTCGTGGTGGGAGCGAGCGTGCCCTGGTCCGAACTGGTCTTCCCCGCCTGGGCGTTGCTCCTCAGCGTGAACATCCTGCGGGGCCGGCGGCCCGCCCGGACACAGCCGGCCACATCGACCTGAGTCGACCGCACCGCTCACTCGAACGGTCTCCCTCTCGTCGCCGCATCCCGTCCGGCCACCGAGGGTGGTCGCAGGGGGCCGACCGGGCCGTTGGAGAGGACCGATCCCGTGGTGAGGATTGCCGTCGACCTGAACCGCTGTCAGGGGTATGCGCAGTGCGCGTTCCTCGCCCCCGAGATCTTCGCCATGCACGGCGAGGAGGCGCTGCTGTACGACCCGGAGGCCGACGAGTCGCAGCGCGCGAAGCTGGCCCAGGCCGCCGCGGCGTGCCCGGTCCAGGCCATCCTCGTCGATGCGGTGGACGTACCGGCCGAGGCGGTGTCCGGTGCTCGGTGACGGATCCCTGGAACGCCTCAAACGCGAGGGCCGCATCGTCGTCGTAGGCGCCTCGCTGGCCGGCCTGCGCGCTGCCGAAACCCTGCGGGCCGAGGGCTTCGCGGGCTCCCTGACCATGATCGGCGACGAGCCCCACGAGCCGTACGACCGGCCCCCGCTCTCCAAGCAGGTGCTGCTGGGCAGGGCGGCCGCCAACCACACTGCGCTGCCCAGGCTTCGCTCGGTCGACGCGACCTGGCGACTCGGCGTCCCGGCCACCGGCCTGGACATGGCCGCACGGCGGGTGCGGCTGGCCGACGGTGACGAGGTGCCGTACGACCGGCTGCTGATCGCCACCGGGGTCAAGGCGCGACCGTGGCCGCATGAGGCCGAGGCGGAACTCGACGGCGTCTTCGTGCTGCGGACCGCCGACGACAGCGCCGCGTTCGCGCGGCGGCTCGACGCGGGCCCCAAGCGGATCCTGGTCATCGGGGCCGGGTTCACCGGCTCGGAGATCGCCTCCGCCTGCCGCGAACGAGGCCTTGCCGTCACCGTCGCCGAGCGCGGCTCGGCACCCCTGGTCGGCGCACTCGGCGGAGTGACCGGCGCGGTCGCCGCCGAGATGCAGCGCGAGCACGGTGTGGACCTGCGGTGCGGGGTCATGGTGACCGCGCTGGAGGGCGATGCCTCGGGACGGGTGCGCGCCGCGCATCTGTCCGACGGCTCCACCGTGGAGACCGACGTGGTGATCGTCTCGCTCGGCGCCACCCGCAACACCGAATGGCTCGCCGGATCCGGACTCGGGGCGGGCCCCCGAGGCATCGCCTGCGACGCAGGCTGCCGCGCCTTCGACATCCGCGGAATCGTCACCGACGACATCTACGCGGCAGGCGACGTCGCACGCTGCCCGCACCCCCTGTTCGGCTACCAGTTCCTGTCCCTGGAGCACTGGGGCAACGCCGTCTCCCAGGCCCGGATCGCGGCGCACAACATGCTCAGCGAGAGCGCCGACCGCATCCCCCACCTGGAGGTGCCGGCCTTCTGGTCCTCGCAGTTCGGGGTGAACATCAAGTCGGTCGGGGTGCCGTCGCTGGGGACGGAGATCCTCATCTCGCAGGGATCCCTCAAGGACCACCGGTTCGTCGGCGTCTACGGGTACCAGGGGCGCGTCATCGGCGCGGTGACCTTCGACCAGGGCCGATGGCTGCCGTTCTACCAGGAGCTGATCGAGACCACCGCGCCGTTCCCGCCGCCGTTCCCCACGGTCGACCGGCGCCCGGACGGACAGCGGCCGCTCGACGCCGACTTCCCGGACCCGTCGGTCCCCACCCACGGCCCCACCGTGACCCTCGGCGGATATGCGCCGGCCGACCGCCGGATGACGTTCACCCCCGTGCACTGACCCGTACGGCCACGAGGACCCGCCATGACGCAATCCTTGCTGCACCAGATCCTGGACTACGCCAACCGCGCCAACCCGTACCCGCTCTACGAAGAGCTGCGGAAGTCGCCGGTGCACCACGAAGCCGACGGGCCGTACGTCATCAGCACCTACTACGAGATCCGCAGCCTCCTGCACGATCCGCGGATCAGCTCCGACGCCCGCAACCTGGCCTCGACCACCGGCGACCCGCTGGCCCAGCCGGCCCAGGAGGAGAGCGCCCTGCCCCCCGGGTTCCTGCGGCTCGACCCGCCGGAACACGACCGGATGCGCCGCATGACGAACCGGCCCTTCGGCCCGCCGCACTCCCCGCACCGCGTCGACGGGATGCGCGCAGAGCTGCGCGACATCGTCTCCGGCCTCATCGACGGCATCGCCGACCCGAGCCGGATCGACCTCGTGGAGCAGTTCTCGTACCCCTTCCCGGTGACCGTGATCTGCCGGCTGCTCGGGGTGCCGCGCGAGGACGAGGCGCGCTTCCACACCTGGGCGGACACTCTGGCAGCGAGCCTGGACCCCGACCCGGACGCGGACCCCACCGAGCGGGGCAAGGGCGCGCACGACGCCCGGATGCAGCTGGGCATGTACCTGGCCGGCCTGATCGAGGAACGCCGCAGGAATCCCGGCGACGACATGCTCTCCCAACTGGCCACGGCCAAGGGCGAGGACGGCCCGATGACCACGATGGAACTGCTCAGCACCGCGGCACTGCTGCTGATCGCGGGGCACGAGACCACCGTCAACCTCATCACCAACGGAATGCTGACCCTGCTACGCCATCCCGAAGTCCTCGAGCGACTTCGTACGGATCCGCAGCTGGCCGTGCCCCTCGTCGAGGAGCTGCTCCGCTTCGAGCCGCCGGTGCAACTGGTGCCCCAGCGCACCACCCTCGCCGACATCGAGGTCCGCGGCGTCACCATCCCCAAGGGCGCCTCCCTCTGGCTGGTCCTGGCGTCCGGCAACCGCGACCCTCAGCGCTTCGAGGACCCCGACCGCTTCGACCCGGACCGCCGGGACATCCAGCACCTCGGCCTGGGCAGCGGCATCCACAGCTGCTTCGGCGCACCGCTCGCCCGGCTGGAGACCCAGTTCGCCCTGTCGGAACTGGCCCGGAGGCTGGAAAACCCACGTCTGTTGGAGGACCCGCCCCCGTACCGCCAGAACGCCGTGCTGCGCGGGCCGCGGCAGCTGCCCATCTCGTGCGACGGGATCCGCCCTTAGGACTGTGCCGAGCCGAGTTGGCGCAGCAGCGTCGGCAGCGCCGTGCCGATGGGCTCCCGGATCACCTCGTCGGCGAGTTCGTCGTACGGCGTCGCCTCGGCGTTGACGATGACGAGCCGGGCCCCGTGATCGGCGGCGACACCGGCGAGCCCGGCCGCGGGCTGCACCTGCAGACTGCTCCCCACAGCGACAAACACCTGACACGCCTTGGTGATCGCGACAGCCTCACCCAGCACCACCGGATCGAGCCGCTCCCCGAACATCACGGTCGCCGACTTCAGAATCCCTCCGCACTCCAGGCACGGCGGATCCTCCTCTCCGGCCTCGACCCGGGCGAGCGCGTCCTGCATCGGCCCCCTGGCATGACACCCGGTGCACACGAAACTCCGTGCGCTGCCGTGCAGTTCGAGCACCTTGCGGGCGGGCATTCCGGCGAGCTGATGCAGCCCGTCGACGTTCTGCGTGATCACCCGCACGGGCACCCCGGTCCGCTCCAGTTCGGCCACGGCCCGGTGCGCGGCGTTGGGCTCGGCCTTGAGCGTGCGGTTCCCCCGCCGCATCTGCCAGGACCGCCGCCGGATCTCCGGATCGCCCATGTAGTACTCGTACGTCACGAGCTTCTCGGCCTCGGGATCCCGCCGCCACAGGCCGTTGGGGCCGCGGTAGTCGGGGATTCCGGAGTCCGTCGAGATCCCGGCGCCGCTCAGGATGGCAACGAGGGGCTTGGTCATGTCACCGAGGGTAGGGCGGCCCACCGAGTGGGGCGAACGGATATTCGTGCGCGGCCTCAGGTGCTAGCGTCCGGCCATGGCAAAGGTCAACGTCTCGCTCGATGCCGAACTTGTCGTGGAAGTCATGGTCCTCGCGGGCGTCGGCAACCCCCAGGACGCCGTCGAGCTCGTCGTCCGCGACTACATCGAGCGCGGCCACCGGACCGAGGCCCGGGTTGCCGCGCGGGACGAGGGTCTGCGCGAGGTGGACGTCAAGCCCCGCGATCCCGAGGGGTGAGCCGACGCCCGGTCAGGCCACCCGCTGCCCGTTCTCCAGCTCGGCCGTACCCGAACCCTCCGCCAGGACGTCCAGGGCGGCCAGGACGCGGGGGCCGAGGGTGCCCAGCAGGTAGTCGTCGAGCTCCTCGCGGGGGACGAGGCGCCAGGAGAGGAGCTCCTCCTCCTGCAGGCGGATCGCCTTGAGGTCGTCCTCGCCGAGGACTCCGCCGTCGTACAGGTAGGCAACCAGCGGCGGCCAGCTCGGCTTGTACACCCAGTCCACCGCCAGCAGCCGGCCCAGTTCGCGGTCGAGCCCGATCTCCTCGAGCGTCTCGCGGCGCGCGCCCTGGCGCGGGGTCTCGCCGTCGTCGGACTCGATCGTGCCGCCCGGAAGCGCCCAGCCCTCACGGTAGTTGGGCTCGACGAGCAGCACCCGGCCCTCGGCGTCGCGGAAGAGGGCGGCGGCGCCGGCGAGGATGCGGGGGAGACCGGCGATGTACGTGGCGAAGTCTGGCGTGGTGGTCATTGAGGAAGGGTAACCAGCTCGCGCAGCTAGATCTCCGCCTCCGCCAGTAGCACCGTCCGCTCCGCCAGCTCGCTGATCCGCACCCCGTCGAAGCCGAACACCGCGCTGCGGACGGTGTCCTCCAGCGGCTCCTTCCACTGCGCCGGGATCGCGTCCGCGCCGGTCAGTACGCCGGCCACCGAGCCGGCGGTCGCCCCGTTGGAGTCGGTGTCCAGGCCGCCGCGGACGGTGAGCGTGATGGTGCGGGTGAAGTCGCCGTCGCCGTACAGAAGGCCCGCGGTGAGTACGGCGGCGTTCGGGATGGTGTGGATCCAGCCGAGCCCGGCGGTCTCCTCGCCCACCGTCGTGAGCGTGTCCTCCCAGGTCATCCGCGTGTCATGGAGGGAGACGACCCGCCGCACGGTACGGGCGAGCCGGCTGCTCGCTGGGATGACGGCCAGGGCCTGGTCCACCGCGTGCCGCACGGTCGGCGCGGTGAAGGCCGCCGCGATCAGCGCCGCCGCCCACATCGCGCCGTACACGCCGTTGCCGGTGTGCGACAGCACCGCGTCCCGGCGGGCCAGGGAGGCGGCGCGGCGCGGTTCGCCCGGGCTGGTCCAGCCGTAGATGTCGGCGCGGATCAGGGCGCCGATCCACTCCTGGTACGGGTTGTCGTACGTCGCCGTCAGCGGCGGTTTGAGCCCGTTGGTGAGGTTGCGGTACGTGGCCCGCTCCGCAGTGAAGGTCTGCAGATACGGCAGCCGCAGCAGCCACAGCTCGCCGACCTGCTCGGTGCTGAAGCCGAAGCCGTGCGTCTCCAGGAGGTCCAGGCCGAGGATCGCGTAGTCGACGTCGTCGTCCCGGCAGCTGCCGTGGATACGGCCGCGCACGCACTGGCGCCACTCCGGGCGCAGCTCGAAGCCGTCGCTCTCGTCGGCGGGCTCGGGGAGATAGTCGGTGAGGGGCAGGGCGGCGGCCTGCCGCAGATAGCGGTCGATACGGTCCCGCGTCCACAGGTCGCCCTGCTCGACCGGCTTGCCGAGCATGTTGCCCGAGATCCGGCCCAGCCAGCCCCCGAGGATGCGGTCCGCGAGCTCTGACTCAGTGCCCACAGGGGTCATAGCTGAAGGTTTACCCAATTTGGGCGCCGACTGCGCGGGGTTCGGCAAGGCACGCACAGCAGGCACCCAGCGGCGTCCCAGGCTCCGGTCACGGCATGACGGCGGGGGCGTCCTCCGGTTAAGGTCGCAGCGGCGCGACTGGCCTTGACGTGCGCGAGGCCCGGAGAGCAAGGGGAAACAGGTGACACAGCGCGTGCTCATCGCCGCGGACAAGTTCAAGGGGTCGCTGACGGCCGTGCAGGTCGCCGAGCGGGTGACGGCCGGGCTGCGCCGGGTCGTCCCGGAGCTCCCGGTGGAGTCGCTGCCCGTGGCCGACGGCGGCGACGGGACCGTGGACGCGGCGGTCGCGGCCGGTTTCGAGCGGCGCGAGGTGCGCGTCGCGGGGCCGCTGGGCCACGAGGTGACGGCGGCGTTCGCGCTGCGCGGCGGCACGGCGGTCGTGGAGATGGCGGAGGCGAGCGGGCTGCAGCGACTGCCGGCCGGCGTCTTCGCACCGCTCACGGCGTCCACGTACGGCTCCGGCGAACTGCTGCGGGCCGCGCTGGACGCGGGCGCGCGCACGATCGTCTTCGGCGTCGGCGGCAGCGCGACCACCGACGGCGGCGCCGGAATGCTGTCCGCACTGGGCGCACGTTTCCTCGACGGCGACGGGGAGCCGGTCCCGCCGGGCGGCGGCGGCCTGAGCGAGCTCGCCTCCGTCGACCTGTCCGGCCTGGACCCCCGTCTCGCCTCGGTCGAACTGGTCCTGGCGAGCGACGTCGACAACCCGCTGACCGGCCCGAAGGGCGCACCCGCCGTCTACGGCCCGCAGAAGGGCGCCTCCCCGGACGACGTGGAGGCCCTGGACACCGCTCTCGCGCACTACGCGAAGGTGCTGGAGGAAGCGGTCGGCGCGAAGGCGGCGGAGTTCGCCGCCTCCCCGGGCGCGGGCGCGGCGGGCGGCATCGGCTACGGCGCCCTGCTCCTCGGCGCCAGTTTCCGCCCCGGCATCGAGGTGATGCTCGACGTGCTCGGCTTTGCGCCGGCGCTGGAGTGGGCGGACCTGGTGATCACCGGCGAGGGCTCCCTGGACGAGCAGACCCTGCACGGCAAGGCCCCGGCGGGCGTCGCCGCCGCCGCACGCGCCGCGGACAAGGAGGTCGTCGCCGTGTGCGGCCGCCTCGCACTGCAGCCGGAGGCGCTGGGGCGGGCGGGGATCCGACGGGCGTACCCGCTGACGTCTGTCGAGCCGGACGTGGCGAAGTGCATCGCCGATGCGGGGCCGATCCTGGAGCGGGTGGCGGAGCAGATCGCGCGGGACTTCCTGAGCTGAGGCCGGGCTTTTCTCGCCCCCGCCGCCCCTACCCGTCCCGTCCCGGGGGCCAGCCCCCGGACCCCCGCTCCTCAAACGCCGGAGGGGCTGATTTTGCCTGCACTTCTCAGCGCCGGTCAGTGCACTTCAGCCCGTCCGGCGTTTGAGGACGAGGCCGTTCAGGCCGAAAGCGGGGGTCTGGGGGCGGCAGCCCCCAGGGGCGGTCGCACCAGCGCCGGGCGCAGGCATAGCAAAGGGCCCCGAACCCAACCGGGTCCGGGGCCCAAGCCAACGCAGTGCTACGGCTGAGCCGCCCGCGCCTCACGCCGGTTGTCGCGGAAGTTGTTCACCCGGCGAGCCGTGGCGAACAGGGGAATCACCGCACCGGTGACGAGCTGGAGCGCGCACCCCGTCTGGAGGAGCAGCTGACCGCTCGGGGCGTCGAACGCCCAGGCCGCCAGCAGGCCCATCGACACGACGATCCAGGACAGCATCGCCACCGCGAGACGCCCCCGCGGCTTCGGGTACTCGACCCGGCTCACCATCAGCCAGGCCGTACCGAGGATCGCCAGGAGCGTCGCCACGAAGGGCAGCTCGAGGAGCACGATCGAGACCACCGTCAGCGCACCGAACGGCGAGGGCATGCCCTGGAACATGCCGTTCGGGACGGTCACGCACGAGAATCTGGCCAGACGCAGTACCACGGCCAAGAGCACCACGATTGCCCCGACCGCAGCCACCCGCTGATGCGCGTCGTCCGCGACCATGCCGTAGACGAGGACGAAGTACGCCGGTGCCAGACCGAAGCTGATCAGGTCCGACAGGTTGTCCAGCTCCGCGCCCATGGGGGAGGAGCGCAGCTTGCGCGCCACCAGGCCGTCGAAGAGGTCGAAGACCGCGGCGCACAGCATCAGGATGACCGCCGTGGCCGCACTGTGGCGGGCCATGCCGGTCTCCTGGTCGCCCGTGAGGTGCGGGATCAGGATGCCGGTGGTGGTGAAGTACACCGCCATGAAGCCGCACGTGGCGTTGCCGAGGGTGAGGGTGTCCGCTATTGAGAGGCGGAGAGAGAGGGGCATCTCCTCCTCTTCGTCCACCTCGTCGGCCTCGGGCACCCAGCCCGCCTGGGTATCAGGATCAATCACGGTCAATGCGAGTCACCCCAGCCACGGTCTTCTGACCGACCTCGACCGCGACGTCCACGCCCTCGGGCAGGTAGATGTCGACGCGCGAGCCGAAGCGGATCAGACCGATCCGGTCGCCCTGCTCGACCTTCGTGCCCTGCGGGATGTAGGGGACGATGCGGCGGGCCACCGCACCGGCGATCTGGATCATCTCGATGTCGCCGAGTTCGGTGTCGAAATGCCAGACTACGCGCTCGTTGTTCTCGCTCTCCTTGTTGAACGCCGGAACGAACCCGCCGGGGATGTGCTCGACCGACGTGACCGAGCCGGAGAGCGGCGCCCGGTTGACGTGGACGTTGAGCGGGCTCATGAAGATCGCGACGCGGGTGCGGCCGTCCTTCCACGGCATGATGCTCTGCACCACACCGTCGGCGGGCGAGATGACCCGGCCCTGGGCGATCTCGCGCTCGGGGTCGCGGAAGAACCACAGCATGCCCGCCGCGAGCGCGGTGGCGGGCACGGCCACGGCCTTGGCGACGCCGGAGCGGCGCGCACGGGCCAGGCTGAGGGCTGCGGTGGCGACGGTCGGCAGAAGCCACGGCGATGCTCCGCGCGCGAGGCGTACGCCGGCCCGGCTGTCGCGTGGTGCAGAGGTTTGGCTGTGGGGCATGGATGACCTTCGTAGCGGATGATGCCGCGCTGTAACGGGGGACGGCGGCTTTCCCGGGATCGTACCGGTCGCGGGCCGCAACTGGGCAAGCCAGGAAGCCGAGTCGGCGACCGAAGAGTGCTGACGGGGTGTGATCTTCTTCTCCAAGAAAACACCCCGTATCCGGACATCTAACCCTGGAACCGATACTCTTCGAGCAGCCTGCGACCGATGATCATTTTCTGGATTTCGGCGGTACCTTCACCGATCAGCAGCATCGGAGCCTCGCGGTAGAGGCGCTCGATCTCGTACTCCTTGGAGAAGCCGTAGCCGCCGTGGATCCGGAACGAGTCCTCCACGACCTCCTTGCAGTACTCGGAGGCGAGGTACTTCGCCATCCCGGCCTCAAGGTCGTTTCGTTCCCCAGAGTCCTTTTTGCGTGCCGCGTTCACCATCATCGCATGGGCGGCCTCGACCTTGGTAGCCATCTCGGCCAGCTTGAACTGGATGGCCTGGTGCTGGGCGATCGGCTTGCCGAAAGTATGACGCTGCTGGGCGTACTGGACGCCGAGCTCGAACGCACGCTGAGCGACGCCGCAGCCACGCGCCGCCACGTTCACGCGGCCGACCTCCACTCCGTCCATCATTTGGTAAAAACCTCGGCCCGTCTCGCCGCCGAGCACACGATTGGCCGGAATCCGCAGGCCATCCATGATCAGCTCGGTGGTGTCGACGCCCTTGTAGCCCATCTTGTCGATCTTCCCGGGGATGGTGAGGCCGGGGCGGACCTCTCCGAAGCCGGGCTCCTTCTCGACCAGGAAGGTCGTCATCGACTTGTGGGGCGCGGTCCCCTCGGGGTGTCCTTCATCACTTCGGACGAGTACGGCGACCAGACTTGACGTTCCGCCGTTCGTCAGCCACATCTTCTGGCCGTTGAGGACGTACTCGTCGCCGTCCTTGACCGCCTTGGAGGTGATGGCCGACACGTCGGAGCCGAGGCCCGGCTCGGACATCGAGAAGGCGCCGCGGATGTCGCCGGCCGCCATGCGCGGCAGGAAGTGGTCCTTCTGCTCCTGCGTGCCGTGCTGCTTGAGCATGTACGCCACGATGAAGTGGGTGTTGATGATGCCGGACACCGACATCCAGCCGCGGGCGATCTCCTCGACGCACAGGGCGTAGGTGAGGAGCGACTCGCCCAGACCCCCGTACTCCTCGGGGATCATCAGGCCGAACAGGCCGAGTTCCTTGAGGCCGTCGACGATCTGCTGCGGGTACTCGTCGCGGTGCTCCAGCTCGGTCGCGACCGGGATGATCTCCTTGTCCACGAAGTCGCGGACGGTGGAGAGGATCTCCTGCTGGATGTCCGTCAGACCGGCGGTCTGGGCGAGACGGGCCATGGCTACTTCTCCTGCTGCTTCAGCTCGGGGCGGCCCGGCTGCTCGCCGCCGCGCTCCTTGATGTACGTCTCGGTCGGCACCATCACCTTGCGGCGGAACACGCAGACCAGCGTGCCGTCCTGCTTGTAGCCCTTGGTCTCGACGTAGACGATGCCGCGGTCGTTCTTCGACTTGGACGGCCACTTGTCGAGCACGGTCGTCTGGCCGTAGATCGTGTCGCCGTGGAAGGTCGGCGCCACGTGCTTGAGCGACTCGATCTCCAGGTTGGCGATCGCCTTGCCGGAGATGTCGGGGACGGACATGCCGAGCAGGAGCGAGTAGATGTAGTTCCCGACGACGACGTTCTTGCCGAAGTCCGTCGTCTTCTCCGCATAGTTGGTGTCCATGTGGAGCGGGTGGTGGTTCATGGTGAGGAGACAGAACAGGTGGTCGTCGTACTCCGTGACCGTCTTGCCCGGCCAGTGCTTGTACGTCGCCCCGACCTCGAACTCCTCGTAGGTGCGTCCGAACTGCATCGCGCTCAGGCCTCCGGGATCTCGAACTTGCTGGTGCGCTGCATGCCGGCGGCGCGGCCCTTGCCGGAGATGACCAGGGCCATCTTGCGGCTGGCCTCGTCGATCATCTCGTCGCCGAGCATCGCGGAGCCCTTCTTGCCGCCCGCCTCGGACGTGTAGTAGTCGTACGCGTCCAGGATCAGCTCGGCGTGGTCGTAGTCCTCCTGCGAGGGCGAGAAGATCTCGTTGGACGCCTCGACCTGGCCCGGGTGCAGCACCCACTTGCCGTCGAAGCCGAGGGCGGCGGCGCGCTGGGCGACCTCGCGGTAGCCGTCGATGTTGCGGATCTGCAGGTAGGGGCCGTCGATCGCCTGGAGGTTGTTGGCGCGGGCGGCCATCAGGATCTTCATCAGGATGTAGTGGTAGGCGTCCGCCGGGTAGCCGGGCGGCTGCTCCCCCACGACCAGCGACTTCATGTTGATCGACGCCATGAAGTCGGCCGGGCCGAAGATGATCGTCTCGACGCGCTGGGAGGCCGTCGCGATCTCGTTCACGTTGTTGAGGCCCTGGGCGTTCTCGATCTGCGCCTCGATGCCGATCTTGCCGACCTCGAAGCCCATCGTCTTCTCGATCTGGGTCAGCAGGAGGTCGAGGGCGACGACCTGCTGGGCCGTCTGGACCTTCGGCAGCATGATGCAGTCGAGGTTCTGGCCGGCACCCTCGACGACCGTGACGACGTCGCGGTACGTCCACTCGGTCGTCCAGTCGTTGACCCGCACGACCCTCGTCTTGCCGGTCCAGTCACCCTCGTTGAGGAACTTGACGATGGTGTGCCGCGCCTCGGGCTTGGCGAGCGGGGCGCACGCGTCCTCCAGGTCGAGGAAGACCTGGTCGGCGGGGAGGCCCTGCGCCTTCTCCAGGAAGCGGGGGTTGCTTCCGGGGACCGCGAGGCAGGAGCGTCGCGGACGCAGACGGTTGACGGGCGTGGTCATGCGGGGACCTCCAGGGGGTCGAGCTTGTTCGCTTTCCGGATCTCGTCGACGATGCGGCCGATGATTCCGGTGATGTCGAAGTCCTTCGGGGTGAAGACGGCGGCCACTCCGGCGGCTCGCAGCTGCTCGGCGTCACCATTGGGGATGATGCCACCGGCGATCACCGGTATATCTGTGGCACCGGCCACACGGAGCCGCTCCAGTACATCCGGGACCAGCTGGGCGTGCGAGCCGGAGAGGATCGACAGGCCGACCGCGTGCACGTCCTCGGCGAGGGCCGCGTCCACGATCTGCTCGGGCGTCAGCCGGATGCCCTGGTAGACCACCTCGAAGCCGGCGTCACGGGCCCGCACGGCGATCTGCTCGGCGCCGTTGGAGTGCCCGTCCAGGCCGGGCTTGCCCACCAGGAAGCGCAGCTTGCCGACGCCGAGGTCCTTCGCCGTCAGGTCGACCCTGCGGCGGACGTCGGCCATGGCCGAGCCCTCCTCGGCGGGGATCGCCACCGGCGCCGACGAGACGCCCGTCGGCGCCCGGAACTCGCCGAACACCTCGCGCAGGGCCCCGGACCACTCGCCGGTCGTGACCCCGGCGCGGGCGCACTCCAGGGTGGCCTCCATGAGGTTGCCGGTGCCCTTGGCGGCCTCCTTCAGCTTCTCCAGCGCCTTGCACGGGCGCGGGTGGTTGAAGGGCGGCTGGTAGCGGGTGTCGCGCCAGTTCTGCAGTGATGCGATGACTCGGGCCTCGACAGCTGGATCGACTGTCTGGATGGCTGTATCGAGATCGGCCGTCAACGGATTCGGCTCGGTGGTCTCGAAGATGTTGACGCCCACGATCTTCTCTTGACCGGACTCAATACGAGCGCGGCGCTCGGCGTGCGAGGAGACGAGCTGCGACTTGAGGTAGCCGGACTCGACGGCGGCCATGGCGCCGCCCATCTCCTGGATCCGCTCGATCTCCGCGAGGGACTCCTCGACGAGCTTCGCGACCTTCGCCTCGATGACGTGCGAGCCCTCGAAGATGTCCTCGTACTCCAGCAGGTCGCTCTCGTGGGCGAGCACCTGCTGGATGCGCAGGGACCACTGCTGGTCCCAGGGGCGGGGCAGGCCCAACGCCTCGTTCCAGGCGGGGAGTTGGACGGCACGCGCGCGTGCGTCCTTGGAGAGGGTCACGGCCAGCATCTCGAGGACGATCCGCTGGACGTTGTTCTCCGGCTGCGCCTCGGTCAGACCCAGGGAGTTGACCTGGACGCCGTACCGGAAGCGGCGCTGCTTGGCGTTCTCGATGCCGTAGCGCTCGCGGGTGACCTTGTCCCAGATGCGGCCGAAGGCGCGCATCTTGCACATCTCCTCGACGAAGCGGACGCCCGCGTTCACGAAGAAGGAGATGCGGGCGACGACGTCACCGAACTTCTCGGCAGGGACCTGACCGCTGTCCCGGACGGCGTCGAGGACCGCGATCGCCGTGGACATCGCGTACGCGATCTCCTGGACCGGCGTGGCGCCCGCCTCCTGCAGGTGGTAGCTGCAGATGTTGATCGGGTTCCACTTCGGGATGTGGGAGACCGTGTACGCGATCATGTCCGTCGTCAGGCGGAGAGACGGCCCCGGCGGGAACACGTGAGTGCCGCGGGACAGGTACTCCTTGACGATGTCGTTCTGGGTCGTGCCCTGGAGCTGGGTGATGTCCGCACCCTGCTCCTCCGCGACGACCTGGTAGAGCGCCAGCAGCCACATGGCGGTGGCGTTGATCGTCATCGAGGTGTTCATCTGCTCCAGGGGGATGTCCTGGAACAGCCGGCGCATGTCACCGAGGTGCGCCACCGGCACGCCGACCCGGCCTACCTCGCCGCGGGCGAGGATGTGGTCGGAGTCGTAGCCGGTCTGCGTCGGCAGGTCGAACGCGACCGACAGGCCGGTCTGGCCCTTGGCGAGGTTGCGCCGGTACAGCTCGTTGGACGCCTCGGCCGTGGAGTGACCGGCGTACGTGCGCATGAGCCACGGCCGGTCCTTCTCCCGCTTGCCTTCGGCGGGCTGACGCTCAGTCATCTATGACCTCGGGTGTCTCAGATGTTGCGGAAGCGGTTGATGGCGTCGATGTGCTTGGCGCGCAGCTCCTCGTCGCGCACGCCGAGGCCCTCCTCGGGGGCGAGGCACAGCACGCCGACCTTGCCCTGGTGGAGGTTGCGGTGCACGTCGTACGCGGCCTGCCCGGTCTCCTCCAGGGAGTAGACCTTCGACAGCGTCGGGTGGATCTTGCCCTTCGCGACGAGCCGGTTGGCCTCCCAGGCCTCGCGGTAGTTGGCGAAGTGCGAGCCGATGATCCGCTTCAGGGACATCCACAGGTAGCGGTTGTCGTACTCGTGGTTGTAGCCCGAGGTCGAGGCGCAGGTGACGATGGTGCCGCCCTTGCGCGTGACGTAGACGGAGGCGCCGAAGGTCTCGCGGCCCGGGTGCTCGAAGACGATGTCGACGTCCTCGCCGCCGGTCAGCTCGCGGATGCGCTTGCCGAAGCGCTTCCACTCCTTCGGGTCCTGGGTGTGCTCGTCCTTCCAGAACTTGTAGCCCTCGGCGTTGCGGTCGATGATCGCCTCGGCGCCCATCGAGCGGCAGATCTCCGCCTTCTGGTCGCTGGAGACGACACAGATCGGGTTGGCGCCGCCGGCCAGCGCGAACTGGGTGGCGTACGAGCCGAGTCCACCGCTCGCGCCCCAGATCAGGACGTTGTCGCCCTGCTTCATGCCGGCGCCGTTGCGGGAGACCAGCTGCCGGTACGCGGTCGAGTTGACCAGGCCCGGAGCGGCGGCCTCCTCCCAGCTGAGGTGGCCCGGCTTGGGCATCAGCTGGTTGGACTTGACGAGGGCGATCTCGGCGAGGCCGCCGAAGTTGGTCTCGAAGCCCCAGATGCGCTGCTCGGGGTCGAGCATCGTGTCGTTGTGGCCGTCGGACGACTCCAGCTCGACCGACAGGCAGTGCGCGACGACCTCGTCACCGGGCTTCCAGGCATTCACACCCGGCCCGGTGCGCAGGACGACGCCCGCGAGGTCGGAGCCGATGATGTGGTACGGCAGGTCGTGCCGCTTGGTCAGCTCGCTGAGGCGGCCGTAGCGCTCCAGGAAGCCGAAGGTGGACAGCGGCTCGAAGATCGAGGTCCACACCGAGTTGTAGTTGACCGAGGAGGCCATGACGGCCACCAGGGCCTCGCCCGGGCCGAGCTCGGGCAGCGCCACGTCGTCGAGGTGGATCGACTTGCGCGGGTCCTTGTCGCGGGTTTCGAGGCCCGCGAACATCTCCGTCTCGTCCTTGTGCACGGTGATCGCGCGGTACGACTCGGGGAGGGGCAGAGCGGCGAAGTCGGCCGGAGTCGAGTCCGGCGACTGGATCGCGTCCAGGATGTCCTTCACGGTCACGGTGTTGCCTCCGGCGATACGCGTCCTGAGGGAGGGACGCTGAGGGTTACGTCGGTGTGCTGCTGAGGGTTTTGGGAAGTGCCGTCGGTTCGGCGGTGATGCTGTTCGGCAGCGCTTTGTGGCGCAGGAGGTTGCCTGTGACGCAGGCGTCCGGGCGCGCAAGCCATTGGCTTGCTGGGACAGCCGACGTACGAAAGGTCTCTGCACGCCGGCCGCCCGGACTCCTTCAACGTATGACACCGCGTGTCACCTTGCAAGGCACTGAGTGCCAGAGATTGCCCTCAGGTGAAATCTTTACGTAACAAATGAGCGATGATCGATCGAACGACGGCTGAAAGGTGCCTGAAAAGGGGCTCTGACATGCCAAAACGGCCACCCCGAAGGGTGGCCGTCATCACAGGGCGTGGAGAGGCTTCAGCGTTCCTTGAGTGCCTGCTCGATGGTCCGCATGACCTCGTCCAGCGGCGCGTCGGTGCGGGCGACGGTGACCAGGACCTCGCCCTGGGCGGAGACCGTCGCCGGGGCCGCCGGCTTCGGAGGAGTCGAACGCCCCGCCCCGATGCCCGTCCCGAACGTCTTGCGCACGATCGCGAAGGCGTGGTCCAGCTGTGCCTCCACGTCGCCCTGGCCGCCGGCCCGCAGCCAGCGCCGCAGGACGTGGTTGTGGGCGGTGACCACGGCGGACGCGGCGACCTCTGCCAGCAGCGGGTCGTCGTTGGCGTCGTCGTCGTGCGCGTGCTCGTCGAAGTGGCCGAGGAGATAGCGGGTGAAGAGGCGCTCGTAGCGGGCGACCGACGCGATCTCCGCCTCGCGCAGAGTGGGCACCTCGCGGGTGAGCTTGTAGCGGGCGACCGAGATCTCCGGCCGGGCCGCGTACATCCGCATGACTTCCTTGATGCCCCGGCACACCGTGTCGAGCGGGTGCTCGTGCGGGGGAGCCGCGTTGAGCACGGCCTCCGCACGGATCAAGGTGTCGTCGTGGTCGGGGAAGATCGCCTCTTCCTTGGAGCGGAAGTGGCGGAAGAAGGTGCGGCGCGCGACCCCGGCCGCGGCCGCGATCTCGTCGACGGTGGTCGCCTCGTACCCCTTGGTCGCGAACAGCTCCATCGCCGCAGCCGCCAGTTCGCGGCGCATCTTGAGCCGCTGGGCGGCCGCGCGACTGCCTGCGGCACTCTCCGGCGCGTCGGGCGTAGCTGGTGTACGTGAGGACTTGGCGGGCTGGGACATGACCCGAACGTACTGCATGTGCGCAGCTTGATGCGCATGTACGGGGTTTCCCCCGCCCGAGGTGGGCGGGGGTGCACCGGGCCCGAAGGACACGGGGTGACTGCCCGGCTCGAGCAGTCCGCCCCAGTCCGTCTCGCCTCTGAACCCGTCGCCGGCGCCGTCAGCGGCGGGCATATTCGCGGAAGCCACGGCCCGTCTTCCGGCCGAGGCAGCCCGCGGCCACCAGGTGTTCCAGGAGCGGCGCCGGGGCCAGGCCCGGGTCGCGGAACTCGCGGTGCAGGACCTTCTCGATCGCCAGGGAGACGTCGAGCCCGACGACGTCCAGGAGCTCGAAGGGGCCCATCGGGTAGCCGCCGCCCAGCTTCATCGCCGCGTCAATGTCGTCAAGAGATGCATAGTGTTCCTGCACCATCTTGATCGCGTTGTTGAGGTACGGGAAAAGCAGTGCATTCACGATGAAGCCTGCACGGTCTCCACAGTCCACCGCGTGCTTCTTGATCCGTCCACAGACCTCGCGGACCGTTGAGTGGACGTCCTCGGCCGTCAACACCGTACGGACGACCTCGACCAGCTTCATCGCCGGCGCCGGGTTGAAGAAGTGCATGCCGATCACGTCCTGCGGGCGCGAGGTGGCGCGGGCGCAGGCGACGACGGGCAGTGACGAGGTCGTGGTGGCCAGGACCGCGCCCGGCTTGCAGACCTTGTCCAGCGTCGCGAACAGCTGCTGCTTGATCTCCAGGTCCTCGGCGACGGCCTCGACGGCCAGGTCGACGTCGGTGAAGGACTCGTAGGAACCCGCCGCGGTGATCCGGTCCAGGGTCTGCGCGGCGGCCTCGGCCGTCATCCGCCCCTTGTCGACGGAGCGCGAGAGCGACTTGCCGATACGGGCCTTGGCGGCCTGCGCCTTCTCCTCGCTGCGGGCGGCGAGGACGACCTCGTACCCGGCCTTGGCGAAGACCTCGGCGATGCCGGAGGCCATGGTGCCGGAGCCCGCGACACCGACGGAGCGGACCTCGCGGCCCGGGGTGAGGGTGGCGCCGTCCAGCGGCGTCAGTACGTCCCGCACGACGGTGGCGCTGCCGGGAGCCTCGTAGGTGTAGAAGCCGCGGCCCGACTTGCGGCCGGTCAGGCCCGCCTCGCTGAGCTGCTTGAGGATCGGGGCGGGGGCGTGCAGCCGGTCGTGGGACTCGGCGTACATGGCCTCCAGGACCGTACGGGCCGTGTCGACGCCGATCAGGTCGAGCAGCGCGAGCGGGCCCATCGGCAGACCGCAGCCGAGCCGCATCGCGGCGTCGATGTCCTCGCGGGAGGCGTACTTCGCCTCGTACATCGCGGCGGCCTGGTTGAGGTAGCCGAACAGCAGCCCGTCGGCGACGAATCCGGGGCGGTCGCCGACCGCGACGGGCTCCTTGCCGAGGTCGAGGGCGAGGTTGGTGACCGCCGAGACGGCCGTCGGCGCGGTGAGGACGGAGGAGACGATCTCGACCAGCTTCATCGCCGGCGCCGGGTTGAAGAAGTGCAGGCCGAGCACGCGCTCCGGGCGGGCCGAGTCGGCGGCCAGGCGGGTCACGGACAGGGCGTTGGTGCCGGTCGCCAGGATGGTCTCCGGGCGCACGATCCCGTCCAGCTCACGGAAGATCTGGTGCTTGATCTCGTACGACTCCGGCGCCACCTCGATGACGAGGTCGGCGTCGGCGGCGGCGCGCAGATCGGTGGAGGTGCGGATGCGGGCGAGGGCGTCCGTGCGCTCCTGCTCGGTCAGCCGGCCCTTCTCCACGGCGCGGGCGGTGGCGGCCTCCAGGGCGGCGACGGCCTTGGCGGTCGCGGCCTCGCTGATGTCGATGCCGACGACCTCGCGGCCGGCCGTGGCGAGCACCTCGGTGATACCGGTGCCCATGGTGCCGAGGCCGACGACGGCAATGGTCGTCAGCGGAGACGAAGGGGTCTGGGACAGGGGAGTGGCCATCGCGGGACTCCAGGCATGAGGGTGACGACTGGGAGAGCGCCCGGGTGCGCCGAGGGAAGCCCGACCGAAGGCCGGACCATGGCGCACCGGGTGCGTTGAAGAGATGCGGGTGTTGCCGGGCTGCAAGCGCACACGCCCGGTGCCTGCCGTCGCCGTGGGCGCGCACACGCCTGAAGCGAACGGTGGTGATTCGACCGGCCCTGTCCCGTGGCCGGGTCGTGCTGCGGTACCTGATGTACCGAACCGACTGCTCTCACGACGGCTGCGTCACCAGGCCGCCGTAAGGAGGTGCGAGTGGGTAACTCGCTCGTCTGAGCTTAACCGGCGGGTAACGAGCGCGCTAGTCCCCGTGTTTGTGATGTACGTCCCGAGAGATCGGCGTCCCCTCTAATGTCGGTGCCATGGACGAAGAGTTGCGATCACTCACGGAGCGTTTACGGGCGGAGTCGGGGGCGACCGCCGCGTACGACCGGCTCGTGGCGACCGAGGACCCCGACGAGCTGGCCCGGGTGCTCACCGAGCCCGGGCAGCCGCTGTGGGCCAGGGAGCTGGCCGCGTTCCGGCTGGGGCTCGCGGGCGACCGCCGTGCCTTCGAGGCCCTCGTCCTGTTCCTGAACCACCGCGATCCGCAGCGCTGTGCCTCCGCCGCCCACGCCCTCGCCCACCTCGGCGACCCGCGCACCGCCCGCGCGGCGGCCGCCCTCGCCACCAACGAACTCCGCGTCGCCTACGCCCTCCACCCGGTCCGGCTCCTTGCGGAGCTGCGCGCCCCCGAATCCGTGCCCGCGCTGATCACCACCCTGGAGCGCAGGCTGCGCCCGCACGACCCGTACCGGCGGGTGGCGCTCGCCTGCGTGGAGGGCCTCGGCGACCTGGAGGACACCCGCGCCAGACCCGTACTCAACGAGGCGCTGGCGCATCCGGCGCTGGCGGAGGCGGCGGTCCGGGCGTTGGAACGGATTCCGAAACAGAGGTGACGCCGCGTCAGTCCGTGAGGTCCCTGACGTACCGCACCTCGGGCACCGCGACGCCGTCCACCTCGAAGGGTTCCTCGGTGCCGTCCGTGCGGAAGCCCGACCGCTCGTAGAAGCGCCGGGCGCGGGCGTTCTCCTCGAGGACCCAGAGGAGCATGCGGTCGTGGCCGACGGTGGCGCAGAGCCGTATGGACTCCTGGATGAGGGCGGGCCCGATGCCGGCGCCGTACCGCTTCGGGTCGACGTAGATCGCGTACAACTCGGCGTCCCCGGTGGTGACTTCGCCGTCCCGGTACGGGCCGTGGCAGGCCCAGCCGGCGATCTCGCCGTCCAGTTCGGCGATCAGGTTCACCACGCCGGGATTGCCCTGGAGGAAGCGCATGCGGCGCCGTTCGGCGTCCTCCGTCACGCTCATCGCGTCGAGGTACGACTGCGGGATGATCCCCCGGTACGCGGTCTGCCAGCCGCCGACGCGGATCTCGGCCACGCGGTCGCAGTCGGCCAGTGTCATCTCCCGGATCCGGAGACCGCTCACTCGCCCACGACCGCGAACGCCTCGATCTCCATCAGGAAATCGGGCCGGACCAGCGCGGCGACCTGCACCGCGGAGGCGGCGGGGAGCCGGTCGTCGGGTATGTGTGCGGCGCGGGCCGCGCGGATCGCGGGCATGTGCGCCATGTCCGTGACGAAGAAGGTGAGTTTGACGACGTCGTCGAAGGTCGCTCCGGCGGCGGCCAGGCAGCGTCGGAGGTTCTCGAAGACCTGGCGGGCCTGGGCCTCGGGGTCGCCCTCACCGACGGGCTTGCCGTCCTCGTCCAGCGCGATCTGGCCGGCGATGGCGACGAAACGGCCCGTGCCCATGACGACGTGGCTGTACTGCGCGGCGGGGAAGACCCCGTCGGGGGCGGTGATCCTGGTCAGCTCACTCATGCGTCCATCGTGGACCACGGGTCTGACAGCGCCCCCGACGGGACCTCGATTTCGCTGGTGCTCAGCCGCGGAAGCCGACCAGTCCGTGCAGCGTCGCGCCGCCGGTGGACCCGGTGGACGTCGACGCGGCCTTGGTGGTCAGCGGCGTGGGGTCGGGCGTCTTCGGGCACACCGCGTCGATCGGGCCGCCGCTGCGCGGCACCGTGCCGTCGGACAGGTACGTCGCAAGGTACTTGTCGAGGCAGGCGTTCCCGCTCAGCGTGATGCCGTGGTTCCCGCCGCCCTGCTCGACCACGAAGCTCGAGCCGGCCAGCAGGCGGTGGACCGTCGCGCCGCCCTCGTACGGGGTGGCCGCGTCGTTGGTCGCCTGGAACAGCAGCACCGGCGGCAGCTTGTCATTGGCGATGTGCACCGGCCTCAGCGAGTCCGTCGGCCAGAAGGCGCACGGCGCGTTGTACCAGGCGTTGTTCCATACCATGAACGGCGCCTTGTCGTAGACCGCCCAGTTGTCCTTGCGCCACTGGTTCCAGTCGCGCGGCCAGGAGGCGTCACGGCACTGCACCGAGGCGTAGACGCTGTAGCCGTTGTCCCCGGACGCGTCGACGGCGGCGAAGTTCTGGTAGGCCTCGACCAGCGGGTCGGAGTTCTTGTTGTTCACGTATGCGGCGAACGCTTCGGCCAGGTACGGCCAGTAGCCGTTGTAGTAGCCGCCGGGGACGAACGTGTCCTCCAGCTCGGAGGCCCCCACCTTGCCGCCGGCCGGCTTCTTGGCGAGCGCCGCCCGCATCGCGTACCACTTGGCTTCGATCTTGGCCGGGTCGGTGCCCAGCTTGTACGTCGAGTTGTACTTGGCGATCCAGGCCATCAGGGCCTTCTGGCGCGCGTCGAAGGCGTAGTCCTGCGAGATGTTGTCGTCGTACCAGACACCGGTCGGGTCGACGATCGAGTCCAGGACCAGCCGCTTCACGCGCTGAGGGAAGAGCTTGGCGTAGACGGCGCCGAGGTAGGTGCCGTACGAGTAGCCGAAGTAGCTGGTCCTGCCGGCGCCGAGGGCCGCGCGGATCGAGTCCATGTCCTGCACGGCCTGGATGGTGTTGATGTACGGCAGCAGGCTCGCGTACTTGGTGCCGCAGGCGGCGGCGAAGGACTTGGCGCGGTCGAGGTTGGTCTTCTCGAGGGCCGGAGTGCTCGGCACGGAGTCGGGGCGCACCGGGTTGAAGTGGCCCGGCTTGCAGTCGAGGGCGGGCGTGCTCTTGCCCACCCCGCGCGGGTCGAAGCCGATGACGTCGTACTGGGCCGCGACCGCCTTGGGCAGTGAGGACGCGACGAACCCGGCGAGCGAGAGGCCGCTGCCGCCGGGACCGCCCGGGTTGACCAGCAGCGGGCCCTGGCTCTTCTTCGCGGTGTGCTTCACGCGCGAGAGCGCAAGCGTGATCTGCTTCCCGTGCGGGTTCTGGTGGTCGAGCGGCACGTTGAGCGACGCGCACTGGAGCGTCGGATAGTTCGTGGTGGCGCAGTTCTTCCAGGTGACTTTCGCGGCGGGAGCGGGCTCCGGGCTCTGCGAGGTGCTCGCGCCGGCGGGGAGAGCCGTGAAGCTCCCGGCCACGACGACGGCGGCACCGCACAGCACGGCTGCGCGTTTTCTCATGAAGTCCTCCCAGGACGGAGGGTTTCGGACCGCGAGTCTCACGGTCCTCGCCGCATAGTCCCGGAAAGCCGCTCCGGAAGAACTCGTTCTGGCAAGACTTGACCCAATCGGGTCGCGGGATGCGCTCGTATGCTCTCAAATCAGCGTGAGTTGGGTCGGTTCGGACACCGCCGGCTCGGGCGCCTCGGGGGGCGGGATCCGCCGTGGCATCCCCGCGCGCGTGGGGCCGATCCCGTACTCCTGGGCCAGGTCGTGGACCTGACGGGTGATCCGGCGCTGGTACCACTTCGGGGCGTAGGAGCCGTCCGCGTACAGGCGCTCGTAGCGGCGCACCAGGTACGGGTGGTGTTGGGCCAGCCAGGCCATGAACCACTCGCGGGCGCCGGGCCGCAGGTGCAGCACCAGCGGGGTGACGGAGGTGGCCCCGGCGGCCGCGATCGCCCGTACGGTGGCGCGCAGTTGGGCCGGCTGGTCGCTCAGGAAGGGGATCACGGGGGCCATCAGGACGCCGCAGCCGATGCCGTGCTCGGCGAGCGTGCGGACGACCTCCAGACGGCGCTCCGGGGCGGGTGTGCCCGGCTCCACCGTGCGCCACAGTTCGGGGTCGGTGAAGCCGACCGACACCGAGATGCCGACGTCCGTCACCTGGGCCGACTGCACCAGCAGATCGAGGTCGCGCAGGATCAGTGTGCCCTTCGTCAGGATCGAGAAGGGGTTGGCGTGGTCGCGCAGGGCGGACAGGATGCCCGGCATCAGGCGGTAGCGGCCCTCGGCGCGCTGATAGCAGTCGACGTTGGTGCCCATCGCGATGTGCTCGCCCTGCCAGCGGCGCGAGCCGAGCTGGCGGCGCAGCAGCTCCGGGGCGTTCACCTTGACCACGATCTGTGAGTCGAAGTCGAGCCCCGAGTCGAGGTCCAGATAGGTGTGCGTCTTGCGGGCGAAGCAGTACACGCACGCGTGCGAGCAGCCGCGGTACGGATTCACCGTCCACTCGAAGGGCATGCGCGAGACGCCCGGCACCCGGTTGATGATCGAGCGGGCCCGCACCTCGTGGAAGGTGATTCCACGGAATTCGGGCGTGTCGAAGGTACGGCTGACCACCGCGTCCGCGCCGAACAGCGCGGCGTCGGCCGCCCGGCTGTGGCCGCCGGACTCCACTGTGAGGTTCTCCCACCGCATGACGCCTCCTCGGTAGCGCTGCCCCGAGTGAAACACGTGTTCGAATTCCCGTGCAAGGCCTGTTTCCGATCGCTCCCGGCGCCCCGGGGGCGCCTTGGGCCACCCCGATTTGGGCGGCCGTGGGCGGGGGTGGTTGGCTTGCCCCAACCCCGAGAGAAGCAAGTCCTGGAGGAAGCAATGGCGCAGGTCGAGGCCACTACCGAGCGGGTCGTCGCGGCAGACGCAGAGAAGGTGTTCGACGCCCTCGCCGACTACAGCGGCACGCGCGCGAAGCTGCTGCCCGAGCACTTCAGCGAGTACGAGGTGCGCGAGGGCGGCGACGGCGAGGGCACCCTCGTCCACTGGAAGCTCCAGGCCACCAGCAAGCGCGTCCGCGACTGCCTCCTGGAGGTCAGCGAGCCCACCGACGGCGAGCTCGTCGAGAAGGACCGCAACTCCTCGATGGTCACCACCTGGCGGGTCACCCCGGCCGGCGAGGGCAAGTCCCGCGTCGTCGTGACCACCGTCTGGAACGGCGCCGGCGGCATCGGCGGCTTCTTCGAGAAGACCTTCGCGCCCAAGGGCCTCGGCCGGATCTACGACGCCGTGCTCGAGAAGCTCGCCACCGAGGTCGCGAAGTAAGTCCCGGGCGCTCGGGGGTCGTTGACGCCCCTCACCGGATCGAGTGGATCTCCTCGCGCCGCGCCGGTCCGCCGTAACTCGTCGCGCTTGCCCGTAGTTGCCGCCTTGAGCGGAATTGTGTGGCAGCGCGACGAGGGGAGCGGTACGTGGGCGGGACGACTCTGGCGCAGGGCGAACTGCGGGGCGAACCGGCCGTGGCGTCCCCGCAGGCTCCCTCCGCCGCGTCGGGCGGACCGGTCGAACTGAGTCCGCGCCGGGTGCGGTTGGTCTTCCTCGGGCTGATGCTGGCACTGCTGCTCGCCGCCCTGGAGCAGATGATCGTCGCCACCGCGCTCCCGAAGGTCGTCGGCGAGCTGCACGGCCTGGACAGGATGTCCTGGGCGATCACCGCCTACCTCCTCACCGCCACCGTGGGTCTCCCGGTCTACGGCAAGCTCGGCGACCTGCTCGGCCGCAAGGGCGTCTTCCAGTTCGCCATCGTCGTCTTCGTGATCGGCGCGGCGCTCGCGGGCAGGGCCCGGAGCATGGACCAGCTGATCGCCTTCCGCGCGGTCCAGGGTGTCGGCGCGGGCGGGCTCATGATCGGCGTGCAGGCGATCATCGCGGACATCGTGCCGCCCCGCAGGCGCGGCCGCTTCATGGGCCTGATCGGCGCCGCGTTCGGCCTCGCGTCCGTTGCCGGCCCCTTGCTGGGCGGGTACTTCACCGACCACCTCTCCTGGCGCTGGTGCTTCTACTTCAACGTCCCCTTCGGCCTGGTCACCCTGGCCGTCGTCACCGTCGTACTGAAGCTCCCGAAGCCGCAGGCCAAGCCGCGGCTCGACGTCCTGGGTGCTTTGCTGCTCGCCGCCGCCTCCACCTGCCTTGTGCTGCTGACCAGTTGGGGCGGCACCGAGTACGCCTGGGACTCGCGGGTGATCCTCGGCCTCGGCGCAGGAGCGGCGGCCGCCACCGTCCTCTTCCTCGTCGCCGAGCACTTCGCCGCCGAACCCCTCATCCCGCTGCGGCTGTTCAGGGACTCCGTCTTCAACGTCACCGGTCTGGTGGGCCTGGTGATCGGCGTCGCGCTGTTCGGCGCCGCCAGCTATCTGCCGACCTTTCTGCAGATGGTCGACGGGGCCTCCGCCACCGAATCGGGCCTGCTGATGCTGCCCATGATGGGCGGCATCGTCGGCGCCTCGATCGTCTCCGGGCAGCTCATCAGCCACACCGGGCGCTACAAGATCTACCCCGTCCTCGGCAGCGCCGTCTCCGTCGTCGGCATGTGGCTGCTCTCCCGCCTCGAAGCCGACACGCCCCGGCTGCACTACAGCATCTGGATGGCCGTCCTCGGCGCCGGGATCGGCATGGTGATGCCGGTCCTGATCCTGGCCGTGCAGAACTCCGTGCGCCCCGCCGACCTCGGCACCGCCACCAGTGCGAACAACTACTTCCGGCAGATCGGGGGAAGTGTCGGCGCCGCGATCTTCGGCACCCTCTTCGCCGACCGGCTCACCGACGCCCTCGGGAAACGGCTGCCCACGCGCGCGGGTGCACAGCTTCCCGACCCGGAGTCCATCACCCCGCAGCTCGTCCACGCACTGCCCGCGCCGCTGCGCGACGACTACATCCGGGCGTACGCCGACGCCATGCCCCGGATCTTCCTCTACCTGGTGCCGGTGCTCGCCCTCGGCCTGCTCATCGCGTTCTTCCTCAAGGAGAAACCACTGGTGTCCCACAACGCCGCCGAAACCGAGCCCGCGACCGAGAACGCCGCGATCCCGCAGGCCCGTTCGCCGTACCCCGCCGGAGTCCCTGTCTGCGGCTCGGTGCAGCACCCCGACGGGACCGTCGTCCCCCGCGCCGCGCTCACGCTCATCGACGCGACCGGACAGCAGATCGGGCGCGGCGCGAGCGGCGAGGACGGGCGGTACGCGCTGTCCACGCCCGGCTCGGGGGCGTACGTCCTCATCGCGGCCGCGGGCGGCCACCAGCCGCAGGCCGTCTCCGTCACCGTCGGCGAGCGCCCCGTCGAGCTGGATGTCGTCCTGGGCGGCGCCGGACGCCTTGCCGGCAGCGTGCTCACCGCCGACGGCACCCCCGTGCGCGACGCCACCGTCACGCTCACCAACGTGCACGGCGAGGTCGTCGCCACCACCCGCAGCGGACGCGAGGGCGGCTACGTCATCACCGACCTGGTGGCCGGCGAGTACACCCTCGCCGCGAGCGCGCCCGCGTTCCGCCCGGCCGCGCTCCCCGTCACCGTCCAGGCCTCCCGGGAGACCCGCCAGGACGTCGAACTCGCGGGCGGCGCCGTGCTGCGCGGCACCGTGCGGGCGAGCGGCGGGCGCCCCGTCGAGGACGCGCGCGTGACACTGCTCGACGCGGCGGGCAATGTGGTGGACACGCTGACCACCGGCCTCGACGGAACGTTCCGGTTCGTCGACCTGTCCTCCGGCGAGTACACCGTCATCGCCGCCGGTTACCCGCCGGTCGCCACGGTGCTCCAGATGGCGGGAGGCGGCCGGACCGAGCGGGATCTGCAGTTGGGGCACGAAGACTGACACAGCGTCATATGCTCCGGCGCGCGCCCCCGCGCGCGGGGGCCGTCCCATCGCACCAATTCCCGCATTGCCGCACATCACCACCGGCCGGAGCCGTACGGTGGAGTAGGCGGCGCAGATCTTGCGGAGCTGTGGGGAGAGAGGGCCTGGGCCATGGAATATGGCACCGACCGTGGCACCGAGAGGGACGCACCTCCCAGCCGCGGAGCTGGGAACGGCGCGGCGACCGAGCTCGCCACGGCCGGCCGTGTCCCGCTGGCCGTGGTCGTGGTGGACCGTGACGGCCTGGTCTCCCACTGGAGCAGGGGCGCGGGCCGGCTGTTCGGAGTCCCCAAGGACGACGCGATAGGGCGCGCGGCGGTGGACCTGCTGCCCGTATCCGGCGCACTGCCCGAGGACGAGGACATCACCCCGTACGGGGCGTACGCGGCATACGACGGTCTCGGCCCCGGCCTCGAATCGTCCCTCGACGGCAGGCTCTCCTACCCGGCGGCGGGCCGCGCCCGCCTCACCGTCCCCGAACACGAAGACGTCCACGCGCGCGTGGACGTGCTGTGGTGGGCGTACCCCCTGGTGGGCCCGGGACACGAGCGGCTGCTCGTCCTCGCCGCCGACACCGCCGGACTCCGCCAGGACGAACCCGACGACGGCGAAGGGGACCTGGCGTTCGAGCGGATCGCTCCCGGCTTCGCCCTGCACACGGACTTCCCCGGCGCCGAGGAGCTTGCCCGCCGGCTGCCCGAGATCCTGCCCAGCATGAGCGTCGACGAGAGCGCCCGCATCGTCTCGCAGGTCCTCGAACTGGGCTATCCGGTCCTGGAGTTCAGCCAGAACGACCGGGTGCCCGTCACCCCCGACTGGGGCGTGCCCCGGCGCGTCGAGCGCAGGGCACGTCGCGAGCGGGCCGCCCGGGCGGAGGCCGAGGGCCTGCCGGTACCGCAGGAGCTTGCCGACGAGGCCGAGGACCTCGAGTACGCGGCCGTACGCGAACACCTGGAGTTCCTCAACGAGGTCAGCGGGAGGATCGGCACCTCGCTGGACCTGTCCACGACCATCATCGAGGTCAGCAAGGCCGTCGTCCCGCGCTTCACGGACGTCGCCGGCACCTATCTGCGCGAACAGGTCGTCGCCGGCGAGGGGTTCCCCGACGGTGTACCGGACACGACCACCATGTGGCACCGGGTCGCCGTCGAGCACACCGACGAACCCGGCCGCTGGGACGACGTCGTGCCGGTCGGCGAGGCCATGCCCTTCCCGGCGCACACACCGTTCTTCCAGTGCATGACCAGTGGCGAGCCCGTCCTGGTGCCGCGCATCAGCGAGGAGATGGGCCACGCCATCGCCTCGCAGTTCGAGAAGCGTGACATCCGGCCGCTCATCAACAACCGCTCCATGCTGATCGTGCCCCTGAAGGCGCGCAATGTGGTGCTCGGCTTCATGATCCTGCTGCGCCACCCGGAGCGCGTCGAGTTCAACGACATGGACCGGGTCACCGGCGCCGAACTCGCCGCCCGCGCGGGCCTCGTGCTCGACAACGCGCGCATGTACACCTACCAGGAGAGCGTCGCCGAGACCCTCCAGGACAGCATGCTGCCGCACATCCCGCCGCGCATGGCGGGCTGCGACATCGCCACCCGCTATCTGCCGGGCACGCTCCTCGGCCGGGTCGGCGGCGACTGGTTCGACTCGGTGAAGCTCCCCGGCGCCCGCACCGCCCTCGTCGTCGGCGACGTCATGGGCCACGGCCTCAACTCGGCCGCCATGATGGGCCAGTTGCGTACGGCCGTGCAGACCATGGCCGCGCTCGACCTGCCGCCTGCGCAGTTGCTGCGCAACCTCGACGACCTCGCCCAGCGCCTCGGCGACACCTACCTCGCGACCTGTCTGTACGCCGTCTACGACCCGATCGCGAGCGAACTGCACATCGCCAACGCCGGGCACATCCCACCCGTACTGGTCCGCGCCGAGGACGGCCGCAGCGAGCTGCTCGACCTGCCGACGGGCGCGCCCATCGGCGTCGGCGGAGTGCCTTTCGAAGCGGTACGCGTGCGCGTGGAGCCCGGCGACCGCATCGTGATGTGCACCGACGGACTGGTCGAGGTGCGCGGCGAGGACATCGGCGTGGGCCTGGCGACCCTCAGCGAGTCCGCCGCCCACCCGGCCGCCTCCATGGACGACGCCTGCGACTCCATCATCCGCGCCCTCAACACACGCGGCGGCCGCAAGGACGACGTGGCCCTGCTGATGGCACGGCTCAACGGCATCGACGCGGACGACGTCGCCGAGTGGCGGCTCGCCCTCGACCCGATAGAGGTCGGCCGCGCGCGTGCCGTCGTCCGCGAGCAGCTCCACCACTGGGGGCTCGCCGAACTCGCCCACAACGCCGAGCTGTTGGTCAGCGAACTCGTCACCAACGCCGTACGGCACTCCCACAGCCGCCCCGTCGACCTGCGGCTCGTCCGCGGTGACACCCTGCTGTGCGAAGTGGACGACGACGACCACGACCTGCCGACCCTGCGCAGCGCCGGCCCGACCGACGAGTTCGGGCGCGGACTGCGCGTGGTCAGCACCCTCGCCCGCGAGTGGGGCACCAGCCGTACGAAGGCGGGCAAGACCGTCTGGTTCGAACTGACCCTGCCGCGGCGCTGACCGCACAACAGGGGCGTGCTGACTGCACATCAGGGGTGTGAGAGGGACCCGGGGGCGTACGACCCTCGAATGCGGAGTGAAGGAATGCGCCACGCGCTTGTAGCTGTGACCAGGGCGCGATAGACCGTACTCGCCCGTCACTTGAAGCGGGCCAGTTCGTCGCACCCTGGGGAGTCGGTCATGAGCGTGACGAGTCGGTACCGGGAGGCCTGGGAGGGCTTCTGGCGTGAGGCCCCCGAGGAGCAGGGGGCCGTGTTCTGGGACGCGGAGCCTGCCCTGACCGTCGGCATACACCTGAGCCTGTTCGAGCCGCACCTCGCCCATCCCGGCCTGGCGATGGTGGACCTCGGCTGCGGCAACGGCACCCAGACCCGTTTCCTCGCCGACCGCTTCAGGCGCGTCGTCGGCGCGGATCTGTCCGCCGCCGCCCTCGACCACGCCCGGCACGCCGACCCCGCCGGACAGGCGACGTACCGCGTGCTGGACGCCGTGGAGAAGAGCGAGACGGAGACGCTGCACGCCGAACTCGGCGACGCCAACGTCTATATGCGCGGCGTCCTCCACCAGGCCGAACCGGACGACCGGCAGCCCATGGTGGACGGGCTCGCCGCGCTCGTCGGCGAGCGCGGCCGGGTCTTCCTCGTCGAACTCTCCGAGGCCGCCAAGCCCGTCCTGCTGGGCCTGGCGCAGAGCCCCACCGGACCGCCGCCCAAGCTCGCGCCGATCTTCCAGCACGGCATCGCCCCCGGTGAAGTGGCCGACGACGCCGTGCCCGAGTATCTGCGCACGGCCGGCCTCACCGTCCTGGCGAGCGGTGAACTCCCGCTGACCACCACGGAGTTCGGCCCCGACGGCAGGCGGATCGAGCTGCCGTCCAAGTGGCTGGTGGCGGGGCGCACCATGTGACGAAGGTGGTGGCCGGGGTTCAGGAGGGCATCACCATCGGCAGCAGGCCGTACGCCTGCATGGGCTCGCGTGGTGCAGACGCCCGACGTCAACAACGCCAACGGCGTCGTCGGCACCCCTGACGGCCGCGGCCTGATCGTCGTGAGCAGCACGCCCGGCACACTCTGATCATCCCGCCGCGAGCGCCGCGAACGCGTCGTCCAGCAGCTCGACCAGGTTCAGGCGGCCGTCGGAGGCGAGCCAGTGGTCCAGGGCGACGTTCAGACAGTCCAGGGCGGCTGCCGCCCGCACCGACTGGGCGAGCGTCGGCGCGTCGGCACCGGCGCGCTCGGCGAGGGCCTCGGACAGGGCGGGGCGCCAGCTGTACTGCTTCTCCAGGTGCCGCGCGCACAGGGCCGGGGTGTCGCGGACCAGCCGGGTCGTCTCCAGGGAGCCGGCCGGGTCCACGTGATACCGCTCGATCACCGTGTCCAGGGCGTGCCGCAGGGCCGTCCACTCGTCCTCGTCGGCCGGACGGGCGCGCAGGGCGTCGGCGACCCGCCGGTCCTGCCCCTCGAAGGCGCCGAGGACCGCGTCCTCCTTGGTGCCGAAGTAACGCAGAAAGGTGCTGCGGGACACCCCGGCGGCCGCTGCGAGGTCGTCGAGGGTGACCTTGTCGAATCCTTCTCGGCGGAACAACTCGAAGGCCACCTGGGCGAGTTCGGCCCTCACGGCGGCCCGGGCGATGTCCCTCGTCTTCGTGCGTGCTGCTGCGGTCACTCGCCGATCCTAACCTCAGCCGACCCTGGCTTGCAGTGTCGAAACTCAGTGGCTAGCGTGACACTCAGTTTCACATACGACGCGGAGGTGCGCCATGGCGAGCAGGACCCTTGGAATCATCGGCAGCGGCATGATCGGCGGTGTGGTGGCCCGGCTGGCCGTCGGCGCCGGACTGGATGTCGTCCTCAGCAACTCCCGCGGCCCCGAGACGCTCGCCGATCTTGTCGGCGAGCTCGGTGCACACGCCCGTGCGGCCACGCCCGCCGAGGCCGCGCGCGCCGGTGACCTGGTCGTGGCCACCGTTCCCCTGAAGGCCTACGACCGTCTCCCTGCCGACGCTCTGGCGGGCCGGACGGTGATCGACACGATGAACTACTACCCGGACCGCGACGGCCGCCTCGCCGAGCTGGACGCGGGTGAGCTGACCTCCAGCGCCCTGGTGCAGCGGCACCTTGCAGGCTCCCGGGTGGTCAAGGCCTTCAACAACATCGACTTCCGGCGCCTGTTCACCAGCGCCCGCCCCGCCGGCGCCCCCGACCGCAGTGCCCTGCCCATCGCGGGCGACGACCCGGCAGCCAAGGCGGAGGCCGCCGAGCTGCTGGATCTCCTCGGCTACGACGCGGTGGACATCGGCACGCTCGCCGACAGCTGGCGCAGCCAGCCGGACACCCCGGTGTACGTACAGCCGTACATGGGAGAGCGGCCGGAGGGGCTGAGCCAGGAGGAGGGGCAGCGCTGGTTCTTCGAGACGCCCGGCGTCCCGATCCCCGCCGCCCGCGTGAAGGAACTGACCGACGCCGCCACCCGCGAGAACTGAGAGACGCCCTCCCATGACCGCCGTACAGGGAACATCCCTCGACATCCCCACCCCCGACGGAACCGCCGACGCCTACCTCGCCCGCCCCGACGACAACGCCCCGCACCCGGCCGTCCTGCTCTACATGGACGCCTTCGGTCTGCGCCCGCACCTCAGGTCGATGGCCGACCGTCTCGCCTCGGCCGGTTACACGGTCCTCGTCCCCAACGTCTTCTATCGCCATGGCCGCGCACCCGTGGTCGAACTGCCCGATTTCATCAACCCCGCCGAGCGTCCGGAGATCATCCAGGCCCTGGGCCCGGCCGCGCGGACCCTCACCCCGGAGGGCGCCATGCGGGACGCCGCCGGCTACCTGGACTGGCTGGCCGCGTCCCCCTTCACCACCGCCGGGCCGGTCGGCATCACCGGCTACTGCATGGGCGCGGGCCTGACCCTGCGCACCGCCGGCACCTACCCGGAGCGGGTCGCCGCCGCGGCCGGCTTCCACGGCGCGTACCTCGCCACCGACGCCCCGGACAGCCCCCATCTGCTCGCCGACCGCATCACCGCCGAGCTCTACTTCGGCCACGCCGACCAGGACGCCACCAACCCCGCCGAACAGATCGACCGCCTCGACAAGGCGCTCACCGCTGCCGGGGTCCGCCATCGCGGCGAGGTGTACGGCGGGGCCCACCACGGGTTCACGCAGGCCGACACGGCGATGTACGGCGCGCAGGCGGCGGAGCGGCACTGGGCGGCGCTGCTGGAGCTGTTCGGGCGCAGGCTCTGACCCCCTGCTTCCTGGCCGGTTCCCCCTGCGGCGCGTAACGTGACGCACCATGAAGATCCTGATCAGCGCTGACATGGAAGGTGCCACGGGGGTGACCTGGCCGGCCGACGTGCTGCCGGGAACACCGCAGTGGGAGCGGTGCCGCTCGATGTTCACCTCGGACGTCAATGCCGCCGTGCTGGGGTTCTTCGACGGCGGGGCGGACGAGGTCCTCGTCAACGAGGCCCACTGGACCATGCGCAACCTGCTCCTCGAGCACCTCGACGAGCGGACGGAGATGCTCACCGGGCGGCACAAGTCCCTCTCCATGGTGGAGGGCGTGCAGCACGGCGACGTGGACGGCATCGCCTTCGTGGGCTATCACGCCGGTGCCGGGATGGAAGGCGTCCTCGCCCACACCTACCTCGCCAACTCCATCACCGGGGTGTGGCTGAACGACGTACGCGCCAGTGAGGGGCTGCTCAACGCGCACGTCGTGGCTGAGTACGGGGTGCCCGTCGTGCTCGTCACCGGCGACGACGTGGCTTGTGAGGACGCCCTCGGGTACGCGCCCGAGGCGCTGAAGGTCGCCGTCAAGGACCATGTGTCGCGGTACGCGGCCGTGTGCCGCACACCGGCCAGGACCGCAGCCGACATCCGGGCCGCCGCCAAGGAGGCGGCGCAGCTGGCGGTCCGTCACCAGCCGGTCCAGGCAGGGCCGTTCACCGTGGCCCTCGAATTCGACGCCGAGCATCTAGCCATGGCCGCGACCGTCGTGCCGGGCGTCGGCCGGATCGGGGAGCGGAAGGTGGCGTACACCAGCGAGACGATGTACGACGGGATCCGTACCTTCAAGGCGGTCACCACGATCGTCTCGGCCGCCGTGGAGGAGCAGTATGGCTGACCAGCAGGCTCTGGACGAGGTCGTCCGGTTCACCTCCGATCTCATCCGCATCGACACCACCAACCGAGGCGGCGGCGACTGCCAGGAGCGCCCCGCCGCCGAGTACGCCGCCGAGCAGCTGGCGGGGGCCGGACTCGAACCCACCCTCCTGGAGCGCACCAAGGGGCGGGCCAATGTCGTGGCCCGTATCGAGGGGACCGACCCGTCCGCCGACACCCTGCTCCTCCACGGTCACCTGGACGTCGTACCCGCCCAGGCCGACGACTGGACCGTGCATCCCTTCTCCGGGGAGATCCGCGACGGGGTGGTGTGGGGGCGCGGTGCCGTCGACATGAAGAACATGGACGCCATGATCCTTGCCCTGCTGCGGAGTTGGGCGCGGGAGGGTGTGCGGCCCCGGCGTGACATCGTCGTCGCGTTCACCGCCGACGAGGAGGACAGTGCCCGGGACGGTTCCGGGTTCCTCGTCGATCGGCACGCGGGGCTGTTCGAGGGGTGCACCGAGGGCGTCAGCGAGTCGGGGGCGTTCACCTTCCACGACGGCAGCGGGCGGCAGATCTATCCGATCGCGGCCGGTGAGCGCGGCACGGGCTGGCTGAGACTCACCGCGCACGGGCGCGCCGGACACGGCTCCCAGGTGAACAGGGAGAACGCGGTCACCCGCCTCGCCGCCGCCATCACCCGCATCGGCGAGCACCAGTGGCCGCTGCGGCCGACTCCGACCGTGCGCGCGGCCCTGGCCGAACTCGCCGCGCTGTACGGCATCGAGGACGGCCTGGACGATGTGGACGGGTTGCTGGCGAAGCTCGGACCTGCCGCCAAGCTCGTCGAGGCCACCGTCCGCAACAGCGCCAACCCGACCATGCTGGACGCCGGTTACAAGGTCAACGTGATCCCCGGGGAGGCCGTCGCGTACGTCGACGGGCGGTATCTGCCCGGCGGCGAGGACGAGTTCCGCACGACCCTCGACCGGCTCACCGGACCCGACGTGGAGTGGGAGTTCCACCACAATGAGGTGGCCCTCCAGGCGCCGGTGGACTCGCCGACGTACGCGAAGATGCGTGCCGCCGTCGAGGAGTTCGCGCCCGAGGGGCATGTGGTGCCGTACTGCATGTCGGGCGGCACGGATGCCAAGCAGTTCTCGCGGCTCGGCATCACCGGGTACGGGTTCACACCGCTGAAGCTGCCGGAAGGCTACGACTACCGGGCCATGTTCCACGGGGTCGACGAGCGGGTTCCGGTGGAGGCGCTCCACTTCGGTGTCCGCGTCCTCGACCGCTTCCTGCGGACGGCTTAGGCGAGTTGGGGGAGAACGTGCAGACACTGCCGTACGGTTCCTGGCCCTCGCCCATCGACGCGGCGCTCGCCGCCGTGCACGACGGGCGCCCCGAGTACGTCGGCTTGGTGGGCGACGAGGCGTGGTGGACCGAGCCACGGCCCGCCGAGGGCGGCCGGCGCACCCTGGTGCGGCGGCGCGCCGACGGCCGGGAGGAACCGCTGCTGCACGCACCGTGGAACGTCCGCAGCCGCGTCATCGAGTACGGCGGACAGCCCTGGGCCGGGACCGTCGTGGACGGACGGCCGCTCGTGGTGTTCGTGAACTTCGCCGACCAGCGGCTCTACCGGTTCGAGCCCGGAAGCGACCCGCGTCCGCTCACGCCGGTGTCGCTCGTGGGCGGCGGACTGCGCTGGGTGGATCCGCAGTTGCTGCCCGGACGCGGTGAAGTGTGGTGCGTGCTCGAGGAGTTCACCGGCGACGGACCCGCCGATGTGCGCCGCGTCCTGGCCGCGGTGCCGTTGGACGGTGCGGCGGCCCAGGCCCGGGATGCCGTACGCGAACTCACCGACGACCGGCACCGGTTCGTCACCGGTCCCCGCCTCTCGCCCGACGGGCGGCGCGCGGCCTGGCTGGCCTGGGATCATCCGCGCATGCCGTGGGACGGTACGGAGCTGCTCGTCGCCGACGTCGGCGACGACGGCACTCTGCGGCAGACGCGTACGGTCGCCGGGGGACCGGACGAGTCGATCGCCCAGGCGGACTGGGCACCCGACGGCTCCCTCCTCCACGCGAGCGACCGCACCGGCTGGTGGAACCTCTACCGCGACGGCCTGCCGCTGTGCCCGCGCGAGGAGGAGTTCGGCGGGCCCCTGTGGAAGCTCGGGCAGCGCTGGTTCGCCCCGCTGGACAGCGGACTGATCGCCGTCGTGCACGGCCGCGGCGCCACCGCGCTCGGGCTGCTCGACCCCGAGACCGGCGAGGTCGTCGACGCGGCCGGCCCCTGGACCGAGTTCGCGTCCACCCTCGCGGTGCACGGCGAGCGGGTCGTCGGTGTCGGGGCCAGCCCGCGCACCGGCTACGAGGTGGTCGAGCTGGACAGCCGTACGGGCCGGGCCCGGGTGATCGGCGCCGAGCACGAGGACTCCGTCGACCCCGCCTGCTACCCCGAGCCCCAGATCCGCACCTTCACCGGACCCGCCGGACGCGACATCCACGCGCACATCTACCCGCCCCACAACCCTCGCTGTATCTCGCCCGGCGACGAACTGCCGCCCTACGTCGTCTGGGCACACGGCGGCCCCACCAGCCGGGCGCCGCTCGTGCTCGACCTGGAGATCGCCTACTTCACCTCCCGGGGCATCGGTGTCGCCGAGGTCAACTACGGCGGCTCGACCGGGCACGGCCGCGAGTACCGCAACCGGCTGCGCGAGCAGTGGGGCGTGGTCGACGTCGAGGACTGCGCGGCCGTCGCCCTCGCCCTCGCCGACGAGGGCACCGCCGACCGCGACCGGCTCGCGATCCGCGGCGGCAGCGCGGGCGGCTGGACCACGGCCGCCTCCCTCGCGGCCACCGACGTCTACGCCTGCGGCACGATCATCTATCCCGTCCTCGACCTGGCGAGCTGGGGCGCGGGGGAGACCCACGACTTCGAGTCGCAGTACCTGGAGACCCTGGTCGGGCCGCTCGCCGAGGTGCCCGGACGGTACGCGGAGCGCTCGCCCGCCGAGCACGCCGACCGCATCACCGCGCCCTTCCTGCTGCTGCAGGGCCTGGACGACGTGATCTGCCCGCCCGCCCAGTGCGAACGCTTCCTGGCGCGGATGGAGGGCAGACGGGTGCCGCACGCGTACATCGCCTTCGAGGGGGAGGGGCACGGGTTCCGGCGGGCGGAGACCATGATCCGTGTCCTGGAGTCCGAACTCTCCCTCTACGCCCAGGTCTTCGGGCTGAATCCTCGCGGTATCCCCACACTGGAGCTGACCAAGTGAGAGAACTCCTGCGGCCGTCCCGGCTCGCCCCCGGCGCCCGCGTGGCCGTCGTCGCGCCCAGCGGGCCGGTGCCGGAGGAGCGGGTGCAGGCCGGGCTCGACGTGCTGCGGGGCTGGGACCTCGACCCGGTGGTGGCACCCCATGTCCTGGACCGGCACGGCGAGTTCGGCTACCTGGCGGGCACGGACGCCGACCGGGCCGCCGATCTGCAGGCCGCCTGGTGCGACCCGTCGGTGGACGCGGTGCTGTGCGCGCGGGGCGGATACGGGGCGCAGCGCATGGTCGACCTGCTCGACTGGGAGGCGATGCGGGCCGCCGGGCCGAAGGTGTTCGTCGGCTTCAGCGACGTCACCGTGCTGCACCAGGCGTTCGCCACGCGGCTCGGCCTGGTCACGCTGTACGGGCCGGCGGCCGCGGGCGTCGACTTCATCAAGAACGCGCGGGCACAGGAACACCTGCGGGCCACCCTGTTCACTCCCGAGTCGGTCCGCACCGTCACCTCCGGCGGCACCGCCCTGGTCCCCGGCCGGGCCCGGGGCATCACGCTCGGCGGGTGCCTGAGCCTGCTCGCCTCCGACCTCGGTACGCCGCACGCCCTGGCCGGCGCCCGTGGCGGCCTGCTGCTGATCGAGGACGTCGGCGAGCAGGCGTACCGCATCGACCGGATGCTCACCCAACTCTTGCGCACCGGCTGGCTCGACGGTGTCGCCGCCGTCGCGCTCGGTTCGTGGGACAGGTGCGGTCCCTACGAGGCGCTGCGTCCCGTCCTCGTCGACAGGATCGGCGGCCTCTCAGTCCCCGTCGTCGAGGAGTTCGGATTCGGCCACTGCGCCGGGGCGTTGACCATCCCCTTCGGTGCGACCGCCGAGCTCGACGCCGACGCGGGCACCTTGACGCTCGACCGGCCCGCCCTCCGCTGAAACCGTCTTCACTGAATATCCGTCAGGAACACTCGTCTGGGCGATTGACCATGGTTGACACGTGTCACACCATGACAACCGGTCATAACTTACGGGTCGGTAAGGAGGGCTGTCCTGAGTGTGGAGGCCCCTGAGTGTGGAGGTCTCAGTGTCCCGACGCGTGTTCAGAACCCGAGCCCCGCTCGCCCTCGCCCTGGGCGCGGCGCTCGCCGCCCCCCAGGCACTCACCGCTCCCGTGGCCGCAGCAGGCCAATACAGCGTCACCGCGCTGAAGTTCACCGTTCAGGCGGGCGGCCGCAGCTGCACGGTCGACGCCGATCTGTACCGCCCGGCGGGCGTCGACAGCGCCCACCGCGCCCCGGCCGTGCTCGCCACCAACGGCTTCGGCGGGAGCAAGTCCGAAAACTCGACGAGTGGCATCGGCAAGGCCTTCGCCTCGCGCGGCTATGTGGCCCTGATCTACTCCGGGCTCGGCTTCGGCAACTCCGGCTGCCTGATCTCGCTCGACGACCCGGGCATCGACGGGACGGCCGCCTCCCGGCTGATCGACTTCCTGGGCGGCGGACGCGCCGCCGACGACGGAACCAAGGCCGACTTCATCACCCTGGACGGCACCGGCGACCCGCGGGTCGGCATGGTCGGCGGCTCGTACGGCGGGGCCATCCAGCTGGCGACGGCCGCCGTCGACCACCGCGTGGACGCGCTGGTCCCCCTGAACACGTGGAACAACCTCGCCTACGCACTGGACCCGAACAACGCCGACGGCACCGTCCCCGGCGCCTTCAAATGGCAGTGGACCAACGGGTTCTACCTCATGGGCGAGAGGCAGCTGCTGGCGCAGCCGAACCTCGACCCGTCCCGGATCAACTCCCTCACCTGTCTGCATTTCGTGACCAAGGTCTGTGCCGCCATCCGCACGCTGAACTCCGGCAGCTACCGCGCCGGCCCGACCGCCGCGCTGCTCGCCTACCTCCACAGCGTCTCCCCGGCGTCGTACCTGAACCGGGTCGAGGCACCCACCCTGCTGGTCCAGGGGCAGGTCGACAGCCTCTTCAACCTCAACGAGGCGACAGCGACGTACAAGACGCTCAAGGCCCAGGGCACACCCGCCAAGATGATCTGGCAGTCCTGGGGGCACAGCGGCGGCGTCACCGATCCGGCGGACGGTGAACTCAACCTGATCCAGGGCGACTTGGACAGAAGCTATGTCGGCAGGCGGATCCTCTCCTGGTTCGACCGCTATCTGCGCAGGCAGCACACCGACACCGGACCGGCCGTCGCCTACTACCGCGACTGGATCACCGACCCCGCCCACAGATACGCCACGGCCGACCGCCTCCCCGCCCCCAGCCGGACGCTCTACCTGTCCGGTGACGGCAAGCTCGTCGACAACAGCACGAAGGTGGCGCGCGGCAGCCGTACGTACACCAATCGGCTGACCCCCACGAGTCATTCGGAGAGCTCGCTGGCCGCGATCGCCGGGGTGCAGGACCCGGCGCCGTACGACACCGAGGGCACCTACCTCGGCTGGACCGGCGAACCGCTCACCCGCACCATCGATGTCGTCGGCGCGCCCCGGGCCACGCTCCAGGTCGTCTCCCCGCAGGCCGCGCGGAGCCGGCACTCCGACAATGCCGCCGACCGGCTCGTCCTGTTCGCCAAGCTGTACGACGTCGCGCCGGACGGCACCAAGACGCTGGTGCACCGGCTGGTCGCGCCGGTCCGGGTGCCGGACGTGACCAAGAGCTTCACCGTGACCCTGCCGGGCATCGTGCACCGGTACCAGAAGGGGCACCGGCTGCAATTCGTGATCGCGGCGAGCGACGACGCGTACTTCGGCAACCGCGGGATCAAGCCGGTGACCGTGGTCAGCGCGCCCGGGAACACCGGGGTGCTGGAGCTGCCCGTGCTCGGCGGATGAGGCGCCCCACGGGCAGCCCTCACCGTGCGTAAGGGGGGCTTCGGGCGCATTCTGGTTGCATGAGCCCGAAGACCTCCGAGCGGGGTGCCAGGCGCGGCGGCGACCGGGGCCCAGCGGTGACGCCCGGCCGGGTCGCCGTCCTGCTGCTCGCCGTCCTCGCCCTGATCTTCATCTTCCAGAACACCCGTCACACCAGGATCCGCCTCCTGATCCCCGAGGTCACGATGCCGCTGTCGACGGCGCTGCTCGCCGCGGCGGTCATCGGCTCGTTCTTCGGGGCATATTTCATGAGGCGGCGGCGTTAGTCCGCCGTAGGGTGGCGGGATGCCGCACACCGCATCCGGTTACCTCGCCGAAGGCCCCCGCGTGGGTATACGCCACTTCACCTACGAGGACGCCGCCGAGTTCACCGCCCGTGCCCGCGAGAGCAAGGACCTGCACCACCCCTGGCTGTTCCCGCCGGACACCCCGGGCGCGTACACCGCGTACGCGGGCCGGCTGATCGAGGACCCGACCAAGGCCGGATTCCTGGTCTGCGAGAAGGACGGCGCGCAGGGCGACGGGGCCATCGCCGGGTACATCAACATCAACAACATCGTCGAGGGCGGCTTCCAGTGCGGAGCCCTCGGCTACGGCGCCTTCGCGCACGCCGCCGGACGCGGGCTGATGCGGGAGGGGCTGGACCTGGTGGTGGGGTACGCGTTCGGGCCGATGCGACTGCACCGGCTGGAGATCAACGCGCAGCCGCAGAACGCCGCGTCGATCGCGCTGGCGCGCTCCTGCGGCTTCCGGCTCGAAGGGTTCTCGCCGAAGATGATCTTCATCGACGGGGCCTGGCGGGACCACGAACGCTGGGCGATCACCGCCGAGATGCGGGGCGCTTCGCTGGGGCCGCGGCTTGGGTAGTGCCGCGATGGGCTGTCGGTGTCTGCTGCGCCGTCGTGGCTGGTCGCGCCCACGCGGCGGAGCCGCATATCGACACAGCCCCGCGCCCCTTTGGGGCGCTGCAGCTCCCGCCGTTCAGGCGTTGCGGCCTTTGCGGAATCCTGACCGGTACGTCCCCTGGTCAGCTCACCGGTGAGCGGCTTCCATGGTGATCGTGACGACCATCCGACGTGAGGTACTGACGTTGCCCGCCGCGGAGTTGGGGCCGGACAATCCACTGCCCCCGCTGCGGCTGCTGCACGAGGTTCACCGCATCGACGACCGCGATCGGGACGAGCTGCCGCGGGACATGGCGCGGCAGGCGGGCCACGAACCCCTGCGCAGCCTGCTGCCGGTGCGGGTCAGGGACGGGTACGGGCGGGCGCGCGAGCCCCGTGAGTTCGACGCCCTCGTGATCGAGAACGGCCGGTTGCGTGCCACCGTGCTGCCCGCTCTTGGCGGCCGTGTCGCCTCCCTCCTCCACAAGCCGACCGGCCGCGAACTCCTCTACCGCAACCCGGTGTTCCAGCCCGCGAACTTCGCCCTCAACGGCGCCTGGTACTCCGGCGGCATCGAATGGAACATCGGCGCCACCGGTCACACCACCCTGTCCTGTTCCCCGCTGCACGCCGCCCGCGTCCCCGCCCCCGACGGCGGCGAGATGCTCCGGCTGTGGGAGTGGGAACGCCTGCGTGACCTGCCCTTTCAGGTCGACCTCTGGCTGCCGGAGGACTCCGACTTCCTGTACGTCGGCGTCCGCATCCGCAATCCGCACGAGCGGCCCGTGCCGGCCTACTGGTGGTCCAACATCGCCGTACCGGAGGAGCGCCGGGTGCTGGCGCCCGCGGAGGAGGCCTGGCAGTTCGGGTACGAGCGGCGCTTGCGGAGGGTGCCCGCACCCTCGTGCACTCGGATTCAGCAGCTCCCTTACGCCGCCGACTACTTCTACGATCTTCCCGATGCGCGCCGTCGCTGGATCGCCGCCCTCGACGAGGACGGGCACGGGCTGGTGCAGACCTCCACCGACCTGCTGCGCGGACGCAAGCTCTTCGTCTGGGGGAAGGGGCCCGGCGGGCGCCGCTGGCAACGGTGGCTCACCGAACCCGGCACGGGCGGCTACTGCGAGATCCAGGCCGGGCTCGCCCGTACCCAGCTGGAGCATGTACGGCTGGAAGCAGAGAGCGACGTGTCGTGGTTGGAGGCCTACGGTCCGCTGAGCTCTCCGCAGGCCGCCGACGAAGTGGAAGCGCGGCTGGAAGCCGCACTCCCGCGTGCCGACGTCGACGCCGCCCACGCCGCCTGGAAGCCGCACGCCGACACCGAACCCGGCGAGATCCTCGCCGTCGGCTCCGGCTGGGGTGCGCTCGAAGTGCTGCGCGAGGACTGGAAGCTGCCCGGCACGCCGTTCGACGAGGGCACGCTCGGCGAGGCCCAGGAGCCCTGGCTGCAGCTGCTGCGGGCCGGTTCCCTCCCCGAGCCGCGCCGGGTGCGGCCGCCCGGCGAGACGCTGGTCGCTCCGCACTGGCGGGACATGCTGGAGAGCGCGCCCGCGACCCCGCTCACCGAGTACCACCTGGGTGTCGCCCAGTGGCACGCCGGCGACCGGGCACAGGCGGTGCGCAGCTGGGAGCGGGCCCTCGAACTCGCCCCGTCGCTCTGGCCGTTGCTCCGCTGTCTCGCCGTCGCCGACCAGGAGAGCGGCAACCACGAGCGGGCCGCGGACCGGTACGCCGACGCCTTCGACGACCTGTGCCACGAGCGGCGCGACGGCGGCGAACGCTGGACGGCGGCCACGGCCGCACTGGGCCGCGAGGCGATCGAGGCCCTGCTCGCCGTGCGCCGCATGGCTCAGGCACGCGGGGTCTGGAAGCGGCTGCACCCTGCCACCCGGGAGCGCGGCCGGTTCCGGCTGATCGAGGCCGGGCTGCTGCTCGCGGAGGGGCGGCGGGAGGAGGCCCTGGACGTCTTCCGTGCGGGCTTCGAGGTCGCCGATCTGCGGGAGGGAGCGGAGGCGATCGGCCGCCTGTGGTCGAGGCTGACCGACGAACCGCTCCCGGCCCACTACGACTTCCGTATGCGGCCGCCGGAGGCGTAGGGACCTACGCGTTGCGGTCCACGTACTCGTACACCATGCCGTCCGGATGCATCGCGATCAGGTTGCGGCCCCCCGGCGTCGGCACCGGGCCCGCGACGATGTGGGCGCCGAGCTCGGTGAGCACCCGGTGGGTCTCCTCGACGTCCTTGACGGCGATCGTCGCGGAGATCTTGCGCAGCACCTCCAGCTCGGCCGCGGGCCCGCTCATCAGCAGGAAGCAGCCGACCGCGGCCACCTGGACGCCGCCGCGTTCGAAGCGGAGGGCTCTGCCGCCCGCCAGCCGTTCGTAGAAGGGGACCGCGGTCTCCAGGTTGTCGACGCAGATGCGCAGCGTGGCTCCCAGAATGTCCATGCGCAGAGCCTAGTTGGGGCAGCCGGGCGAGGAGATCAGTTCCGAGTCGTTTCGGGAGCTCGTCCTGATCGGACTTCGCCACGGCCTACGCACCGCGGCCGCCAGGCCGTCAGGCGACCCGGTACTCCTCCACCTCGTCCGTCCGCAGTGCCAGCCCGTGGCCCAACCCGGCCGACGGGCGCACGGTGCCCCCCGTCGGATCGAGCGCACCGTCGAAGAACATGTCCTCGATGCGTACGTGGTCGTGGAACCACTCCATGTGGCGCAGGTTGGGGAGCGAGGCGGCCGCCGCGGCGTGGGCGTGCGGGGCGCAGTGGGTGGAGACCTCCAGGCCGTGGGCCTGGGCGAGAGCGGCGGCGCGCAGGAACTCCGTGATGCCGCCGCAGCGCGTCGCGTCGATCTGGAGGCAGTCGACCGAGCCGGCCGCGATCATGCGGGCGAAGTACGGGAGGTCGTAGCCGTATTCGCCGGCCGTCACGTCGCACGCCAGGGCGTCACGGACCAGGCGCAGGCCCGTCAGGTCGTCCGAGGAGACCGGCTCCTCGAACCAGCCGACCCCGTGCTCGGCGAGGGCGCGGCCGACGCGGACGGCCTGTTTGCGGGTGTAGGCGCCGTTCGCGTCGACGTACAACTCGGCCTCGGGGCCGATCACTTGGCGTGCCGCCTGGACGCGGGCCAGGTCCCGGGGCACCGCCCGGCCCCGGCTCTCACCGATCTTGATCTTGACGCGCGGGATGTGCTGTCCGTGCACCCAGCCGTTCACCTGCGCGGCCAGGTGCGTGTCGTGGTACGTCGTGAAGCCGCCGCTGCCGTACACCGGAACCCTCCCCCACTGCCTTAAAGGCGTGGGGGTACCCCCAGCGGCAGACGCCGAGCAGGCGGGCCAGGGGGAGTTCGAGGAGGCGTGCCTTGAGGTCCCACAGGGCGATGTCCACCGCGGAGATCGCGCAGGCGGCGATTCCGGGGCGGCCCGCGTTGCGGACGGAGCGGCACATCGCGTCGTGCACGGAAGGGATGTCCAGGGCGTAGCGGCCCTCGACGAGCGGGGCGAGGTGGTCGCGCAGGAAGTCGCCGACCGCCGGCGGGCCGTACGTCCAGCCCGTGCCGGTCTCGTCACCCGTCGTCACCTCGGCGATCACCACGGTCGTGGAGTCCCAGGCCGGCGTGGAGTCGGCCTCGGGAGCGTCGGTCGGCACCGTGTAGACGGAGACGACGGGGCGGTGGAGTTTCATCGCGGTTCCCTCACGACTGGTCGAACCACGGCTTGCGCACCGGGCTGGTCCGCTCCGGGTACCCGGCGCCCGGAGCGGAAACCGGCCGACGTTTGGGGGTCCTTGCCAGGGGGACGCGGAAGGCTCCGTACGACGTCCGCACAGCGCGGGAGGCCAGCCGTGAGTCGACCTCGCATCGTGATCGTCGGTGCCGGATTCGCCGGGTACCGGACGGCTCGCACCCTGTCCCGGCTGGTGCGGCACAAGGCCGATGTCACTCTGCTGAACCCGACCGACTACTTCCTGTATCTGCCCCTGCTGCCCCAGGTCGCCGCCGGGATCCTGGAGCCCCGCCGGGTGTCCGTCTCCCTCTCCGGCACCCTGCCGCACGTCCGGCTGGTGCTCGGCGAGGCCGACTCCGTCGACCTCGACGGGCGGACCGTGCACTACACCGATCCCGAGGGCGGCGGCGGGCGGCTGGCGTACGACCGGCTCGTGCTCGCCGTCGGCAGCGTCAACAAGCTGCTGCCCATCCCCGGGGTCGCCGAGCACGCGCACGGCTTCCGGGGGCTGCCCGAGGCGCTGTACCTGCGCGACCACGTCACCCGGCAGGTGGAACTCGCCGCCGCTGCGGACGACCCGAAGAGCTGCGCGGCGCGGTGCACCTTCGTGGTGGTCGGCGCCGGATACACCGGGACCGAGGTCGCTGCGCACGGACAGATGTACACCGACGCGCAGGTGCGGGGGCACCCCTTGCGGGACGGCATGCAGCCGCGCTGGATGCTGCTCGACATCGCTCCGCGCGTGCTGCCCGAGATGCACGAACGGCTCTCGCGCACCGCCGACCGGGTGCTGCGGCAGCGGGGCGTCGAGGTGCGCATGGGGACCTCCGTGAAGGAGGCCACGCGGGACGGAGTCCTGCTGACCGACGGCGAGTTCGTCGACACCCGCACGCTGGTGTGGTGCGTCGGCGTACGGCCCGATCCGCTTGTCGAGAGCACCGGGCAGCCGCTGGAACGCGGCCGGCTCCTTGTAGACCCGTACCTCCGAGTGCCGGGCCGTCCCGAAGTGTTCGGGTGCGGCGACGCGGCCGCGGTACCGGATCTGAACAACCCCGGGACGTACACGCCGATGACCGCGCAGCACGCCTGGCGGCACGGCAAGGTCGCGGCTGAGAACGTCGCCGCGTCCCTCGGGATCGGCGAACGGCGCGCCTACCGCCACCGCGACCTGGGCTTCGTCGTCGATCTGGGCGGCACGAAGGCCGCCGCCGACCCGCTCGGCGTCCCCCTGCCCGGCCCGCTGGCCGGAGCGGTCACCCGCGGCTACCACCTCGCGGCCATGCCCGGCAACCGCGTCCGCGTCGCCGCGGACTGGCTCCTGGACGCCGTACTGCCGCGCCAGGCAGTCCAGTTGGGGCTCGTCCGCTCCGCGTCGGTCCCGCTGGACACGGCGTCGCCGGAACTGGCCCGGGTACCGGGCCGACCGGAGCCACAGCTCTCCACCGAGCCCGCGAACAGCCGGCCCGGCAGCGAGCCCGCCCAGGGGCAGCCGGCCTCCGAGCCCGCCGAGAACCGACCCGGCGGCGAACCGAGCGAACCCCCGGGCCCCGTCGAGCGACGTCCCGGCACCCCCGTGGAAGGAGACTCATGAACACCGCCGAACTCGTCGAGCTCGCCCAGCAGTTGCGCGTGGACAGTGTGCGCGCGGCCGACGCCGCGGGGTCCGGACACCCGACGTCCTCGATGTCCGCCGCGGACCTGATGGCCGTACTGCTCGCGAACCACTTCCGTTACGACTTCGACCGGCCCGCCCACCCCGGCAACGACCGCTTCGTGCTCTCCAAGGGGCACGCCTCGCCCCTCCTCTACGCCGCCTACAAGGCGGCCGGCGCCATCGACGACGGCGAACTGCTCACCTTCCGCAAGCTGGGCAGCCGGCTGGAGGGGCATCCGACGCCGCGCAGGCTGCCGTGGGTCGAGACGGCCACCGGGTCGCTCGGCCAGGGGCTGCCCGTCGGCGTCGGTATCGCGCTGGCCGGCAAGCGGCTGGACCGCAGCGGGTACCGCGTGTGGGTGCTGTGCGGGGACAGCGAGCTGGCCGAGGGGTCGGTCTGGGAGGCCGCCGAGCATGCGGCGTACGAGCATCTGGACAACCTCACCGCGATCGTGGACGTGAACCGGCTGGGGCAGCGGGGGCCGACCCGGCACGGGCACGACCTCGGCGCCTACGCCCGCCGCTTCCAGGCGTTCGGCTGGCACACCATCGAGGTGGACGGGCATGACGTGGATGCCGTCGACCGCGCGTACGGCGAGGCGGTCTCGACGACCGGACAGCCGGCCGTGATCCTCGCCCGCACCCTCAAGGGCAAGGGCGTCGCCTCCGTCCAGGACCGCGAGGGGCTGCACGGCAAGCCGCTGCCGGACGCCGACGAGGCGATCGCCGAACTCGGCGGCCCCCGGGACATGTCCATCCACGTCCACGAGCCGACCGCCACCCGCATGCTGCACGCCGTTCGCGCCGGGCACCTCGAACTGCCCCGCTGGGACAAGGGATCCGACGGGAAAGGGGTTGCCACCCGCGACGCCTACGGGCAGGCGCTGGCCGCGCTCGGCACCGGGCGCGGCGACATCGTGGCCCTCGACGGCGAGGTCGGCGACTCCACGCGGGCCGAGTTCTTCGCCAAGGAGCACCCCGACCGGTACTTCGAGTGCTACATCGCCGAGCAGCAGATGGTCGCGGCGGCGGTGGGGCTCGCCTCGCGCGGCTGGGTGCCGTACGCCGCCACCTTCGCGGCCTTCCTGACGCGCGCGTACGACTTCGTGCGCATGGCGTCCGTCAGCGGCGCCGGCATCAACCTCGTCGGCTCGCACGCGGGCGTCGCCATCGGCCAGGACGGGCCGTCCCAGATGGGCCTGGAGGACCTGGCGATGATGCGGGCGGTGCACGGCTCGACCGTGCTGTACCCGTGCGACGCGAACCAGACCGCGCAGCTCGTCGCCGCGATGGCGGGCTGCGAGGGCATCCGGTATCTGCGCACCTCGCGTGGGGAGAGCAGGGTGATCTACGGCCCCGACGAGGAGTTCCCCATCGGCGGCAGCAAGGTGCTGCGCTCCTCCGCGCACGACCGGCTGACCCTGGTCGCGGCGGGCGTCACCGTGGCGGAGGCGCTGGCCGCCGCGGACGCGCTGAACCGGGACGGCATCCCGGTCCGCGTCATCGACCTCTACTCGGTCAAGCCCGTCGACCGGCGCACCCTGCGCCGCGCCGCCGAGGACACCGGCTGTCTGGTCACCGTGGAGGACCACCACGAGGAGGGCGGCCTCGGCGACGCCGTCCTGGACGCGTTCCTCGACGGACGGCCCGTGCCCCGGCTGGTGCGTCTGGCCGTCCGTACGATGCCGGGCTCGGCCGCCCCGGACCAGCAGCTGCACGCCGCGGGCATCGACGCCGAGTCGATCGCGGCGGCCGGGAAACTGCTGGTGGAGGAGGCGGTCGTGCGGTGAGCGAAGACGCCGTACGCACCGTGCGGGCCGGGCGCCGCACGGTGGAGGTCCACCGGGCCGACAAGGTCCTCTTCCCGGGCAACGGCAGCGGCGACGGCGACGCGAAGGAGTACACCAAGGGCGACCTCGTCGACTACTACCGGTCCGCCGCCCCGCTCATGCTGCCCCACCTGCGCGGCCGCCCGCTGATGCTGGAACGGCATCCGGACGGCGTCGACGGCCCGCACTTCATGCAGAAGAACACCCCGGACAGCTACCCGGAGTGGATCACCCGTGTCGAGGTGCCCAAGGAAGGCGGCACCGTCTGCCACACCGTGTGCGACAACTCCGCCACCCTCCTGTACCTCGCCGACCAGGCCGGCCTCACGCTGCACCGCTGGCTGTCCCGCGTCGGCCGCCTCGACCGGCCCGACCGGATGGTCTTCGACCTGGACCCGGCCGGTGACGGCTTCGCGGCGGTGCGCGAGGCCGCCCTGCTCCTCGGAGAACTCCTCGACGAAATCGAGCTCCCCTCGGGGCTGATGACCACCGGCTCGCGCGGACTGCACGTCGTCGTGCCACTGGGCGGCCGGCACGGCTTCGACGAGGTCCGCGAGTTCGCCCGCGACGTCGCCGACACCCTCGCCGAGGCCCACCCCGACCGGCTCACCACCGCCGTACGCAAGAAGGAGCGCGGCGACCGGCTCTACCTCGACGTGGGCCGCAACGCCTACGCACAGACCGCGGTCGCGCCCCTCACCGTCCGGGCCCGCCCCGGTGCCCCTGTGGCCACCCCGATCACCTGGGCCCAGCTGGACGACCCGGCCCTGACCGCCCGCCGCTGGACCATCGCCGACGCCGTCGAACAGGTCCGCACGAACCCCTGGGCCGGGGTGATGAGCAAGGGGCGCGCCCTGGGGCCGGCGCGACGACGGCTCGACGTGGTGCGTGAGTGATGCACGTAATTCTGCATGTTTGACCAACACCCTTGGGGTCACGCGGAGTTCGAGGGGGCCCATGACTGAGCTTCTTCAGCGTTGCCGCTCCAGGGTGAGGACGGCTTTGGCGATTGACGTCATGCGGTTTGGACTGCATCGGGATCTGCGGAAGATCCCCC
>NZ_JBIAWI010000003.1:0-719029 GCF_042895385.1 Streptomyces sp. NPDC001401
CGCACCTTCGTGCCGGCCTTGATCCCTGAGGGGCTGCCCTTGACCTTGAGCGCCTTCACGACCACGACGCTGTCGCCGTCCTGCAGCACATTGCCTACCGCGTCCTTGATGACACGCTCCCCCGCACCATCGCCGCCCTCGGTACCGGTCTCGGCGGGAACCCATTCGTGGCCGCACTCGGGGCACACCACAAGGGCGTTCATCTCGTAGGTGTACTCACAGGAGCACTTCGGACAGGGAGGAAGATTCTCGATCATCCCGCCAGAGTATCCGGCCCCGCACCTCGGACGATCCCGTCAGCCAGCTCACAGATCCGACCACCACAGGGCACGTCACCAACAGAGGAGCAGCGGGCGCACCGTGCCCCGCTCGGAGACAGGGGGCAGGACTCGGTGGCGCCGGCGTCGATGACCAGCCCGACCTGACTCTCGGGCCAGGTCGCCGCAAGGACGCCCAGCGGGATGAGTTGGGAGAACTGAACCGTCGGCAACGCCTCGGCCAGCCGCTCCTCCGAGGTGGAAACGAGCACGGGCCCCGCGCGGGGGAAGCTGCACTACCGACGACGGTGGCCGACGTGCTCAGCGATGACGGCCACCAGCCAGGGCAGCGCCATCAAGACGGCGAACCGAGTGAAGCTCGGCCCGCCAGCCTTGAACGCCCGAAGGTTGGTCAGGTTGGAGACCGGCAGCGGCAGCGATGCGGTGTTCGACAGGTAGGTGTATGCGTACGCATGCGGCCCGGGCCGGGTTCCCAGCCGGACGGCAGCGAACGCCTCGACATCGCCTTCTTCCGTGCGGCGAGGGACGCTGGGGGCACGGGTGATGATCAGGAGGACTGGTGTGCGGTCTGCGGCGGGAACGTCACGGTGCACGACGTCGACTGCTCCATTACCAGATGACGGAACCCCGTCCGCTTGAGTTCATAGCAGGTGTGCTCATGGGACGGGAACCCGAGCCCAACCCACAAGGACACTGCGGAGGTCAACCCGGACCCTTTCCACAGTCAGATACCGACAACGGCAGGCCGCTCCACCTCATGCCGCCCAACTGACCGCCCCGTGCACCACATCTGCACCGACGCGCTCCCCAGGCATCGCACGTCCAGTTCGGTGGGGGGTCGTTGGAACAGGACCTGCCTGCAGGCACCTCGCCGTGCACGAACGACCAATTTCGACCCAGATTTGGCCCCGTGCCCCGCTTACACACGGGATCAAGGTTCTGAGCTGCACAGCCTCCGGCACATCCCGATCACCGGCGACACGGAGAACGTCGGCACTGCGGGCGACGCGGATCACCTCCCCGTGGGGCGATCTGCCTCCCTTCCCGCGGCCCGGCCGCCCAGCCGTGCGTTCAGGCGGTCCCGCAGTTCGTACCCCTCCGCCCCGGACACGTGCTCGTACACAGCGAGGGCCTCAGCCCAGCAGGTCCGGGCCCGCGCGGACTCCCCCCGCTCCTCCATGGCGTCGCCCAGCACGACCAGAACATCGGCTCTGCGCCGAGCGCCCCCCACCCGTCCCAGCACCGCGAGCGCCTGTTCGGCCTCCGCAGCCGCCTGTGCGGGCCGGCCCGCACCGAGGTGTATCTCGGCGCGACGGTGGTGCACCATGCCTTCCCCCAGCGCCTGCGCGCACTCCTGGTAGATCCCGAGCGCCTGGTCCAGTTGCTCCAGTGCTTCTGGAATCTTCCCCGCGGCGGACAGGGCGAGCCCCAGCGCGTACCGTGATTCGGCAAGGGCGAGGGTGTCGGCCTCGGAGCCGAGCCGCTCGATGGCCTCCTCCGCGAGCGCGACCGCGCTGCGGACGTTGCCCAAACTCGCCTCGACATGGGAGAGCTGGCACAGTGCGCTGGCCACACCGAACGGATTGTCGTCCTCGCGGAACCGTGACAGGGCCTTCCGCAGACAGCGATCCGCCTCCGTGTAGCGGCGCTCCTGGAGCGCGATGACACCGCGGTCGTACGGCACCCAGGCGCTGGTCACCGGGTCGTCGATCGCCACAGCCAGCGCCAACGCCCGCTGCGCCTCCGCATCGGCCTCCCGCAGGTTCCCCGCCGTCAGGTGGACTGCGGTGAGCGCGGCACAGGCACGCCCCTCGGCCTGGGCGTCGCGCGCCTCGCGTGCGGCACGCTGCGCCGCGGCCGCCGTGTCCTGGTACTGGCGGAAGTTCCCGGATCCCACGATGTCCTTCACGCTCCACAGCAGATCGATCGACCTGCGCAGTTCGGAGCCGTAAGCGAGCTGGCGGGCGCAGGACATGATGCACTGTGCCTCGGATGCCAGCCAGCGCCGAGCGTCGTCCAGGTACGAGAACTCGACGCCCGGATACCGGGCTGGTTCCAGGTGCTGCACGCTTCGGTCACCGGGATGCTCGACGGCGTACACGCCGGTCGCGGTGGCCAGATAGAAGTCGAGGAGGCGGCTCAGCGCCGTCTGCCGCTCGCTGGGGAGGTGTTCGTCTCGTTCCGCGCAGGCGCGGGCATACAGCCTGGTGAGGTCGTGGTAGCGATAGCGGCCGGGTGCCGCCGACTCCAGGAAGCCGGTGTCGACGAGCGTTTCGAAGATGTCCTCCGCGTTCTCGGGCGACTGATCGAGTATGGCGGCGGCCGCGGCGAGGGAGATGTCCGGTCCGTCGGCGAGGCCGACAAGACGGAAGGCGCGTGCCTGCGCCGGATCCAGCTGCCCGTACCCCATCTCGAAGGTCGCCTTGACCGCGAGATCCCCGGCCTGCAATTCGTCGAGGCGGCGGCGCTCGTCGGAGAGTTTCGCGGCGAGCACGGACACGGTCCAGGTGCGGCGGGCCGCGAGGCGCGAGGCCGCGATCCGGATCGCCAGCGGAAGGAACCCGCAGGCTGCGACCACGTCGAGGGCAGCACTGTGTTCGGTTTGGACGCGTTCGCCCCCCACAATCCTGTTGAACAGTTGCAGCGCCTCGTCCGGGCTCAACACATCGAGGTCCACGAGATGAGCCCCGGCCAGATCCACCATGCGGACGCGGCTGGTAACGAGGGTGGCGCAGCCCTCTGTGCTGGGGAGGAGCGGCCGTACCTGTGCGGCGTCGCGGGCGTTGTCCAGGAGCACCAGCACCCGGCGGCCGTTCAGGACCGAGCGGTACAGCGCCGAGCGTTCCTCCAGCGAGTCGGGGATCGCCGAGTCCTCCATGCCCAGAGCACGCAAGAAGAACCCGAGGACCGTCTCGGGCTCCGTCGGCCGGGCGCCGGTCCCTTGCAGGTCCACGTACAACTGCCCGTCGGAGAAGGTGTGGCGTGCCTGGTGGGCGACGTGCACGGCGAGAGTGGTCTTGCCGACGCCTCCGATGCCCGCCAAGGCGGAGATGGCCAGGACGGCACCAGTGGAGTCGGCGAGGAGTTCAACGAGTTCGCTCACGAAAGCTGCGCGACCTGTGAAGTCAGGGACGGTCGCGGGCAGTTGCGAGGGCCGCACTACGCTCGCTCTCGCTTCGCGGCGCGGCTCGGCCGTGTCCTCAAGGCTCCGGTCGGCGGCAAGGATCCGCTGCTGCAGGTCGCGCAGGCCGGGGCGCGGGTCCACCCCGAGTTCGTCGGCGAGCAGGCGCCGGGTGTCCGCGTACACGGCCAAGGCCTCGGCCTGGCGTCCGCTTCGGTACAGAGCGAGCATGAGCAACTCGCGCAGGCCCTCGCGCAAGGGGTGGGCGGCGGTGAGTGCGGTGAGCTCCAGGACCGCCTCCGCATGATGGCCGAGCTCCAGGTCCAAGCCCAGTCGTTTCTCGCAGAGTTGAAGCCGCCACTCCTCCAATCTGACGCGCTGTGCTTCGGCATAGGGGCCCGGCACGCCTGCCAATACCTCTACGTCCCAAAGCGCGAGGGCCTCGTTGAACATGCCACGCGCCTGCGCTCGTTCGCCGGCAAAAAGGAGTTTCTCTGCATCTGCCACAAGGCGCTGCGCATGCGCCAGATCGACGGATCCAGCTTCGGTGCGCAGCGCGTACCCGCCGGACTCGCTGACCAGCACCCCTGGGTCGAGCACCTTGCGGAGCCGGGACGCGTAGGTGCGAACGGCGGCGAGGGCCTGCGACGGAGGCTCCTCGCCCCACAGCGCCTTGACCAGCTCGGTCGTCGTGACGGTACGGCCATCGCGCAGCAACAGGGCGGCGAGCAGGGCCCGTTGCTGCGGGGAGCCGGTGGACAGGGACTCCGCACCGCGCCACACCCGCACTGGACCGAGCACACTGAAACGCAGCGCCGGCCTGCCCTCGTCGCGCCGGCCCAGTGCCCTGTCCATAACCGCGGGCCTGCCGGCGGAGGGCTGCGGCGCCCGTTGCCGGACCTCGGGTAGCCGACGCCTTGGGGGCTCGGGCGCCGGTCGCCGGAATTCGGTTTCCCGAGGCCGTTGGGGCTCGGGCGCTGGAATGGGGGCTCGGGGAGCACGATCCGCGCCCCGCCGCATGACGCCCCATCGCCGCGCGGCCTCCGTGAGCAGGGCCTTGGCCTCGTCGATCCCGCGGTCATCCCGCGCTTCTGCGGCCGTTCCTCCTTCGACCGCGGCGAGGCTGAGCAGCGCGGCGACCGACTGCGGATGGTGGGCTCCCATCGTCGCCGCGGCCTTCTGGGACGCCACTGCCAGGACATGCGCGGCGCGTTGCATTCGGTCACGGTCTCCGGCGGCCCGCGCCGACTCGAACTCGGCGGTGGCCAGGGCGACCAGCGCCGACAGGGACTGCGGGTGCTCGCCGCCCAACAGGGCCACCAGACGGCGGACGGCGCGTTCGAGGTCGTCCAGCAACCGGTCCGCGACTTCGTGGCGGTCCTGGCGCCGCGCCGCCTCCGTCAGAACGGAGATCACCAGGAGGCGTACATCCGGCTCCTCCTCCGGGTGCTCGGCCGCGGCCAGCCGCTCCAGGGCCTGCGTGGCCGTTCGTTCGGCCCCTTCGGTGTCTCTCAGCCGCATCTTGAGCGCCGCGAGATTGGCCAGCGTTCTCGCGGCCGGCGCGTCGCCGCCCGGGTCGAACTGCAACGCCGAGGACAGCACGGTCGCGGCGGCGGCCAGATGCCCGCGATCAGCGAGCGTCACGGCCAGCTTGTTGCGCGAGGCGGTGTCGAGGTTCAGCCCGTCGGTGTCCCACGCCAAACGGGACACCACATGCTGGAGGAGGGCCTGCGACGAGCTCTGTCGGCCGAGGCTGTCGAGCAGCGCGGTGAGCAGGGCCAGATCCTGGCTGAGGGCCGGGTGGTGCAGCACGCGGTCGTCCGTGCGCAGACGTGCGACGGCATGCATGGCCTGCGCGGCCGCGGCGCTGTCGCCCTGCACCGCGAGCGCTGCGTAATAGAGCGCGTCCTGCCAGACGTCGTTCATGCGCCACCCTCGCTTCCTCCACCGTCGATGAGCGCCTTCACAGCCATGAACTTGAGCTCGGCGATCTGGGACGGATCGATGAGGCTGCGCTGCGCCCAGGCGTCGAGCTGGAGCAGCAGCGCCTCCGTGCCGACGAACCGGGCGGGCGACGTACCGTCCTGGACGAGGACGTCGTGGTCCGGGGCCGGTGGCCGGAGGACGTCGATGAGGTGGACGACGTCGAGGTGGTCGAAGCGGCGGATCGCCTCCCTGATGGTGGCGGCGAAGAGCACGTTGGCGGCGCGGGTGTCAGAGGCCCGGTCGGGGGCCTGCTCGATGAGGATGCCGACGACCGCGGGCTGCCGGGTGCCGTCGTTCCCCACACCCTCGACCGGCCCTCCCGAGTAGCCGGAGTAGTCACCGAGATGCTGGTCCGCCGTGAGCTGCAGTGCTTCGATGGTCGCACCCCCGACACAGAGGTGCTGTGCGGCCCCGGCGCTGACCCGGCCGCTGAGGTGTACGTCGTGTGCGGCGGGCCGGTAGGGGCCGCGCCAGCGATCCCCGTCGCGGGCGACATCGGCCGCGGGGATCGGAAGGGTGACCTGGTGCCCGGCGCCGATCTCGACCAAGGCCAGGTCGGCTTCCTTGTCCTGGCGGCAGACGCGGCCCTCGACCCGCTCCCCGTCGGCCAGTTCGATGTCGACATGTTCGTCCAGGGACAGTCCGCGCAGGCAGTGCAGTGCGGTGAGCACGAACCGGCGGGTAAGCAGGAAGCCACCGCCCAGCCGCTGCTGAGCCTGGTAGAGGTCGACCCAGTAGCCCGTGCCCGTCACGGGTTCCCCGGGGTGCGCTCCACAGTGAGGGTGACCTCGAACGAGGCCTCCGCCGAGGCCTTGGACAGGATGACCCCGGCTTCGGCCGCGAGGGTCAGACCGAAAGTGACGTCCAGGCTGGTGATCCGCCAGCCGTCACGCTCGGGGACCTGCGCCAGGGACTGCTGGGCGATGGAAGAGGCCTGGACGATCGCCTCCTCGATCTCGGAGGCGCGCTCGCCGAGGGACGACGTCGCCCGTGTTCTGCTGGCGATCTGCCTGTTCCCGGCTGTGTCGAGCGCAACCGTCTCGACCCTGACATCGGCCATGCCCGTACTTCCCCCGTGTCCCGGCACCTTCATCGGCGGTACGTGATCCCGACGAGAGCCTAGTCGCGCGGCTCGGGTGGTGCGACCGCTTCCCGGACGTACCGGTCGGCAGGTCAACTTGCGTGCGGGGCGGCCCTGTTCGGAGGGTCGCCGTGTCCAGGTTCGCGGACCGAGCCCCCGCGGATGCGCTTGCGGTAGTCGCAGAACAGCTCCACCTGGGTCTCGGCCCGTCCCGGCCTGTTGAGGAAGGCGAACTCGTCGGTCTGCAGGTCGGGGTAGTGGCGGAGAACTCGTACGAGGTGTTGCCGAGGTAGGCGCAGGCGAGGCCCCCGGGCCACGCCAATACTGGGCACACGAGCGCCCAGCGCCGACCGGCCATAGCGCGCCGCCTGCCAGACCGGGCCGGTGCGCTCGTGCTGCAACACACCGGCCTCAGCCTTCTTGGCAGTGGTGTCGGCGCCGGGACCATCGATCAGCGCTGTCGTCGCCGGCCGGCACATCACCGAGAGACCCCCGCCGCCCGCGGCAGGATTGGCCGTCAGTCATGCCCCGGAAGTAAAGGCGCTTCGACTGCGGTATGGACGGTCACCCCAAGGTGAACGGTCCGCCGCCGCTCGACGCACCTGTGGTGTTGTCGTGGACGAAGACGTAGACCTCATAACCGGAGCCGAGCCAGTACCAGTCGCTGGAGATCGTTTGGTTGGAAGGGACGTTCCTCGGGTCCCTCAGGTCCAGGGTGCCGTTGTGGTAGCGGGCGAAGGAGACGGTGCAGGCGTGGCCCCAGGACTCGCCCAGCATCTGGAAGAACTTCCCGCTGCGATTGAGCCACACTTTGCAGTCGCCGGCTGTCTTGTCGGTGCCCCACCAGTAGCTCTGCGTCTGTATCTCGCCCGGAGCGGTACTGCTGTTCTGGTGGGCCTGTGCGTGCTGCTGGGCCGGGGCCTGCGGTGCGGTGGTCGCGATGGCATCGGTAGACGGTCCCGATGCCATCGCTACGGCGCATGCAGCGGTACCGAGAGCGAGTGCGGAACGCCTGAGTTTGGTCATGCTCAACTTTTCCTTCCAGGCAGGCGGATGGGCGGACAAACGGCCGCCATGAACCCACGCTTTGCGGGCCGCGGCCGGTGCTTGCGACATCGAGTTCAACGGCCCCGGGATTGAATGGGCAGCCGGTTCTGCCACCCTGATCAATGGCCGCGATGCAGGTGAGGGGGCCCGGGCGTGGCACGTGACCAAAGACAACGGCTCAGGTTGCCCCTCCTGTTGCGGGCTGCGTAACGTGCGAGCACTCGGCTGTATCCACGGGGGAGGCAGACGGTGGGGGTGAGCTGTCGATGGCGGGGCGTCCTGAAAGTCAACTCGATCCGAGCGCAGGGCCGGTGGCGCGGTTCGCGGCCGAGTTGCGCAAACTCCGTGCGGAGGCCGGGAGTCCCACCTACCGGGCGATGGCGCAGCGCACCGGGCAGGGGGCGAGCACCCTGTCGCAGGCGGCCGGAGGAGAGCGGCTGCCCACCCTGCCTGTGGTGCTGGCGTACGTGCGAGCCTGCGGTGGCGATGCAGAGGAGTGGGAAGAGCGGTGGCGTGATGCAGCCGCAGAGGAGGCTGCCGAGCCTCGCGGTCCCGGCGAAGACGCGAGGCCTCCTTACCGGGGGCTGGCTCGCTTCGAGCCCGGCGACGCCGATCTGTTCTTCGGCCGTGACCAGCTCACCAACCGCCTGCTCGAACTGACGCGCTCCCGCCGGTTCACGGCTGTGTTCGGTCCGTCGGGCAGTGGCAAGTCCTCCCTGCTGCGCGCCGGCCTCATCCCGCTTCTGCGTAGCCCGGAGGTGAGCGGTCCGCGGCCGGCGGCGGTGCGCGTCCTCACTCCCGGGAAGCATCCCCTGCGCGTCCACGAGCAACGGCTGATACCGAAGGACGCCGACGATGAGACATGGCTGATCGTCGACCAGTTCGAGGAGCTCTACACCCTCTGCACCGACCCGGCCGAACGCAATCAGTTCATCGACCAGCTCCTGTCCGCCACGGACGCCACGAGCCGTCTGCGCGTCGTCATCGCTGTGAGGGCCGATTTCCTCGGCCGCTGCGCCGAACACCCCGCCCTGACCGCTGCGTTACAGGACGGGACCGTGCTGGTCGGCCCGATGAGCCGTGCCGAGTTGCGCGAGGCCATCACCAAGCCCGCCCTGGCCGCGGGAATGATCGTGGAACGCGGACTGACCGCGCACATCCTCGACGAGGTGGAGGGCGAACCTGGCGCCCTGCCCCTGATGTCCCACGCCCTGCTCGAGACCTGGCGCCGCCGCAAAGGCCGCGCGCTGACCACCCAGGCGTACGAGGCAAGTGGCGGTCTCCACGGGGCCATCGCCCGCACCGCCGAAGACGTTCACACTCATCTGACCCCGTCGCAGGCTGACCTCGCCCGCCGTATTCTGCTGCGCCTCATCACCCCGGGCGAGGGAACCCCGGACACCAGAAGACCCGCTCCACGCACGGAACTCGACTTCAGCGAACCTGTCGACACGGTCACGGTCCTCGAACACCTCGCCCGCGCCCGCCTGCTCACCCTGGAGCACGACACCGTCGATCTGGCCCACGAAGCGTTGATCACTGCCTGGCCCCGCCTGCGCGCCTGGATCGACACCGACCGGGAACACCTACGCATCCACCGCAGCCTGACCGAGGCCGCACGCACCTGGGACGATCTCAAGCGTGACCCAGGTGCCCTATACCGGGGCACACGCCTGGCCGTCGCCGAAGAGCACTTCGCCGCGCCTGAACCATTCGCCACGCTCACCGGGCTGGAACAGGCGTTTCTGACCGCCGGCCGCGCCGCTCGCGCCGGAGAACACCGCCGGCGACGTGGTTTCATCACTGGCTTGGCCGTATTGGTCACGTGCGCCCTCATTGCGGGAGTCATCGCCTGGCAGCAGACTCGCACCAGTGGCCGCCGCCACTTGGAGGCCGAGTCCCGCCGCCTTGCCGCGGTCGCCACGAGCATGCGTTTCTCCGACCCGGTCACAGCGATGCAGCTCAGCCTGGCCGCCTGGCGTCTGAATGATTCGACCGAGACCCGGTCTGCCCTGCTCGGGGCCGTGACACAGCGCGAGGACGATGTCTTCTCCGTGCCGGGCACGAAGTTCGACTACAACGGCGGCATCCCGACCGTATTACGCGCCATGACGGCGGACGGAAGGTCACTCGTATCCGTCACCGCGGACCGGGTCAACACCTGGGACCTGCGCACCCATCGCCTCTCGGGCTCCTTTCCGGGGCCCGGCAAGCTGCTGGACGGCGATACCTCGGTCGTCATCGCCCCGAACGGTCTCACGCTCGCCCTGGTGACGCTCGAGGGCAGAATCAAGCTGTGGGACGTGCGCACTGCACATGTGACGGCGACGCTCGACCTGGACATACCCCACACGGCGTCGTTCAGCCCCGACGGTGAGATGCTCGTCGTGGAGGACGACGGCCCGGACGGATCAGACCCGTCCCTCCAGGTGTGGGACCTGCGCCATCACCGGGTTCAGTTGCGCATACCTGAACAGGACGGCGAATCCCTGCAGTTGGCATCCGTCAGCGGCGACAACAAGTGGCTCGCCCTGTGCACGGACGCCCGCCCCCTGCAGGTCTGGGACATCTCGGCCGGCCGGAAGGCGCTGCACGCACCATGGGCGTCGAACACCCATCACGCCTGCTCCGCAACTGCACTCACCATCGCTCCGGACGACACGACCCTCACGGTCCTGGCTCAGGACAAGATCCGTCGGTGGGATCTCTCCACGGGACACAGCCTGCCCTACCTCGAAGCCGACGGGATGACCAAGATGCAGTTCGACGCGCGGCTCCTTCCTCGTCGCCGTCGGCGCCTGCCAACTGCTCGTCTGGCGTATGGCATACCCGGATGCTCCCGTGCTGAGCCAAAAACTGACCACCGACGCCCAGGTCGGCCTTGCCTTTGACAGTGCGGCAGGAGCCGTGCGCTACCTCAACCAGGGCGGCATGATCGTCCGGACACTGAGCCTGGGGCGCGCCACGACCAGCCAGTGGGACACCAAGCAGCCCGACAAAGCCACGCTGTCCCAAGACGGCCGGACCCTCGCCCGCCTGCGCCCTGCCGACGGCGCGGAGAGGCTCCAGATACTCGACACCCGCACCGGCCGGGTCGTCTTCGAACCGACGACAGAGCACTGCCCCGTGGGGGGCCGGCAGGACACACCCGAATGCGCCGACCTCATGGCACTCAGCCCCGACGGCCGGTACGTCGCCAGTGGCGTCGTCCGGGAAGCAGACCAGTCAGGAACGCCGAGTCGACCACGCCTCACCGTGTGGGACATCGCCACCCACCGCCCATACGCGACGATCACGCTCCGGCCCAAGCCTGCGGACATCTTCGGGCTGACCGGGCTCGCCTTGGACGCCCATGCCCGCACCCTGCTGGCCTACCGGGACACCACACCACCGTCTGTGGAGGTGTGGGACCTGCACCGGAAAGAGCTCATCACCTCGGTCCGCAGAGATCAGTACACGCTCACAGGCCCTACCACCGAGGGCGGTATGGACATGGCCCTGCGCCCTGACGGCCGCATGCTGGTGACCCAGCCCGGCCTGGTCGTGGACATTGCCTCACGAAGGATGGAACCCCGTGAGCTCGGTGAGGGGATGATCAGTGCCGCGGCTTTCGGACCGCACCGTACCTACCTGGCAGTGGGCGACGACCTGGGGCGCGTCACCCTCTGGGACAGTGCCGCGCGCAACCGTCTCGGCGTGCTGACCGGCACCACCGCCGACAGTGAGGCGGCCGAGAGCGGGGAGGTGACGGCCCTCGCGTTCTCCCATGACGGCAGCACGCTCGCCGTCGGCGGCGACGGTGGCACTGTGCAGTTGTGGGATGTGGCGTCCCGCCGACTGCTCGGGTCCGCCCTCCCCACCCCGGGAGACCTCGTGGGCAGCCTCGCCTTCAGCACCGACGACACCACCCTCTACGCCGCCGGCGCCCACGTGCCCGTTCAGACCTACTCCCTCAACCCCGACCTCCTTGCCCGACAAGTGTGCCGGCGCGCGGGGTCCGGACTGTCCGCAAGGGCATGGAAAACCTACCTGCCCGACGTGCCGTACAGGCGTACTTGCCCTCGGTGACGCTGAGGGACGGCAGTTGGCCGACGGCGGCTACGGGGAAAGGTGAAGGCAGGCCAGACGATCACCGTCACCGTGGCCCCCAAGGGGAAGGTCCCGCAGTCGATGGGCGGGCGGCCTACGGGTTCCGGGAAATTCCTGGGGCAGGCATCGCGGCGGGCCTCGAGTACTGATACTGGCGTGGGCGGCCTTCCGTCCGTGATCCCGCAACTCGCCCCGGTCCGGCGGGTCAGGCGATCCGGGCTCGGTCGCCTTGCGCCCTCGGCATCAGAAAGCCCCGGATCAGCCCGGCAGTCTCAGCTGCGCAGGTGTCCAGGACGAAGTGGCAGCCGTCGAGCAGATGGACCTCGGCATTGGGCAGGTCGGCCTGGAAGGAATCGGCCTACTGTGCCTGGAACGACGCGTCGTGGCGTCCCCAGAGCACCAGCGTGCGGGGCTGGTTCCGACGCAGCCACCGCTGCCAGGCCGGGTACGCGGCCATGTTCGTGCGGTAGTCGCAGAACAGCTCCACCTGGATCTCGGCCCGTCCCGGCCGGTTGAGGAAGGCGAACTCGTCGGTCCACAGGTCGGGGTCGTAGCGGTCGGTCTCCGGGTCGTTCCCGAGATGTCGTGCCCGGGTGGCGGCCAGGGAGAGGATGTTCTCCCGCACCTGCGCCTCGTGGGCGGCGCGATCGGCCCAGAAGGCGCGGCGTGTCTGCCACAACGGCCCTAGGGCAGCCTTAGGTGCGGAAGCGCTGCGTCATCACGCCGACCAGCTGGTCGGCTCGAGGCCTGAGCTCCCGAGCAAGATCGCGAAGCAAAGCATCGGCAGTGCCGTCCACAGTCCAAAATGTACGCGCAAGCGCCGGAGCAGACATATTCGTCAACGCGACTCCGCAGCAAGAGCGCGCAGTCGGTCGCGAAGCCTGAACGCGCCTTGCGACGCAGCCGCGGGTGTCCAGCGACAGAGACAGGGCGGCTTCCCGACCGATCCGCCAGCCGCCGAGGATCGCGTAGCCAACGTCCGCCCTACGTACAGGAGTTGAATCCGCACCCCACGGCGCACTCATGCGCGACCAGGCCGTCGCAGCGTGCATCCCCCGGTCTCGTCGACCGGCGATGACGCCCCCCAAGAGCGTCCACCTCAGGCCCCGTGTCCCTGCCGCTTCCACCCGTTCTCGGTCGTCCCTCGACCATGTCGAGCAGCCTGGCTGGGCCGGTGCCGTCGCGGATCCCGGTGAGGTCGATGATCACGGTGACGTACTTGCCCCCCTTCCTGGTGTGGCGCCACACGTGCTCGTCCACGCCTAGGACCCGGACGTCGTCGAACCTGGTGGTGTCGTCGATCAGGACCCGCCTGCCCTCGGCCAGCACGGCGTCGTTGGCGGTGTTCCACGCGACGCCGAGGCCCTCGGCGACGCGGGCGACGGTGAGGTGCTGGACTACCAGAGCCTCCAGCGCCCACCGCAGCCCGCGACGTGACAGCTTGGCTCGCGGCTCTGCGGCGCGGGTGGTGTCTTGGCGCCACACGTGCGATGCAGCGGCGGATCGTGACCGCCAACGTTGTGGGCCGCCAGCCGAGCGGCTCGTGTGCGAGCCGCCTGGTCACCGTGTCACGCACGGTCCCCTCGCCACCGCAGCGGCGGCACCACTGGTCGGGTTCGAGGACCCGACAGGCGAGCACGGCCCGGTCGGGTGCGAGACGCTGGCCGGTCACCTCGAGTCCGAGCTCATCGAGACGGCAGAACGTGGTCAGATCAGCGCGCGTGAACCCATGATCGGGGCGCGCCGCGACGGTAGCGTCGGGCATGTCGAGAGCATCCAGATGGGCAGTGTGAGAACGTCCATCCTCGGGAGACATCGACGCCTATCCCGTCACCGACGCGCCGGTCCCAGCGGCGAGGACCACACTCTCATCTGTTAGAGCCCGCTTCCTCAGGCCCCTATATGGGACCATCTTGTGCACCTGCTGCACGCGTTCATGGGCCTTGCGGGAGCAGCGAGAAGTGCTGCGGCGCGCGCCGACTTGCGGTTACCGCGCCGCCCTGGCCAGGGCGGCGCGGATCGCATTCGCGCCGACCGGCCGGCCTTCCTCTTCCGAGTATGGTCCATATGGCGTCCCCCACACCGGCGTGCTCGTCTCCTGCCGCCAGCTGTCGGCCAGCGGTCCTGTGTCCACCACGCTGTAGCCGATCGAGTCGATGAACTCGGCCACCGTCGCCTTGGCCTCAGTGGAGTCGCCGGCGATCGGCAGGTAGGAACGGTCGGCCGCTCCTACCGGGCGGCCGAGTGACAGCAGGTGCTTGAAGAAGATGTTGTTGAACGCTTTCACCAGCACGGCGTCCGGGAGATAGCGCAGCAGTAGTGCGCTCGAGGTCAGCGACTTGTCGTCGAGTTCGGGGATGGGCCCATCCCGCTCGGGGCCGTAGTTGCAAGTATCGATGACTGTTTTCCCGACTAGTGGCGCGGCGGGCAGCCTAGGAAAGGCCCTGACTGGCACCGCTACCACGATGATGTCGCCGGCCGCCGCGGCATCCGTGCTCGACGCGGCCGACGCCTGCGGCCCCAGTTCCGTAATCAAGTCCGCGAGCGTTTCGGGACCGCGCGAGTTACTCAGCACCACCCGGTGCCCGGCTTCGATGGCGAGCCGCGCGACGGCGCTCCCGATCTGCCCACTTCCGATGAATCCAACCGTTGTCATAGTTCTGCTTCCCTTCTCGAAAGCACCTACTCTGTCGTTGCTACTGCTCGATGTCGGCCTAGGAACGACGTCCTTGAACACCGGTCGCCGTCGGATCACCGAGGCCGTGCCAGTCACACAGCCGCCCAACTACCTCACCCGATCAGCACGGGGCAGCCGAGACAGCCAGGTATTCAGTTGAATTCTGCGCCGAGGGCGATGTCGAAGCCGGCGCCGTGGCGGGCCAGCCCCATTAGCAGGAGGCCGGTCCATTCAAGGACCGACGCCATCTGGAGCCCTCCGGCGTCGAGAGGCCGCAAGCCGATGCTCTTCAGAAACGCCGCGACTTGGGCTTTCGCCTCTGCGTCGTCGCCGGCAAGAAACGCGTCCAGGGGCTTGTCGTGAGCGAGGACGTGGCCGAATATCGAGTTCAGCGCCTTCACGACCGGTGTGCCCTCGGGGGCGGCAGCGGCGATCTCCTGGGCCGCCGAGCGACCTGGGGTAGTCACGAGCCCGTCGGCGTCGGTGTTGAAGGGATTGGAGATGTCGACGAGGATCTTGCCGGCCAACGCGCCGTCGTAGCGAATGACCGCGTCGACTGCGCCGGTGTACGGGACGGCCACGATGACGATGTCACCTGCCGGCGTTGCACCGAACACGCCGACGGTGGCTCCATTGCCGATCTGGTCGGCCAGCGCCTGAGCTTTGACGGTGTTGCGGCTCATGAGCTCGATGGTGTGGCCGTGCTTCGCCGCCCGGGTGCCGATGGCGGTGGCCATGTTGCCCGAGCCGATGATGCTGATGGTGGTCATGACGTTTTCCTTTGCTGTCTATCGATCAACTGCTGGGTAATAGGGGTCTTGCCGGTGTGGTGGGCTGCGTCGAGAGCATTGGCCGCGCAGGGCGGAGTGCTAAGAGCGTTCGCGGGCGACGTGTTCGCGTACGGCGGGGATAGTTTCCGCGGCGAAGCGTTCGAGTACGTACGGGTCGTCGCTGGCCAGGATGAAGACGCTGACACCGTCCTCGACGGCCATCTGGGCCAGTGCCTCCGCGGTCTGCTGACTCGGGAAGATGTTCAGCAGCCGGGTGATCTCGCGGGGGTCGCGGTTAGCGGCCCGCGCGGCGTCGTCGATGATCGCGTTTCCCTTCTGGAGGCCGCCTGGCTCCATGACCGGCAGCGACGGCAACCAGCCATCGGCCTTACGTCCCACCAGGCCCTGCATCTTCGGCTTGTGGGCTCCGAGCCAGATCGGGATCTCGTGTGCGGGCGCGGGTCCGCGCTCGGCGCCGTGGACCGAATAGAACTCCCCGTCGACATCCAGTCGTCCGGGCCCGTCGGCGTCCCACACCCCGCGGATCACGTCGATCGCCTCGCTCAACGCCGCCACTGACTGCAACGGGGTCAATCGACGTCCGCCGATCGCCTGCACCGCATCCCAGTAGAAGCCGGCCCCGAGCCCGAGGCTGATCCGAGCACCGGAGAGCAGGTCGAGGCTGGCGGCCGCGCGGGCGAGCACTGCGGGGGGCTGACGCAGCGGCAAGTTGAGCACATTGCCAGACAGACCGATGCGCTCGGTCCGCGCGGCCACCCAGCTCAGCAGAGTCCAGGTATCGAGAAAGCTCGACTGGTAGGGATGATCCTGGAAGGTCACGAAGTCGAAACCGAGCCGCTCACTGAGCTGCGCCAACTCGACCGGACGAGTCGCCGGGGAGTTCGTGGGACCAATGAACGTTGCGAAACGCAGGGGATGACCATAGTCAGGCATCGACGTCTCCTTCAGTCGTTCGTGTGTGGTCACTGGGCGGTGACGACGACGCCCAGAGCCATCCACCGTCGCTCGTGGTACGGATTGTGAGGAACCGTCGATTGCGCTGCGTCGGCTTTCGCGACGACTGAGACGCGGGGGCCCTGGAGGGCTCGTTACTGCTCATTTTCTCTGCCCCTGGTGCGGTTAGGTCGGAGCGCCGACATGAGGCGCTTCTCTGGTCGTCGCTCGCTGTTAGATCTGGCTGAACCCGCCGTCGACGACTAGGTTTGCGCCGGTGATGAAGCTGGCGTCCGAGGAGGCCAGGAACAGCGCAGCAGCCCCGATTTCCTCGCTGCTTCCCAGCCGTCCCAGCGGGATGGCTGCGGTGATCTGCTCCCGAATCTCGGGGGATACGGTGCTGAAGAGCGCGGTGTCGATCGAACCGGGACTGACGACATTCACCCGGATGCCGCGGACCTTCAGCTCCGCGGCCCAGGTGCGGGCGAGTGAACGCACGGCGGCCTTGCTCGCCGAGTAGACCCCGGCACCGGGAATGCCCTTGGTCGCGCTGGTCGTGCCGTTCAGGATGATCGACGCACCGTCGCTCATCAGCGGCAGCAGGTACTGAACGGTGAACACAGTGCCGCGGAAGTTCACGCCCACCAGCGCATCGAACGCATCCGGGGTGATGCTTCCCAGCGGGTCCGAAACCGATCCGAGGCCGGCGCTCGCAAATAGGACGTCGACTCGTCCGTGACGCTCCCGCACGGTCTCGGCCAAGCGAGCCAGGTCGTCGAGATTTCCCGAGTCCGCCTGTACGCCCGTCACGTTGTGGCCGATGGAGGCGACCGCCTCATCCAGTCTGCGCCTGTCTCGTCCGGTGATGAACACGTCACCGCCTTCGGCGACGAACAACTTGGCCGTCGCCAACCCCATCCCAGAGGTTGCTCCAGTGATCACGGCGACCTTGCCATCAAGTTTGGGCATGTTGACCTTCATCCTTCTGTCGGTCGAACGGCCGAACGGTGCGCGGACCCTGCGGGGCACGCGGGCCGGCGAGTACGCGCCGGTTGTGCGAAGCGCTCCGCAAACGGGACTGTTCTCCCGTTCGTGACTACACGCCCACCGTACCAGATGCGTGCGCGCGCACCTAACTGGGAGAGCACTCAGTTTCCGGGTATGCTGCTGGGTGTGAAGGCACCCGTGTCGCAACCGCGAATCATTTCCCCGGACCAAGTCAAGGGCTGGTTTGCGCTGCTGTTCACCCACGCCACAGTGACCGGGCGGATCGACGCCGCGCTGATGGACCAGCACAAGATCTCGTTCAGCACCGTCGAGATCCTGTGCTGGCTCCTGGAAACCGAGCCTCAGTCGGTTCGAGTTCTGTCTGGCGAGCTTGTCAGCGTGAGCCCCACTCGAGCATCACGGTTGGTCCAGAATCTGATCGATGCCGGGCACCTCCAGCGTGGCGCCGACCAAGGCGACGGGCGCGTATCGCTCATCAGCTTCACGAAAAGCGGACGGCACTTCGCCGAGACGGTCAGACGAACCTTCGAGGATTCGGTCAAGAGACACTTCATCGATCCCCTCGACGACGATGACATTGCTGCCATCACCCGGATTTGGGCCAAGCTCGAAAACGCAGAAGGTCCTAGCTGAGGGAAATCCGGATCGCTGTGATCGCTATCCTCGTCCGGCGACACGAGACCGGTCAGCGACTGTCGTCCGCTGTCGGGACTTCGAGCGACAGGGACCGCGCGATGCAGCGGCGGATCGTGACCGCCAACGTTGTGGGCCGCCAGCCGAGCGGCTCGTGTGCGAGCCGCCTGGTCACCGTGTCACGCACGGTCCCCTCGCCACCGCAGCGGCGGCACCACTGGTCGGGTTCGAGGACCCGACAGGCGAGCACGGCCCGGTCGGGTGCGAGACGCTGGACGGTCACCTCGAGTCCGAGCTCATCGAGACGGCAGAACGTGGTCAGATCAGCGCGCGTGAACCCATGATCGGGGCGCGCCGCGACGGTAGCGTCGGGCATGTCGAGAGCATCCAGATGGGCAGTGTGAGAACGTCCATCCTCGGGAGACATCGACGCCTATCCCGTCACCGACGCGCCGGTCCCAGCGGCGAGGACCACACTCTCATCTGTGAAGAGCCGTCAGTGTCCAGCGTACTCAGCCGAGTCGTCGCGCTTCGACCGAGAGCCAGCGAGTCACCGCATGTGCAAGGCCCTTGAAGCCTTCGGGCAAGTTCAGCCCACCACCGTGCTGGGCCGTGATCCGGCACAGCGACCAGACGTCAGGACGTAGGTACGTTCGCAGCGCTGAGGCTGCGTCGGCGAGTGGCCCCGGCCGGGGAGTTGGGGGCCAGCACCACTCAGTCTCGCTTCTTGCAGATCGGGAGGAGCATCGGCGTAAGCAGGTCGAGTTGCACGAGCGAGCCGTCGGTGCGACACGTGTTTCTCCCGGCGATCGGACTCGTCATCGCCTTTGGTTGCTGCCGGTCCCCTTGTAGGTGATCCGCCCACGCCGGGCCGACGCCCGCTGACCGGGACAACACGGCGACCGGTTGGGCTGGGCGGCCGAAGTGAGCCCCCTCGTATGGGGTGGACTCACCCGTGTCGTGCCCCGTCCCTTGCGGCATCCGCACAGTATCCCGTCGTGTACTTGCTACCTGACCTGCGCACACGCGGCTTCGCTGCTCTCGTCACGACCGCCGCCATGAGCTTCGCGTCCCTTCTTCTCGCCCCGCCGGCCGCGGCGGCCGTGTCCAACGGTGGCTTCGAGACCGGGACCTTGGCCGGCTGGACGCCCACCGGCACGACCGCCGTAGTCTCCACAGGGGCGCACAGCGGGACGTACGCCGCCCGGGTCGGCGGAACCAGCCCCACCAGCGGCGACTCCTCGATCGCCCAGACCTTCAACGCGGCCACCGGCGAGAGCCAGCTCTCCTTCTGGTACAACGTCAGCTGCCCTGACACCCTGACGTACGACTGGGCGACGGCGACGCTGACGGACAACACCACCGGCACCACCGCGACCGCACTGCCGAGGACCTGCACCACCGGACAGGGCTGGCGGCAGACGACGACCGCGGTCACACCGGGGCACAGTTACACGCTCCGGCTGATCAGCCACGACGACAACTACCCGGGCGATCCGACGTTCACCCTGTACGACGATGTCCAGCTCGGCGGCACACCGCCCCCGCCACCGCCGCCGCCCGGGCTGACGCAGATCGACACCGACCCGTTCACCAACACCGCCAGCCAGCACGCCACCGTGGTGGAGCCGGACACGTTCACCTTCGGCAACACCGTCGTCTCCGCCGCGCAGAACGGCCGCTTTTTCGGCGGCGGGGCGTCCGGGCTCGGATGGGCCACCTCCACTGACGGAGGGGTGAGCTGGCAGCACGGGACCATTCCGGGCATCACCGTCTACCAGGGCGGCGCCTTCTCCCGCGTCTCCGACCCCTCTGTCGCCTACGACGCCCGGCACGGCACCTGGGTGGTCGCCGGGCTCGCAATCAACTCCACCTCGAGCGGGGTCATCGGTGCCGGCGTCACCGTCAGCCGGTCCGCGAACGGCCTGAGCTGGCAGAACCCCATCAGGGCAATGGGCTTCGACGGCCAGAACTACGACAAGTCGTGGATCGTCTGCGACAACACCGCCACCAGCCCGTTCTACGGTCGCTGCTACATCGAGGCCGACATCGCCTCGTCCGGCAACCGGATCGTGATGAGCACCTCCACCGACGGCGGTCTCACCTGGCAGAGCCCCCTCTCGCCGCTCGGCACGCCGAGCGGGCTCGCGGGGCAGCCGCTCGTCCAGCCCAACGGCACCGTCGTCGTCCCGTACTCCGCCAACGGAAGCGCCATCCGTGCGTTCAACTCCACCAACGGCGGCGTGTCCTGGAGCGGCACCTCACCCGTCGCCTCCGTCACCGCCCACACGGTCGCGGGCGGTCTGCGGGCCCCTGGCGGAATCTCCTCGGCCGAGGTCGACGGCAGCGGACGGATCTTCGTCGCCTGGCACGACTGCCGCTTCCGCGTCAACTGCTCGGCCAACGACATCGTCTACTCCACCTCGGCCAACGGCACCACCTGGACTGCCGTGACCCGGATCCCCATCGACTCCACGGCCAGCGGCGTCGACCACTTCCTCCCCGGCCTCGGCGTCGACCGCACCACCTCCGGGGCCACCACCCGACTCGGCCTGTACTACTACCGCTACCCGGTCGCCGCCTGCTCGTCGACCACGTGCCGCCTCCAGGTCGGCTACATCTCCTCCGGCAATGGCGGCTCGTCCTGGAGCACCGCGACCACGCTGAGCGGGCAGTTCCCGCTCTCGCAGATCGCGAGCACCAACCAGGGGCGCATGGTCGGCGACTACATCTCCACCTCGATCGTCGGCGGTCGAGCCGTCTCCGCCTTCCCGATCGGCGCGGCGCCCACCGGGCAAGCCTTCAATGAGGCACTGTTCACGGCCGGCCCCCTCGCCATCGGCGGCACCCTGCAGTCACACTCCGGAGCCGACAGTAGCCGCGCCCGGATGCCACGAGCAGCCCGGTAACCACTGCAATGTGAGAGTGCCACCGGCGCGGGATGGTCTCCTGCCCGGTGGGCTCCACGTCCCCGCGGATGCCGGGTCTGCTGCGGCTCCTGGCCACATGGCGCCCGCCGCAAGGCCGGCGCCAACAGGTCTCCAAAAAAGATCAAAGGGCACGCTTCCGTCTGGTCCGGTGTTTTGTCGGACCGGCAGTCGTCCGGCAGGCGTACCTGGCGGACACCTCGTAGGTTGGAGATGAAACGGTCGCGCTCGTAAAGATCGGCAGGTCACGCGCGTGACGACAGCGGAGATCGATTTCGCGGAGCTGTTCGACGCCGCGCCGAACTCGTACCTGGTGCTGGACGCCGACTTGGTGGTCCGCTACGCCAACCGGGCCTACCTCCAGGTCACCGGCAGGACCCGCGAGGAGCTGGTCGGACGGTCCATCCTGGAGGCGTTCCCGGACACTCCTGCCGCTCCGGCCGCGGCGCGTGACTTCGGCGCCTCACTCAGACGCGTGCTGGACTCCCGCGAGCCCGATGTGGTGGCACCGAAGCGATTCGACATCCCCGTTGGCAGACGGCCCGGCGAGCTCGAGGAGCGATGGTGGTGCGGGATGTCCAGCCCCGTCCTGGGGCCGGACGGGACGGTGAAATGGATCATCGCGCGGGCCGACGACGTCACCGAGTTCATGCGTTCCCCCGTCATCCACGAGCTCACCCAGCCGCTGAGCAAGCACGCAACAGGGATCGCGGCCCAGGTGTATGCCCGGTCGCGTGACCTGGAACAGCTGAACGAGCAGCTGCGCCAGGCGCATGCACGCGAACGCGAAATCGCCGTCACCTTGCAGGAGGTCATGCTCCGCTCGCCCGACCTGGCCCGGCACGACCGAGACATCGCCGTGCGCTACCTGCCGGCTCTTGGATCGCTCAACGTGTGCGGCGACTGGTACGACGTGGTCGATCTGCCACCTGACCGCTACTCCGTCGCCGTCGGGGACGTCGTCGGCCACGGCCTTGAGGCCGCTGCCGTCATGGGCATGCTGCGTAGTGCTCTGAGCGCAGCCATTCGTGCCGTTCCCAGTCCCGCACAGGCCCTTGAGGTACTGGGTCTGTACGCCCGGGCGGTCGACGGCGCGTTGGCCACCACCGTCGTCAAGGTGCTCATCGACCCGCGCAGCCGACTGATCATCTACAACAACGCCGGCCACCCACCGCCGGTACTGCTCCATCCAGACGGCAGTTGGCAGATGCTGGACCAGGCGACCGACCCGCCTCTGGGCGCCCGTCCGGATCATGTCCCCCGCCCCCAGGCTGGACTGTCCTACACACGCGGGGACACCCTCGTGCTCTACACCGACGGCCTCATCGAACGCCGTGGCGAAGACATCGATACGGGCCTGGCCCGGCTGACCGACGCACTCGCCCAGTACAGCACCCTCCCGGTGGAAGAACTCGCCGACGGACTGCTGGCCCATCTGGGCGTCACGGGCGGCAGCCAGGACGACATCGCCCTCGTCGTCGTCCGCCTGTGACCGTTTCCAACCGCGAGAAATTGTGAGACGAGAGCCTGGAAACGATCAAGGGCCTCGTCTCACATGATGTGATCCAAGGCCCTGACCTGCGACAACGATTCCCTATAGTTGTCGGGACGACAGGATTTGAACCTGCGACCCCTTGACCCCCAGTCAAGTGCGCTACCAAGCTGCGCCACGTCCCGGTGCGCTTCCCGCGGTGAACCGCGTGATCGCGCGGACAGCACTTTACCCCACGTGCACGGTGGTGCCGAAGCGGGCCGGGGGCGCGGGACAATCGGGTGTATGGGCAGTACGGGACGCAGGAGCGGCGCGTCGTCGGGCCGGGTGGCCGGGGCGCGGGACCGGGACGGTGAGGGGCGGGCGCGCAATGCCCGGCCGCGGGACGGGCTCGGGCGGCCGCTGCCGTACGGCGCGGACGGGGTGGACCGGCAGCCCGAGGGCGTCGTACGCGCTCCGGAGCAGACCGTCGCCGAGGCGCAGGAGCTGCTGGATGCCGGTAGGCCCTTCCATGCGCACGAGGTGTTCGAGGATGCCTGGAAGTCGGGGCCGGAGGCGGAGCGGGAGCTGTGGCGGGGCCTGGCGCAGGTTGCCGTGGGGCTCACACATGCGGCCCGCGGGAATGTCACGGGCGGCGCCCGGCTGCTGCGGCGGGGTGCGGGGGCCGTGGAGCAGTGGACGGCGGAATCGGGGCGGCAGCGGCCGTACGGGATGGATCTGGTGGGGCTGGTCGGCTGGGGGCGTGAGCTGGCGGACGACGTCGAGGGTGGTGGCGGGGCCGTCGATGCCGGGGCGCGGGCGCCGCGGCTGCGCGGGCGGACCCCGTAGGGCCTGCGGCCGTCCGTACCCGCTCGGTAGGGACGCGGTGTACGGACTGTCAGTGGTGTGCGGCAGACTCGGGGTGTGCGAAAGATTCATGTCATCGGTATCGGCGCGGGCGACCCCGACCAGCTCACCCTGCAGGCGGTCAGGGCGCTGCGGAGCACGGACGTGTTCTTCATTCTCGAGAAGGGTGAGGTGAAGGACGACCTCACTCGGCTCCGCCGGGACATGCTCGACGCGCACATACCGCAGGGGGCGTCGTACCGGGTGGTCGAGGCGCGGGATCCGGAGCGGGACCGGAAGGCCGGCGGTGCGGCCTACTCCCCCGCCGTCGGGGACTGGCGCAGTGCCCGTGCCGACATCTACGAGCGGCTGATCGCCGAGGAACTGGGCGAGGACGAGAGCGGCGCGTTCCTGGTGTGGGGGGATCCGGCGTTGTACGACAGCACGATCGGGATTCTGGAGGAGGTGCGGGAGCGGGGGGTCGTCGGTTTTGAGTACGACGTCGTGCCCGGCATCAGCAGTGTCTCCGCGCTCGTCGCCCGGCATCGTACGGGGCTGAATCGGGTGGCCCGGCCGGTCCAGATCACCACCGGGCGGCGGCTCGCCGAGGGCTTCCCGGAGGGGGTGGACGACGTGGTGGTGATGCTTGACGCCCACCAGACCTTCCGGCAGTACGCCGACGAGGACATCGACATCTACTGGGGCGCGTACATCGGTACGCCGGACGAGATTCTGGTCTCCGGGCCGCTCGGTGAGGCCGCGCCGCGGATCGAGCGGCTGCGGGCCGAGGCCCGGGAGCGCAAGGGGTGGATCATGGACACGTATCTGCTGCGCCGCAACCCCAAGGAGTAGCCCGCGGAAGCGGTGGCGCCCGTGCCACCCGAGCGGACCGGTCCCGCATGCGCCGGTAGTCCACCGGTGTGATCGTGACCTCGTGACAGTGACCGAGGATGCCGCCCCGCCTGCCGCCGCCCCGCAGCCGCCCGTGCTGGATCCGCGCCGCCGCAACGTCGTCTTCGTGACGATCATGCTCGGGATGCTGCTCGCCGCCCTCGACCAGACGATCGTGGGCACGGCCCTGCCGACGATCGTGTCGGATCTCGGCGGTGCCGCGCACATGTCGTGGGTGGTGACCTCGTATCTGCTCGCGGAGACCGTTTCGACCGTGCTGGTCGGCAAGTTCGGCGACCTGTTCGGCCGCAAGGTGGTCTTCCAGGTGTCGGCGATCGTGTTCATCACGGGCTCGTTCCTGTGCGGTCTGGCCACGAACATGTCGCTGCTGATCACCTGGCGGGCGATGCAGGGGATCGGCGCCGGCGGGCTCATGGTCACCGCGATGGCGCTGATCGCCGATGTGATTCCGCTGCGGGAGCGGGGCAAGTACCAGGGCGCGATCGGAGCCGTGTTCGGGGTGGCCACCGTCATCGGGCCGCTGCTGGGCGGGCTGTTCACCGACCATCTGACCTGGCGCTGGGCGTTCTACGTCAACGTGCCGATCGCGATCGTCGTGGTCGCCGCGGCCGCCCGCACCATCCCGGTGGTGAAGTCGGCGTCCCGGCCCGTCATCGACTACCTCGGCATCGCGCTCGTCGCCGTCGGGGCAAGTGCCCTGATCCTGGCGACCAGTTGGGGCGGCAACGAGTACGCGTGGGGTTCGGGCGTCATCATCGGCCTGTTCGTCGGGGGTGCGATCGCACTCGGGCTGTTCTGCTGGGCGGAGACCCGGGCGCGCGAACCGATGCTGCCCATGCGGCTGTTCGCCAACCCGGTGTTCACGGTCTGCTCGATCCTCAGCTTCATCGTCGGCTTCGCGATGCTCGGCGCGATGACCTACCTGCCGAGCTATCTGCAGTACGTCGACGGCGACTCCGCCACCATCTCCGGCGTACGGACGCTGCCGATGGTGATCGGGCTGCTGATCGCGTCGGTGTTCAGCGGCAATGTGGTCAGCAAGACCGGCCAGTACCGGTTCTTCCCCATCGTCGGCTCGCTGGTGATGGGCCTCGGCCTGTATCTGATGTCGCTCATGGGGCCGGGGACCGGTGCCTGGCTGGAGTCGCTGTACATGTTCGTGCTCGGCACCGGCATCGGACTGTGCATGCAGGTCCTGACGATCGCCGTGCAGAACACCGTCGACTACGCCGACCTCGGCACCGCCACCTCCGGCGTCACCTTCTTCCGTACGCTGGGCAGTTCGTTCGGCACCGCGGTGTTCGGCACGATCTATACCAACGCGCTCAAGCCCAACCTCACGGACGGGATCGTGGCCGCCGCGAGGACCGGCACCGTCCCCCCGGCGGTCATCGCGAAGGCGGCGACCAGCCCCGAGGGTGTGCACAAGCTGCCGCCGGCCACCGCCGCACCGATCATCGACGCTTACGCCGACACCATCCAGACCGTCTTCCTGTGGACCGTGCCGGTCGCCGCCATCGGCTTCGTGATCTCTCTCTTCCTCAAGCAGGTCGAACTGCGCGACAGTGCCCGCAAGGGCTCCACCGACATGGGCGAGGGCTTCGCGTCACCGCACGGCGCGGACTCGCAGCGGCTGCTCGAGGCGGCCGTGGGCAAGATCATCGGCAGTACGGATCTGGAGACCGTACGGGGGATCATGGCCGGGTCCGACACCCGGCTCGACATCGCCGGTGCCTGGGCCGTGATGCAGGTCGAGCTGATGACCCGGATCGTGGGCCACGCCAGCCTGAGCATCATCGCCGCTCGTCGCCACATGCCGCCCGAGGTGCTGCTGCCGGTCTTCGACCGCATGGTCGAGGAGGGCCTTCTGACCCGCGACGGCTACCTCGTCTCCCACACCGAGGCCGGCGCACGCGAGGCGGCGGTCATCGGCAAGGCCTGGGGCAACTGGCTCGAGGAACGGGTCCAGCAGGACATCGGCCGCCCCTCGGGCACCGACCTGCGCGCCGCCGTGGACACGATCGCGAAGCGACTGCTGGTCGAGGACCTGACCACCGGTGTGCCACAACAGCCGGCGCAGCCGGAGCCGGTCGGAGCGCACTGAGAGACCTGGACCGGCGAACGGGACGAGAAGCCGCCGCGCTCCCCGTCGGCCCCATCTGCGGCTGCTTCAGGGCGAGTTGAGCCCCAGCCGCTGCAGTGCCCCGGCCACGTCGGGCACCACTCTGACGCCCTCAGGCAAGGGCGGCCGGCGTACGACCACGACAGGCAGCCCGAGCTGGCGGGCGGCCGTGAGTTTGGCGGCCGTGGCCTCTCCCCCGCTGTCCTTCGTCACGAGGACGTCGACCAGGCACTCGCGCAGGAGCGCCGTTTCGTCGGCCACCGTGAACGGGCCGCGCGCGAGCAGTACTTCCGTGTGCGGCGGCATCGGCGGCTCGGGGGGCTCCACCGACCGTACGACGAAGTGCCGGTCCGTCAGGTGCGCGAAGGCCGACAGACCCAGGCGGCCGGTGGTGAGGAACACCCGCGGACCGAACCGCGGCAGCAGGTCCGCGGCCGCGGTCAGGGAGGTGGCCATGTGCCAGCGGTCCTCGGGGCCCGGCCGCCAGCCCGGGCGGCGCAGCACGACCGCGGGCACTCCGCTCGCCGCCGCGGCCCGCGCCGCGTTCGCCGTGATGCCCTCGGCGAAGGGGTGGGTGGCATCGACGAGGGCGTCCACGTGCTGCTCGCGCAGCCAGTCGGCCAGACCCTGCGCCCCGCCGAAGCCTCCGACGCGTACGTCCCCTGCCAGCGCGCCCGGCCGGGTCACGCGCCCCGCGAGGGAGGTGGTGACGCGCACGCCGGGGCGTGCCGTGAGGGCGGCGGCCAGTTCGCGGGCCTCGGTGGTGCCGCCGAGGATCAGGACGTGGGGGGACATGGGGGGAGCGTACGAGGTGGGGGGCGGGGTGGCTGTCGCAGGGGTGCATCCGTCCACAGCATGGGACGGCCGCCCGGTGGGGTACCAGGCGGCCGTCCGATGCCGAACTCCGTCAGCCCTGGCGGGCCTTGAAGCGCGGGTCCTTCTTGTTGATGACGAAGACCACGCCGCGTCGGCGGACCACCTGGGCCCCGGGCCTGGACTTCAGTGAGCGCAGGGATTTGCGCACCTTCATGGTTCTGCTCTCCTCGTCTCGCACGCGCCGGGGCGCGGTCAGTGCCCGGCCGTGGCCGTCCGGCCGTAGCGGCGCTCGAAGCGCTCCACTCGGCCGGCGGTGTCCAGGACCCGCGACTTGCCGGTGTAGAAGGGGTGGCTCGCCGATGAGATCTCGACGTCGATGAGCGGGTAGGTGTTGCCGTCCTCCCACTCGATCGTCCGGGACGAGTCGGCGGTGGAACGGGTCAGGAACGCTACGTCCGCGGCGCGGTCGCGGAAGACCACGGGGCGGGAGTCGGGATGGATGCGGGGCTTCATGGGGTTCTCCTCCTGAGGGCCTCGGCCTGACGGTTCAGGTCGCGAGGGCCTCGGTCTGGCGGTTGTGGCTGGTTCAGCGCTCCTCGCGGAACAGGACGTGCTCGCCGGCCACCGGGTCGTACTTGCGCAGGACGAGCCGGTCGGGGTCGCTGAGCCGGTTCTTGCGGGTCACGTAAGTGACGCCGGTTCCGGCCGTCGACTTCAGCCTGACGACGGGGCGCGCGGTGCTGCGTGCCATGAGGTTCTCCCTTCGCCCACGCCACGGACCCCTGGTATTTGATCCGGGCATGTCAATCTCAGTTCTTGTAACGCCGTCTCCCCCCGTTGCATTCCCGGCCCGCCGACTCGTCCGCCGCTATCGTCCAGCCATGGAGTCTGTACGTGCCGTCCTGATCGACATCGACGGGGTCCTGACCGTCTCCTGGGAGCCGCTGCCGGGGGCCGTGGAGGCGTTGCGGGAGCTCCGGGGCGCCGGGCTCGGCGTCGCGCTGGTGACCAACACGACGTCACGGACGCGGGCGTCCATCGCCGGAACGCTGCGTGAGGCGGGGTTCGAGGTGGCCGCGGAGGACATCCTGACCGCACCCGTCGCCACGGCCGCGTATCTCGCCGAGCACCACCCCGGGGCGCGGTGCGCGCTGCTGAACAGCGGCGACATCGGGGAGGACCTGGAGGGCGTCGAGCTGGTCGATCCGGCCGACGTGGACAGTGACTCCGTGCCAGGCGACTCCGTGCCGGACGTCGTCATCGTCGGGGGCGCCGGTCCCGAGTTCGGCTACGCGGCGCTCAACCGGGCCTTCGGGTATCTCCAGCGCGGGGCGCGGCTGGTGGCCGTACACCGGAATCTGTACTGGCGTACCGACGCCGGGCTGCAGCTGGACTCCGGTGCGTTCCTCGCCGGGCTGGAGCAGGCCGCCCGCACCGAGGCCGAGGTGACGGGGAAGCCGTCGGCCGCGTTCTTCGAGGCGGCGCTGGCCCGGCTGGGGGTCGATGCGGGCGAGGCGGTGATGGTCGGGGACGACATCGAGTCGGACGTGCTGGCCGCGCAGCACGTCGGCATCACCGGGGTGCTGGTCAAGACCGGGAAGTACCTGCCCGAGACGCATCGGGACGCGAGCGGTACGCCCGATCACGTCATCGAGTCCTTCGCGGATCTGCCCGGGCTGCTGCGCGGCTCGGCGGAGCAGTAGCCCGGCTAACGCAGCAGCAGCTGCAGGCCGCCCACGATCGTCGCGGCGATCACGAGTTGTTCGAAGAGTCGCTGGTTGATTCGGTTCACAGCCCATTTGCCGAACAACGCACCGGGCACGACGAACACCGCGAGTGCGGCGTCAAGGAGCAGTGAGCGTCCGTCGATCAGGCCGAGGCCGGCACTGAAGGGCACCTTCGACACGTTCACGATCAGGAAGAAGAACGCCGACGTCCCCAGGAAACCGAGCTTCCGGAAGCCCGCCGACAGCAGGTACATCGACATCACCGGGCCGCCCGCGTTGGCGACCATCGTGGTGAAGCCGCCGAGGACGCCGTACGAGCGGGCCTTGACCCGGCCGGACCTCGTGGCCACCGAGTCCGGCTCCTCGTCGGCCTCCGCCGTGCGCCGCCGCCACACCGTCACGCCCGCCATCAGCAGCAGGATCGCGCCGATCGACGTCCGTACGATCCCGTCGTCGGCCCACACCAGGAACACGGTGCCGACCACGACGCCCGCCGCGACCGCCGGGAACAGCCGCCACAGCGTGGGCCAGTGGGCGTGCCGCCGATAGGTGAGGACGGCGAGAACGTCGCCCACGATCAGAATGGGCAGGAGTACGCCGGTGGAGGCGCGGGCGGGCAGGACCGCCGCGAAGATGGCGAGGCTCACTGTGTTCGCCCCGCTCACGGCTGTTTTGGAGAAGCCGACGAGGAGGGCGGCGAAGGCGAGGGCGGCGAACTCCCAGCCGGATATGTGCCAGAGCGTCATCGTGTTCATGCGGGGACCGATGCTATGTGCAGCCAACGGGGCGTGTAAGTACCGTCTCGCTGGTTGGCACCCGGCGGTGGTGTGCTGGGGGCTGCCGCCCCCGGGCCCCCGCTTCGGCCTGAACGGCCTCGTCCTCAAACGCCGGACGGGCTGAATTGCCCGGACCGGCGTCGAGAAGTGCCGTCCTGAAGCGCCTCCCGGACAAAGGGATATCTAGTGCCGCATCAGCCAACGTTCGCCTCTTGGGGCGTCGACTGGTGGCTGGCCGGATGCACACACCCGGTCGTAGAGAAGAACCTGTGCGGCGAGGTCCCACGTAGGGTGCTCGGGTGTGCAATCGGCTTGAGGTCAGTGCGTTGCCACCGGGCCCCCGTTGGGCTGCCCAGTTGCAGTTCCTGATCGACGGTGAGGAAGTGGTGGCAGAGGCGGTTGGAGAGGGAGGCCGCGGCCCGTTTGCGGAGGAGGCGCTGCCCGCCGACGGTCACGGTGCCCTCTGGGCGACCGGCGAGGGGCAACGTGTAGTGCTGGGCGAGCCCGAGTGCACGGGCGGATGCTGTGGCTACCTGTCCGTGTTCGTGCAGCGGCACGGCGGGATTGTGGAGTGGTCCGACTGGCGGGCGCCCATGGACAAGGTGCGGCCCCCCGCGTTTCATTTTGACGCCGATCAGTATGACGCCGAACTAACCCGAGCAACGAGTACGCATCCGTGAGATCCATGACGATGAGGGCCGACGGTTGCTGCGGACTATTCGCCGCTCGGTGCGCATCACGCCCACGACCTCATGCGCGGCGGTGAGCTGGGCGGGGGTCAGGCCCGCGGTGTGGAGGAGCTCGTCGGACCAGGCGTGTGCGAGATTTCCCAGCAGGATCGCGGCGTTGACGCCGAGCCGGGCCGCATCCGTCCGGCCGGCCTGGTGCGCGGCGAAGGCCCTGTGGGCTGTGGGTTGGCCGCGGCGGCTGTCGGAGTCGTCCATGACGTCGTCGTGGATGAGGGCGAAGGCATGAAACATCTCCAAGGAAGCCGCTGCCGCAACGACCGTGGGGGGAGCGGGCCAGGTCCCGCCCGCGGCATGCCAGCCAAGGACACACAGCTGGGGCCGGAGCCGTTTCCCCCCGGCCGACAGGAACCCGCGGAGTGTCTCGGTGATCTCGGCCGGGAATCCGTGCGTGGCGGCGCTGTTGGCCTTGACGTCCACGAACTCGGCCAGAACAGCCTCGATCTGCCCGATCAGCAAGGAGAAGTCGACCGGCAACCAAGCGACGGCGGGGCAACTCACGCGATACCCATGCAAGAACCTGGCTTTCATACGACCCGATCGGCCCTCAAGGACAGCCTGCCGTGGCGAAACGAACCACCAGGCCCGGCCAACGAGTGCCTCACACCGACGTGGGTTATTACTTGGCGCCCGTTCGAGGGGCCCGACCTGGCCCGTCCTGCGCCGGTTCACCACATGGCGCTCACCGCAGGCACCCCGCGCCCCACTCAGGCAGAGCAGGCGCAGCGGCCCGAGGACGCCCCACAGGCGCTGTTCACGGCTGGGTGCCTGCACGGGCTGCGGGCCAGGCTCTGCGACGACCTCAGCTCGCCGGACCGCTTCCCGCCGGAGCCGGCCGCGATGGCCCGGAAGGTCGCCGACGCGCTCAAAGTTCCCGAGTGGGACTGAGCACTTCAGTTGGCTTCTCTGAGCATCGCAGGTGGCCGGAGATCGCTACGCGGTGGTGTGGCGCTTGGCCTCGGCGGTGATGATCTTCAGTGCCTCGGTGATGCGGTCGTGGTGGGTGCGGTGGGAGACCACGCAGACGCGCAGGGTGTAGCGGCTGTCGACGACCGTGCTGGAGAGCACGATGCGCCGGTGGCCGTTGATCCGCTCCAGCAGCCGGCGACTCGCCTCATCGGCCCGCTCAGCGGCGGCCCGGCTGCCGTCGGCGGGGCGGACGCGGAAGATCACGGTGGACAGGTCCGGGCGCTGCGGGACCTCCAGCTCCGCGACGCCGGACAGCGTGTCGTGGACGTGTTCGGCCAGGTCGAGCTTCTCGTCCAGAGCCTCGCGGAAGGCGTCCACTCCGTGCAGGTGCAGGGGGAGCCAGGCCCGCAGACCGCGGATCTCGTGGGTCAGCTCGGGCCCGAGCCGGCCGGAGTCCGGGACGCTCCCCGCCGCCCCCATGTCCTGGAGGTAGCTGCCGGTGCCGTTGTGCGCGGCGTGCAGGGCGGCGAGGTCGCGGACGACCAGGGCGCCGGTGCCGAACGGCATGAAAAGGGTCTTGTGCGGGTCCAGGGTGATCGAGTCGGCCTCCTCGAAACCGGTGAGGCGTTCTGCGCCGCGTGCGGTGAGCCGGAAGAAGCCTCCGTAGGCCGCGTCGATGTGGAACCACACGTCCTCCCGGCGGGCCAGGTCGGCCAGCTGAGGCAGTGGGTCGACGGTGCCGGTGTCGGTGGTGCCGGCGGTGGCCACCAGCAGGAACGGCCGTAGCCCGGCGTCGCGGTCGGCGCGGATCATCGCAGCGGCGGCCTCCGGGTCCATCCGCAGGTCCGGGGTGTGCGGCACGGTCCGTATGTGGGCGGCGGGGATGCCGGCGAGGCGGGCGGCCTTGGCGACGGAGTGGTGGGCGGAGGCGGTGGTGTAGACGGTGCCCCCGGCGAGATCCTCACCGAGCCTGTGGTGGCGGGCGGCGACCGTCGCGGAGAACGTCGCCATCGAGCCACCGCTGGTCAACAGGCCGCCGCTGCCCTCCGGGAGGCCGCACACCTCGCGGGCCATCCAGCGGATCACGCTCTCCTCCAGCGCGGCGAGGGCCGGGGCGACCGAGGCCAGGCCGCCGTAGCGGTTGACGGCACGGTTGTAGAACTCGGCGAGCGCGGCCGAGTACAGACCGCTGCCCGGGATGTACGCCAGGTGGCCGGGCCCGGCCGTCTCCAGAGCGCAGTCAGCGGCCTCGTCCAGACGTGCGAGCAGAGCCTTCAGGTCGCCGCCCCGGGCGGGCGGCGGCGCCAGGAACGACTCCACCAGGTCGGTCTCGGCCTGCGGGGACAGGGGGCTGGTCGCGGGGCGGGCCGCGAGCTTGTCGGTGCGGTCGACGACACGGTCCAGGACGAGACGGCCCATCTCGGTCATCGTGGCGCGGTCGGGTTCCAGGGGGAAGGTGTGCATGTGGCAGTCCGATGGCAGTGAGAGGGAGTACGGAGGCGGCAGCGGGACCGGCTTCGCGGCCGCAGCGCGTGACCAGAATGCGCCGCCGAGCCCGGCACACGATGGCGTAGTAAGTGCCTGCACGGCGCCACAGCGCACGATTGTTCGCCGATACAGCCGATACGCTGCATTTCATGCCACGCCCCCTGTACGACCGCATCGACCGGGCGATCCTGGACCACCTCCAGCGCCACGGACGCACCCCCAACGTCGACCTCGCCGAGGCCGTACGCCTGTCACCCTCGTCCTGCCTGCGCCGCACCAAGGCGCTGGAGGAGGACGGGGTCCTGGCCGGCTACCGGGCCGATCTGGACCGCGAGCGCCTCGGCCTCGGGCTGACGGTGTTCCTCTCCCTCAAGGTCGAGCACTCCCGCACCACCTCCCAGGTGGTCGAAGAGGCGCTGAAGGCGATCGACCACGTGGTCGCCTGCCATGTGGTCTCCGGCGACGCCGACTTCCTCGTCGAGCTAGCCGTGCCGGACCTTCGCACCTTCGAAAAGGTGCTCACCGACCAGATCCTGGCCATCGGTCCCGTTCGCGACGCCCGCAGCACCTTCTGCATCCGCACCGTCATCGACCGCGGCCCGCTGCCCCTCAACTCCTGGCCCGCCCCGCGTGGATGACCGGAGACACGGCTTCACCGGCTTGGGGAACACCGCGATTCCCCGGCCCGAAGATGAAGCGGCAAACTGAGCGCCGCAGTGGCTTCCCAATGGAGAAGTCAAGCTCAGTCCGTGCGCATTGGGCAGAACCCAGTTCCGTGCTCAGTCGAACCAGACCACGAGGCGGACGTGCTCCGGGCCATGCAGCTCGGCCAGCGTCCTCATCACGTCCCAGACCGGCGCCCAGTGGGTCCCCGTCCCGGCAACGGCGCTTCGGCTGAGCGTGCCGGACCGATCGGTCTCGTCCCAGTCGGCGGCTGCCAACTCGGCCCAGCTGATCCACGTTGTTCCGTGCGCGTCCTGTGGCCCACCCCAGGCGCTGAAGGTCTCTCGCAGTCCCTCGGAAGCGTCCTCCGGCAGGCCGCGGTCCTCGGACAGCGGTCGGAACCCGAAGGAGTTGCGGACGCCGAAGAGGCAGGCAAAGGCGTCATAGGCGTTGCCGGTGTTGAGGAGGAACAGGTCAAGGGCGGCATGCCATACCGCGTCCTCGTCGTCCTCCCCGAAGTTCCGGGCCAAGGGCCTGCACTCGATCATTCCGCTGACATCGGTGGACATGCCCGCAGTCTGCCGAGCACGGGCAAGGCTCGTCGCCTCGTTTTCCGATGCAGAACCTAACCGGCGAGCTGTGGTGGGGCGACCTCGTAGAGGCGCCGGTCGCGGATCAGGGCCCACAGGACGTTGACTCTGCGGCGGCCGTCCAGCATCAGTCCGCGCAGATAGCAGTCACCCTTGGCCCGCTGGTCCTTCCGCGGCACCGACGCAAACACATCTGCCACGAAGAACGCCAACTCCGCCCGAACACGGTTCACTTCATGTGCGTCCACACATCCAACATGCTCCGGAACAGGCCCGACGGATAGACCTAACGGAGTCCTACTAGTGCCGGTCCACCAGCACCGCGCTCCCCTGCCCCACCCCCACGCACATCGTCGCCAGCCCCCGCTCCGCCCCCGTCCGCCGCATCCGGTGCAGCAGCGTCGTGAGGATTCGCGCACCCGAGCAGCCCAGCGGGTGTCCCAGGGCGATCGCGCCGCCGCTCGGGTTGACCAGGTCGGGGTCGATGCCGAGTTGGTCCACGCAGGCCAGGGCCTGGGCCGCGAACGCCTCGTTGAATTCGGCTTCCTGGATGTCGTCGATGGTCCAGTCGGCGCGGGCGAGGGCCTTGCGGGTGGCGGGGACCGGGCCGATGCCCATCACGTCGGGGTGGACTCCGGCCGAGGCGCCGGCGACGTAGCGGCCCAGGGATTCCAGGCCGAGGTCGTTGAGGGCTTCCTCGCTGACCAGGAGGAGGCCGGCGGCACCGTCGTTCATGGGCGAGGCGTTGCCCGCCGTCACCGTGCCGCCGGAACGGAACACCGGCTTCAGGCGCGACAGCTTCTCGTACGACGTGTCCTCGCGGATGCACTCGTCGGCGTCGACGACCACGCCGTCGGGGCGCTCGACCGGGAGGAGTTCGTCGTCGAAGTGGCCGTTCTTGCGGGCGTCCGCGGCGCGTTGGTGGCTGCGCAGGGCGAACTCGTCCTGGCGTTCGCGGGGGATGCCGTAGCGAATGGCCACCTCTTCCGCCGTCTCGCCCATGGACAGCAGGCCGTGCAGGTCCTTCATCGCCGGGTTGACCAGGCGCCAGCCGAGGCGGGTGTCGACGGTCTCGATGCGGTGCGGGAGGGCCTCGTCGGGGCGGGGCAGGACGAAGGGGGCGCGGCTCATCGACTCGGAGCCGCCCGCGAGGACGATGTCGGCCTCTCCGGCGGCGATGGTGCGGGCGGCCGTGGTGACCGCCTCCAGGCCCGAGGCGCACAGGCGGTTGACCGTGGCGCCGGGGACGGATTCGGGGAGACCTGCGAGCAGGGCGGCCATGCGGGCGACGTTGCGGTTGTCCTCGCCCGCCTGGTTGGCGGCACCCCAGTAGACGTCGTCGATGCGCGCCGGGTCGAGGGCGGGGACCTCCGCGACGAGGGCGCGGATCACATGCGCGGCGAGATCGTCGGGGCGTACGCAGGACAGGGCTCCGCGCAGCTTGCCGATGGGGGTGCGGCGGGCGGCCGCGAAGTGGACGGGACGCACGACAGGACTCCTGAGCTACGGCGGCTGCACCCGGGCGGCAGCCACTTAATTAGCACCGCTAGTTTTGGACTATAGACCGCTGCACGGCTCCCTGGGAAGATCGGCGGGGACCTTCACCGACGCAGCTGGAGGAGAGATGGCCGACGCCCGCGAGCACGTCCTGACCGGCACCCGGGGCACCGTGGCCGTACGCGAGTGGCCGCGGGAGCGGCCCCGGTACGTGGCGCTGATGGTGCACGGATACGGCGAGCACGTCGGCCGGTATGACGAGGTGGCCGGTGTCCTCCTGGCCCAGGGTGCCGCCGTATTCGGGCCCGACCACATGGGCCACGGCAGGTCGGCGGGCGAGCGCGTGCTCGTCGAGGACTTCGAGGACGTGGTCACCGACGTCCACGCCGTGGCCGATCTCGCCCGGTCCGCCCATCCGGACGCGCCTGTCGCGCTGATCGGGCATTCCATGGGCGGGCTGATCTCGGCCCGTTACGCCCAGCGCTACGGCGACGAGCTCGCCGCGCTCGTGCTGTCCGGGCCGGTGATCGGCGACTGGGAACTGCCGCGGCGACTGCTCGCCCTCGACGAGATCCCCGACACCCCCATCAGTCCGGCCGCGCTGTCCCGGGACCCGGCGGTCGGGGCGGCGTACGCGGCCGATCCGCTGGTCTGGCACGGTCCGATGAAGCGGCCGACCGTGGAGGCGTTCGCCCGGACGCTGGAGACCGTCGCCAAGGGCGGCGACGTCGGTCGGCTTCCGCTGCTGTGGCTGCACGGTGACGACGACCGGCTGGTCCCGCTCGCCGGGAGCCGCGTCGGCGTCGAGCAGCTCAGCGGCGGCAACCTCACCGAGCGGATCTACCCGGGCGCCCGGCACGAGGTCTTCCACGAGACGAACAAGGCCGAGGTCTTCGCGGATCTGACCCGGTCCCTGGACGGCGTACTCACGGACTGAGACAGCGCCCTGGCGACCCCGGTGCCGCGTTGCACCGGCTCACCTCGGCCACCCGGGTCACCCGGGTACTCGTCGCGGCGAAGGAGGTCTCCTCCTGCACCTCCTGCATCCCGAACTCGCCATCGTGCAGGCCGGCTCCGCCTACGCAGGCACACTCATGAGCTGAGCGAAGTCCTTCCGCGGCTTCGGCCGACGAGCTTCGCGAGGGGATCACCCGGCTCGGGAAGTTCGTGGCCACGCTTCGGTGGGGCGGCGGTCAGCCGTCCTTGCTCACGGCCGCGTCGAGGAGGGGGCCGAGTTCCCGGACCACGGTCGTCAGGGCACGGACGTCCCGCTCGGCCCGGGCGATGAGGATCGCCCCCTCCAGGGCGCTGATCATGAGCGTGGCGAGCCCACCTGCCCGTTCCCCGGGCACGCCCATGTCGGCCAGTGCCCGGGACACCGGCCCAGTCCAGATGGCGAACGCGGCCGCCGCGGCCTCCCGCGTGGACACGGTGGACTCCGCGCAGTCCACCGTGGCGGCAGCCACGGGACAGCCACCCGCGAATCCGGACGCCTCGTACTCGTCCGTCCACTGGCGCACCATCTCGGCGAACAACCCACTGGGCGTCGGTGCGGCGAGCGCGGCGAGGAAACGGTCGATCCGGTTGCCCGCGTACCTCCCCGCCCAGCCCACCGCCTCGTTCACGAGCTGCTCCTTGCCGCCGGGGAAGTAGTGCTGGAGCGAACCGCGCGGCGCGCCTGCATGGGCGGCAACCTCGCGCATGCCGGTGGATGCGACTCCGTCGCGCCGGATGAGCTGGGCCGCGCTGAAGACCATCCGCTCGCGCGGCCCTCGTTCGGACATCCTCGGTCTCCCCAATCGTCGAGCTCTCCGACACCCATCCTATGACCGCCGTCATAGAGCTCAGCTACTATGACCGCTGTCATAGTCGACTGGGTGGTGGTGGATCGTGTACGTCGGTTTCGTCGGCCTCGGGGTCATGGGGCAGCCCATGGCCCTCAACCTCTCCCGCGCCGGCACGCCGCTCGTCGTCTGGAACCGCACCCCCGGCCGGTGCGACCCCCTGCGCGCCGCCGGAGCCGAGGTCGCTGCGAGCCCCGCCGAGGTCTTCGACCGGGCCGACACCGTGATCCTCATGCTGGCCGACGAAGCTGCGATCGACGCCGTACTGGGGCGCGGCACCCCGGGCTTCGCCGAGCGCGTCGCCGGGCACACGGTCGTCCACATGGGCACGACTTCAGCCGAATACTCGGCCGGCCTGCTGGACGACATCCAGGCCGTGGGCGGCCGCTATGTCGAGGCCCCGGTCTCCGGCTCCCGTGTCCCGGCCGAACAGGGCGAACTGGTGGGGATGCTGGCGGGCGACGACGGTCCCGTGGCGGCCGTACGCTCCTTGCTCACCCCTGTCTGCAAGGAGATGTTCGACTGTGGTCCGGTGCCCGGCGCGCTGCTGATGAAGTTCTCGGTGAACCTGTTCCTGATCACGATGGTCACCGGGCTGACCGAGGCGTTCCACTTCGCCGACCGGCATGGACTCGACCAACGGCTGCTCCGGGACATCCTGGACGCGGGCCCCATGGCCAGCGCCGTCTCCCGCGTGAAGGGACCCAAACTGCTGGCCCGGGACTTCGCCGTACAGGCGGCCGTCACGAACGTGCTGGAGAACAACCGGCTGATCGCCGAGGCCGCCCGCAAGGCCGGCCTGGCCGCCCCGCTTCTCGACGTCTGCCACGCCCTCTACGGCGAAACCGTCGAACAGGGCCACGGAGGCGAGGACATGGTGGCGGTACTGCACGCCCTGGAGACCCGGACCGCCCTCACCCCGGAGGAACGCCCATGAGCTGGACGATCGAACGGCACGGCCGCGTCGCCGTCGTGACCATGACGACCAACCCCGTCAATGCACAGAACCGCGCCTTCTTCGCCGACCTGCACGACGCCTTCGACCGGCTGGAACGCGATCACGCCGAGTCCCCCGTCGTGCTGACCGGCACCGGCGCCCGTTTCTCCGCCGGCCTCGACCTCGGCGAGCACTTCCCTCTCTTCGCGGGCGATCCGGGGGCCGTCGCGTCCTGGTTCCAGGACTACCGCGCCACGAACATGCGGCTGTTCACCTACCCGCGCCCGACCGTCGCCGCGGTCAACGGCCACGCCTTCGCCGGCGGACTGATCACCGCCGCCGTCTGCGACCACCGCGTCGCCGTCAACGACGAGTCGGCTCGGTTCGGGCTCAACGAGGTGCCGATCGGCATCCCCATGCCCGCGGTGTACGTCCGTATGCTCGCCCATGCCTGGGGCGATCCGGTCGCCTCCCGGGCCTGCCTGCTCGGGGAGATCTTCACGGCGGGTCAGGCCCTCGCACTGGGCATGGTGCACGAACTGGCGGCGGCCGACGAGCTGTTGGAGCGGGCCGTGGCAGTCGCCGAACAGACCCCCGAGGACTGCGTGGAGCAGTACGCGTTCACCAAGCGGGCCTGTCAGGCCGCCGCCCTGCGCGACATCGCCGAACTCGCCGACCCGCTCGACAAGGAGCTTGCCGCCGGGATGACGAGTGACCAGGCCCGGCACGCCCATCGGCGCTACTGGCAGCAGCTCAAGGGTCGCCCCGCGGAGTGGTGAGTCGCCCAACTAGCCGCATTTGCGAGGAGGTTGTTCATGGAGGACGGCGCCGGACTGCTCCCGACCTGGGTGACCTGGCAGCGCAGACCCTTTCCCGACGCCAATCTGATCCTGCTGCACGGGCGTCAACCGGCCCTGGTGGACAGCGGGTTCGTCGGCCACGCACAGGACACGGCCGCATGGGTCCGCGCGCACGCGGCGAATGTCGCGCTCGTCGTGAACACCCACTGGCACTCCGACCACGTCGGGGGCAACGCGCTACTGCAGGCCATGGGCGCCGGCATCGCGGCAAGCACACCGGACGCCCAGGCCGTCGCCCGGCGGGATCCGGGTTGCTGCCTGGCGGAGTACCTCGACCAGCCGGTCAGCCCCTACACCGTCGACGAGCCGCTCCATGACGGGCAGGTCCTCCGGCTCGGCGACGGCGACTGGATGGTCGTACACACACCTGGGCACACGCCTGGCCACCTGTCGTTGTGGCAGCCCGAGGAGCGGCTACTGGCGGTCGGCGACGCACTGTCGGACTACGACGTCGGCTGGGTCAACCTCGCCCTCGACGGACCCGACGCCGCCACCACCGCACTCGCCTCCCTGCACCGACTGGCCGACCTCCACCCCCGCCTGCTGCTGCCCGCACACGGACCGATCCCCGCCGACCCGAGTGCCGCCTTCGCCACCGCCATGCGCCGCGCCCAGCGCCTCGTCGACGACCCGACCGGAGCGGTCTGGTACGGCGCCCGCCGGATTTTCGCCTTCGCCCTCATGATCCGGGACGGAATCCCCACTGCCGAGGTCGAGCCCTACCTGCACGCCCGCGCCTGGCTCACCGATGCCGCCCGGCTGCTGGCCAGGACACCCGAGGCACTCGCCGCCGAACTGGTCGACACGATGCTCCGCAGCGGCGCCATCGTCCTGCGCGAAGGGCGGCTGCGCGCGACGGCCGAGCACACACCGGTCGCGGCGGAATCCCTGCGCGTGCCGTTTCCCCGCACCTGGCCGGCGACCGCGCCGGCGGGAGCGGACGTCACGGAATCGACGTGAGGTCCGTTCAACGCCAAGGTCCGACCGCGCAAGGTGACCAGAACGCGGGGCCGGGGCATGACCGGCGCCTCGCGCAGCCAGCCGGGGTTCGTCCCGTTGCCGTTGGGCGGGACGAACTGGATCGGCGTGCCCGGCTCCGCCCCCCGGCGGTCGCTGGACTGAGGCGCCCGAGATGGCGCGGGACCACGCTGGTCTCCATCGGCCGTGCTCCTGCCGCGACGTCGGGGGGTTGCCGGCCTCGGTGATGACGACACCTTCGTCCTCGATCAGGCGGGTTCTCCGTGCTGGTCCGGCTCGCCCCGGACACCGAACCGCCCGTGCCGGTCGCCGCGTTGATGCGGGCGCACTCCACATGGAGGTGGCCGAACACGGTCTCCGCCGCGCAGCATGATCGTGTAACACTTCTCGCACGTCCTGTCAGTGCAGTGAGTGCAGTCGGGACAGTCGGGGACTGTCGAGCAGAGGAGCGTCACGTGACCGGGACCGAGCCGGCCGCACAGCGGATCGACACGACCAGGCCGCACCCGGCCCGTGTCTACGACTGGTTCCTCGGCGGCAAGGACAACTACCCCGTCGACGAGCAGCTGGGCCGGCAGATCGCGTCGATCCAGGGGGACGCGCCGCGGGCCGCCCGTGCCAACCGCCGGTTCATGCAGCGCGCCACGCGCAGGCTCGTCGAGGCATCGGGAATCCGCCAGTTCCTCGACATCGGCACGGGCATCCCCACCGAGCCCAACCTCCACCAGATCGCCCAGCGCGTCACACCGGACGCCCGCGTCGTCTACGTCGACAACGACCCGATCGTCCTCGCCCACGCGGGCGCCCTGCTCCGCGGCACCCCGGAGGGCGTCACCGAGTACCTGCAGGCCGACGCGCGCGATCCCGCGGCGATCCTCGAACAGGCGGGCCGCGTCCTGGACTTCGACCGCCCGATCGCGCTGTCCCTGATCGCGCTGCTGCACTTCATCGCGGACGAGGACGGCGCCTACGACCTGGTGGGCACCCTCGTCGACGCCCTCGCGCCGGGCAGCTGCCTGGTCCTGTCCGCGATGACGGCCGATTTCGAGCCGGACAACGTACGGCGGGGCATCGAGGCCTACGCGGCAGGCGGCGTGACCCTGGTGGCCCGCACGCACGCCGAAATGGGCGGCTTCTTCAAGGGACTTGATCTGATCGAGCCGGGGATCGTGTCCGTGGTGGACTGGCATCCCGAGCTCGGCGTGGACGAGTCTCCGGACGGTGAGGGGCCCGTGTCGCTGTACGGGGGCGTCGGCGTCAAGGGCTGACTCAGGGCTGCCCGCCATCGCGGACGCCCCCGCGGAGGAATTCCGCCAGCGCACTCAAGTCCCGTCGGCCCAAGCCCTGCGCCACCGCTTCACCCACCAACCGCCTGTTGGTGAATGCCTGTTGCATGGGTGCCCCCACGCGCTCGGCGAGGGCGAGGACCAAGTCGAGGTCCTTGGCGACGAGTTCTAGGGTGAAGGCGACCGTGGCGCTGTCCGGGTGCAGATACGCGTCCTTCTTGTACTGCACGAACGGAGCCCCCGCGGCGCCGGCCGCGAACACCTCGTACGCCGACTCCCGGGACACCCCCGCCCGTTCGGCGAGGACGAGCGCCTCGGAGAGGGCCTGGTTGAGGCCGAGGAGAAGGGAGTTGACGGCCAGCTTCATCGCCGCGCCGGTACCGCTCGGGCCGACGTGGACGACATGAGCGGCCAGGACGTCCAGTACGGGGCGAGCCCGCTCCAGGGCCGAAGGGTCGCCGCCCGCCATGACCGTGAGCCTGCCCTGCTCGACGAAGACGACGCTGCCCGAGACGGGGGCGTCCAGCATGACTGCGCCCGCCTTCTCGACGAGGGGCGCCAGGTCGGTCACCGTCTCGGGGGCGACGGTGCTGGTCTCCACGACCACCGTCCCGGCGCGCAGCCCGGCGGCGATGCCGTCCTCCCCGCCGTACGCCTCCCGCACGGCCGAGTCGTCGGCGAGGGAGACGAGGACGACGTCCGCCGCCGCGGCCGCCTGGCGGGGCGTGGCGGCGACGGCGGCCCCGGTCGCCTCGGCCTTGGTGCGCGTGCGGTTGTACGCCGTCACCGCGAAGCCCGCCTCGCGCAGCCGTACCACCATGGCCGCGCCCATCCGGCCCGTGCCGATCACCGCGACGTGCGGCTTCATGTCACGACTCTCGCTCACCCCAGCAGCCACCCCCCGTCCACGCTCAACTCCACTGCGTTGACCGACCTGTTGCGCAGCAGGAAGTCCACGGCATCCACCACGTCCGCCATGGTGGCGAGCCGTCCGGTCGGGGTCCTGGCGCGCAGGGCGGCCAGCACCTCCTCCGGTTTGGACTGCCAGTAGGGGCTGTCGCCGACGACGCCGGGGTGTACGGCGTTGACGCGGACCGGCGCGAGTTCGACCGCGAGGGTGTTGACCAGGCCCCGTACGCCCGCGTTGACCGTGGCCACGGTGGTCGCGCCGGGGTAGGGGCGTTCCTTGGCCTGACCGCCGAAGATGACGATCGCGCTGTCGTCGGTCATGCGGGGGCGCAGCACGTGGACGACCTCGGTGTAGCCGACGAGCTTGAGGGTCACCAGGCGCAGGGCGGCGGCGATGTCGTAGTCGGTCGCCCGGTTCTCGTCGCGGGAGACGCCCGCGAGGACCAGGTGGTCGACGCGTCCGACATCCGCCAGCGCTGCGGCGAGTTCGCGCGGCCGGGACAGGTCGAGGGCGAGGCCGCGGGCGCCGATCTCCTTGGCCACGGCGTCGGCGCGGTCCAGGTCGCGGCCGGTGAGGACGACCTCGTCGCCCCGCTGCGCGCGGGCGCGGGCGAACTCGCGGCCGATGCCGGACGTACCGCCGACGACAACGACGCTGCTCATGACTCCAGGGCCTCCCTCAGGTACTCCCAGTCCCGCGTGAACCGGTACGAGTGGCGCGGCGGCGGCTGCGGTGCCTGAGTCTCCAGCCAACGCAGCGGGCCCGTACCGGCGTTGGCGAAGCCGTGCACGCAACCGGCGCCCGCCCAGGCGCAGTCGCCGGGTCCTAGCCGGTAGCGTTCGCCGTCGAACACCGCGTCCGCCTCCCCTTCGAGGAAGTAGTACGTCTCCTCGAAGGGGTGGTCGTGCATGCCGGCGACGCCGTCGGGCGCGTACTGGACCATGAACATCGTCGAGGCGACCGCGCCGAGGTCGCTGTCGACCATCATCTTGACCGTGATGCCGCTGTAGACGAGCAGCGCGGTGCGCATGCTCGCCGAGACGGCGAGGAGGTCCTGGGACTGTTTGCCCGGGTCCATCTGGGCGGGCTCGAAGTGGCCGAAGGAGCGGGTGCGCGGGTCGCGGACGTCGATGCGGGCGGGGTTGCTCACCGGCAGGTCACGCACGGCCTGGGTGTCGTGGCCGTAGCGTGCCCGCGGGACCGGGGCCAGCATGTCCGCCCAGCGGGCAGGGGTGTCGCCGGCGCCGCGCCAGGCGTGCGGGACGCCGGTCGGCAGGATGCCGTAGTCGCCCTCCTCGAGGAGGTACGAGCCCTCGGGCACGTCGAGAATCACCGTGCCGTCGAGGATGTGGAAGCTCTCCTCGTAGGAGTGCACATGCGCCGACACCGCGCCGTCCGGCCGCAGTTCGCACAGGCCGAAGCCGGTGTGCACGCTGCCGTCGCCTTCGCCGACCAACTCCCGCCGCCGGTAACCGAGTTGGTCGTACGAGGGTTCGGGCACCCCGGCGGCCCGCCGTACCAGATGCCGTGTCATTCCTTCGGCTTCGCTTCCTTCGCCGCGAGGAGCCGGTCGCGGGATTCCTCGACGAGTCGCCGGGCCTGTGCGACGTCGGCCGTGAGCCTGCCGTCGCGCTTGCGGATCACGCCGTCGACGATGACCGTCTCGACGTTGGAGACGTCCGCGCACAGTGTGACCGCGGACGCCGCGTCGTGCACCGGTGCGATGTTCAGTGCCGTGGCGTCGAGGGCGACGACGTCGGCGCGCTTGCCGGGGGTCAGGGAACCGGTGCGGTGCTCCAGTCCCGCGACATGCGCGCCGTTGCTCGTGGCGATCTCCAGCATCTGACGTGCCGTCAGCATGGTGTTCGGGACGGGCATGTTGGAGTGCCAGCAGTCGGCGTTGACCCGGGCACGCTCGGCGCCGAAGGCGGCACGGATCTGGGTGAACATGTCGCCGGGCACGGTGGTGACGACGTCGATGCTCAGGGACGGCCGAAGTCCGTGCTCGATGGCCGCCATCACGGGCGGCCAGCCGTGCCCCATCTGCGTCTCCACCTGCGGCGCGATCGACACCGTACCGCCGCTGTCGGCGACCATCCGCCACTCCTCCTCGCTGAGGTGGCAGCAGTGGATGTAGGTGGTGTCCGGGCCGAGGAGGCCGAGGTCGTGGAGCTGTTTCACCATGCCGAAGCGGCCGGCGAGCCGCCCCATCGCCACGTGCACCGTGATCGGGATGTCCAGCTCGCGGGCGAGGGTCCATTCGGAGGTGACGACGTCGTTGACGCAGAATCCGGGGCCTCGGGTGGCGAGACCCATGGTCAGCAGGCCGTCGTCGGAGGAGAAGTACTTGGCGCGGATCCGCCGCACGTCGTCGCCCGGGATCGCGATCTTGCTCTCGAACCAGTAGTCCGCGAGGGAGGTGTTGGCGCTGCCGTATGCGTACTGGGCGCGGATGCCGGTCTCCGTCAGCGCCCGGATCGCGGCGTCCGGGTGCTCGGGGGTGTTGTTGATGTGGGACCAGTCGACGAGCGTCGTGATGCCGGCGTTGAGGCATTCCAGGGCGCCGGCGAGGTTGGCCGCGTACACGTCCTCGGGCGTGTACAGCGGGGCGAAGGTGTCGAGGATGTCGACGAAGTAGTCGTCGAGGGTGGCGTCGGGGGCGACGCCGCGGATCGAGGCCTCCCAGGTGTGGCGGTGGGTGTCGACGAAGCCGGGGATCACGATGCGGCCGGTCATGTCGAGGACCTCGGCCTCGGCGCTGATCTCCGGCTGCACGGCCGCGATCTTCCCGTCCTCAATGAGGACGTCACCCCTCGGCAGGTCCCCGACGGCAGGGTCCATCGAGAGCACGTGCCCCCCGCGAAGCAGTATCCGATCGGTCATCGCGCTTCCTCCTCAGGGGTGTTCAGTACGCGGCGAGACTCCGGACGGCCGCCACGACCTTGTCCACGGTGGGAATGACTTGCTCCTCCAGTGCGTCGGCGAACGGCAGCGGCACGCACTCCCCCGCCACCCGGCGCACCGGCGCGTCCAGCAGGGCGAAGCCCTCGTCGGCGACGACCGAGACGAGGGTGGCGCCCCAGCCGCCCTGGTACGGGTTCTCCTCGACGGTCACGAGCCGCGAGGTCTTCGCGAGGGAGGCGAGGACCGTGGCGGTGTCGAGCGGGACGAGGCAGCGCAGGTCGACGACCTCCGCGTCGATGCCCTCGCCGGCGAGAAGTTCGGCGGCTTTCGAGGCGACCGGCACCATGGAGGCCAGGGCGACCAGCGTCACGTCGGCGCCCTCGCGGACGACGGCGGCACGGCCCAGTTCGACCACGTGGTCCGGCGGTGGAGGAGTTCCCTTGCTCGCCAACAGCCCCTTGTGCTCGAAGAAGACCACGGGGTCGTCACTGCGGATCGCCGCCGCCATCATGCCGATGACGTCGGCGGGCGTCGCGGGGGCCGCGATCTTCAGTCCGGGGATCGTGAGGGCCCAGTTCTCCGTGGCCTGGGAGTGCTGGGCGCCGAAGCCGAGGCCGCCGCCGTTGGCGGTGCGCACCACGAGCGGCACGGTGACCTGACCTCCCGTCATGTACCGGACCTTGGGTATCTCGTTGGCGAGGTAGTCCCAGCAGCAGGCCAGGAAGTCGGAGAACATGATCTCGGCGACCGGCCGCATCCCGGTCATCGCGGCGCCCATCGCCGCACCCACGATGGCCTGTTCGGAGATGGGCGTGTCCCACACCCGCTCGGGCCCGAACTCCTTGAACAGCCCGGCGGTCGTCTTGAACACCCCGCCCGCCTCGCCGATGTCCTCGCCCAGGCAGACGACGGACGGATCGCGGCGCATCTCCCGCGCGATGCCCTCGGCGACCGCCTCCCGGTAGGTGATGACGTCACGGTCCGTGCTCACGTCCGCCATGCCGCACCTCCGTCCGCCCACACGTCGGTCAGCGCCTCGCCCGGATCGGGCGGCGGCGCGTTCTTCGCCGCCTCGACCGCCTTCTCTACGACGTCACGGGCGCGCTCGTCGGCCGCGGTGACCGTCTCCTCGGCCACCCCCAGCTCGACGAGGCGTCCGCGGGCGAGGTCCAGCGGGTCGTGCTTGAGCCAGCGTTCGACCTCCTCGGCCGGGCGGTAGGTGGCCGGGTCGGCGCGGCTGTGCCCGAAGTGGCGGTAGGTCTCGGCCTCCAGCAGGGCGGGCCCGTCTCCCGCCCGGGCCCGCCGGGCGAGGCGGGCCACCGCTTCCTGGACGGCGACGACGTCGTTGCCGTCGACGACCTCGCCCGGGATGCCGTACGCGGGCGCCCGGTCGGCCGCCGGACGGGCGACGGCCGTGACGTCGGCGATCGGCGTGTACTCCATGTACAGGTTGTTCTCGCAGACGAACAGCACCGGCAGCTTCCATACGGCGGCCAGGTTGAGCGCCTCGTGGAAGGCGCCGATGTTGGTCGCGCCGTCGCCGAAGAAGGCCACCGCGATCTGCCCGGTGCCGCGCAGCCGGGCCGACCAGGCGGCGCCGACCGCCATCGGGAGGTGGGCGCCGACGATGGCGTAGGAGCCGAGCATCCCCACGGACGCCTTGGTGAGGTGCATGGAGCCGCCCTTGGCCTTGCACAACCCGGTTGCGCGGCTCATGAGTTCGGCGAGGCACTCCTCGGGGGTGGCGCCGCGGGCCATCGCGTGGTGGTGGCCGCGGTAGGTGGCGAAGACGTAGTCGTCGGGGCGCAGGGCCGCGCTCGCGCCGACGGCGATCGCCTCGTGCCCGGCGGCCAGGTGGGTGGTGCCCTTGACCAGGCCGGACAGGAACAGGTCGTGGGCGGCCTTCTCCGTACGGCGGATGACGGCCATCTGCTCGTACAGGGTGAGGAGTTCGTCGCGGTCGACCATCAACTGCCCCCGTTGATAGGGGTGTTGAGGTGGGACTGGGCCTCGCGCCGGGTGTTGAGCTCGCCGCCGACGGTCCAGTACTTGCGGCCCGCGACCAGCAGCTCCTCCGCCGGGAACTTGGTGATGACCTCGCAGCCGTCGGCGGTGACGACCAGTTCCTCCTCGATCCGGGCCGCGGACCAGCCGTCGGCGGCCGGCCAGTAGGTCTCCAGGGCGAACACCATGCCCTCTTGAAGGACTTCGGGGTGGTCGAGGGAGACCAGACGGCTGAAGATGGGCTTCTCCCAGATCGACAGGCCGACCCCGTGCCCGTACTGCAGGGCGAAGGCGGCGGTCTCGTCGGCGAAGCCGAACTCCTCGGCGCGCGGCCAGACTTGGACGATGTCGGCGGTCGTGGCGCCGGGTCGGACAAGGGCGATGGCCTCGTCCATGTACTCGCGGCAGCGGACGTAGGCGTCGCGTTGCGCGCGGGAGGCGCTGCCGACGGCGAAGGTGCGGTAGTAGCAGGTGCGGTAGCCGAGGTGGCTGTGCAGGATGTCGAAGAAGGCGGGGTCGCCGGGGCGGATCAGGCGGTCGCTGTAGACGTGCGGGTGGGGTGAACAGCGTTCGCCGGAGATGGCGTTGACGCCTTCGACGTACTCGCTGCCGAGGTCGTAGAGGACCTTGCTGACGAGCCCGACGCACTCGTTCTCGCGCACGCCCGGGCGCAGGTAGCCGTAGAGCTCCTCGTAGGCCGCGTCGACCATCGCGCAGGCCTGGGTGAGCAGGGCGATCTCGTCGTGGGTCTTGGTGCGGCGGGCCTCCAGGAAGACCTGCTGGCCGTCGACGACGTCGATGCCCTCGGCGCGCAGGGCGGCGAGGATCGGCATCTCGGCGACATCGATGCCGAGGGGCTCCCCCGCAAGGCCGTGCTCGCGCAGTTCGGTGGCGATCTTGCGGGCCACGTCCTCGGCGATGCCCGCCTCCGGGTGGAAGGCGCCGCGCAGGGTGGAGATGCCGGCCCGGGCGCCGGTGGGCGGGCCGCCCTTGCCGTCGCTGTAGTCCAGCCACGGGTTGTAGAGCTGGTGGTGGCGGGCGGCGGAGCCGAAGTCCCAGACGACCGGTTCGCCGCCGCGCACCAGCAGGGCGAAGCGGATCAGTTTGTCCATCGCCCAGGTGCCGATGTGCGTGGCGGTCATGTAGCGGATGTTGGCGAAGTCGAAGCTGAGCACGGCACCGAGCGACGAGCGGTTCAGGGTGTCGTGCAGCCGGGCCAGCCGCTCCTTGCGGAGCCGGTCCAGGTCGATGCGCTCTTCCCAGTCGACGGCATTGGGTCCGAACGTACGGATCGCCATGGCGACCACCCCCACTTCGGAGTGAACGACCACGCCTCGCGAGTGTCAAGTGCTACTGAACGCTTTGGCTGAACACGAACCAGACGCCGACGGCCGGCTCAGCTCCATCATTGCGGTAGCGGTGCGGGGTCGTCGACTCGAAGCAGACGGCGTCGCCGGGACCCAGCGTGTACTCGTCGAAGCCGAGGGTGAGGACGAGCTCGCCGGAGGTCAGATAGCCGTACTCGGTGCCCATGTGCCGCATCAATCCGCCGGAACTGGAGGAGGAGCCGCCGGGCCGGTAGGTCACCAGCAGGAAGTCGACATCCGTGCCCGGAACATGCCCGAGCCGCTCCCACACGACGCCCGAGTCCAGCTCCAGCCGCTCCCGCTCACCCGGTGTGACCAGCGGTCCGATGCGTCGGCCCGGGTCGGCGGCGAAGGCGGCGAGGGCGTGCAGCACGGTGGCGGGGGCGGCGGACGCGGCCAGGACCGGGGAGGCGGCGGCCTCGTCCTCGTACGCGTCGAAGAGCGACTCCACGGAGACCGACAGGGCGGTGGTGATGGCGTACAGCGTGCTCACCGACGGCTGGCTCTTGCCGGTCTCGATCTGGGAGACCAGGCTCGCGGAGACGCCGATCTCCCGCGCGAGGGCGCGCAGGCTCACGCCTTTGGCCAGGCGTACCTGCCGGATGCGTGCGCCGACGGGCGGCACGGCGGCAGCAGCCACGGCTGCTCCCCTCTCGGGCCTCTCGGGCGGACATGTGCAGCACCATTGAACAGCGGGGGCGGACCGTGGCGCCAGAGCCGCAGGCGACGGCCCCGCTCCCTGCGTCAGCGTCGGCCCGCGGGGAACACCGCCCGCACCTCCCAGCCGTCCCCGGCCCGCGGCCCCGCGTGCAGTTCGCCGCCCAGCGCGGTCACCCGCTCCTTCAGGCCGACCAGCCCGAAGCCGCCGCCGTGTGCCGCGGCCGGGAGTTGGGTGCCGCCTCGGCCGTCGTCCGCGACCGACACCGACAGTCGGGCGTCGTCGTATCCCAGGCCGACGGTGATCTCGGTGGCGTCGGCGGCATGCCGCCGCACATTGGTCAGCGCCTCCTGCACGACGCGGAAGGCGGCCGCTTGAACCTCGTGCGGAAGGTCGTCGGGGACGGCGGGGTCGCGGTGCAGGGCGGCCTTCTGGACCGGGCTCGCGAAGGCCTCGGTCAGGCCGGTGATGCCCGCCAGGTCGCCGACTGGGCGGCGGTCGGCCTCCTCGCCGGTGTCGCGAAGGACCCCGACCGTGCGGCGCATCGACGCCAGAGCCTCGGTCGCGGCGCGTTCGATGCCCGCGAGGACGGGGTCGAGGTCGTCCGGCTGGGTGGTTGCCATCATGCGGGCCACCTGGGTCTGCACCAGGATGCCGGTGACGTGGTGGGCGACGAAGTCGTGCAGGTCGGCGGCGATCGCCACCCGCTCCTCACGGCGCGTGTCGGCGACGGCGACGGTGCGGCGGTAGTCGAGGGAGCGGAGATAGGCCGCGAGGCCGGCCACGAGCCCGGCCAGGACCAGGCCGCCCACCATGAAGCCGAGGGTCCCGCCGTCCTTGAGCGAGTGGGAGTCGCGGACCGGCGTGGCCAGCAGCGCGACTGCGTCCAGCAGACCGCACACCACGGCCCAGCGGGGCGGGCAGTGCCGTACGGCGATGAACAGCACGCACAGCAGGACGGCCACCTCGCCGGGGCCGAACAGGGCCTCCCGGCCGCTCAGCAGCACGTCCACCGTGAGGAGCCCGGACAGCAATGCCGGTGCGATGGCGCGCAGTTGCGGGGTGAGCCAGGCGGGGCGTCGCCGGGCCGGCCACAGTACGGCGGCGAGCCCGACCAGCAGCAGCACGGCGGTGGGCCCCACGCGATCGCCGGCGGCGCCCATGATCAGGACGTCGGCGACCGACGCCGCGAGCAGGAAGCCGACGCCGAATCCGTGGGCGCAGCCCCGGCCGGAGATGGAGGTCATGCGGTTCACCGTAGGCGAGGCCCGGCGGCGCCCGGATCGGCCGAATGGTCGAGGGGCCGCGGCGCCGACCATGGCCGTATGACCGAGGTGCGCGCACGTGCCCGCGGGCGAGGGTGGAGCCACCTCATCGGAGGGCCACCTCGCCGGAGGCGTCCTCCCCCAGCCATCAGGAGCGCGTGATGCAGCTCAGCAAGTTCCTCGTCGGTGCCGTCGGCGGGGCGACCGCCGTGGTCGCTCTGGGCGGTCTCGGTACCTACCTGCTCTCCGGGACCGAGTCCACCTCCGAGCTCGACGCGTACAGCACGGTCAAGGTGGACGGCCACAAGGCCCTGGCCGCCCGGATCGTCGCGGGTCGCACCGAGAGCAAGTACCACCCGCTGCCCTGGGTCGGCAAGAAGGTCTCCGGCGTCACCTGCCCGACCGGTCTCAAGGCGGTCGCGGGGGCCTCCATCACCTGCACCGGCAAGACCGGCGGCGGCAGGAGCGTCGACATCCGGGTCTCCGTGGTCAAGTCCACGAGCGACTCCGTCACCTGGAAGTTCGAGCGCTGAGAAGGACTGGAAGGACTGGGGAAAACATCGTGAGCACCGTTCTGGCCGGACTCGGCCTGACCAAGAAGTACGGCTCGACCACCGCCCTGGACGGTGTCGACGTGGACGTCCGCGAGCGGGACTCGCTGGCCATCATGGGCCCCTCCGGCTCCGGCAAGTCCACTCTGCTGCACACCCTCGCCGGGATCATCCGCCCCGACGGCGGCACCGTGCTGCTGCGCGGGCAGGCCATCGACGGTCTGAGCGAGAACAAGCTCAGTGCCCTGCGCCGCAAGCGCTTCGGTTTCGTCTTCCAGTTCGGCCAGCTGCTGCCGGAGCTGCCGGCCGAGGAGAACGTCGCGCTGCCGCTGATGCTGGAGGGCATGCCGCGCAGGCAGGCGGTCCGGCAGGCCCGCCGCTGGTTCGCGCCGCTCGGCCTCGACGGGCTCGAGCAGCGCCGCCCCGGCCAGCTGTCCGGCGGGCAGGCCCAGCGGGTCGCCATCGCCCGCGCCCTGGCCGTCGAACCCGACGTGGTCTTCGCCGACGAGCCGACCGGCGCCCTCGACCAGACCACCAGCACCGAGGTCATACGGCTGCTCACCTCCGTCACCCGCAAGCAGGGCGCCGCCCTCGTCATGGTCACGCACGACGCCGACGTCGCCGCCCACTGCGACCGGATCCTGCACGTCCGCGACGGCCGGATCAGCAACCACAGCCAGTACACCGTCGCCTGAGCGCCGCCGGCCGCGCCCCAAGACCTCACCCCCGGAGAACCGACATGCGCTCCCCCGTCCTGCCCCTGACCTGGCACCTCGCCCGGTCCTCCGGCCGCCGCGGCCTGCAGAGCCAGCTGCTGGCGGCAGGAGCCGCCGCCGTCGGCGCATTCGTGCTGCTGGTCATGCTCGCCGCGACCCTCGGCTCCGGTGCCCGCGCCGACCGCACCGCCTGGCGCACCCCCGAGCCCGCCCGGCACGCCACCGCCGTCCAGGCGCTCGCCACGACGTACGTCCGCCACGAGCCCCTCACCGTCGTGAACCTGGCCCAGCTGCCCGACCGCAGGGCCACCCCCGCACCGCCCGGGCTGAGCAGCTTCCCCAAGAAGGGCGAGGTGTACGTCTCCCCCGCCCTGGCCGAGCTGCTGCACAAGCTCCCGGCGGCCCAACTCGCCGACCGCTTCCCGAAGGTGACGTCCTACGGCACGATCGGCGCCGCCGGTCTCGCCTCGCCGGACGAGCTGGTCGCCGTCGTGGGGCGGGCGGCGAGCGACCCCGCGGTCTCCGCGGCGGCCGGTGGGAACGGGATGTACGACATGAACCAGGTCGCGCGCGCCAAGGTCAGCGGGTTCAACGGCAGCCAGGCGAGTCTGTTCACGTACACCGACCAGTCGACCGCGCTGCTGGGTGTGGCGCTGCTGGTGATGCCGGTGGCCGTGCTGGCCGCAGCCGCCGGGCGGCTGGGCGCGGCCCGGCGCGAGGCGCGGCTCGCCGCACTGCGGCTGGCGGGGGCCACCCCGCGGCAGATCATCGGCATGACCGCCGCCGAGGCCTCGGCCGTCGGTGCGGCCGGAGCGCTGGCGGGTGCCGCGCTGTACGCGGCGCTGCTGCCCGCCCTCGCCGCGATCCCCTTCGGCATCGGCAGCTGGTACACGGGCCAACTGTGGGTGGGCGTGCCCTGGTTCGCCGCCGTCGTCCTGGCGGTCACCGCGCTCATCACCGTCAGCGCGGTGTCGATGCTCCGCCAGGTGGCGACCTCCCCGCTGGGCGTGGCCCAGCAGGCCAACCCGCGGCGCACCCGTGTCATCCGGCTGGTGGTGTTCGTGGCGGTGCTGCTGTACGTCTTCCAGTCCACGAACGGCGGCGGCCTCAAGACCCGGCAGGTGGTCGCTCTCCTGCTGCTGTTCTACGGCGCGTTCTGGCTGTTCGGCCCCTGGGTCGTGGACCGGCTGGGCCGGATCGCGGGCCGCTTCGCCCGCCGCCCGGCCACCCTGCTGGCCGCGCGACGGCTCAGCGACGACCCGCGCGGCGCCTGGCGCACCGTCAGCGGACTGGTGCTGGCGGGCTTCGCGGCCGGGTTCTTCGCCGTCAGCATGGTCGGCTCCGACGGCTCCCAGTTCCGGGGCCAGGTCGCGGTGGTCACGTCGAACGCCGCCGCGGCCCGGCACGCCACCGCCGAGGCCCGCACGCTGCTGCGCGAGGCGGGCGTCAAGGCGACCGTCACCACCGTGCAGGAGGACGACTTCGACAGCCTGACCAGCGGCCTCCCGGGCCTGGTCGCCCGCGTCTCCGGCGGCCCCGAGCGCATCGACGCCGCCGTCACCGCCCTCACTCCGCTCGGCACGTCCCGACTGCCGTACACGCAGGACTACGCCACCGCGGGCGACCGCTCGGCCATCGACCGGTTCGCCGAGGTCAGCACCGCCACCCTGGCCCTGAGCTTCCTGGTGGCCACCGCCTCCGCCGGTCTGACCGCCGCCGCGGGCGTCCTGGACCGGCGCCGCGTGTACGGCCTGCTGCGGCTGGCCGGCACCCCGCTGAAGGTGCTGGACCGGGCCCGGGTCCGCGAGACGGTCCTCCCGCTGGTCGTCCTGGCCGGCGGCACCACCGCCATCGGTGTCTACGCCTCCTACCGCCTGAACAAGGCGTTCGGCGCCTCGCTCGACCTCACCGGCGCCCTGCAACTGGCCGCCTGCGTGGCCGTGGGCGCACTGGCCATGTTCGCGGCGATCGGCGGCAGCAGACCGCTGCTGCGCAGGGTGACGGACGATCCGGCCCAGACCGCGGACTGACACACGAGCCGGAGCGGTCACCGACCGGTGGCCGCTGCGCCACAACTCCCCTGAGGCATGATCGAGACATGACGAGCCCCGCCCCCGCCACCCCGTCCGGCGCCCCCATCCGCGTCCTCATCGCCGACGACCAGGACATGGTCCGCACCGGCTTCCGCTTCTTCCTGGACGCCCAGCCGGACATCACCGTGGTCGCGGAGGCGGCCGACGGCGAGGAGGCCGTCGCGCTGGCCCGGCGGGTGCGTCCGGACGTGTGCCTGCTGGACATCCGGATGCCGAAGCTGGACGGCCTGGAGGCCACCCGGCTGCTGGCGGGGCCGGACGTCGCCGACCCGATGCGGGTGGTCGTGGTCACCACCTTCGACCTGGACGAGTACGTGTACGGGGCGCTGCGCGGCGGCGCCTGCGGGTTCCTCCTCAAGGACTCCGGGCCGACGCTCCTCGCGGAGGCGGTGCGCGCCGCCGCGGCCGGCGACTCGCTGGTCTCCCCCTCGGTCACGGTCCGCCTGCTCAAGCACCTGACCGCCGACCCGAAGACCGAAATCCGCGCACGGCCCGCGGCACCGGCCGAGTCCCTCACCGACCGTGAGCTCGACGTGGTCCGCCGGGTCGCCCTCGGCCGCACCAACGCCGAGATCGCCGCCGAGCTGTACGTCTCCCTCTCCACGGTCAAGACCCACCTCTCCAGCGTCCAGCTCAAGCTGAATGCCCGGAACCGGGTCGAGATCGCGGCCTGGGCGTGGCAGAACGGGTATGCGCAGGGCAGTTGAGCACTCAGACGTCCAGGCCGAGCACCCGCGCGATCGTACGCACTACGCCGTTGTCGTTGTTCGACGGCGCCAGATGCCGTGCCCGTGCGATGACGTCCGGGTGGGCGTTGGCCATGGCGAAGGACCAGTCGGCGGCGTCCAGCATCTCCAGGTCGTTGAGGTAGTCGCCGAAGACCATGGTCTGGGCCGGGGTGATGCCGAGCTCCTGCTGGAGGCGGCGCAGGGCCGTGCCCTTGTTGGCGGTGCGGTTCATGACGTCGACCCAGTGCTCGCCGGAGACGACGACCTGGTGGGTGGCGGTGAAGGGCTCCAGCGCGGGGGCGGTGGTGCGCTCGGCGGAGCCGAAGTCGAAGAGGGCGACCTTGATGACGTCGTCGTCGAGCGCGGTGGCGTCCTCGACGACACGGTGCTCGACGTAGTACTTGCGCACCTCCGCCAGGAACGCCTCGTCGCTGCGTTCGACGTAGGCGGACCGCTTGCCACAGACGACGGCACCCACGTCTGCGTTCTCGGGGCCCTCGGCCACCAGCCGCCGTACGGCCTGCACGACGCCGGCCGCGACGCCCGGCTCCAGCGGGTCCGAGCTCAGCTCCACGCCGTCCCGCACCACGTAGGTGCCGTTCTCCGCGATGAACACCATGCCGTCGGCCACCTCCGCGAACTCCCGTGCCAGCGTGGCGTATTGACGCCCGCTCGCCGGGCTGAACAGCACGCCGCGCCGGCGCAGTTCGGCCAGCGTCTCCCACAGGCCGGGCGGGATCCGCTTGGCGTCGTCCAGCAGCGTGCCGTCCATGTCGGTGACGACGAGGCGTATGTCGGCGGAGCCGGTGGGCAGGTCGGCGGCGGTGAGGAGGGGAGAGACGGCGGAGGACATGACCTGCTTCCGGTAGGGCGCGACGGGGCGCCGGACGGCTTACGGCGGTCCCGTCACCCTACGCGAGCTGCGCAGACGGTCAGCTTCCGGACCGCATCAGACCCGTCAGGTAGCGCCACAGCGACGAGCGCCGCTTGGCGGCCTGGTCCGGTACGGCGGATGCATCCGGTACGTCCGCCACGGGCGGCGGCACGACCGGCAGCGGCGGCCCGGAAAGCTCGTAGCGCACCGGCAGCGAGCGCAGCCCCCGCATGAACGGCGAGGAGCGCCATGGCAGTTGGTCGACGGGGAGGGCGAGCTCCAGGTGCCCGAACCGTTCGAAGACACGGCTGACGCCCGCTGCCGCGATGGTTGACGCCAGTTCGCGGGCCGGGCACTGGCGGGGGCCCGCGCCCCACGCCAGGTGCGCCCGGCTGCTGATGTTGGAGCCCGGTGCCATCTGGCCGGCGAAGAGGGGGTCGGCGTGCGCGGCGACGGAGGAGACCCATACGGGGTCGCCGGCGCGGATGGTGTAGTTCCCGAGCGGGGTGTCCGCGGCCGCGAACCTCGGTACGAAGTTGACCAGGGGCGGCTTGCGCATGACCACGCGGTTCATGGTCTCGCGCACCATCCCCGCGGACAGGGTGGTGCGTACCCCGCCCTCGCTCTCCCCCGCGATCACCTCGACGACCGTGTTGGAGATGAGGATGCCGACGTGGTCGGAGGTCATGCCGAGCAGCATGAACAGCTCGCGGGCCAGCGCGTCGACCGACAGGTCAGGGTGGGCGGCCAGCAGGTGGGAGGGGAAGTCGTCGCCCGGCTTCTCGATCTTGGCGGCGGCGAGTTCGGTGAGCGTCACCAGGAGGCGTTCCAGGGCGGGTTCGGCGTCCGGGCCGGCGTCCAGCACCCGCCACATGTCCATCAGGGCGTCGTCGCCCTGCGAGCCGGGGAAGCCGAGCAGATGGCTCGCCGCCATCAGTGGCAGCGGGCGGGAGAACTGCGCCGACAGGTCGGCCAGGCCCGTGCCGCCGCCCTGTGCGAGCAGGGTGATCAGCTCGTCGGCGTAGCCGGTGACGGCCGACTTCAGCCGCTTGGCCTGCGGGTTGCGCGGGTCCTGGAAGGGGCGCAGGGCCGCGTCCCAGGCGCCGCGCAGCGTGCGGTAGCCCGGGCCGCCCTGGATCAGCACGTGGTTGACCTCCAGGGAGGGGCCGAGCGGCCAGTCGGCGGGGACGCGGCCCTCCGAGCGGGCCCGCCAGTTCTCCAGGCCCTTGGGCCAGCCGGCATCGTCCTGGAGCACCTGGAGCGACTCGCGGTAGCCGAGCACGAGCCAGGCGGGCACCCCCAGCAGGTCGACCGGTGCGACCGGGCCGTGGCGCTCCCGCAGCCGCTCGTAGACGAGGGCGGGACGGGTCTCGTAGTCCCGGGTCAGCAGGGGTTCGGGGGCCAGGGCCTCCAGCCGCGTGCCGGCCGGCTCCGCGCCGCCCTCGTCGACCAAGTGGAACTCCATGCTTCCGCCGCCCCCTTCGACACCGCCCGTAACGGTCCGCGCCGTGCGGGTGCTCGCGGACCCCGGGGGACCGTACCTCAGCCGTCACGCAAGTCACACGGCAGGGTACTCACGGGTAGCAAGGAGCGCTCCCGCCTTCATCTCCGCTCGCCGTTCCCGGCCACCATCCGCTCCAGCCGGTCGAAGCGTTCGTGCAGCGCATGGAGGCTCTCCTCGCCCAACTCGTGGGCACGGAGCGCCAGATGGTGGCGGCGCTTCTGCTCCCGCCCGACGAACCAGGTCGCGAGGGCCGCGGTGACCATGCCGTACGTGGTGATACCGACGACCATCACGACGGCACCGATGATGCGGCCGCCGGGGGTCACCGGGTAGAAGTCGCCGTACCCGACGGTCGTCGCCGTCTCGATCGACCACCACAGCGCCTGCGGGTACGTCCTCAGATTGGCGCGCAGTGCGTCGTGCTCGGCGGCGACCACGGCCCACGAGCCGACCAGCATCACCACGCCCAGCACGGCCGTCGCCCCGCCCGCCGCCTTCACATGCAGCGAGCGGCCCTCCCGGCCGAGCAGCAACTCGACCGCCCTGGCGAGGAATCCGGGCAGCATGGTCACTCCTCGGTATAGGTCGGCATGGGGTCAGTGTCGCCGCGGGCGGATGTGCGGGCATGCCGGGCGGGGCGTTCGAGTTGCCGTACGGCATGGTCCTGCTCACCCGGGCAGAGGCCGCACACCTGATCGGCCCATTCCCGGGACAGGGTGATCACCGGGCGGCACAATGGCGGCGACGGCCGCAGGCGTGCACAGAAGGAGCAGAGTTGTGAGTGAGAGCCACACCCCGGGCGGGTCGGCCAGGCTGAACACCGGTGTGGCGCACAACGCGCGCGTGTGGAACTACTGGATCGGCGGCAAGGACAACTACGAGATCGACCAGCAGGTCGGCGAGCACGTCGCCGGGATGTTCCCGATCATCCGGGAGATCGCCCGCGCGGACCGCTGGTTCCTGGGCCGGGCGGTGCGGTTCCTGGCCGAGGAGCGCGGGGTGCGGCAGTTCCTGGACATCGGCACCGGGCTGCCGACGGCGGACAACACCCACCAGATCGCCCAGCGGGTCGCACCCGACGCACGGATCGTCTACGTCGACAACGACCCCATCGTCCTCGCCCACGCCCGCACCCTGCTGACGGGCACCCGCGAGGGCGTCACCGACTACATCGACGCCGACGTCCACGACCCCGACGCCATCCTCGAACGCGCCTCCCGGACCCTCGACTTCACCGAGCCGGTCGCGGTGATGATGCTGGGCATCCTCAACTTCGTGCTGGACACGGAGAAGGCGCGGGAGATCGTACGGAAGGTCGTGGCCGCGGTGCCCGCCGGCAGCTTCCTGGTCCTCACCCACCCCACCTTCGACGACGCCCTGGGCGGCGCGGGCCAGATCCCGGCGATGAAGTTCTGGAACGAGAACGCCACCCCGCCGATCACCGCCCGCAGCGGCGAGGACATCGCCGCGTTCTTCGACGGGCTGGACCTCCTCGAGCCGGGTCTGGTGTCGTGCTCGCAGTGGCGTGCCGAACCCGGATCGCCCGCCGTGGTACCGCAGTTCGGCGCGGTGGCCGTGAAACCCTGACGGAGAGACACCTGACGGACGTGCCGACCGTGGAGGACCTATGACCACCCTTGCCGATCCCGTCCCCGGCGGGCGCCCAGGTGAAGTCGAGCGGGCCGGCGTACTCGGCGGCGAGCTGATCGAGCGGGGCGTGCGCGGCATCGTCCTGGCCTACGTCGACACCGCGGGCGTAGGCCGGGTGAAGACGATCCCGCCGGCCAGGCTCGCTTCGGCGGCGGCCTGGGGGGTCGGCATGTCACCGGTGTTCGACACGTTCCTGGCGAACGACTCGATCGTCTCCACGGACGTCCTGGGCTCCCCGGACGGCGACCTGCGCCTCTACCCCGACCTCGACCAACTCGTCGTCCTGGCCGGGCAGTCCGGCTGGGCCTGGGCGCCGGTCGACCGGATCACGCAGGAGGGCGAGCCGCATCCGGGCTGCAGCCGCACGGTCCTGCGCCGCGTCGTCTCCGAGGCCGCCGAACGGCACGGCCTCACCTTCAAGGCCGGCATCGAGATCGAGTGGGCCGTCGGGCAGGGGCCGGCGGAGGGCGGCGACTTCGTGCCCGCGACCTCGGGGCCCGCGTACAGCGCCACCCGCCAGGTCGAACTGAGCGACTACACCGCCGACCTGCTGGCCGCGTTCGCCGCGCAGGACGTGGACGTCGAGCAGATCCATCCCGAGTACGCGGCCGGGCAGTTCGAGATCTCGGTGAGCGCCCTCGACCCGGTGGCGGCGGCCGACCGGAGCGTGCTGGTGCGGCAGACGATCCGGGCGGTGGCCCGGCGCCACGGACTCGTGGTGTCGTTCGCCCCGGCGGTCTTCGCGCAGGGCGTCGGCAACGGCGGCCACGTCCACCTTTCCGCCTGGCGCGACGGCGTCAACCTGCACTCCGGCGGCGAGGGCCGCTACGGCATGACGGCCGACGCGGAGTCGTTCGCGGCCGGAGTCCTCGCCCGCCTCCCGGCCCTCACGGCCGTGACCGCCCCCAGCCCGGCGAGCTATCTGCGGCTCAAACCCTCCCAGTGGGCCGGGGTGTTCACCGCCTGGGGCCGCGAGACCCGCGAGGCCGCCGTGCGGGTCGTCACGGGCACAGCGGGCCTGCGCGAGCAGGCCGCCAACCTGGAGGTCAAGCCGGTCGACCTGGCCGCCAACCCGTATCTCGCCCTCGCCTGCCTCATCGCAGCCGGACTGGACGGCCTGACGTCGTCCGCGCCCCTGCCCGAGGAGATCACCGGCGATCCGGCCCGCCTCGAACCCGCGGACGCGGCGGCCCGGGGCGTACGCCGCCTGCCGGTCTCCCTGACCGAGTCCGTCGAGGAGTTCCGCAAGGACGAACTGCTGCGGGCCACGCTCGGCCCGGTCCTCGCGGACGCCGTGATCGCCGTACGCCAAGGGGAGATCGCCGCCGTCGACGGACTGGACGACGAGCGGGTGGCGGCGGCCTACCGCTGGAAGTACTGACCATGGGCGGCCCGGTCCAAGAGGCGCTCGACGCACTGGAGTTGGTGGACCACCACTGCCACGGCGTCGTCACCGCCGGCCTGACCCGGGAGGGCTTCGAGGAGCTGATCACCGAGGGCGCGGCCTGGCCCGGGATCTCGCCCTTCGACAGCCCGGTCGGCGTGGCAGTCCGCCGCCACTGCGCTCCCCTGCTGGACCTTCCGCGCCACGCACCGCCCGACGAATACCTGGCCCGGCGCGCCGAGTTGGGCCACGACGAGGTGCACCGCCGCTTCCTCACCGCCGCGCGGACGAGCACGTTCTGCGTGGACACCGGGTACGCACCGGACCGCCTCACCACGCCCGCGGAGCTGGCCCAGACCGCGGGCGGGACGGCGTACGAGGTGGTACGGCTGGAAGGTGTGGCCGAGGCGGTGGCGGCCAAGGGCGTCGAGGCCGACGACTACGGTGACGCCTTTCAGGCGGCCGCGCTGGAGGCCGTGCAGCGGCCGGGCGTGGTGGCGGTGAAGTCCGTGGCCGCGTACCGTACCGGCTTCGACCTGGATCCGGCCCGTCCATCCGTCGCGGACGTCACCGAGGCGGCCCGGCAGTGGCTGGCGCGCGGCGGCCGGCTGGACGATCCCGTCCTCGTACGACACCTGCTGTGGACCGCGGTCGACCTCGGCCTGCCCCTCCAGCTCCACACCGGCTTCGGCGACAACGACATCCGTCTGCACCGGGTCGACCCCACCCATCTCACCGACTGGCTGCACCAGACCGCCGGCACGATCCCGGTGCTGCTGCTGCACTGCTGGCCGTACCAGCGCCAGGCCGCCTATCTGGCCGCGGTGTTCGAGCACGTCTACCTGGATGTGGGCCTCACCCTGCACTACGTCGGCCCGGCGCGCGCCCGGGCGGTCCTGGAGGAGGCCCTGGAGATCACGCCGTTCCGCAAGCTGCTGTACAGCTCCGACGCGTACGGTGTGGCCGAGTTCTACTGTCTGGGCGCGCTCGCCTTCCGCCGCGGTCTGGCCGGTCTGCTGCAGGACCGGGTGGACGCCGACGAACTGAGCCTGTCCGACGCGCTGCGGATCGCCGAGTGGGCGGGAGCACACAATGCGCGCCGGGTCTACCGCTTTTCCGGCCCCTCCTGAAAGTATGATCAAGCAATGTCTGACATGACCGAAACCACGCCGGGCTGGCTGAGCCCCGACGACCTCGAGCTGGCACGCGCCCGTATGCCGATCCTGTACGTCGAGGCCGTGCCCGTGCGCGTCGACGACAGCGGCGAAGTCACCAGCGTCGGCCTGCTGCTGCGCATCGGCCCGGACGGGACGGTCAGCCGGACCCTGGTCTCCGGTCGCGTCCTGCACCACGAGCGGGTCCGTGACGCCCTGCTGCGCCACCTGGAGAAGGACCTCGGCCCGGTGGCACTGCCCCGGATCCCGGCCTCCCTGCAGCCGTTCACCGTCGCGGAGTACTTCCCGACGCACGGCGTCACGCCGTACCACGACCCGCGCCAGCACGCGGTGTCCCTGGCCTACGTCGTCCCGGTCACCGGCGACTGCCGGCCCCGGCAGGACGCCCTGGACCTGGTCTGGTTCAGCCCGCAGGAGGCCGTCTCGGAGACGGTGCAGAGCGAGATGCCGGGCGGGCACGGAGTGCTGCTCAGGCAGGCCCTCGCCCACGTCGGCTACTCAGTTTGAGCATCGTGCTGAACGGTGTGACGGGGCGCTCCACCCGCTCCCCGTCCACGGTGATGTCGACGACCTCGTTGTAGAACGCGAGGAGATCCCTGATCACGCCCACGGCGGGCAGCGGCTCCGGGTAGCTCCAGACGAGGTTCGGCGGTACGTCGGCCTCGCCGCGCAGCGACCAGTAGCCGGCCGTGCCCTTGTACGGGCAGCCGGTGTGGTGGTCGGTGGGTTCGAACAGGTCGAGGCGGACGTCCTCGCGCGGGATGTAGTAGCGCGTGGGCAGACCGGTCTCGAAGAGCAGCACCGGCCGGCGGGTGTCGGCGACGACCATGCCGTCGACCGAGACCTGGACGTGCCGGCTGCTCGGGATGGCATCCACCCGCTTGTGCGGGTCCCGTGGGTGGATGAAGATCTCTTCCTCCTCCTCGTACCAGTGGTCCAGGCCGTTGCCGCTGCGCCGGAACCACTCGAAGGCGATGTAATCGGCCAGCTCGGCGGCCGGGAAGGTCCAGGCGGCGTTCTCCAGCAGCTCGCCGTCGGCCTCGAGGTCGTAGAAGATCTTCGATCCGGTGTGGGAGCCCGTGCGCGGGTTCTTCGCGGGGCGCAGCATGTCCTCTCGTACGTCGCCTCGCGGGAAGGCGTACTGCGGTACGGGCAGCGAGGGTTCCCAGACGAGGACGGGGCGGCGGCTGTCGACGACGGTGACCTCGCCCTTGCGGCCGCGGACCCAGCGTTCGCTGGGCTCCCACAGGAGGCCTTCGGGGGTGGAGCGGACGGACCGTTCGGTGGGGAGTGCACTCATGGGACCGCTCTCCTTCGGCTCGTTCAGTAGCAGAACCAGCTTGGCCGCTTCAGCGCGGGGAAGCGATTCCTTTGCCGGTCAGGCGCGGGAGCGGCGGTGGAACTCGCACCACCGGTTGTCGTCGGGGTCGCCGAGTGCGATGCGGAGGGCGATCGAGTCCCCTCTGCGGACATAGTCCAGGTCGTAGAACTGCTCGCCGATCTTCAGGTCGAAAGTCTGCGCGGTGTCCCCCGTGCCCCCTGCATAGAGGTACCACGTCCCATGGCCGGCCGTCAGGCGCTGCACGGCTCCGGAGACCAGCGCGTAGTCCACTGGGAAGTCCCGGACGGTGAAGGTGCGGTCCGCTTCGACCGTGAGCGTCGATCCGCAGTCGCCTGTCCAGTGACCCAGGACGTCCGCAGCCGTCATGCGCGGCAGCGCCTTCGGGTCACCACCGCAGGCGCCGACCAGCAGGGCGACGGCCCCGGCACACAGGGCGCTCGCCGTTCGACCTCTCACCACATCCCCCTTCCTGTACTGGACCCGTCCGGGTCCCGTTGCGACCACCGCACCCTAATCTGCGGGGTGAGGACGGCTGCACGTAGGCATGCCAGGCATGATGAGCCCCATGGACCTTGAGCCGTACCGGGGCGAGTTGGTGGCGTACTGCTATCGGATGGTGGGCTCGTTCCACGAGGCCGAGGACCTGGTGCAGGAGACGATGCTGCGCGCGTGGAAGGCCCGTGAGCGGTACGACGCCTCGCGTGCATCGGAGCGGACGTGGCTGTACCGGATCGCGACCAATGTCTGCCTGACCGCGCTGGAGGGGCGGGCGCGGCGGCCGTTGCCCTCCGGGCTCGGTGCGCCGAGCGAGGACCCGGGGGTGCCGCTCACGCCGGCCTTCGACATCCCGTGGCTGCAGCCGTTCCCCGACGCCCGGTACGACGTCGAGACGCGGGCCGATCTGCGGCTGGCGCTGGTCGCGGCGATGCAGGTGCTGCCGGCTCGGCAGCGGGCGGTGCTGGTGCTGCGGGAGGTGCTGGAGTTCAGTGCCGCGGAGGTCGCCGAGCAGCTCGGGACGACGGTCGCCGCCGTCAACAGCTCGCTGCAGCGGGCCCGTGCGGCGCTCGCCGACGTGGGCGACCCGGGCGAGGTCCACGAGCCGGACGGCGCCGAGGCGCGGGAGGTCGTCCAGCGGTACGCGCGCGCCTTCGAGGCGGCCGACGTCCCCGCACTGGTGCGGCTGCTGACCGACGCGGCCGTGCTGGAGATGCCGCCGGTGCCGCTGTGGTACCGCGGCCGGCGCGACTACGGCCTGTTCATGGAGCGGGTCTTCGAGATGCGCGGGACCGGCTGGCTCACGCGACCGCTCACCGCGGGCGGAGAGCCCGCGCTCGCCGCGTACACGCCCGCCCAGGACGGTGGGCACCGGCTGCACTCGCTGCAGGTGTTCACGGTGGCCGGCGGGCTGGTCGCGCGGAACGTGGTGTTCGCGGACCCGGGCGTCTTCGAGGCGTTCGACCTGCCCGGGGAGATTTCTTCCGACGAGTTTCGCGGCACGCGATGAGTCCGGGCGGTGGCGCCGGTACATACCGGTGACCACCGACCGAGAGACCGAGAGGACGTCACCATGAGCGTCATCGTCATCGCATTCACCACTCTGGACGGCATCGTGTCCGACCCGGACGGCCGCGGGGGCACACCCGGCGGCGGCTGGATGTTCCGGCACGGCCCCGAGGCGGTGGCCGGCGACAAGTTCCAGCTCGGGGCCGCCCTGGACGAGGGGGTCCTGCTGCTCGGGCGCACCACCTGGGAGCAGTTCTCCCGGCTGTGGCCGGGCCGCGACGACCCGTTCTCCGCGCGCATGAACGCCGCCCGGAAACTCGTCGCCACCCGCACCCTCACCGACGTCTCCGCCTGGGCGAACTCGCAGGCCCTCACGGGCGACCTGGCGGACGCCGTCAAGCACGAGAAGCGCGACGTGGTCGTCGCCGGCAGTCTGAGCGTCGTCCGCGCACTGATGGCCGAGGACCTGATCGACGAATACCGCCTGCTGACCTTCCCCACGATTCTCGGCACGGGCGACCGCCTCTTCCCCACGGACACGCCGCCCGTCCACCTCGAGTGCGAGTCGGCGCAACAGACGGGCCCCACCGTCCTCACGCGCTACCGCAGGAGCGGGCGATGACCGAGGTCACCGCCGTGCGCGAGGCTTGACGCCGTCCCTTGTCAGGGGGGTCAGGCCGGGTCCTCCGCCTTGCGCTGGGTGGTGCCGGGATCGCCGGTGTCGCGGTGCCATTCGACGACCAGTTCGTCCTTGGTGCCGAAGCGGACCAGGTGGCGGCCGACGACGTCCTCGAGCAGGTCGAGGTGCTCGGCGTCGGTCTCCACCGAGAGCAGCAGGGCTCCCTCGGTCGCGGTGAGGGAGCCCGTCCCGTTCTGGAACACGAGGCTGCCCTCCCCCCTCTCCTCGTCCCAACTGGTCTGGCTGCGGCGGCCGAGGTGGGAGGCGAGCTGCTTGGCGTAGCGGTGCGGGCGGTCGGTAATGACGCGGGCTTCTGAGCGGGCCATGGCGGACTCCGGGTTCGCGGTGGGTCGGTTGGAATCGATGGTGCCGGAGTGTCGGCCCGGATGCGCCGGTCGTCCGCCGCCGGAGCCCGCAGGATATGGATTCAGCGGTGTTCAGGGTTCTCCGCGTCGAAGCGGCAGCCGGCGTCCCACTCGGAGCGCTGGTTGCCGTGAGCGGGGATGCCCTTGGCGCGCTTCAGCATGGCGGCCAGATGCATCAGGTTCCAGGTCATGAACGTGGTGTTGCGGTTGGTGAAGTCGTTCTCCGGGCCGCCCGATCCGGGGTCCAGATACGACGGTCCGGGTCCCGCCGCTCCGATCCAGCCGGCGTCGGCCTGCGGCGGGATCGTGTAGCCCAGGTGCTGGAGGCTGTAGAGGACGTTCATCGCGCAGTGCTTCACGCCGTCCTCGTTGCCGGTGATCAGACAGCCGCCGACGCGGCCGTAATAGGCGTACTGGCCCTCGGAGTTGAGCAGCGACGAACAGCTGTAGAGCCGCTCGATCACCTTCTTCGTCACCGAGCTGTTGTCGCCGAGCCAGATCGGCCCGGCGATGACCAGGATGTCCGCGTCCATCACCCGCTCGTACAGCGCGGGCCACTCGTCCGTGGCGAAGCCGTGCTCGGTCATGTCCGGGTAGACGCCGGGGGCGAGGTCGTGGTCGACGGCGCGGACCTCGGACGTGGTGACCCCGCGCGCCATCATGATCTCCGCGCTCTTGTCGATCAGCCCCTGGGTGTGGCTCTGCTGGGGCGACGGCTTGAGTGTGCAGTTGATGAACAGGGCGCTCAGGTCGTCGAAGCGGTAGGCGTCGTCGGTCTGGGGCGTTGCGGTCATGGACGCACTCCTTCGCACGGGACCGCCGGGGCGGATGCCGGGGCCGGTCCGAGCCGCGGCTCAGCAGCAGCGTCTCGCCCGGGCGGGGATTTGTCCTGCTCTGGCGCGGCGGCGTAAGACACCCGTCATATCGATGTACGCCGCGCGCCCGCAGCCCGGCGCGGGGATCCTGGAAGGGTGACGGTCGACGTGTCCGTGGCACGCGTGATCCCGCTGCCGCCCGAGCGGGTGGCGGCGTACGCCATGGACTGGCATCACGACGCCGAGTGGACCCAGGGCATTCGTACCGCCGAGCTGACCCGGGAGGCGGACGGGGGCGGCTTCGGCGTCGGTGCCGAGGTCACCCGGACGGCGTTCTTCCTCGGCCGGCGCATCGACTACGTCCTGCGCGTGGCCGCGCACGACGTCCCGCGGCTGCTGGACATGATGTCGGTGGCAGGCCCAATGCCCATGCACGTCACCTACTCCTTCGAGCCGCACCCGGCCGGCACCCTGGCCCGCATCCGGGTCCGGGGCGGCCCGGGCGGCTTCTACCGGCTGGCGGCACCGCTCCTGACCCGCCGGGTCCGCTCCTCCCTGCGCAAGGACCTCCGCGACCTCGAACGAAGACTCACGCACCGAACGGAACACCCGCAACACACGGAACGCACGGAACGCACGGAACGCACGGATTGAGGCCCCTTATGGCGTACGACGAAGGACTCGCCGAACGGATCCGGCAGCACCTGGGCGACGATGCGGGCGTGGCCGAGGTGGGGGTCCCCCCGCTCGAGCGAAGCCGAGAGTGGGGGAGCATGTTCGGGGGCATCGCCTTCCTGCTGCACGGGAACATGGCCGTCGGGGTGAGCGGCGACGACCTGATGGTCCGCGTCGGCCCCGACGCGACGGACGCCGCGCTGGCCCGGCCGGGTGCCCGGCTGTTCGACATGACGGGCCGCCCGATGCGCGGCTGGGTCGTCGTGGACTCGTCCGCCCTCGCCGAGGACGCGGCGCTGGGCGAGTGGATCGACGAGGGGTACGCCTTCGCCGCGGGCCTGCCGCCCAAGTGAGGGCGGGCTGTGGCGCGCGGCTTCGGGTCAGTGCGCGGCGTCCAGGCGAGAGCGCTGGTCCGGGGTCAGTTCCAGGTCGATCGCGGCCAGGTTCTCCTCCAGTTGGGACACGGACGAGGCGCCGACCAGCGGGATGATCGGGAGGCTGCCGCCCAGCTGCCAGGCGAGGACGACCTGGTTGACGGTCGCTCCGGTCTCGCGCGCCACCTCGTGCAGCGCGGTGAGGCGGGCCGGGGTGCCGGGGTGGTCGTAGTCGGACGGCAGCCTGTCCGGGCGGACGTAGGCGCCCTTCAGGAGCGGCGAGTACGCGACCAGGGTCAGGCCGGGCTCCGCGCGCAGGTAGGTGACCAGGTCGGGGCCGGCGTGGCCGAGGCTGCCGTCCGGGAACATGTCGCTGGGTACGTCCGTGCGCGGGCGCAGGTAGGTGTGCTCGTACTGGAGCAGCTCGTAGCCCGGCAGACCGGCCGCGGCCGCGATCGCGCGTGCCCGCTCCACCCGCCAGGCGGCCTGGTTGCTCACGCCGAGCAGTCCGACCGTGCCCTCCGCGACCAGTTCCGCGAAGCCCTCGACCGTCTCGCGCTGGGGCACGGTGGGGTCGTCGATGTGGGCGTAGAGCAGGTCCAGCTTGTCGACGCCGAGGCGCTCGCGGCTGCGTTCGGCGGACTCGCGGATCACCTTCGCCGACAGGCCCTCCGGGTTGTCGGTGAAGCTGGTGCCGGGGGCGAGCGGGCGGGCGCCGAGCTTGGTCGCGATGAAGATCTCGTCGCCTATGCCGCGGCTGCGCCGCCAGCGGCCGAGGAGTTCCTCGCTCTGGCCGCCCTGGCCGCCGTCGACCCAGAAGGCGTAGTTGTCCGAGGTGTCGATGAAGTTGCCGCCGGCCTCGACGTAGCGGTCGAGCAGGGCGAAGGAGGTTTCCTCGTCCGTCCGTGAGCCCATGAGCATCGCCCCCAGGGCGAGAACGCTCACCTCACGGCGGTTGTCCGGGTCGGCTCCGATCGTGCGGTACTTCATGGGTGTTCTCCCGTCCGCACCCGGGTGTTCGGGTACGAACGGGAGTCTTCAGCTTGAAGCGCACTTCAAGTCAAGGGGCTCTGTGCTACTTGCTGAACGGCCCTTCCAGGGCCGCCCACTGCAGCAGCATGATCGTCTTGGCGTCGGCGATCTCGCCGGTGCGGATCATCTCCAGGGCCCGGCGGAAGGGCAGTTCGACGATCTCGATGTCCTCGCCCTCCTCGTCGAGGCCGCCGCCTTCGTGGGTGCGGGTCGAGGGGCCGTAGGCGGCGGCGTAGAAGCTGACGCGTTCGGTGACCGAGCCGGGGCTCATGTAGACGTCGAAGACGTGCTGGACGTCGCCGATGGTGTGGCCGGTCTCCTCCACCACCTCGCGTCGTACGGCGAGTTCGGGGTGCTCGTCATCGTCGTCCAGGAGTCCGCCCGGCGTCTCGACCAGCATGCCGTCGGGGTGTCCGTTGACGTACACGGGAAAGCGGAACTGCCGCGTGAGCAGGACGGTTTCACGGTCGGCGTCGTACAGCAGCATGGTGGCGCCGTTGCCGCGGTCGTGCGTCTCGCGCTGCTCGGTGCTCCAGCTTCCGTCGGTGTGCCGGTAGTCGAAGGTGGTGGCGCGTTCGACGTACCAGTGACTGGAGAGCAGTTTCACCTCGCGCACCTTCACGCGGGGGTTGCCGGTCAAGTCGAGGCCGGTGCGGTCCAGGCCGGTGCGGCCGCGGCGGTCCGGGGTGTCGATGCCGGCGGTCATCGGAGACCGCCGGCTGTGCGTGCGTGGGTCATGGTCGCTGTCTATCACGGCCGCTGTTCAGGTCAGGCGCAGTACGTGGGCGTGCCAGGCGGGCAGGTCGACGAAGAGACCGGGGGCGAGCAGGGCGTCGCCGTCGCGGTCGTACGTCTGGTTCGTGAGCAGGTCGGTGAGTCGCTGGGGGCGGGCGGCCAGGTCGGGCCAGGGCAGGGGTACTTGTCCCTGGGCCGGGGTGTCGGAGTAGTTGACGATCACGAGGTGGCGGGTGTCGGGGCCGGTCCAGCTCCAGGCGAGCAGGTTGTGGTGGGTGTCGTTGTCCGGCCAGCCGGTGGTGGTGAGCAGGCGCCAGTCGCCGTCGCGTACGGCGGCCGCGGCGGCGATCAACTGGCTGTAGAAGGCGCGGAGTTGCTCGTCGACCGGTTCCTGTGGGCGGCGGGAGAGGAAGACCGGTGGGCGGACCTTGCGGCCCTCGAACTGGCCCTCGTGCCAGAGCGTCGCGCCGGGCAGGGTGGCGACGGTGACGGCGGCTGCGCGGTGGCGGGCTTCGGGGAGGGTGGCGGCGGCACGGGGTTCGTCGTGGTTCTCCAGGAAGCGGACCAGGCCGCGCTGGTAGGTGAGGTCGGCCTGGAGGTGGGTGCGGGTCGAGTCGGCGTCCTCGTGGAGGAGGCGGTCGTAGAGCCGCTTGTCGTAACAGTGGTCGAAGCCCTGGTGCTGAAGGGCCCATTCGAGGTCCCAGTACGCCTCGGCGACGAAGAGGAAGTCCGGGTGGCGGGCGCGGACGCGTGCGACGACGTACGGCCAGAAGTCGTCCGCGGGGGGTGGTCCGGCACGGTCTCCCCAGGTCTTGGCGAAGATGTCGTTCATCAGCAGCATCGCCATGTCGCAGCGCACGCCGTCCACCTGGTCACCGATGGTGACGAGGGTGTCGACGGCCGCGGTGCGCAGGTCGTCGCTGAAGGCGTTGAGCTGGACGACGTCGTGCCAGGGGGCGAAGTACGGGTCGCGGCCGTTGGCGTAGATGTGCCCGCCGACCTCGAGGAAGGCCTCGGGCGAGCGGGCCAGGTCCTCCTGGCTGCCCTTGATCAGGCGGTCGGGGTGGTCGGTGAGCCAGGGGTGGTCGGGGGCCACGTGGTTGGGCACGTAGTCGAGGATCAACCGCATGCCCCGGGCGGCCAGTTGGGCCCGGGCCTCGGCCAGGCCGTCGGGGCCGCCGAGGGAGGCGTCGACCACGTAGTTGCGTACGCAGTAGGCGGATCCGTCGATGTCCGCCTCGGTCAGGTCGGGCAGCGCCTGGCGGAACGACGCGAGCAGGGATTCGTCGCGCAGGGCGATCGCGAGGCCGGCCGGGCTGCGCTCCCAGACACCCATCAGCCAGACGGTGTCGATGCCGGGGCGGGCGATCTCGTCCCAGACCTCGCCGGGTACGTCGCCCAGGGTGACGGGGCGCCCGAACCGTCCGCTCAACTCGCCCAGCAAGACGAGGGTGTTGATCTCGTAGATGACGGTCATGACAGGGGTTCCTCCTCGCCCGCGCCCTCGAACCGTTCGTCCACGGGTCGCAGGGACTCGCGGCCGCCGCGGTGCCAGTCGTCGGCGCTGATGGCGTGGAACAGGGTCGCGGTGGCCGCCACCAGTCCGGTCCAGCCGGTCTGGTGGGAGGCGCCGAGGCCCGCGCCGTTGTCGCCGTGGAAGTACTCGTAGAAGAGGAGCAGGTCCTTCCAGTGCGGGTCCTTGGCGAACTTGGGCTGTGCGCCGTGGACCGGGCGGTGGCCGTCCTCGCCGGTCAGGAAGGTGGCGGTGAGCCGGTCGGAGATCTCGCGGGCGACCTCGTAGAGGTTCATGTGGCGTCCGGATCCGGTGGGGCACTCCACGGTGAAGTCGGGGCCGTGGTAGCTGTGCAGGTTGAGCAGGGCGCGGATCAGCAGGAGGTTCATCGGGAACCAGACCGGGCCGCGCCAGTTGGAGTTGCCGCCGAACATGCCGGAGTCGGACTCCGCGGGCAGATAACCGACGCCGTAGGTCTGCCCGTTGACGTCGAAGTGGTACGGGTGCTCGGCGTGGTAGCGGGAGAGGGAGCGGATGCCGTGCGGGCCGAGGAACTCGTCCTCGTCGAGCATGCGGGCCAGGATGCGGCGCAGCCGGTCCTCGCCGAACAGGGCGAAGAGGTAGCGGCCGTTCTCGTCGGCCGTCCCCAGGTCGTGCTGTTCGACGACGGCCTCGACGGCCGGGTGCCGCCTGATGAACTCCCTTGCCCCCTCGACGAGTTCGGGGAACGTCCGGTCGGCGCGGCCGCCGATCACGCTGGTCGCCGCGAGCGGTATCAGGCCGACCAGGGACCGCACCTTGAGCGGGGTGGCGCTGCCGTCGGGCAGCCGCAGCACGTCGTAGAAGAAGCCGTCCTCCTCGTCCCAGAGGCTGGCGTTGTCCTTGCCGATGCGGTTCATGGCGACGGCGATCCAGGCGAAGTGCTCGAAGAGCATCTGCGCCTGCTCGACGTAGACCGGGTTGTCGACGGCGAGTTCGATGGCGATGTCGAGGAGGTTCTGGCAGTACAGCGCCATCCATGCGGTGCCGTCGGCCTGGTCGAGCTGGCCGCCGGTGGGCAGGGGCGCGCTGCGGTCGAAGACGCCGATGTTGTCGAGGCCGAGGAAGCCGCCCTGGAAGACGTTGTTGCCGTCGGCGTCCTTGCGGTTGAGCCACCAGGTGAAGTTCTTGCTCAGCTTCTGGAAGGCGTTCTCCAGGAAGGCGCGGTCGGCCCGGCCGGTGCGGTGCTTCTCGAGTTCGTAGACGAAGAGGACCGCCCAGGCGTGCACGGGCGGATTGACGTCGCCGAAGTTCCATTCGTAGGCGGGGATCTGGCCGTTGGGGTGCAGATAGAGGCGGCGTAGGAGCAACTCCAGCTGGCCCTTGGCGAAGCCGATGTCGACCATGGACAGGGCGAGGGTGTGGAAGGCGAGGTCCCAGGCCGCGAACCAGGGGTACTCCCAGGCGTCGGGCATCGACATGACCTCGTCGTTGACCATGTGGTACCAGGCGCTGTTGCGGATGTTCGGGTCGGCGGAGAGCGGGTCGACGCCGTGCTCGGCCAGCCAGCGTTCGACGTCGAGGTAGTAGTACTGCTTGCTCCACAGCATCCCGGCGAGCGCCTGGCGCACCAGTCGGCGCTCGTCCTCGCCCATGCCGTCGGGGACGACGTCCTCGTAGAAGGCGTCGGCCTCGGTCCGGCGTGCGTCCATTGTGTCCGCGAACTCCGCCCAGGGGGCGGCGAGTTCGGTGTCGGACAGGCGCAGACGCAGGGTCGCGCTCTCGCCGGCGGGGATGGTCAGGGTGTGGTGGAGGGCGGCCTTGGTGCCGGTCTGCGCGGGGTTTACGGCCGTGGTCTCGCCGTGGACGACACAGCGGTGGATGCCGTCCTTGACGTACGGGGTGCTGTTCCGGCTGCCGAAGATGCGCTCGTTGTTGGTCTCGTTGTCGGTGAACAGGGCGGGGGTGTCGGGGTCGAAGTAGAGCCAGCGGGGGCCGAGTTCCTTGTGGTCGGCGCGGATGGCGTCTGCGGTGCGGTGCAGGCTCGGTACGGCGGTGCCGCCGGCCCAGGACCAGGTGTGCCGGAACCAGAGCGTCGGAAGGAGGTGGAGGGTGGCCTCGTCGGGGCCGCGGTTGTGCGCGGTGATCTCGATCAGCAGGTCTTCCGGTCCCGCCTTTGCGTACTCGACGAAGACGTCGAAGTAGCGGTCCTCGTCGAAGATGCCGGTGTCGAGCAGTTCGTACTCGAAGTCGCGGCGGCCGCGGGCCTTGTTGGTGTCGACGAGGTCGCCGTAGGGGAACTCGCCCTGCGGGTACTTGTACAGGTACTTCATGTACGAGTGGGTGGGCGTGCTGTCGAGGTAGAAGTAGTACTCCTTGACGTCCTCGCCGTGGTTGCCCTCGGCGTTGGTCAGGCCGAACATCCGTTCCTTGAGGATCGGGTCGCGGCCGTTCCACAGGGCGAGCGCGAAGCACAGCCGCTGCTTGTCGTCGCTGATGCCGGCGATGCCGTCCTCGCCCCAGCGGTAGGCGCGGGAGCGTGCCTGGTCGTGGGTGAAGTACGACCAGGCGTCGCCGCCGGGGCTGTAGTCCTCCCGGACGGTCCCCCACTGGCGCTCGCTGAGGTAGGGACCCCAGCGGCGCCAGGCCGCCCGGGAGGCGTCGGCCTCCGCCAGCCGCTGCCGCTCGGCGCCCACCGTGCCGCTGTCCGCCGCCATCGCCGCCTCCTTGGGAGTCCCTGCCGACCCGGCATTGCTCCCAGACTCGGGCGTCCCGGGCGGGCCCGCAATGGCTGGGCGGCGGAGGGGTTGCCTCCCTATCCGGCGGTGACGGCGGCAGCCGGCGCCGGCTCCGCGACCGGCGGATGGGCGAGGTCGTAGGCGCTCTCCGCGTGCAGGTGGACGTCGACGCCGCCCTCCTCGACCTCGGGACGCACCCGCAGGCCCATGGTCTTGTCGAGGGCCTTGGCGATCAGCCAGGTGACGCCGAAGGAGTACGCCAGGACGGCGAAGGCGCCCACGGCCTGCTTGCCGAGGAGGCCGAGACCGCCGCCGTAGAGCAGTCCGTCGACGCCGTTGGGGGCGTCGGAGGTGGCCAGCACGCCCACGAGCAGGGTGCCGGTGATGCCGCCGACCAGGTGGATGCCGACGACGTCGAGGGAGTCGTCGTAGCCGAGCCGGTACTTGAGGCCGACGGCCAGCGCGCAGACCGCGCCGCCGATCGCGCCCAGCGCCAGTGCGCCGAGCGGTGAGACGGCCCCGCAGGACGGGGTGATGGCGACCAGGCCGGCGATCGCGCCCGACGCGGCGCCGAGGCTGGTGGCGTGGCCGTCGCGCAGCTTCTCCACGACGAGCCAGCCGAGCATCGCGGAGCAGGTCGCGGTGAAGGTGTTCAGTACGACGACCGAGGCGGCGTTGGACGAGGTGAGCGCGGAGCCGCCGTTGAAGCCGAACCAGCCGAACCAGAGCAGGCCCGCCCCCAGCATCACCAGGGGCAGGTTGTGCGGGCGTTCCTGGCCGCCCTCCTTCTGCCAGCCGATGCGCTTGCCGAGGACGAGGATCACGGCGAGGGCCGCCGCGCCGGAGTTGATGTGGACGGCCGTGCCGCCCGCGAAGTCGATCGCGCCGAGCTTGTTGACGATCCAGCCGCCCACGACGCCCTTGCCGTCGAAGGCGAACACCCAGTGCGCGACCGGCAGATAGACCAGCGTCACCCAGATGCCGGTGAAGGTCATCCAGGCGCCGAACTTGATGCGGTCCGAGATCGCACCGCAGATCAGGGCGGCGGTCAGCGCGGCGAACAGGGCCTGGAAGGCGGCGAAGACCGAGAGCGGGATGACGGCCTTCGGATCGTCCTTCATTACGCCGCTCATGCCGAAGTACTCGGTGATGTCACCGAGGATTCCGGCCCCGCCGATCGAGTCGCCGAACGAGGCCGAGAAGCCGTAGACGACCCAGATGCAGCCGACCAGGGCGACCGAGCCGAAGGTAATCATGATCATGTTGAGGACGCTCTTGGCGGCGACCATGCCGCCGTAGAAGAGCGCGAGGCCCGGCACCATCAGACAGACGAGTGCCGTGCTCGCGAGCATCCAAGCGGTACTTCCGGTGTCCATGCGCACACTCCGCAGAGAAGTCCAGCCGAGGGAAACAGTGTTTCACCGCAGTAGACCGAAGGTGCGTTACAGGACAGCTCCGTGGCTGATTAAGCCCGGGTTTCAGTGCTGGGGGCTGTCCCCGAAGGCCGTCACGGTGAGGAAGCGGATGGGGAGTTCGAGCAGCGTCTCCGGGCCGTGCGGGGCCTCGCCGTCGAACTGGAGGGCGTCGCCGGGGTGCAGGGTGTAGCTGGACTTGCCGTGGCCGTAGACCATGACGCCTTCGAGCATGTAGAGCAGCTCGGTGCCGGCGTGCTGGAAGAGCGGGAAGACCTCGCTCTCCTCGGTGAGGGTGACCAGCAGGGCGTCCATCCGCTTGTGGGCGCCCCGGAGCGAGCCGAGCTGGGCGTACTCGTGGCCGACCCTGGTGCCCCGCCGCACGATCCGGGCGCCGTGGCCGGCGGGTACGAAGACCGCCTCGCGTTCGTCGTCCATGCCGCGGAACAGGGCGGTGACCGGCACGTCGAGACCGCGTGCGAGCCGGGAGAGGGTGGTGAGGCTGCACGCGGTCTGGGCGTTCTCGATCTTCGACAGCATGGCCTTGGAGATGCCGACCCGCTGCGCCATCTCGCCGACCGAGACCCCGGCCGCCTGCCGGTACTCACGGGCCCGGACCGCAATGATGCGCTCCAGGGCCTTGTCGTCGGCTTCCGCTGCGGGTTCGGGGTGCTCGGTCACCGGCGCATCCTATGCCGAGCGCCCCAGCCGGAAGCGGGGGTGGGGCTCGGCGCGGCCGGTCGCGAGGTCGGCGGCCATGGCCCCTATGAGCGGAGCGAACTTCGCGCCGTGTCCGGAGCACGGGGAGACGACGACGAAGGGGCCGTGCCGGTCGAGGAGGAAGTCCTCGTCGGGGGTGGTGGTGTAGAGGCAGGTCGCTTCCGCGGCCGGGTCGGGATCGAGGCCCGGGAGACGGTCGCGGACGAAGCCGCTCACCCGCGTCCGCGACGACGGATCGACGACCCCGCTGCGGGTGCGGGCGGTGGTGGGGGTGCCGCGGTCGTGTTCGGCGACCTTGACCGTGGGCAGCGGGCCGCCGTCGCTGCCCGACGGCAGGCCGTAGAGGTGCAGCGCCCCGTCCCAGATCAGCGTCGGCCACTGCACGGACGGATCCCGCTGCCGGAAGTGGAAGACCTGCTGCTGTGTGACCTCCAACGGCGGCAGCGGGACGGGCAGTTCGAGCTCGGGCAGCCAGGGGCCCGCGGCGATCACCACGGTGTCCGCGACGACCTCGTGTCCGTCGTCGGTGCGCAGGAGCACCCGCTCGCCGCCCTGGACCTCGATGCCGGTGACGCGCGCACCGATGATCGCCTGCGCACCGTGCTCGATCGCCCGCCGTACGCAGGCCGCGACGGTCTGGTCGGCGTCGACCACGCCCGCGTCCGGGTGGTACAGCACCGGGCCCGTGATGCGGATGTACGGCCAGCGCTCCGAGGCCTCTTCCGGGCCGAGGAGTTCATGGGGCACTCGGGCAGCGGCGAGGAGTTCGGCAATCGCCTTCGGGTCGCGCTCCTCGCCCATGTCGAGGCCACCGGTCCTGCGCAGCAAGGGAGTCGAGCTGTCGTCCTCCAGTTCCCGCCACTGCTCGTACGCCTGCCCGGTCAGCCCTACGTAGAAGGGGTCGGCGTACGCCCGCCGGATGATCCGTGAGCTGCCGTGCGAGCTGCCGTGCTTGTGGCCGATGTCGTACGCCTCGATGAGCGTGACCTCGTGGCCGCGCCGGGCGAGTTGCCAGGCGGTGGCCGCGCCCATCAGCCCGGCACCTACGACGGCGATCACAGACCCTCCCCGGGGATCCAGTTCGTACCCGCGAGCGGGACGCGGGCCATGGCGGCGGACTCGATGGTAAGGGCAACCAGGTCCTCGGGCTCGAGATGCAGGAGGTGGGCCTTGCCACAGGCCCGGGCGAGGGTCTGGGCCTCCATGGTCATCACGCGGAGGTAGTTCGCGAGGCGGCGACCGGCCTCGACCGGGTCGAGGCGGGCGGCGAGTTCCTCGTCCTGGGTGGAGATGCCGGCCGGGTCGCGGCCGTCCTGGTAGTCGTCGAAGTAGCCCGCCGCGGAGCCCAGTTGACGGTACTCGGCGTCGTACTTCGGGTGGTTGTCGCCGAGCGCGATCAGCGCGGCCGTGCCGACGGCGACCGCGTCCGCGCCGAGCGCGAGGGCCTTGGCCATGTCGGCGCCGCCCCGGATACCGCCGGAGACGATCAGCTGGACCTCGCGGTGCACGCCCAACTCCTGCAGCGCCCGCACGGCTTGGGGCAGGGCGGCCAGGGTGGGGATGCCGACGTGCTCGATGAAGACGTCCTGGGTGGCGGCCGTGCCGCCCTGCATACCGTCGACGACCACGACGTCGGCGCCCGCGTGCACGGCCAGCTTCACGTCGTAGTAGGTCCGGGTCGCGCCGACCTTCACATAGATCGGCTTCTCCCAGTCCGTGATCTCACGGAGCTCCAGGATCTTGATGGCGAGGTCGTCGGGACCGGTCCAGTCGGGGTGGCGGCAGGCGCTGCGCTGGTCGATGCCGATGGGCAGGGTGCGCATGCCGGCGACCCGTTCGGTGATCTTCTGGCCGAGCAGCATGCCTCCGCCGCCGGGCTTGGCGCCCTGGCCGAGGACCACCTCGATGGCGTCGGCGGCGCGCAGGTCGTCGGGGTTCATGCCGTAACGGGACGGCAGGTACTGATAGACGAGGTGCTTGGAGTGCCCGCGCTCCTCCGGCGTCATACCACCGTCGCCCGTGGTCGTGGACGTACCGACCTCGCTGGCACCGCGCCCGAGGGCCTCCTTGGCCTGGGCGGACAGGGCACCGAAGCTCATGCCGGCGATGGTGACGGGTGTCTTCAGGTGCAGGGGATACTTGGCGTGCCGGGTACCGAGGACGACGTCCGTGTCGCAGCGCTCGCGGTAACCCTCCAGCGGATAACGGGACATGGAGGCACCGAGCAGCAACAGGTCATCGAAGTGCGGGAGTTGGCGCTTGGCCCCCCAACCGCGAATGTCATAGATACCGGTCTCGGCGGCACGCTGGATGGCGTGGATGGTGGCGCGGTCGAAGGTCGCGGACTCACGCAGACCGTGGGATGCGGGTTCCAAGGTTCAGCTCCTAACAGGCGGGTTGGGGCGCCCCCGGTTTTTAGGGGCGCGGGGCTGTATCGATATGCGGCTCCGCCGCGCGGGCGCGACCAGCCACAGCAGGCCCGCAGACAAATAGCGGCCTCCCAGCGGAGCTAATACGCCGCCGTGTTGTCGACCTTGAAGTGGTACAGCGCCCTGGCCGACCCGTACCGGCGGAACTCGGCCGGGTCCTCGTCCCGCTCGGCCGCCTTCAGCAACTCGGCCAGCTCCGCGAGGTGTTCGGCCCGCATCTCCTTCTCGACACAGTCCGCGCCGAGCGACTTCACCGTGCCGCGGACATAAATCCGGGCCTCGTACAACGAGTCCCCCAACGCATCCCCCGCATCACCACAGACCACCAACCGCCCGGCCTGCCCCATGAACGCACTCATGTGACCGACGTTGCCGCCGACGACAATGTCCACGCCCTTCATGGAGATACCGCACCGCGCAGACGCATCCCCGTCGATGACCAGAAGCCCCCCGTGGGCGGTGGCCCCGGCCGACTGGGACGCGTTGCCGCGCACCCGCACCGTGCCGGACATCATGTTCTCGGCGACTCCGGTGCCGGCGTTGCCGTGGACGGTGACCGTGGCGCGCTGGTTCATGCCGGCGCAGTAGTAGCCCACGTGCCCCTCGATGTCGACGGCGAGATCCTCCCGGATGCCGCAGGCCACGGCGTGTGCGCCACGGGGGTTGAGGATCCGCCAGGCGGTCGCGCCCGGGGCGTGCAGAGCCTGGTTGAGCTCCCGCACCGGGGTCTCGGCCAGGTCGATCAGCGTCGCCATACGTACACCTCTTCCGGCTCGGGTTCGAAGATGCGGGCGTTCTCGATGCCCGGCAGGACGTCCAGCGCCCGGTACTCGGAGGCCATCGCGACCCAGTCCGCGGTCTCCGCGACCAGCGCCGGCTTGCAGGCGATGGCGTCGCGGACGACGGCGAAGGAGTCGCCGGTGGACACCAGCAGCGTGTAGAAGCCGTCGAACCGCTCGCACAGCAGCCGCAGCGCCTTCTCCAGGTCGGCGCCCTGTTCCAGCTGGTGGGCGACGAAGCGCGCGCCGACCTCGGAGTCGTTCTCGCTGTCGAACTCCACACCCTGGGCGCGCAGTTCGCGGCGGATGGTGGCGTGGTTGGCGAAGGACCCGTTGTGGACGAGGCACTGGCCCGGCCCGACGGAGAAGGGGTGGGCGCCTTCGGGGGTGACGGCGGACTCGGTGGCCATGCGGGTGTGGCCGACGCCCTGCCAGCCGGTGACGGTCGGCAGCCCGAAGGCCTCGGCCAACTCCACCGGATTTCCGGTCCCCTTGAGTACGGCCATGTCCGTGCCGGAGCCGATGACGGTGGCGTGCGGCAGCGCATCCGCGACGACCGCGAGCAGGCCGGTGATCGACAGATCCGCGTGCACGACCGTGGTGGCGTCGGCCCCGACGGCCACCGCACCGGGCAGCGCCGCTTCGGCCTCGGCGGGCGTGACGCCGAGCAGCGAGACGACGGCGCGCCCCTTCGGCGAAAGGCGCGGATCACCGTAGACCGCGACACCGGCCGAGTCGGGTCCGCGCTCGACGACCTGCCCCAGCATCGCGGTCAGCAGCTCGCCGAGCCGTGGTTCGAGTGAGGGCTCACGCAGATGGAGCCCCACGATTCCGCACATCTCAAGTCCCTTCAGAAGGCGGTCGGATGACGTCGGACGACGGTCAGAAGGCGGTCAGGTAGCGGTCCAGCTCCCAGGGGCCGACCGTGGCGTGCCAGTCGAAGAACTCCTCGCGCTTGAGGTCCGCGAAGTACCGGCTCACCCCGGTGCCCGCCGCGTCCAGCGCACCGCTGATCACGTCGTCGGCCTGCAGCGCCTCCACGGCGTGCAGCAGGGTGGGCGGGAGTTCCGGGCCCTTGCCGGCCGCGCCGGGCTCGCCCGGGTCGAGGCCGCGTTCGATGCCGTCGAGGCCGGCGGCGAGGGTGGCGGCTGCGGCGAGGTAGGGGTTGGCGGCGCCGTCTCCGCCGCGCAGCTCGATGCGGTTGCCGTCGGGGACTCGGACGAAGTGGGTACGGTCGTTGCCGCCGTAGCCCGCCAGGCGGGGCGACCAGGTGGCGCCGGAGCGGGTGGAGACCGCACCCGTGCGCTTGTAGGAGTTGACCGTCGGCGCGATGACGGCCTGCAGCCCCCGCGCATGCTCGACGATCCCGGCGACGAAGGAGTAGGCGAGCGGGGACAGGCCCAGGCCTCGCCCGTCCGTGGGATCGGGGAAGGTGGGGTCCTCTCCGCGCCACAGCGACATGTGCAGGTGCATGCCGGTGCCGGTGCGGTCGGTGAACGGCTTCGGCATGAACGTGGCGGTCATGCCGCGCTGCTCGGCCAGCACGGACACCAGATACCGCATGGTGATGACCCGGTCGGCGGTGGTGAGGGCGTCGGCGTGCTTGAAGTTCTGCTCGAACTGGCCGTTGCCGTCCTCGTGGTCGTTGGCGTAGTTGCCCCAGCCGAGGGAGTTCATGGCACTGGAGACCGCGGTGAGGTGGTCGTACATGCGGGTCAGCCCGCGGGCGTCGTAACAGGGCTGGGCAGCGGTGTCCTTGGCGTCGGCGACGCTGAGCACGCCGTGCTCGTCCCGGTTGACGAGGAAGTACTCGACCTCGGCACCCACCGACAGGGACAGCCCCTGCTCGGCCGCCCGCTCCAGCAGCCTGCGCAGGATGACGCGCGGGGCGTACGGCCAGGGTTCGCCCTCCACGTACGGGTCGCAGTGGACGAGGGCGAGGCCGGGCTTGATGAACGGGACGGGTGTGTACGACGAGACGTCCGGCCGGGCGATGACGTCGGGGTCGCTGGGCTGCTGGCCCAGCGCGCCGGCCGCGTACCCGGCGAACCCGACGCCCTCGTCGCGGAGTTCCTCGACGGCCTGGGCCGGGACGAGCTTGGCGCACGGCTTGCCGGTCAGGTCGACGAAGACGGCCAGCACGAACTCGATGCCGTCGGCGCGGACCAGCTCGGCGAGATCGGGGGTGTCCGCTTCGGGGTCGGTCGTCATGGGGCCCTCCCTGCTCGATACCGGATGTCCACTGTGATTAATCGTTGTTGCATACGAGTAGACACTCCCGGCGTTACGGAGAGATTTCCGCCGTGGAAGGTCCCCGTAAGCCAGGGGGCAGGCCCGTAGTCAGTGGCAGGTCCGTAGCCTGCGGCAGACCCGCAGCCAGTTGCGGGTCCGTACAGACCGAAGGGCCGGGCCCCGCCCCGAAGAGGCGGAACCCGGCCCTGATTCACCGTCAGGAGACGGCGGTGGACGGCTCGTTGGCGGTCAGATCGGGCGAGCCGCCCGACGCATCGCGCACCCACAGGGGCTTGAGCCGGTAGGTGAGCAGGTACAACACCGCACCCGCGCCGGCGGCGACGAACATGCTCAGGTCGCCCGCGCCCGGGAACGCCTTCGAGAACGGGCCGGTGTAGAAGCTGGACTGCCAGAACGGCACCGAGGCGGCCACCCCGCCGGCCCAGGCGACGAAGCCCCAGTCCAGCACCCGGCGCCGGTCGTACAGCTCGGCGATGCGGGACGGGTCGGAGCGCCCGCCGAGGTAGAAGTCGAGCAGCAGCACGGCCGCGAAGGGGGCGATGAAGTAGGCGGTGAGGTTGAGGAACACCTTGAACTTGGCCTCGGTGCCCGACTCCCCCCACAGGCTGATCGCGTAGGCGAGCAGACAGATGACGGTGACCGCCTGGGAGCGGCTGACCGGGATCTTCAGGGTCTGGACGGAGATGGCGCCGCCGTAGACGTTGAGGAAGTTCTGCGCCAGGGCGGACAGGCCGACGGCGAGCAGGGCGGGGATCGCGAAGGGGCCGGCCAGCTGGTGCAGGGCGGTGATCGAGTCGGAGCTGGTCGCGCTGCCGCCGACGACCACGCCGAGGATGCCGAGCCAGCAGATGGTGACGAAGTTGCCCAGCCCGGTGTACCAGGCGGTGCGCGTGACGACCTCGGGGGTGTCGGGCAGGTAGCGGGAGTAGTCCGAGGCGAAGGGCGCCCAGGCCACCAGGAAGGACAGGAACCAGCCGCCGAAGGTGACCCAGCCGCCGGTGGAGCCGATGTAGCCGGACGCCTTCGGGTCGGCGTGGAAGAGGCTGCCGCCGCGCACCACCGCGGCCACGGTGATGAGGAGGAACAGCGGGGTGAGGACGTAAGTGAGCACCTTCTGGAGGTAGTTGATCATGTTGTAGCCGTAGATCGACACCACCAGCTCGACGGCGGTGAGTACACCGGCACACAGCCAGAACGGCAGATGGGTCAGTTCCGCGAACGCCTTGCCGCCCAGGATGACCGTGACCGCCGCCCAGCCGACGCCGGCGAAGACGTTGATGTAGGCCACGGGCAGGAAGTTGCCGAAGAAGCCGAGCGGGCCGCGGGCCTGGATCTGCTGCGGCACACCGAGCCGTACGCCCATCCGGGACATGACGGCCATCAGCAGCGAGCCGAGCGCGGCGCCGATGACGATGGCGGTGACGGCGGCGGAGAAGCTCAGCCCGAACCAGGCCGCGCTGAAGCCGAGCAGGATGATCGGGAAGTTCAGGCCGGCCGCGAACCACACGAAGAACTGCGAACTCGGCCTGCCGTGCCGTTCGTTGTCGGGAATGTGGTCGACACCGAACGGCTCGACCTTCGTGACCGCGCTGCCGTAGACCGGCGCCGGTGTTCCTTCTGTCATGGCGTGCTCCTGAGGGAGAGAATCACCACGGCAACGGCGCCGTGTGCGAGATGTCGAAGAAGCCGCCTCCGCTGTAGACCAGCGGGGCGAGGTCGTCGTGGCGGGCGGAGACCACCCGGCCGGTGAACACGGTGTGGCTGCCGGCCTCGAGCCGTTGGCCGATCCCGACCTCCAGCTGGGCGCAGGAGCCGTCGATCAGCGGAGCCCCGAAGCCGCCCGGCGTCCAGCTGACCTGGGCGAACTTGTCGTCGCCCTTGGAGGCGAAGATCTTCGCCACATCCAGCTGGTCGGCGGCCAGGATGCTGATGCCGAGGTGGCTCGCCCGGTGCAGGGCGGGGTGTGTGGCCGAGCTGCGCTGAACGCAGACCAGCACCATCGGCGGGTCGAGGGAGATGCTGGAGAAGGCGTTGACGGCCAGTCCCTTGGGTGTGCCGTCGTCGTCCGTGGTCACCACGGTCACGCCGGTGATGAACTTGCGGTGCACCCCGCGTACGAGATCCGGGTCCGCGGCGGCCCGGTGGCCGGTGGTGATGATCCCGAGCGCCTCCAGGAGCTGGCGGGAGTCGAAGGTCACCCACTCCTCGGCGACCGACGGCCCGTCGAAGCGGGCGAAGGTCGCACCGGACACCTCGACGGGCCTTCCGGTGGGCGGCACGCCGAGGAAGGCGCCGGTGTGCCGACCGGTACTGCGCCACTGGATCGCCAGCCGGTCGCCGTCCTCGACGATGTCCTCGATCTCGGTGCGCAGGTCGGGGAAGGCCCGGCGCACCGCACGGATGGAGTCCTTGAGCTGGTCACGGTCCTGCGCGGCGGACGCGGGCCCGCGACGGCGGACATAGGCGGGACTGAGCAGGTCGTCCAGGGCTTCGACCTGCCCGTGGTCCCAGGCGGCCCGCCACGCGGAGCGGACCCGGGAGGTCCGGTCCGGCGCAGCGGTGCCGTCAAGAGTGTGGGTCATGGTGGGTCCTCAGTCAGCTCTTGTATGGCAGAGGACCGTAAGGAGGGGGTAGGGCGCTGTCAACACCTCGCGCAAAAAAGCCGTGCAATTACTGGGGTGACGATCAAATCCACAGGTCAGACTTGTTTCCGGGCCGTTACCCATTGACGCTGCCGGTCCGGACTCCTAGCCTCACTGCCATGGCACAGCGGGAGAGCGAAGGTCATGGGATGCGGTTCTCGACATTCCACGCCCTCGGAGCGCCGGGGCGGCTCCGCATCCATGAAGCGCGTTGCATGGCAGCCGTCGGCGACGAGGACGGTTGACGTCGAACGGGCGGGCACATTACGTTCACGTACCATGCAAGAACCCACGGGACGGGCACGGAAGCCGTTGCAGCAGACCAGCATGCAGGCCAGGGTCGCCGAAGAGCTGCGCCAGATGATCATCTCCGGTGAGCTGCCGCCGCGCTCCAGCCTCTCCGAGATGGCGCTGTCGGAGACGTTCGGCGTCAGCCGCACCCCGATCCGCGAGGCCCTCAAGCAGTTGCAGATCGAGGGGCTGGTGGAGGTGCGGCCCCGGGTCGGCACCTTCGTGGCCGTGCCGTCGCGGCGGGAGATCACCGAGCTGTTCCAGATGAAGGAGCTGCTGGAGGGCGCCGCGGCGCGACTGCTGGCCCTCCGGGGCAATGTGCCCGAGGTGGAGCGCCTGGCCGAGAACATGCGCGAGGCCGACGAGGCCGTGCGCAAGGGGGACGCCGAGCAGTATGCGCAGCTGGTGCACGAGTTCCACGACCTGCTGGTGGCCGGCGCCGACAACACCAAGCTGGAGGCGCACTACCGCACGCTCATGAACCAGCTCGCCTACGCGCGCCTCGTGCGAACGTCACTGTCCCAGCCGGGCCGGCTCAGCGAGTCCGACCACGAGCACCACCGCGTCCTCGACCTGATCCTCGCCAAGGACGGCGACGGCGCGGAGCGCGTGATGCGTGAGCATGTGCGCCGCAGCCATCAGGCCCTGATGGCCGGCATGGACGACCGGCAGCAACAGGGCTGAGCGGGACGGGAGTCGGGCCTCAGGCGCCCGGCACCGGGAACAGCATGCAGCTGCTGGTGGCGTGCGCGAGGAGGCGGTCCGCCGGGTCGAGGAGCTGCGCCTGGGCGAGTGCGGTGCGCCGGCCGCTGCTGACGACGCTGCCGACCGCGCGGACCTTGCCCGTGTCGGCCGTGATCGGGCGCAGGAACTTCACGGTCAGGTCGAGCGAGGTGTAGCCCATGCCCTGCGGCAGGGTGGACTGCACCGCGCAGCCGGCCGCCGAGTCGAGCATCGTCGCGTAGATCCCGCCGTGGACGCTGCCGATGGGGTTGTAGTGCTCCTCCCCCGGCACCAGCGAGAACACCGCGTGCCCGTGGTCCACCTCTTCGAGATCCATGCCGAGCGTGGCGGCGATCGGCGGCGCGGGCAGCCGGCCTGCAAGGATCTCGCGGAGGAAGTGCAGGCCGGAGCCCTGCCCGACGGTGGCCGCCGAGATCGCGGGGTCGTCCCAGTCGTACGTACGAGAGCGTTCCATGCGGCTGCGCTTCCTCCCTGACCCTCTGGCTATGTTTCTCGAAGCTAGCTGTCCATTCAGCTGACTGTCAATGTCGAAGCCAGGTGTCCTACCATGGCGGCATGAAGTGGCTCGAGATGAGCACCGAGAACTGCACGGTCCAGCGCACCCTCGACCTGGTCGGCGAGAAGTGGACGCTGCTGCTCCTGCGCGACGCCTTCAACGGGGTCCGCAGGTTCGACGACTTCCGCCGCCATATGGGGCTGTCGGAGGCGGTCCTCTCCGACCGGCTGCGCAAGCTGGTCGCGGCCGGGATCCTGGCCACCGTCCCCTACCGGGAGCACGGCAGCCGGACCCGGCACGAGTACCGCCTCACCCCCAAGGGCCGCGATCTGTGGCCCGTCCTGGTGGCCCTGCGCCAGTGGGGCGAGACCTACGTCGGCGATCCCGAAGGCCCGGTCCTGGACATCCGCCACCGCGACTGCGGCGCCCCGGTGCGCGTCGTCGTCGAATGCCCCGACGAGCACACCGCGCTCTCCCCGACGGAGGTCACGGTGGCGCCGGGACCGGCGGCGCGCCCGCGGGCCTAGTGTCCGCTGCCGAGCGGCGGATGTTGCCCTATTTCGGTGCCTGGAAGCCGCCGATCTTCTGCTCGAGCAGTTCGGCCAGCCGCAGCGGGGTGCGGTCCTCGAACATCGGACCGATGAGCTGCACTCCCACCGGCAGCCCCTCGGGGGACCGACCCGCTGGAATGGCGGTGGCGGGCAGGCCCGGCATGGTGGCCAGACCGGCCCAGACGAGCTGGTCGAGGTACGGGTACCCGACGCCGTCGATGTCGATGCGGCGGTCTCTCGAATCAGGGTTGTGGTCGTGCGGGAACGCGGGCGTGGGCGTGATCGGACACACCACGGCGTCGAACTCGGCGAAGAGCTGCCGCCAGTCGTGGCGGTGGAGCTCGCGACGGTTGTTCGCCTCGAGCCAGTCGCGGTGGCTGAACACCATGCCGCGCAGCCGCGCCGCATCGAGACTCCGGTCGTCTGCGCTCAGTGCGGCGGCGTGGGTCCGCAGCTGCTCGTACGCTTCGTCGGGAAAACGTGCAGTGATGCTCGAGAACAGCAAGTGCGTGTAGAGCACCGCGGCTTCGGTCAGATCGGGCAGCAGTGGACTGTGCCGTTCGACGCGGGCGCCGCCGTCGACGAGCGCGTCGGCCACCCGGTGCACGCCCGCCCGCACAGCGGACCCGGTCGGAATGAGCGGATGCTCGTCGAGGACCAGGACCCGGAAGTCGCGGAGCTGCTCGTGGCGCGCGGGCGGCAGCGTCAAGTCGTGCGCCACACCGAGCGTCAGCGGGTCCGGCCCGGCCATCACGTCGAGCAGCAGCGTGAGGTCGCGGGCAGTGCGCGCCATCGGACCGACGACGGCGAGGTCAGGCTCGGCCGGCAAGGCCGGCGCGGGCGGCGGGACCATACCGCGCGGCGCCGCCAGCCCGAGTGTCGGCTTGTGTGCGTAGACACCGCAGAAATGTGCGGGGGTGCGCAACGAACCGCCGATGTCGGAGCCGATGGACAGCGCGCCGAATCCGGATGCCAGGGCCGCCGCTGATCCGCCGGAGGATCCACCCGGCGTGCGACCGTGATCCCACGGGTTGTTGGTGGTGCCGTAGATCTCGTTGAAGCTCTGCACATCTTGCAGCCCCAAGGGCACATTGGTCTTGCCGAGCACCACCGCGCCTGCCGCCTTGAGCCGCGACACCTGCACCGCGTCCTCGGCCGGCAGGTAGTTCCGGTGCAGCGGCATGCCCCAGGTCGTGGGCAGCCCGGCGACGTTGTAGGACTCTTTGACCGTCACCGGAATGCCGAGCAGCGGCCGGTCCTCACCGCGGGCGCGCGCCTGGTCGGCACCGCGCGCGGCGGCCCGTGCACGGTCGAAGTCCGGCACACAGATCGCGTTGATCGCCTTGTCGTCCCGCTCGATACGGGCTATCGCCTCGTCGGTCAGTTCCGCCGAGGTCACTTCACCGGCACGCAAAGCAGCCGCGAGTTCTTCGGCCGTCTGAAATATCCACCCCATGAATCCGACCGTACCGGCCTGTGGGAGAGGCCATGAAATGCCGCTTCGCGCAACGGGATTGATGGCTCATACGTACAGCGGGCGCGTCGACGCCTGGCGGAACGCCTCCCGAGCTGAAGGACGAAAGCCTCAGTGGCCGTCGATGACCAGCCCCTTCGCCTCCAGCACCGCGGCGAGGTTGCTGACCTCGATCACACTCTTCCCCGAGCGGTAGGCGGCGATGTAGGCGTCCTCGGCCTCCACCCGCTCCTGGGACTTGCGGATCACGTCGGCCACGTCGTCGCGCCGGACGACCACCACGCCGTCGGCGTCCGCGCGGATCACGTCTCCCGGGTTGACGATCTCGCCGCCGATCAGGACCGGTTCGGCCATCGGGCCGACCGTCTCCTTCACCGTGCCCTTCATGCAGACGCTGAACGAGAAGACGGGGAAGCCGAGTTCGCGCAGTTCCTGGGTGTCGCGGACGCCGGTGTCGGTGACAAGTCCGCCGAGTCCCTTGGCGACGCAGGCGTTGGCGAGGACGTCGCCGAAGGAGCCGGCTTCCGCGTACTCGCCGGCCGAGACCACGATGATGTCGCCGGGCTGGGCATGGGCGATGGCGACCTGCAGCATGATGTTGTCGCGGGGAGCGCAGCGCACCGTGAAGGCCGGGCCGCACAGGGACATCGCGGGGTCGACCGGCTTGATCGTCGAGTCGAGGGCACCGAGGCGGCCCTGTGCCTCGTGGATGGTGGCGGCCGAGTACTTGCCGAGCTGCTCGACCAGTTCCGGGTCCGGCCGGTCGAACTTGGTGTTGACGCGGATCATGTCGCTCCTTCAGGACAGGTCGGCGCAGGCGCGGGCGATCGCCTCGCAGGCCCCGGTCAGGACGTCGGTCGAGGTGGCGAAGGAGATGCGGAAGTAGCCCGGCGAGCCGTAGGCCGCGCCGTGGATCACCGCCACCTGCTGCGATTCGAGGAGGTGGCGGGCGAAGTCCTCGTCGGAGCGGATCTCCTCGCCCGCCGGTGTCCGTTTGCCTTGTACGCCCGTGCAGTTGACGAAGGCGTAGAAGCCGCCGCTGGGCGGTGTGCAGGACAGGCCCGGGATGTCGTTGACGAGCTTCACCGTCAGGTCGCGGCGCGCGCGGTAGGCGGCCACGCATTCGCGTACGAAGGCCTGGTCGCCGGTGAGTGCGGCGGCGGCCGCGGCCTGGCTGACCGACGACGGGCAGGAGGAGATCTGCGACTGCAGAGCGTTGACGGCCGCGATCAGTTCGGCGGAACCGGCGCCGTAGCCGATGCGCCAGCCGGTCATCGCGTACGTCTTGGAGACGCCGTTGGTGAGGAACACCCGGTCGGTCAGGCGGGGTTCGACGGCGGCGAGGCTGGGGACCTCGCCGGGCTCGTACCAGATCTCGTCGTAGATCTCGTCCGTGAGGATCTGGATGTGCGGGTGCTCAAGCAACACCTCGGCCAGGGCGGTGAGTTCGGCCGTGGTGTAGGCGGCTCCGGTGGGGTTGCTCGGAGCGTTGAGGATCACCCAGCGGGTGCGGTCGGTGATGGCCGACTCCAGCCGCCGCGGGGTGAGCTTGAAGCCGTCCGTCTCCGGGCAGTCGACGACGACCGGCGTGCCGTCGTTGGCGAGGACCATGTCCGGGTACGACACCCAGTACGGGGCCGGGATGATCACCTCGTCGCCCGCGTCCAGGGTGGCCATCAGCGCGAGGAAGATGACCTGCTTCGCTCCCCCGCCGACCGCGATCCGGTCGGCCGGGTAGTCGAGTCCGTGCCGTTCCTTGAGTTTCTGCCGTATGGCAGCCCGGAGTTGGGGGGTGCCGTTGACCGGCGTGTACTTGGTGTCGCCCTGCCGGATCGCCTCGATGGCGGCGGCCTTCACATGGTCGGGGGTGTCGAAGTCGGGCTCGCCCACGGTGAGGTCGAGGATCCGGAGCCCCTGGGCCTTGAGTTCGCGGACGCGCTGGGCGGCCGCGGTGCTGGGCGAGGGCTTGATGCGCCGTACGCGCTCGGCGGTCGTCATCAGTCGTTCCGCCTCTCGAAGTTGAGGCCGCCGGGCACCTGGAAGGTCGGCAGGATCTCCACGTGGCCGATGTTCACGTGGCGCGGGGAGCCGACCGCGAACTCGATGGCGTCGGCGATGTCCTCGGGTTTCAGGGACTCGTAGCCGTCGTAGAACTGGCGCTGGGCCTCCTCCATGTCGCCGAGGAGACGGCCGAAGATCTCCGTCTCCACCCGGCCCGGGCAGATCTCGGTGACCCGGATGCGACGGCCGTACCCGTCGACCCGGAGCTGGCGGGAGAGCGTGTGCACGGCCGCCTTGGTGGCGTGGTAGATCGTGTTGCCGCCGAAGTTGTAGACGCCGGCGATCGAGCTGATGTTGACGATGTGGCCGCGGTCGCGTTCGACCATCCCCGGCATGAGGAGCCGTACGAGATGCAGTACGGCCTGGATGTTGACCGCGATCTGCTCATCGACGGCGAACTCGTCGGCGGTGAGGATGTTTCCGGTGCGGGAGACCCCGGCGTTGTTGACCAGGACGTCGATGTCGAGGCCGCTCAGGGTCTCGGTCAGGGCCGCGGTGTCGGTGATGTCGACGGCGTGCGGGATGCAGCCCGTGCGCCGGGCGAGGTCGTCGAGCCGCTCGGCGTTACGGGCGATGGCATGGACCTGGAGCCCTTGTTTGGCGAGCCGTTCGACGACCACCGCTCCGATTCCGGTGGAGGCACCGGTGACCAGGGCGGTCCTGTAGTCGGAAAAGGGCATGGGGATGTACTCCTAGAGAGTTCCGGAGAGATGTGGGGGGTGGTGTGAGGGGTGCTGAGGAGATGGGGATTTACGCGTCGCGCAGCGGCAGATGTGCCCTGTCCTTCACCCGGGACACGGCGAGGAGCGTGCCGAGGGCGGTGACGACGGCGTAGAAGGCGGGCATGTTGGTGTTGCCGGTCTTGTCGATGAGGTACGTCATCAGCAGGGGCGCCGTGCCGCCGAAGAGGGCGGCGGAGACGTTGTAGCCCAGGCCGTAGGCGGAGTAGCGGACCCGGGTGGGGAAGAGCTCGACGAGCAGGATGTGGATGACGCCGGTGTGCCCGGCGAAGATGACCGCCATGATGCAGGCGCCGAGGATGGCGAGGGGAACGCTGCCGGTGCCTATGAGCAGGTAACAGGGAATTCCCGCTACGGCCATGGCGATTGCGGCGCCCGCGAGGACCTTCTTGCGGCCGATACGGTCGGAGAGGCGGCCCATGTACGGGATCGCGATCGAGATGGCCACCAGGCTGGTCGCGGTGACGAGCAGGCCCTGCACCTTGCTGAAGTGCAGTTCGGTGTTCATGAAGGTCGGCATGTAGCTGAACAGGACGTAGTAGCCGGAGCCGTTCATGAGCGGGATGAACAGGGCGAGCAGCATCGCGCGGCGGTGCTCGGCGGAGGAGAAGGCCTCCTTGAGGGGGTTCTTGGACAGGCCGCCGCCTTCTTGCAGGCGGGTGAAGTTGGGGGTGTCGCTGATCCGCTTGCGGATGTAGATGCCGGTGATGCCGAGCGGGATCGCGAGCAGGAACGGGATGCGCCAGCCCCAGGCCTCCATGCGGTCGGCGCCGAGGCCGCTGGTCATGGCGGCGGCGATCAGCGTGCCGGTGAGCAGGGACAGGAACGAGGCGATCTGGGCGTAGCTGGTGTACTGGCCGCGCTTGCCCTCCGGGGCGTGCTCGGCGAGGAAGCTCATGGCGCCGGAGGCCTCGCCGCCGACCGAGAAGCCCTGCGCGACGCGCAGCAGGATGAGCAGGACGGGCGCCGCGACGCCGATGCTCGCGTGCGAGGGCAGGATGCCGATGGCCGCGGTCGCGATGCTGATCAGCATGATGACGAAGACGAGCATGCGCTGCCGGCCGATGCGGTCACCGAGGTGGCCGCAGATGATGCCGCCGAGCGGGCGGAAGAAGAACGAGACGGCGTAGCCGATGAAGACGAACTGGACGGCGGTCGCGTTGTCCGAGCCGGGGAAGAAGACCGCGGCCAGGGTCCCGGCCATGAAGCCGAAGATTCCGTTGTCGTAGAGCTCGGCGAAGATGCCGACGCAGCCGGCGAGGGTGACTTTCCTCGCCGTTCTCGGGTCGACTGTGTTGGGTACCGGCTGAGCGGCGGCCACGGTACTCATGGCGTCTCCTGTCTGGAGGTGGGACGGGGAGGGGGTGCTCACGGCTCGGTGCGGGTGTCTGATCCAGGGGGCGGTGCGGGTTACGTGGGGGGACGGGGATGGCGGCTTACGGGGGGACGGGGATGCGCAGGGCGCCGAAGACCGTGTGTACGCGTGCCTTGAGGGCGTCGACGGCGTGGCGTTGGGCCCGGTGGGCGGTCACCGCCTCGGTGATGCTGCGGTGCCGGAAGCGCAGGGACTGGCCCGGCCGAACCTGCCCCAGTACGGACAGACCGGTCGCCGTGACGACCGCCAGGACCGGGTAGCCGGCGGTCACACCGCGGCCGCGGTGCAGGACGAGAAGCTCGTCTCCGGCAGGGACCTCCACGGCGCCGACCGGGACACCGCGGGAGAGCACCTCGCCCCTCGCCACCCGCCGCGGCACGTCGCCGCCCAGGCGCAGCCCGATGTGGTTGCTCTGCGCGCTGACGGTGTACGGCGACCGGAAGAGCCGTTCTGCGGTTTCACCGAACTCGGCGCGGTCTGGGCCGTCCGTGACGTCGATCGTCCATGTGGCGTGGAAGCGCGGAACCGGGGCCTTCAGGCGAAACAGCGGGAGGCGGAAGTGCGGGTGGTCGAGGGGCGGGCAGGGGGTGCGCAGGCCGACTTCGTCGCCGTCGCGCAGGGTGTGGCCGAAGCCGAGGATCGTGTCCGGTGCACAACTGCCTTGCAACATCGGGGTGTTGAGGGAACCGAGCACAGCCAGGTAGACGCGGATGCCGAGCCGTATGCCGGTGATCCGGATCGTCTGGCCGCGGCGCACCGAGACGGGCTCCCACTGGGGGTGCGCGACTCCGTCCACGGTCAGATCCGCGGGTGCGCCGGTCACGGCCACCAGCACATCGGTCGAGGGGGTGCAGCTGAAGTCCAGGGCGGTGATCTCGATCAGCGGCGCGCCCTCGTCGTTGCCGCACAGCACGTTGGCCACGCGGGCGGAGTGCTGGTCGAGGGCGCCGTTGACGGGGAGGCCGTGGCGCGAGCGTCCGAAGCGGCCGAGGTCCTGCACGGTGGCGAGACCGGCCCGGTGGACGGTGAGGGTGTCAGCCATGGGCCGCCGCCAGGGGTACGCCGACGTGGTCGTCCCACTCGTCGGGGGTGATCGGCCGGAAGCGGAAGGTGTCGCCGGGCCGGTACGGGGTGAGCGGGTCGGCGTCGAGGTCGAGCACGGACAGCGGCGTACGGCCCAGGAGCGGCCAGCCGCCGGGCGACGGCATCGGGCAGATGACCGCCTGCCGGCCGGCCACCGCGACCGATCCGGGCAGGACGCGTGTGCGTGGCGAGGCCAGCCGGGGGACGGGTTTCGGGAACGCCGGGCCGTCCATCATCGGGGCGCCGGCCGGTGCGCCGAGACAGCGGACCGTCAGGTCGGCACCGGAGTGCAGTTCCACGACCTCCTGCTCGGTGAGCCCCAACTGCTCGGCCACGACCGGCAGATCGGGACCGTGCTCACCCCCGTAGACCACGGGAACCACGAACCGCCGTGCCGCAACCGCCCGTTCCGGATTCTCGCCGAGCCGGTCGGCCTCGCGCCGCAGCACCCGCCGTACCGTCTCGTGGTCGGTGCCCGCGCAGTCGAACTCGACCAGCAGCGCGTCGTACGTGGGCACGATCCCGTGCACCCCGTCGAGGCGGACCGCGTCGAAGGCGTCGGCCAGGGCGTGCACGAGCTGCCAGTCGCGCTGTGCGTCGCCGCTCACGGCCCGGGCCACGACGGCCGAGTCTCCGCAGTCGACGATCACGAGGTCGCCGTCCGTGTCAGGCATCGCGGCCGTCCAGGACGTCGGCGAGCGGCGTGATCTTGATGTCGGCGGCGAGCAGTTCCTCGCGGATGCGGTGGGCGAGGGCGATGGCGCCGGGGGTGTCGCCGTGCAGCAGCACGGTGTCGCAGCGGACGGGGATGTCCTGGCCGCCGACGCTGCGGATGACGCCTTCGGTGACCATCCGGACGGTCCGCTCGGCGATCTCCTGCTCGTCGTGGAGGACGGCGCCGGGCTCGCTCCTGGGCACCAGCGTGCCGTCGTCGCGGTAGGCCCGGTCGGCGATCCCGACGATGCCGACGCGCAGGCCACGCGCGCGTGCCGCGTCGGCGAGTTCGCCGTCCTGGGCGAGCACGATCAGCGAGGGGTCGAGGGAGGCGACGGCGTCGGTCACCGCGGCCGCGTAGTCCGCGCGGACCGCGACCAGGTTGCCGAGCCGTCCGTGCGGGGCGACGTGCTGCACGCGGGTGCCGTGCGCGGCCGCGAACGCCTGCAGTGCGCCGACCTGGTAGAGCACGTCGGTGCGGACCTCGTCCGGGGACAGGTCCATCGCGCGGCGGCCGAACCCGACGAGATCGGGGAAGCTGGGGTGCGCGCCCACGGCGACGCCTCGCCGTACGCAGTGGCGGACGGTGGCGTCCATGATCCGCGGGTCGCCGGCGTGAAATCCACACGCGATATTGGCCGAGGTCAGCACGTCGAGGAGGGCCTCGTCATCGCCCATGGTGTAGGCGCCGAAACCCTCGCCGAGGTCGGCCACGAGATCGACCGTGTGGGTCATGGGTTTCCTCCAGAAAAAGGAAGGGAACGGCGCCTGCAAGGCCGTCGGAAATTCATTCGTAACGCGCGGGGGCTGCCCGGCGTAATATGCGGGGACTTCCCGGACGGGCGGCCGGAAATCTGCGTTTCGGTGAACGTAATCCCAACGGGACGTGGCGGCAAATATGCATTCTGCGTGACGTAATCACCGCTGCATATGACCCGCGTCACCAGCGCCGGGGGTCGCCCTGATGGCCGTCCCCCTACGATGAGGCCCCGCCCCACGCTGGAAGGCCGCGCATGGACACCAGGCGTCTCTACTCGTTCGTCAAGATCGTGGATGCCGGGAGCATCACGCGCGCGGCCGACATCCTGCACATCGCGCAGCCCGCGCTCAGCCAGCAGCTCTCGGCGCTCGAGGCCCAGTTCAAACAGCAGCTGCTGATCCGCAGCAAGCGCGGAGTCGCCCCGACCGAGGCCGGCCGCGCGCTGTACCGGCACGCCCAGCTCATCCTGCGCCAGGTCGAGCTCGCCCACGCGGCCGTCGACGTCTCGGGCCGCGCCCCGGCCGGCAACGTCTCGGTGGGCCTGGCCCCGTACAGCATGGGCGCGGCCCTCGCGCTGCCGCTGCTGACCAGCGTGCGGGAGCGCTACCCCGACATCCTGCTGCACATCAACGAGAACTTCGGCGGCGTCATCAGCGAGGCGATCATGACGGGCCGGATGGACATGGCGTTCATCTACGGCGCCGGGCCCGTGCGCGGGGTGCAGTTCGAACCGCTGCGCACCGAGGACCTGTTCCTGATCGCCGCGCCCGGTGCGGCCCTGCCGCCCGGCGACGGCGACGTGCCCCTCGAGGCGCTGGCCGACGTGGGCCTGCTGCTGCCCAGCCGGATCCACACCATCCGCCAGGTCGTCGAGGGCGCCTTCCAGCAGGCCTCGCTGAAGCCGCGGGTGGTCGGCGAGATCGAGTCGGTGCTGACCCTGGTCAGCGCGGTCGGCGCCGACCTCGGGGCGACGGTGCTGCCCTGGTCGGCGGCGCGGGCGATCCTCGACGTACGGAATCTGGTGGTGCGGCGGATCGTCGACCCGGCCATCCCCGTCAAGCTGTCGCTGTGTACGTCGGACAGCCAGCCGCTGTCGGAGCCGGCTCTCGCGGTGCACGACCTGTTCCATGAACTGATCACGGAGTTGGATATGAATTCCCGATAGCGTCACGCAAATCCATTATTTGTTGCTCCGCGGTGCGCTGGCTAACGTTCCTCACGCATATCCGCCGTTGAATTGATACGGCTTGGACAGCCACAGGAGAAACAGATGAAGCAGCGTGTGCTTGCCACCCGTGCGGGCCTTCCCGGCGACGGCATGGCCCGCCTGGCCCTGCACGCGGATGTCGTGGGTCCCCCTCGTGCGGACCTGGCCGCGTCGGCGGAGGGCGCGAGCGCGATCCTGGCGCTCGGCAACGACCGGGTGGACGCCGCGCTGCTGGACGCCGCAGGCCCTTCGCTGCGGGTCGTGGCCCTCGCGAGCATGGGATACGACGCGGTCGACCAGGAGGCGGCGGCCGAGCGCGGTGTCGTCGTCACGCACACCCCCGGCGTGCTCGCCGAGACCACCGCGGACCTGACCTTCGCCCTCGTTCTCATGGCCCGCAGGCGGCTGGGCGCGGCCCGCGACTCGCTGGCCGCCGGGCAGTGGGACATGTTCCGGATGGGCGACTACCTGGGTCTGGACGTGCACGGCGCGACGCTCGGCCTGGTCGGCTACGGCCAGATCGGCCGGGCGGTGGCCCGCCGGGCCCAGGGCTTCGGCATGCGGCTGCTGCACCACGACCCGTATGCCCCCGCCGACACCCTCTCCACCTCCGTGGACCTGCCCACGCTGCTCGCCGAGTCCGACGTGGTCTCGCTGCACGTCCCCCTCACCCCGCAGACCCGCCACCTCATCGGCCCCGCCGAACTGGCCGCCATGAAGCCCACCGCCACGCTGGTCAGCACCTCACGGGGCGGCGTCGTCGACGAGGACGCGCTCCTGTCGGCACTGCGCGACGAGGCCATCCACTCGGCCGGCCTGGACGTCTTCGAGCGCGAACCGATGGGTGCCGAGCTGTCGCCGCTGGTCGGCGACCCCCGCGTGGTGACGCTCCCCCACGTCGGCTCGGCCACCGAGGCGACGCGGGCCGCCATGGTGGACCTCGCGGTCGACAACATCCTCGAGGTACTCGCAGGCCGACCGGCGCGGACCCCGCTGCCGGGCACCGCCGCATCCCCGGGCGCGGCCCGCCTCGCCTGAGCGGACGTCAGCCGCCCTCGACGGCCGGCCCGGGCCCGGGCCCGCCTGCACGAGGCCCGCTGCCCGGCGACCGAACTCGCCGACGCCGTGGGCATGGAACAGTCCGCCTGCTCCCACCAGTTGCGGTTCCTCGAGCGGGCCCTGTACCACGTGGAGCATCTGCGGCTGGGCCTGCGCGACAGCGCGTCCTAGGAGTCCTGGCCGTCCGGCTGCCGCACGACCGGCCGGTGCTCGGAAGAGCGGCGGCCGCGGAGCAGCAGGCGTCTCGCGGGGCGTTCCACTGCCTCGTACAGGACCCAGGACAGGCCGAGGGACACGGCGAACGCGACCGCGGTGACGGTCAGCCCCGCCGTCGGGCCGAAGAGGGGCTTCGTGCCGAGCAGGTTGGTCCCGGCCCGCAGCACTAGCAGGTGGACCATGTAGAAGGCGAAGGAGAGCTCTCCCAGCCGCACCAGTCGCGGGTGGCGCCACATCGAGGGCAGACCGTGCAGGTCCGCGACGGCCGCCGCCGCGATGAGCAGGGCGAAGCCGATGACGGTGCAGGTGGTGGGCGCGTAGCCGTCGGTGACGTGCGGGACGAAGAAGTAGCCGATGATCGCGAGGGCGAGCGAGGCCTCCAGGCCGGGTCCGCGCCACCGGTCGAGGAGCACCAGCCGGGCGACGGCGACGCCCAGGACGAACTCGGGCAGGCGCGCGGCGGGGAGGGAGGCGATCGGCTGGTCCAGCCAGTGGTGCGCGTCCGCCCACGCCAGGACCAGGACCGCCAGCACCGAAGCACCGGCCAGCGCCGCCGCCCCCCGGGCGCCGAGACGGCGCAGCAGCAGCGCCAGCAGCGGGAAGACGGCGTAGAAGAAGGCCTCGCAGGCCAGTGACCAGCTGACCGGGTCCAGCGTCTGCCACCAGGGGCGCCACCAGGAATGCACCAGCAGGACATTGGCCAGTCCCTGGCGCAGGGTCGGCTTCGACTGGTGGGCCAGCGTGTACGCCATGAGCAGCGCGATCGCGGCGGTGACCAGGTGCACCGGCAGGATGCGGGCGATGCGCCGCCGCCAGAAGGCGGGTGCGCGGTCGCCCGGCCGGGCCGACCAGGTCAGGACGAACCCGGACAGCACGAAGAAGAACGACACGCCCGTGGCGCCGGCCCCGAACGCCCAGGTGACGATGGACCCGGCGGTGCCGTCGAAATAGTGGAAGTTGTGCACGTGCAGTCCGAAGACCAGCAGCGCGGCGACCCACCGCAGGCCGGTGAGGGACGGCAGCGAGGGCGCCGGAGCGGGCGGAGAACTCTTGGTAGTGGCCGGGGTTGCGGTGGCGGACGGCGACCGGGACGCCCTGGTCGCCGTCGTCATCGAATCACCTGCTGGGGACTGTTGATGCTGGGCATGAATCGGAGCATGAAGGGGAACGTTGCCCGTTCAGCACCTTTCATTCAGTCCCGTACCCAACGTCACACGAATGGTGACGAACATCGGCGCCGCAGCGCTCAGCCGCGGCCGCGCCCCTTGTCCAGACGTTCGAGAACGGCACGCGCCATCGCTTCCTCGCCCTTGGCGTTGGGGTGCGCGGGGGCGGCGGGCGAGGCCGGCTGGAGCGGTTCGATCCAGCGGACGTCGGGCGCCTTGCACATGTCATGGCCGCGCGTGGGCCCGTAGGTGTCGACGTACTCCGCGCGGTCCCACTCGGCCACCAGGCGAAGCATCAGGTTCAGTCGCTTGCCGGTGTCCCGCAGATAGGGGAAGTCCTTGGCCGCGAACGGCACCGAGGGGTAGCAGCCGCTGCCGTCGTCGGGCAGCAGGTCGGGGTAGCCGACGACGAGCACCCGGGCGTGCGGCGCCCTGGCGTGCACGGCCCGCAGCACCGCGTCGATCTTCGGCGCGGTCCGCGCGATGTCGACCGCCAGCTGATCGATCCCGGACGAGGCGTAGTAGCGCCGGCACGGGTCTCCCGTCGGATCCTGGGAGCTGAGGCGGGCGCAGGTGCCGATGATGGAGCTGAAACCGACGTCGTTGCCGCCGATCTGGACCGTCACCAGGTCGGTGTCCCGGTTCAGCGCGTCCAGCTGGGGCTCGTTGGTGCCCTGCGCCTTCCACATGTTGTCGGTCGTCGCGCCGCTGCAGCTGACGTCCTTGAACGCGGTCACCTTGCGCTCCGCCGCCACGATCGAGGGGTAATTGTGGTCGGAGCGGGCGCAGTTGGCGTCCACCTGCTGCGGGATGAGGGGGCCCGCCGTGTAGGAGTCCCCGAGCGACACATAGTGTGTGTCCCGGCCGTGTCCCCCGCCGTTCGCCGCGGCAGGCGTCGTGGACGCCGCGACGAGGGCGCAGCCTCCGAGCGCCGCCCCCACCGCGATCCCCCTCCGCCGACGTCTCGCCGCTGAGCCCGAACGCGTGTCGTCCGCCATGCGATTCCTCCCCCTGAGACCCGGACGTCGCGCGGAGCCGGCACCGGGGGCGCGGGCATCACACGCGACGCAGCCTGTATACCGCCCGGTATGTCTCCGGGGCCAGAGGCGGGACGCAGGCAACTGGCCTTTCCGGCAAAGGGAATCCACCGGTTCCGGGAACGGAACTCCTCGTCTGCCACGGACGAGGACAGCCCTGCGGCGCGCGCCGAATCGACATGCCCGTTGGGTCCCCGCCCCAGGTAGGTCTATCGTCTGAATCGTGGGCCAGAACATAGGAGAGCGGCCATGATGCCGCAGGACGAAGCCGTGATCGGCTGCACGGGGAAGGTGCTCGTCGGAACCCGCGGATCCGCGGGGCCCGGCGAAATCCTGGTGCGGGTCAGAGGCGGCTCGGAGACCTTCCTCGCCTGGTCCGAAGATCCCCTGCCCACGGGGGCGACAGTGCTCGTGATCGAGTCGCGCGGATGCCGTGAGGTCGGCGTCATCGAGTGGGTGGATCCATTGGACGCGCTCGACGGCGACGCCGCCGGCGCAGACTGAGGAGTAGAAAGAAACATGTTCGGATACCGCGTTCCCGCTCCCGACGAGGCGATGTTGATCTCGGGAGGCAGGCGGGGACTGGGGGGCGCGCCGTTCCGAGTGGTGACGGGGCACGGCAAGTTCGTGATCCCGTTCTTCCGCAAGACCCGCTTCCTGACCCTGTCGATGTGCGAGTCCGAGGTCACGGAGACCTGCGTGACCCGGCAGGGCATCGCCCTGCACGTCCGCGCGGTCATCGCGTTCAAGGTCGGCAACGACCACGAGAGCATCATCAACGCCGGCCAGCGCTTCCTCTCCGACCAGGAGCAGATGTCGGTCCTGACCGGGCGGATCTTCGCCGGTCACCTGCGGGCGATCATCGGTTCGATGACCGTCGAGGAGATCGTGACCGAGCGGCAGAAGCTCGCCGCGGAGGTCCTGGACACCTCGAAGACCGAGATGGCGAAGATCGGCCTGATCGTGGACTCGCTGCAGATCCAGTCGATCGACGACGGCGACGCCGGATACATCGACGCGATGTCCGCGCCGCACAAGGCGGCCATCCAGCGGCAGGCCCAGATCGCCCAGGCCCAGGCCACCCAGGCCTCGGTCGAGGCGGAGCAGGCGGCGGCCCGCAAGCAGGCCGAGTACGCCCGGCAGACCGCCATCGTGAAGGCGGAGTACTCGGCCGAGGTGGACCGCGCGCAGGCACAGGCGGCCCAGGCCGGACCGCTCGCGCAGGCGCACGCCCAGCAGGAGGTGCTCGCCGCGCAGACCGAACTGGCGCAGCGCCAGGCCAAGCTGCGTCAGCAGCAGCTGGTGGCCGAGATCGTGAAGCCCGCCGAGGCCGAGGCCGAGCGGGTCCGGGTGCTCGCCGCCGCGGAGGCGCAGCGCATGAAGATCCAGGCCGAGGCGGCGGCCTCCTACGACCGGGTCGCGCTAGACCGGATGCTGATCGACCAGCTTCCGCAGATCGTGAAGGAGGCGGCCGGCGGCCTGGCGGGCGCCAACGTCAATGTCCTCAACGGCGCGGACGGCCTGGGCGAGATCGCCGCCGGCCTGGTCTCCCAGGGTCTGACCATCCTCGACTCGGTCCGGCAGAACCTGAACAGCCAGGACGCCACCGACAGCCGCCGCCCCGAGGAGCCCAGCGCCAGCGGCTTGCTCCAGCTGCACTCGGGCAAGGAGAAGAAGTCGGACGACGGCCCGGTGGACGTCGACTAGTCGACCCCCTCGGCACCCTCGAAGCCCCCCGCCCGGGAACCGGTCACCGGGCGGGGCGCCTCTCACACGCGGCCCGGCCTGCAATAACGTAGATGGTGATCACCACCTGCCCGGGAGTCCCCATGACCGGTAGCCGCCGAAAGAGACCCGCCGAAGTCTTCGACGCCATCGAGCCCCCGAGCAACGCCGAACTGGTCGCCGGTGTGGTGTCGGTGACGGTTCTGGTGGAGGTCCTGGGGGTGCTCTCCGGGTCCGAGGTGTGGCTGCTCGGGCTGCTGGTCTTCCTGCCGGGGACGGCCTCGGCACTGTGCACCGTCCGCCAGACCGGGTTCGTCGCCGCGTGGACCTCGCTCGTCGTGACCACCACCGCGCTGGTGCGGGCCCCGGCCGGCGGGCACTGGCTCGACCGGCTCCTGCTGGTCCTGTTCACCCTCGCGCTGGGTGTGGCCTCCGTCTACGCCTGTCATCGGCGCATCAGGCGCGAGCACGAGATGCTGCGGCTGCGCTCCACCGCCGCGGCCATGCAGCGGCACATCCTGCACCCGCTGCCCCTGGTCACCGACGACGTCCTGGTCAACGGCGTCTACGAACCCGTGCAGGAGGACCGGCTCGTCGGCGGCGACATCTACGACGTCGTCTCCTCGCCGTTCGGCACCCGGGTGCTGATCGGCGACGTACAGGGCAAGGGATTGGCCGCCGTGGGCGCCGCGTTCGCCGTCATCGGCGCCTTCCGTGAGGCGGCCCACCGGGAGCCGACGCTCACCGCGCTCGTCGACGCCCTGGACGCGGCGGTCGTCCGCCACAACTCCTACGCCGAACAGACCGGCGACGACGAGCGGTTCGTCACCGCGCTCATCGTCGGCGTCGACGCGGGCGACGAGGCGCAGGTCGTCAACTGCGGGCACATTCCTCCCCGGTTGATGCACGAGGGCCTGGTCACCACACCGCCGCTGGACTCGGGCGTCCCGCTCGGTCTCGCCGAACTGGCCGCCGAACCCACGACCGTGGACTGGTTCGACTTCCCGGCCGGTGCGACACTGCTGCTGACCACCGACGGCCTCACCGAGACCCGCGCCGACGACGGCACGTTCTACCCGCTCGACGAGCGGCTGACGAAGCACCTCGGCCTCTCCCCCACCGAACTGCCCCGGGCGCTGCACGAGGACGCCTGCGCGTTCGCCGACACCGGCCGCCGCCACGACGACATCGCCGTGCTGACCGTCCGCCGCTCCCCGCGCAGCTGACCTCGGCCGCTCACAGGACCGGCCGCACTGCTCCGGTTCGGTCCTCCCGGCCGGGACGGTTAGCATCAGAGCTCCGGCGTGGCTCCCAGCAGAGGCGACGATCATGGATCCGGCCGCGGACTCTCCGCCCCCTGCCGGCGTCAGCCTGCGCCAGTTGCTGATGGCCCTGGGCGACTCGCTGGTGGAGGTGCAGGCCGCTCCCGCCGGACTGGACGTCGAGATCCAGGGCGTGGCGCTGCTCGATCCCGAGGACCCGCCGACGGCGCGGCCGGGCGAACTGGTCCTCGCCATCGGTGCCCGTGGCCGGGCCGCCCTTCCCGCACTGCGGGCCGCCGGGCGCGACAAAGCCGCCGCCGTCGTGGTCAAACTGGACGGTGCCGGCCAGGCCGCCGCCCTCAGCGAGACCGCCGCCGAGGCCGGGGTCGCCCTGCTGTCCCTGCGCGGCGAGGCACGCTGGGAGCAGGTGAACGCGCTGGCCCGCGCCGCCCTCGACGACGCACCGCCGGGCGAGAACGAGGCAGGGGCCGAGGAGGGCGACCTGTTCTTGCTCGCCCAGACCACCGCCGTGCTGACCGGCGGCATCGTCAGCATCGAGGACGCCGCCAACCGGGTGCTGGCCTACTCCCGCTCCACCGACTCCGACGAGATCGACGACCTGCGGCGGCGCTCCATCCTGGGCTGGCAGGGCCCGGAGGGGTATCTGGCGAAGCTGCGCGAGTGGGGTGTGTTCCAGCATCTGCACTCCAGCGACAAGGTGATCGGTATCGACAGCCACCCGGAGCTCGGCATCCGGCGCCGGCTGGCGGTGGCCATCCGGTCCGGGGAACGGCAGCTGGGGACCATCTGGGTGCAGGAGGGCTCGACGCCGCTGTCCGAGCACTCGGACCGGGCGCTGCTGGGTGCCGCCCGGGTCGCCGCGCACCACCTGGTGCGCCGCCGCCGGGAACTCTCCGACGACCTGACCCTCACCCGGACCCTGCTGGCCGGGCTGCTGGAGGGAAGCACCGGCCCGCAGCCGCTCGCCACCCACCTGGGCCTCGACGCCGGCCGCCCGGCCGCCGTGCTGGGCTTCTCGTACGGGACCGCCGAGGCGGTCACCGCCCCGGAGCTGACCCACACCGAGGTCACCAACCTCATCTCGGTGCAGATCGCCGCCCGGCACCGCAGCGCACTGGTCACCCAGGTCGACCCGCGGATCTACGTGCTGCTGCCCCAGCTGCCCCGCAGCATCGACACGGACACGCTGCGCAGCTGGGCCCAGGAGATCACCGACGCCGCCCACCGCCATCTCGGCCTGCCGCTGCGCGGCTCGATCGGCTGCCTGGTGTCCGGACTCGGCCAGGCCCCCGAGTCACGCCACGAGGCCGACCGCATCCTCGACGCCATGATGGGCGCCGGCGTCCTGGCCGCGGTAGCCGCGCTGCCGGACATCCAGGCGGAGGTACTGATCAGCGAAATGCTGACGCTGCTCGCCGCGCACCCCGAGATACGGGACCCGCGGCTGACCGCACTGGTCGCCCACGACAGCCGGCACCAAGGGCAGCTGGCCGAGTCCCTGCTGGCCTACCTCAACTGCTTCGGTGACGTCCGGGCGGCCGCCGCCCAGCTGCATGTACACCGCAACACACTGCGCTACCGCATTCGCCGGGCCGAGGAGCTGACCGGTCTCGATCTGAGCCGCCCCGACCAGCGCCTGCTCGCCATGCTCCAGCTGCGGCTGCCGCCCGGCGTCTGAGGCCCACTGCGCATTGTCCGGCCGTACAGCCATTGAGGACGACTTCGTCCCCGGGAACAAACACGTCGCCCCACAGCCGCCCATACGCTTGCGCAAATCCATTTCCGCAAGTGAAACGGCTCACTTCCCACAAGGAAACGGAGCACGGTTTCCCCACAGCCGCTCCGGGCCGTGATCGCTTCCGGGAATCGCCAGGACCATGACGCCGCTCCCCCGTGCCCCTCATGGCCCTCCCAACCACTCAATGGATGTCGACATGACTTCACGTCCCCCTGGTTCTGTGGCGCCCGCCACCGCTCCTCCCACCAGTGGTCAGACTTCCGAACAGGCAGCTCTGCGGCCTGGTCTCAAGAACCGCCATCTGTCGATGATCGCCATCGGCGGGGTGATCGGTGCCGGTCTCTTCGTGGGCTCCGCCTCCGGCATCGCCGCCGCCGGGCCCGGCATCCTGCTCTCGTACGCGCTGGTCGGCGCCCTGGTCGTGTTCGTGATGCGGATGCTCGGCGAGATGGCCGCGGCGAACCCGACCTCCGGCTCCTTCTCCGCCTACGCGGACCGGGCGCTCGGCCGCTGGGCCGGATTCTCGATCGGCTGGCTGTACTGGTTCTTCTGGGTCGTCGTGCTCGCGGTGGAGGCGACGGCGGGTGCCGTGATCCTCGAGGGGTGGGTGCCGGCCGTGCCGCAGTGGGCCTGGGCGCTGATCGTGATGGTCGTGCTCACCATCACCAACCTGGCCTCGGTCGGCTCCTTCGGCGAGTTCGAGTTCTGGTTCGCCGGCATCAAGGTCGTCGCCATCACCGGCTTCATCGTGCTCGGCGGCCTGGCGATCTTCGGTGTGCTGCCCGGCTCCGACCATGCCGCGACGGGCTTCGGCAACCTCACCGCGCACGGCGGCTTCCTGCCGAACGGGCCCGGTGCGATCCTCACCGGCATCCTGCTGGTCGTCTTCTCCTTCATGGGCAGCGAGATCGTCACCCTCGCCGCCGGTGAGTCCGCCGACGCGCGGCGGGCGGTCGCCAAGGCCACCAGGAGCGTGATCTGGCGGGTCGGCGTCTTCTACGTCGGCTCGATCCTCGTCGTGGTCTCGCTGCTGCCGTGGAACGACCCCGCGATCGCAAAGAAGGGCTCGTACGTGGCGGCCCTCGACTCGATCGGCATCCCGCACGCCGGTGAGATCATGAACTTCATCGTGCTGACCGCGGTGCTGTCCTGTCTCAACTCCGGCCTCTACACCGCCTCCCGGATGGCGTTCTCCCTCGGGCAGCGCGGCGACGCCCCGCGCTCCTTCGTGCGGACGAACTCCCGGGGTGTCCCGCAGCCGGCGATCCTGGCCTCGGTGGCCTTCGGTTTCGTCGCGGTCGGCTTCAACTACCTGTGGCCGGACACGGTCTTCCAGTTCCTGCTGAACTCCTCCGGCGCGGTCGCGCTCTTCGTCTGGCTGGTCATCTGCTTCTCGCAGCTGCGGATGCGGGGGATCATCCTGCGCGAGGCCCCCGAGAAGCTCGTCGTCCGCATGTGGCTGTTCCCGTATCTGACGTGGGCCACGATCGCGATGATCTCGTTCGTCCTCGTCTACATGCTCACCGACGACAGCAAGGGCGGCGGACGCATCCAGGTACTGCTCTCGGTGCTCGTCGCCGCGCTGGTGATCGCCGTCTCCCTGGTCCGCGAACGCATCCGCCGCAACAACAACACCCAGGACGCGCTCGTGTCCCGGTAGCCGCAGCGAACCGCCGAACCGTCTTCGGGGCTCCCCGCCGCTGCGGTGGGGAGCCCCGGCGCGTCAACTGCCCGTATCCGGACGGGGTTTGACCAGGCCGCTCTGGTACGCGATGACGACGAGCTGGGCGCGGTCGCGGGCGTCGAGTTTGGTCATGGCCCGCTGGATGTGGCTGCGCACGGTCAGCGGGCTCAGGACGAGTCGCTCGGCGATCTCGGCGTTGGACCTGCCGTGCGCGGCCAGCGCCATGACCTCCCGTTCGCGGTCGGTCAGGGCCTTGACCGCCTCGGGCAGGGCGAGGAAGTCGTCGGTGTCCGGGGTGGCCAGGAAGCGGGTGATCAGGGTCCGGGTGGCGGCCGGGGAGAGGAGCGAGTCGCCGGCCGCGACGGTGCGGATGCTCGACAGCAGGACCTCGGGGCTGACGCCCTTGCCGAGGAAGCCGCTCGCGCCCGCGCGCAGGGCCGTGGCGACGTTCTCGTCGTTCTCGAAGGTGGTGAGGATGAGGATGTGCGTCGCCGACAGCTCCGGCCGGGAGCAGATGGCGGCGGTCGCCGCCACTCCGTCGACGTTCGGCATACGGATGTCCATGATGACCACGTCGGGCCGGTGGCTTGCGGTGAGGTCGACGGCTTCCTGTCCGTCGGCGGCCTCCGCCACGACGGTCAGCTCCGGGTCCGAGTCGATGAGGATGCGGAAGGTGGCTCGGAGCAGGGCCTGGTCGTCGGCGAGCAGGACGCGGATGGTCATGTGGCGGGGCCTTCGTCGTGGCTGTGGTCGTGGCTGTCGTCGTCGCTGTCGGGATGGCCGCCGGAGTGGCCGTCGAGGGGAAGCGCGCAGGAGACCTCGAAGCCGCCCTGCGGACGGCGGCCGGCATGGAGGGTGCCGCCCACGGCGGTGGCGCGCTCGCGCATGCCGAGCAGACCGAATCCGCCTCCGGGGCCGGGTGCGGCTGCCGGCCGGTCGGGCGCGGTGTCGTTGCTGACGGTCAGGGTCAGGTAGTGGGGGGTGTAGGAGAGGCGTACCTGTGCGGTGCGGGTGGCGGCGTGCTTGGTGACGTTGGTGAGTGCTTCCTGGATGATCCGGTACGCCGTCAGGTCGAGCACGGGGGTGAGCCGACGCGACTGCCCTTCGACGGCGACCGTCACCTCCAGACCGGCCGCCGAGCAGGCGTCGACCAACTCGGGCAGTTGGCGCAGTCCGGGCGCGGGGGCCAGGTCGGCTGTGTCGGTGTCCTCGCGCAACAGCCCGACGGTGGCCTTGAGTTCGCGCAGTGCCGCGGCGGTCGTCTCGGGCAGCCTGCCGATGATGTCGAAGGCCTGCTCGGGGTGGGTCCGGGAGAGGTGGGCCGCAGTGGCGGCCTGGGCGTCGGCCAGGGTCAGGTGGTGGGCGACCACGTCGTGCAACTCCCGCGCGATGCGCATACGTTCCTGGATCACCCGGTGGCGTGCCTCTTCCTCCCGTTCGCGGGCGGCGTGCTCGGCGCGGGCCGCCGCGTACTCGCGGCGCACCCGGATGTAGCTGCCGAAGGCCGCGGACAGCAGCACCCATGCCGCCGGGTTGACGACGACGAGGATCACCGAGCCGTGGAAGGCCCTGCCGAACAGCCCCGCGCCGACCATGCCGGCCGCAGCCGTCAGCGCACTGTTCCAGGTGGTGCGGCGGGGTGTGCGCACGCTCGTGGCGTACTGCGCGACCAGGAGCGGACCCATCACCCCGGGAGTCAGGAGATAGCCGACGGCACCCAGTCCCATGGTGCACAGCAAGGTGACCGCGAAGGCCTGAAGGGGGTGGCTGCGGCGCCGGTGCAGTGCGGCGCAGGCGAGGGCGGACAGGAGGATGCCGGGCCACAGGGCCGGCCGTTCGGGCAGGACCGCCCAGGTGAGGAGGACGCCGGCGACCGTGAGGGCGAAGAGCAGGACCAGCTTCGCCGCTTCGACGGCTTTCGGACGGGTCGCTGCCCGACGCTGCCAGTTTGTGCTCATCACGCTCCGAGATGGTTCCCAAGGCAGATTACTCGGGCACGCCCGGGCCACGGGTGTCGTGCGCCTGACGCCGCGGCCCGCGCGTGCCCGTCACGTCAGGTACGGGCCGGTTCCTGCGGCGCGGGCTCGACAGCCGCCGGACCGGCGCCGGGCGCGGAGCGTGTGGTGAGCCCGGCGCCCTCGACGTCGACGTCGGGCAGCAGCCGGTCCAGCCACCGTGGCAGCCACCACGCCTTGTCGCCGAGCAGGGCGAGTACGGCGGGCACGAGCGCCATGCGGACGACGAAGGCGTCGAACAGCACCGCGACGGCGAGCCCGAAACCGATCGTCTTGATCATGGACTCGCCGGAGCCGACGAACCCGGAGAACACCGCCATCATGATGACCGCCGCGGCCACGACCACCCGTGCGCTGTGCCGGAAGCCCGTGACGACCGCCTGCGGGGCGCGGTCCCCGTGCACGTACGCCTCCCGCATACGGGCGACGAGGAACACCTCGTAGTCCATGGCCAGGCCGAAGACGATGCCCACCAGGAAGATCGGCATCAGGCTCATGATCGGCCCGGACTGCTCCACGCCCAGCAGCCCCGCTCCCCAGCCCCACTGGAAGACCGCCACGACCGCGCCGAGGGCGGCCAGCACCGACAGCAGGAACCCGAAGGCGGCCTTGACCGGTACGAGCACGGAACGGAAGACGACCAGCAGCAGGACCAGGGCCAGGCCGACGATGACGGCCAGGTAGGGCACGAGTGCGTCCTGCAGCGCCTGCGCGACGTCGATGTTCATCGCGGTGCTGCCGGTGACCTCGAACGTGGCCCCCGTCCTGCGCTCCAGACCGGCCCGTTCCGTACGGATGCTCTGGACGAGCTCCTTGGTCTTCTCCTCGTTCGGACCGGTGGCCGGAACCGCCGAGAAGAGCGCGGCGTCACCGGCCTTGTTGAACTGCGCGGGAGAGACGGACACGACCCCGCGGGTGGCGCCGATCTCCTTGGTGATCTCCTGCACGGCCGCCTTGGGGTCGGCCGCGCCCCTGACGTCCGCCACTATCGTCAGCGGCCCGTTGAAGCCCGCGCCGAAGCCGTCGGCGAGCGCGTCGTAGGCACGCCGTTCCGTCGACGAGACCGGTTTGGACTCGGCCCCCGGCATGCCCATCTCCAGCTGCGTGACGGGCAGGGCGAGGGCGCCCAGGCCGGCGACGCACGCCACCAGCACCGCCACCGGGCGGCGCAGCACGAACCGCGCCCAGCGGGAACCGGCGTTGTCGGACCGCCCAACTGCTGGGCCGCGCTTGCGTGTACGGCGGGCGAGGACCGCGTTCGGCCACATGCCGAGCAGGGCGGGGACCAGGGTGAGGGCCACCAGGACGGCGACGATGACGGCGCCTGCGGCGCACAGCCCCATCTTGGTCAGCATCGGAACGCCGACCACCGACAGGCCGGCCAGCGCGATGACGACCGTGAGGCCGGCGAAGACCACCGCGGAGCCCGCGGTGCCGACGGCGAGGCCGGCCGCCTCGCGTGGCTCGTGCCCGTTCGCGCGCTCCTCCCGGTAGCGGGAGACCACGAAGAGGGCGTAGTCGATGCCCACCGCCAGTCCCAGCATCGTGGCGAGCGTCCCGGTGGTCATGGACAGACCGAAGGTGCTGCCCAGGGCCATGATGGCGGCCATGCTGACCCCGACGCCGATGACCGCGGTGAGCAGCGGCAGTCCAGCGGCCGCCAGGGACCCGAAGGTGATCAGCAGGACGACGGCGGCGAGGACGATACCGATGGCCTCGGCCGAGCCGCCCGCCGCGGGCTGCTCGGCGAGTGCGGTGCCTCCGACCTCGACCGTGAGGCCGGACTCGCGCGCCTTGTCGATGGTCTTTTCCAGGGCGGTCCTGTCGGCGTCGGTGAGGTCGTCGGCCTTCACCTTGTAGTTCACCGTGGCGTAGGCGGTGGAGCGGTCCTTGCTCACCGCGCCCGCCGTGAACGGGTTCACGGCAGCGGAGACCTGCGGCTCGTGGGCGGCCTCCGTCACGAGCGCGTCGATGGCGGCACGGTTGCCGGCCGCGGTCACCTTCTCCCCGCGGGGTGCGATGAACACGATCCGCGCGTTGGCGCCGTTGGCCGCCGAGCCGGGGAAGCGCTCCCCGATCAGGTCGAAGGCCTTCTGCGCCTCGATACCGGGCATGAAGGACGTGCCGTCGTCGGAGGCGGCGGGAGCCTTGGCGGCCCCGAGGCCGACGCCGCCGAGGACCACGGCCCACAACAACGCCACGAGCCAGCGCCGTTGGAAGGCGGTCCGGCCCATCCGATAGAGCAAGGTAGCCACGAGAAACGGATCTCCAGGTCTGGGTTCGGGTGGACGACCAGCCTGGCGGGAGGAGATGCCCCGGGGCATCGTGCCCGTGCCCGCACTCCTGCCTGGTGGCACCGCACGAGGCAGCGCCCTCATCTCCTCCTCGAGGCGGAGCGCCGAATACGGCGTGGGTATGAGGGCGGGCCCTTTCCGGACCAAGGGGCCGTCCTTGGCCGTATCTGGGGCAGGGCCCGGACGGCTTCGAGGGTTCGCGCGCCGTTGCCGGTGACGGGCCGCACATCGTCATTTGTGATCGCGCAGGAAGCCAGGGATCTCGTCGCGGGTCGGGTAGTTCGACAGGGGGGCCGGCATGTCCTGAAGGAACGCAGTGATGACAGCGGCGGCTCGGCCGTCGTTACCGTCCAGGCCGTTCCACATGTGGTGTCCGACTCCGGGCATGTACTGCGTGCGCTGGATGGCGGGGTCATCGGCCAGGACGGCGGTCGCCCATTGACGGACCTGGGAGGAGCACTCGGCGATCATCAGCATCGCGGGGGTCCGGGACTGCCTCAGTTGCGGTGCGATGGAGGGCGAGTCCTTGACCGTCTGCTGGACGCGGACGCTGGCGGCGGGGCTGAAGGAGAAGTTCTGTGCGGTGTCCTCGGCGGGGATGCGGTGCGCGTCGCGCGCGCAGTAGGCGGATGCGGTGTCGCTGCCGAGGTCCGCGGCGGTGAAGGCGTTGTCGCCTTCGGCCTGTCCGATCAGTCCGGTGTCGGGGGTGAGGAGGCCGAGTCGCATGAGGCCGAATGCCACGGCGTACCGGGGGACGTGCGTCGATCGCGGTCCGGTCATGGCCGGCGCGAGGCCCCGTGCGGATTTTCGGCCCTTGTGCCCGGTGATGTGTGCGGTGGGGCCGTCCATGGGGCCGGGCTCGGCGATGACCGCCCGGTGCAAGCGTGCGGCGACGCTCGGGTCGGCCAGGGCTCGGGTGAGCACGGCCCCGCCTGCGGAGAATCCGAGGATGTCGGCCTTGCCCTTGTGCAGGCGGTCGACGAAGGCGGCGAGGTCGCGGACCGACCTGGAGATCGTGTACTGGCCCATGGGAAGCAGGTCGCTTCGTCCGCCACCGGCCTGTTCGTAGGCGTAGACGTCGTAGCCCTGGCGTGCCAGGAGTTGCAGGAACCGGTGGTCGAGCACCGAGATGCCACGGACCGGTCCGCCGTTGAGGTACACGAACGGGATGGGATGCCGGGGGCCGGGGTTCGCGGGCGGATAGTGGTACACCGCGACCCGGCTGCCTGTGGTCAGGCTCCAGTGCTGCGTGGTCACGAACGGCAGGGCGGGCGGATACCGCCGGGCTGTCGGCACGCTCGGGATGCAGACCGACGCCGTCAGTGCTGCCGCGACAACCACCGGCAGGAACGGCACGAGCCGCGCCGGCCATGTGCGGCGCCGACCCCGCCACATGGCGAGGGCGGCCCCGGCTCCAAGGGTCGTCAACCATGCGGCGAGCCCCGAGCCTGCCCCGTCCGTGAGGGCGATCAGTGCGAGAAAGACGACGACCAGCATCGCGACGCCGGCCAGGGCCAGCAGTAAGCCTCCGGTGCAGCGCAGGAGACGTATGGCGGACGTGGGCACGGCGGACCTCCGAGAGTTTCAGAACACTGTTTCAAAACGACGTTATCAGAGAGGGTAGGCTGCTCGTCGTGGGTAGGCCGAGAACGAACGACGAGGCCGTCAAAGAGCGGCTTGTGGTGTGCGCGACCGAGATGCTCGCCACCCGTCCGCGGGAGTCGCTCACGGTCCGCGCCGTGGCCGCCGCTGCCGAGGCGTCGACGACGGCGGTGTATTCCTTGTTCGGCGGCAAGGACGGGCTCATCGGTGCGGTGCGCGACAGAGCCGTCGCCGGCCTCTTCCAGGACGTGTCGGCGGTACAGACCTCCGCGGACCCTCTCGCCGACCTGTACGCGCTGGCCGTCGCCTACCGTCACTGGGGGCGCGGACACAGCCACCTGTACACGGTGCTGTTCGGGGGTGTGCAGTCCTTCGACCCGTCGGGGGCGGTCGGTGCCAGTGACCCGATCCGTCCGCTCCTCGCGGCGATCGATCGCGCGTTGGCGGCGTCGGTCCTCGTCGGCGAAGCAACGTCGATCGCCCTGTCGCTCTGGGCCACCCTGCACGGGCTCGTGACTCTCGAACTGGCTGGGGCCCTCGACGCCGCCACGGCCGAGGCCGCATTCCGATCGGCGATTCACGCCACGTTGCGCGGCTGGACGACCCCGCCGGTGTTCCGCAGCCTTCGCCAAGCGGAACTCGCTACCTGACAGGATCAAGGCCGGTGTCCGGGCCCCTTGGTCGCACGGGCCGGCGGCCGGGCTGGACGCGCCGCCCGACCGCTTCACTCAGGCACCCGGAAAGTGACGGCCCGTCAACCGCCGCAGGCGGCACGGATCTTGTAGAAGGTGCTCAGATACTTCGCGTGGTACGACGCGCTGACGATCCGCACGATTGCCTCGTCGGCCGAGCGCAGCGACGACCCGGACAGATTGGCGCTGCCGGTGTAGACGCGCGGGGTGATGTCGCCGCCGTAGTCGCCGTCGATCAGGATTTCCTTGTTGTGCGGACGGACGTCGATTCCCGGGCCGTTGGGGATGCGGCACCTGCGGTGCTGGATGCCGGCTGCGGCCAGCTTGTTGGTGATCTTGGAGTCGGTCTCGGCGTAGATGATGTCGATCCAGCAGCCCCTGCCGCGCAGTTGGGCCAGCTTGTCGGCGACCTGGAAGCGCGAGCCGTAGAAAGCGTGCATCACGATGCGGATGTCGGTCTGGTGCCGTCGACCGTCCGTACCGGTGTAGGCACAGCTGACCTCGTTCAGGGCATTGACGATGGTGTCGGTGGCCGGGTTGTTGTACGAGGCGTCGCCACGCGGGAAGAAGAAGGCCCGGTAGGTCGAGCCGGTCGGGGTGGAGAAGTACACGTGGTTGTTGCCGCCTGCGAGGGTGCGCCCGACGCGCTGCTTCTCGTGGTACGAGGCGTAGCCGTCGTACACCGTGGGGTTCACGAAGGTCACAGCGTCGTTGAAGGACTCGACCTTGTACCAGTCGGAGAGGTTCGAGGAGGTCTGGAAGACGACCTTCGAGTAACTGGTGCCGTCGTCGAAAGGCCCGATCCTCGAGAAGATGAAGTACTTGTTGTGGTTGTACGCCGGTGCGGGCGGGGCGACGCTCAGGCAGCCGCGCACCACGTCGTCCACGCCGTCGTCGTCCTCGAACTTGTCGTCACAGACGACGATCCAGGAGCGCGCGGCGTCATTGTTTCCAAGACCGGCCTTGAGGGCCCGGTACACCGGGTTGTCGTACGCGACGCCCGCGGCGCCCTCATAGGTCGACTCGTCGACGATGAGCTTGACGTTGACGCCGCGCCGGTCGGCGGCGAGCAGCGCGTCGGCGACCTCCTGGTCCTGGAACTCGTACATCGAGCTGCGGATCGTCGCCCCGGCGGGCGTCGCGTCGATCAGCCGGACGAGCTGGGTGAAGATCGCGCTCTGCTGCGCCGGCGAGCCCAGCGGGTCGTTGAACACGGGCCCGTTGATGACCGGCTTGGTCAGTGCGGCGGCGGGTGTCGCGGTGCCGACGAGGAGAGCGGCCACCAGGTAGAGGACGACGGCGACGGGCGCCAGCATGCGGAAGCGGCGAGCCGGCTGCGGGCTCACGGTCGGACGGGACATCTTCGCCCTTTCCTCGAGAGTCGGGAGGGAGCGCGGAAGCGAAGAAATCACTCTGTGCCGGGCGAGGTCACTTTGTGTGGCAGGGGTATGGCAGGCGGCTGGAGTTCAGGCATTCGGAGCATTGGGCAGCTCGACGAGTGGCGGGCGCGCACGGCCACGGAGCGGGAACCGAGGCATACGAAAAGGGCCCCCGCAGGCTTTCGCCTGCGAAGACCCTTCACACCGTCGGGACGACAGGATTTGAACCTGCGACCCCTTGACCCCCAGTCAAGTGCGCTACCAAGCTGCGCCACGTCCCGGTGCCTGTCTGACCTGGGGTTTCCCCCGGCCGAACGTGCATGGAAACCATACCGCACTCGGGTCGATGGTCGCGCATGGCTTTGTCCGGGGCCGACGGGGACAGGTGCCGTTTGACCTGAAGTTCGGTTGAGGTTGCACGATCGTCGGCATGACGATCACCGAGGAAACGCGGCGCGCGTACGCGTACGAGGACCTGACGCGGCTCATGGGGCTGATGACGGGCGACGAGAAGCACGGCCCGGCGGCCACGTCCACGCTGGACGTGCTGTGGGTGCTGTACGACCGGGTGCTGCGGGTGGGGCCGGAGCGGATGGACGACCCGGAACGCGACCGGTTCCTGCTGTCGAAGGGGCATGGCCCGATGGCGTACTACGCGGTGCTCGCCGCCAAGGGTTTTGTGCCCGTGGACTGGCTGCCAGGGTTCGGCTCGTACGGCTCTCCGCTCGGGCACCACCCCGACCGCGTGCTCGTGCCGGGGGCCGAGATCGGCAGTGGGTCGTTGGGGCACGGGCTGCCGATCGGTGTCGGTACGGCGCTGGGACTGCGTGCGCAGGGACTGCGCGAGCCGCGGGTCTGGGTGCTGATCGGGGACGCCGAGCTGGACGAGGGCAGCAATCACGAGGCGATCGCCTTCGCCGGGCCCGCCGGGCTGGAGCAACTGCACACCGTCGTCGTCGACAACTCCTCCGCCAGCCATGCCCGGCCCGGCGGCATCGCCGCCCGTTTCGAGGCCGCGGGCTGGTCCGCGGTCACGGTCGACGGCCGCGATCACGACGCGCTCCACGCCGCCTTCACCGCTCCGCATCCGGGCCGCCCGCATGTCGTCGTGGCCCGAGTGGAGCCGAAAAACGCCTGAGTCCCGCTCCTCCTCGCCCTTCCCCCCTCTGGCATCTCCTCGACCTCAAGTCCTCAAGACCACAAGACCACAAGAAAGGCCCGGCCTTCCATGGACACCATGCGTGACCGTTTCGCCCCCGTCGTCTCACGGCTGCTCGACGAGGATCCGCGGGTCGCGGTCGTCCTCGCCGAGATCGGCAAGGACGGTTTCGCCGAGGCGCGGCGGCGACATCCGGACCGGGTCCTCAACGTGGGCATCCGCGAGCAGCTGCTGATCGGGGCCGGTGCCGGGCTGGCACTGACCGGGCTGCGGCCCGTCGTGCACACCTTCGCCAGCTTCCTCGTCGAGCGGCCCTTCGAGCAGGTCAAACTGGACCTCGGGCATCAGGACGTGGGCGCGGTGCTGGTCAGCGCCGCCGGGTCCTTCGACTGGCCGGCCGGCGGATACACGCACATGGCTCCCGGTGACGTGGCCCTCCTCGACACCCTGGACGGCTGGACCGTGCACGTGCCCGGGCATCCCGACGAGGCCGAGACGCTGCTGCGGCATGCGGTCGCCGCGGGCGACGACAAGGTGTATGTGCGGTTGTCCGTGCAGGCGAACGCGGAGGGGCTTCCGGTCGACGGCGAGCATTTCCTCACCGTCCGCGAAGGCCGCTGCGGCGTCGTCGTCGCCGTCGGGCCGACGCTGGATGCCGTGCTCGCCGCCACGGAGGGGCTCGACGTGACCGTGCTCTACGCGACGACCGTACGGCCCTTCGACTCGGCCGCACTGCGCCGGGCCACCGAGACGGCCGGAACCGAGGTCGTCCTCGTCGAGCCGTACCTGGCGGGCACCTCGACGGCGGCCGCGAACGACGCGCTCTCCGACCTCCCCCATCGCGTACTCGGCCTCGGCGTGGGCCGCCGTGAGCTTCGGCGGTACGGCCGCATCGACGAGCACGTGGCCGCGCACGGCCTGGACGCCCGGTCGCTGCGGGAGCGGATCGGCGGGTTTGTAGCGGGCGGGCAGGTGGCTGAGCAGGTCGCGTGAGGCGGGGGCGTTGGCGAGTGGCTGTGCGCGTCGGGTGCGGGAGAGGCGAGCCCAGCAGGTGGAGGGTCCGCCTTCAGCCCGTCGTCTCCGAGCACGGCCGCTCGCCCATCGCCCCCGTGCCCGATCCCGAGCCCGCCGTCGGTGCGTCGGCGCGTATGAGGTTGCGTATCGCCGGTACCGAGAGCAAGGAGATCGGTATGGCGAAGCTCATCGCTCCGGCGGCGAGGAGGACGTGGTCGGCGCCGACGGCCGTGGCAGCGGGGCCGGCGAGGGCCTGGCCGACCGGCATCATCGCGAGGGAGCCGGCGACGTCGTACGCGTGGATGCGGTTGAGGACGTCGGGCGGGACCTGGGTCTGCACGCTGGTCGCCCACATCACGCCCCAGAAGGACATCCCGGCCCCGGCCAGTGCCGCCCCGGCCGCCATCGCCGGTACGCCGAGCCCGGCCCCGACGGTCGCCGGGAACCCTGCGAAGGCGAACAGAGAGAGCGCACCGGCGCGCAGCATGCGGCGGGGGCGCAGCCGCAGGGCGAGGAGGCCGCCGATGACGGTACCGGCGCCGAGGGCGGAGTTGACCAGGCCGTAGGCGCGCGGGCCGTGCTGCTGCACCACCTCCGCCGCCACCAGCGGGACGGAAGGGCCCCAGACGGCGATCATGTACAGGCACCAGACGGCGATCACGCCCCACAGCCAGGTGCGCGCTTTGAACTCCCGCCATCCTTCGACCAGATCGGCCCGGAAGGCGCTGCCGCCGCCGTGTCCTTTGGGACGGCTCGCTGGGGTGAGCGGGGGCAGGCGGAGCAGCAGCAGGCACAGCGCGCTCACCGCGTATGTGGCCGCGTGGGCCGCGAAGACCCCGCCGGGTGAGGCGAAGCCGACCAGAACACCGGCGAGGGCGGGGCCGGTGAGCTGGGCGGCGGACTCGGCGATGCGTATGGCGCCGTTCGCGCCCTGGATGTCGGAGGCGAGCCGGGGCACCGTGCTGGCGACGCCGGGCTGGAACACGGCGCCCGCGACGCCGTTGACGAAGCCGATGGCGCAGATTTCCCAGAGCACGACGTGCCCGGAGTAGAACAGCGCCGCGGCGAGGGCCTGTGTGCCGAGACGTACGAGGTCGGCGCCGATCATCAGCCTCTGCGTGCTGAAGCGGTCGGCGATGACCCCGCCGAAGACCACCAGCCCGGCGAAGGCGACGGATGTCGCGGCCATCGCGAGGCCGACCGCGCCCGCTCCGTATCCGTGCTGCAGCAGGCCCGCGGCAAGGGCGACGGGCAGCATGGTGTCGCCGAGCCGGGCGACGGCACGGGCGACGAAGAACAACGCGAAGTCCCGCGACCACACCGGCCGTACGTCCCCCGGCCGTCCGGTGCCGCCCGCTGCCCCGCCGCCCGCGGTCCGGGCTTCGGCAACGATGTCATGCGGTCCGCGGACCGCTCCTTCCGAACCGCCCTGCTGTCTCTCCGCCCTCGCCCCGCCCTCCAGGTCCGACGGCTGTGATGACGTCCCGGTCACCCCGTCCAACTCCCCTCCCCGCCCCGGTCCCACAAGCCCCGCACCCCTACGTCTCGGTGGTAGCCGAAGCCCCCTCCGCCCCGGTTCCCACTCGACTTCGGATCATGCCACGCCCCACTGACAACGCTCGAAGCGTTTTCAGTCCGCGTCCGGAAGGCCCAACTCCGGGTAGGCGTCCAGCAGTCGGGGCGGGGCCGCCTGCCGCCAGGAGTCGGCGAGGATGGCGCGCAGTTCGCCCTCGTCCTCGATCTCGGCGAGCCGGGCTCTGACCCAGGCGAACTGCGCCTCGTGGTCGGCGATCCAGAACTTCTCCGGCTCGGCCAGCACGAGTTCGTCGCGCTCCTCCTTGGGGCAGCGCACGGCGATGGAGGTCTCGTCCTCGGGCAGCGTGGCGAACATCTTCCCCGCCACCCGGAACGTGGGCATGCTCCAGGCGATCTTCTCCGTCGTGTCCGGCAGAGCAAGGCAGATACGGCGTACGTCTTCGGCATCCGGCATGCCTCGCACCGTAGCCGCTCCCACTGACAATCACCTGGTGAGGGCATCAGCCAACTATCCGGCGAGAGCGGCGGACCCCAGCTTCTTGAAGTAGATCGACGTCGGCCGCAGCACGCCGTCCGGGGCGGCCGCGTAGTCCGGTATCGCGCCGAGACGGGTCCAGCCGGCCGCGCGGTAGAGGTGCTCGGCGAGGCTGTCGGTCTCGGTGTCCAGGTGCAGCAGGGTGAGGCCCGCCGCAGCGGCAGCCTCCTCGGCGGCGGCCAGGAGTCTGCGCCCGAGGCCCTGTCCTCGGGCGTCCCGGTGCACCATCAGCTTGACCAGTTCGGCGCGGTGGCGGCTGTTGGGCTTGTCCGGGAAGGCCAGGCCGACCGTGCCGACCAGCCGCTGCCCGTCGTGCGCCGCCCACACGGCGAGCTGCCCGGCGGCGACGCCCACGGCTCGCTCCTTCCACCAGGCGAGAGCCTCTGCTCGGTCGAGCGGTGCGAGAAAGCCGACGGAGGCGCCGCCGTCCACGGTGTCGACGAGGAGGTCCGCCAACGCGTCCACACGCGCGTGCAGTTCATCGCAGTCCAGCCGGTTCACGATCACGGCAGCACCACCGCCAGGACGTACCGCACGTCGTCCGGTCCCGCGCACCGGAAGCGGGTCGGCCCCCACACCCGCAGCCGCAGACAGTCCCCGGTGCCCAGGCGGTGCTCCACCTCCTGTGCCGTCACCTCGAGTGCCCCCTCCAGAACCCAGATGTGCTGTTCCAGGCCGGGCACGGGCGGCCGGTCGTAGCCGATGTCGGCGCCCGCGGCCAGCCGTCCCTCGACGAGCTCGCCGCGCAGCCCGGTGTGCGGCGGTGACACGGATCGTCGTACGAAACCGGAGGCCCGGTCCTCCCAGACCGGCTGCTCGGCGGCAGGCACCAGCAGCGCCGGCTCCGCCTCCACCTCGCTGAGCAGCTGCGACATGGTCCGCCCGTACACGCTGCACAGGCGGTTCAGGAGCGAGGCGGTCGGGCTGATCTCGGCCCGTTCGGCCCGCGACAGCGTCGACCGGCTGACCCCGCTGCGCTCCGCCAACTCCCCCAGCGACCAGCCCCGTTCGGCCCGCAGCTCGGCGAGCCTGGCCCCGAGCCGGGCGTCGACCGGGTCGGGCCCGGTCTCGGCAACATCCTGTTTCATATTCGGGATGCTATCCCAGATGTGAGACGACCGCAGACCTTACGAGCAGGCCCCAGACCGGTTCGAAGGTCTTCCAGCCACCGGCGTACGCGGTCCTGGTCGAGCCCGAAGACGAAGCCGGCGTTGACCATGACCCCGGCGTTCACCGTCACACGCATGGCAACCCGGACTGCGTGCGACCGGTGGCCGGTTCCCTACGCCCGGGCCGCCTCGCCCAGCGCCTCCAGCACCGGCCGGATCAGCGGGTGCTCCTCGGCTCCCCGGCGTACCGCCGCGAAGACCCGGCGGGTGGGTGCGACCCCGTCCACCGGCCGTACGACCACGCCCGTGAGGTCCATCCCGCGCAACGCCGAGCGCGGCACGAGCGCCACGCCCGCGTCCGCCGAGGCGAGCGCGACGACGGCCCGGAAGTCGTCCGAGGAGTGTTCCAGGCGTGGCTGGAATCCGGCGCTCTCGCAGGCCAGGACGACCACTTCGTGGCAGGGATTGCCGGGGTACGGGCCGATCCACGGGTCCTTGGCCAGGTCGGCCAGCGGGATCTCGGTGGCGTCGGCCAGCCGATGGCGCACCGGGACGACCGCGTCGAAGGGCTCGGCGTACAGCGATACGTGGGTCAGGCGCGGGTCGTCGGCGGGCGGCGCCCCGCGGTACTCGACCGCGACCGCGACGTCGACCTGGCGGTCCAGGACCATCGGCAGGCTGGCGTCGCCCTCGGCGTCCTGGACGCGGATGCGGATGCCGGGCGCGGAGGAGGCGAGGCGTGCCACGGCCGGCGCCACGACCAGAGCGATGCCGGTCGCGAAGGAGGCGACGGTGACCGTGCCGGCCGCGCCCGAGCTGTACGCGGCGAGCTCGGCCTCGGCCCGCTCCAGCTGGGCGAGGACCGCGTTGGTGTGGCCGAGCAGGATCTCGCCGGCCGGAGTCAGCCGCACGCCCTTGGCGCTGCGCTCGACCAGGCGGTGGCCGGTCTCCTGTTCCAGCGCGGTCAGCTGCTGGGAGACGGCGGAGGGCGTGAGATACAGCGCGGCGGCAGCCGCCGTCACCGTGCGGTGGTCGGCCACCGCACGGAGGATGTGGAGCCGCCGCGCTTCGATCATGGGATCGATTATCGCAATATGTCCGGGGTTCTCAGGCCTCCAGCTCCGCCCGTGCCGCCACGAAGGCGTCGACGGCCCGGTTGACGTCGTCCGTCGAGTGCGCGGCGGACAGCTGCACGCGGATGCGGGCCTGGCCCTGCGGCACGACCGGGTAGGAGAAGCCGATCACGTACACGCCCCGCTCCAGCAGCAGCTCCGCGAGGCGGCCGGCCTTGGTCGCGTCGCCGATCATCACGGGGGCGATGGCGTGGTCGCCGGGGAGGATCTCGAAGCCCTCCTCGGTCATCCGGCGGCGGAACAGCGCGGTGTTCTCGGCGAGCCGGATGCGCAGGTCGTCCGCCGACTCCAGCAGGTCGAGCACCTTCAGGGAGGCCGCGGCGATCACGGGGGCGAGCGTGTTCGAGAACAGGTACGGCCGCGAGCGCTGGCGCAGCAGGGCGACGATCTCGGCGCGGGCCGCCACGTAACCACCGGAGGCGCCGCCGAGGGCCTTGCCCAGGGTGCCGGTGATGATGTCGACACGGTCCATGACGCCGTGCAGCTCGGGGGTGCCGCGGCCGCCGGGGCCGACGAAGCCGACGGCGTGGGAGTCGTCGACCATGACCATGGCGTCGTAGCGGTCGGCGAGGTCGCAGATCTCGCGCAGCGGGGCCACGTAGCCGTCCATGGAGAAGACGCCGTCGGTGACGATCAGTCGGCGCCGGGCGTCGGACGCGTCCTTCAACTGCCGTTCCAGATCGGCCAGATCACGGTTGGCGTAGCGGAAGCGGCGGGCCTTGGACAGCCGGATGCCGTCGATGATCGACGCGTGGTTGAGGGCGTCGGAGATCACCGCGTCCTCCGGGCCCAACAGCGTTTCGAAGACACCGCCGTTGGCGTCGAAGCAGGAGGAGTACAGGATCGTGTCCTCCTGGCCGAGGAAGGCGGACAGCCGGGCCTCGAGCTCCTTGTGCACCTCCTGGGTGCCGCAGATGAAGCGGACGGACGCCATGCCGTAGCCCCAGCGGTCCAGTGCCTCGTGGGCTGCGGCGACGACCTCGGGGTGGTCGGCGAGACCGAGGTAGTTGTTGGCGCAGAAGTTGAGGACCTCGCCGGGGCGGCCGCCCGCGGTGACGTTCACGGTGGCGGACTGCGGGGTGCCGATCACGCGCTCGGGCTTGTGCAGGCCGGCGGCGCGGATCTCGTCGAGGGTGGCGCGCAGGTCGTCGCGCACGGAGTCGAACATGGGGGAAGCTCCTAAAATGCCTTCGCCGAAAGGGAGTTACGCGGTCGGGTTACGCGGTCCAGTCCAGGATGACCTTCCCGCCGCGGCCGCTCGCCGCGTCGGCGAACGCCGCCTCGAAGTCGCCGTAGCCGTACCGGCCGGTGATCACGGGCGACAGGTCGAGGCCGCCTTCCAGGAGCACCGACATCGCGTACCAGGTCTCGAACATCTCACGGCCGTAGATGCCCTTGATGGTGATCATCGAGGTGACGATGCGGGCCCAGTCGACCGGGAACTCCTGAGCGGGCAGGCCGAGCATGGCGATACGGCCGCCGTGCGTCATGTTGGCGATCATGTCGCGCATGGCCTCGGGGCGGCCGGACATCTCCAGGCCGATGTCGAAGCCCTCGCGCAGCCCCAACTCTCGCTGTCCGTCGGCGATTTCCGACTCCGCCACGTTCAGCGCGAGGCTCGCGCCGATCTTCCTCGCCAGCTCCAGCCGCTCCTCGCTGACGTCGGTGACGACGACGTTGCGGGCGCCCGCGTGCCGGGCCACCGCGGCGGCCATCAGGCCGATCGGGCCGGCCCCGGTGATGAGCACGTCCTCGCCGACCAGCGGGAAGGACAGCGCGGTGTGCACGGCGTTGCCGAACGGGTCGAAGATCGCGGCGACGTCGAGGTCGACCGGGACGCGGTGCACCCACACATTGGCGGCGGGCAGGGCGACGTACTCGGCGAAGGCCCCGTCCCGTCCCACGCCGAGCCCGACCGTGGCACGGCACAGGTGCCGCCGCCCGGCGAGGCAGTTGCGGCATTTCCCGCAGACCAGGTGGCCCTCGCCGCTCACGCGCTCGCCGACGCCGATGTCCGCGACATCACGCCCGGTCTCGACGACCTCACCGACGAACTCGTGCCCGGTGATCAACGGCGTACGGATGGCCTGCTGCGCCCAGCCGTCCCAGGCCTGGATGTGCAGATCGGTGCCGCAGATGCCGGTGCGCAGCACCTTGATCAGTACGTCGCCGGGTCCGACGGCCGGCTCCGGGACGTCCGTGAGCCACAGCCCGGGCTCCGCCTTCTCCTTGACCAGCGCCTTCAACGCTACGGCTCCTGTGGGTGCGACCCCGGGTCCGGGCATGCCGAAGGCGCCCGCAACCGGGGAGAGGGGTGGAATCGCGTAGCAATCTGCCGTACGACGCCACCCCTGGTCCATCGAGGTTTTCTTAAGCCGCGCCGCAGCTCCGCTTCACACCCGCCTCGCCCGCCTCACAGCTGCCCCGCTCGCTGACAGTGCGCCCCGGGGCCGCTCGGGAGGGCGGAGCTAGCCGAGGCGGGAGACCTGGTAGTGGCTGATGTACCAGTCGTCCTCCGCGCGGGTCACCAGAACCGACAGCTTGACCTGCAGCGCGGGCCGGTCGGTGAACGAGAACTCGACGTCCAGGTAGCCGAGGACGAGGCCGTCGGCGGGCCGTCTGGTCTCGAGGATGCGGTAGGCCGCCTGCATGCCGAGGGGCTGGGAGTCGTAGTACTCGGCAACGCCCTGCCGTCCGACGGTGTACGGGTGCAGCCCCTGGAAGACGGCGTCCTCGGTGAAGCGGGCGGCCACGCGCTCGGGCTGGTGTGCGTCGACGCCGGCCTTCCACTGGTCGAGGACTGCGCTCAGGATCGCCTTGTCGTCCTTGGTGGTGGTCATGTCCGTTCCTTGGTCGGTGATGTGACGAGGTGTCAGTGTCCGGCGCTCATGCCGCCGTCCACGTGCAGGATCTCGCCGGTGACGAACGGAGCCGTCTCCAGGAAGAGCACGGCGTCGACGATGTCGCTCACTTCGCCCATGCGGCCCACCGGGTGCAGGGCGGCGAGGAATTCGTGCGTCTCCTCGGCGTGCATGGGGGTCTTGATGGTGCCGGGCGAGACGGCGTTGACGCGGATGCCGCGGGTGGCGTACTCGACGGCGAGGGACTTGGTGGCGGACTGCAGACCGCCCTTGGTCAACGAGGCCAGGACGGACGGAACCCGGGAGTCCGCGGCATCGACCAGGCTGGTGGTGACATTGACGATGTGTCCGCCGCCCTGGGCGAGCAGGTGCGGTACGGCCTGCTGGGTGAGGTGGAAGAAGCCGGCGACGTTGATGCCGGTCACGGCGGCGTAGTCCTCGGCCGTGTAGTCCGTGAAGGGCTTGGCGACGAAGATGCCCGCGTTGTTGACCAGGGTGTCGATACGGCCGAACCGCTCGACGGCGGCCGCGACGACCCGCTCGGCGGTGGCCGGATCGGCGATGTCGCCCTGGACGGTGACGACGTCGGCGTCGTCGACGGCGGTGATGGTGCGCGAGGTGGCGACGACCGTGTATCCGAGCTTGCGGTAGCCCTCGACGAGGGCGGCGCCGATGCCCTGCGAGGCGCCGGTGACGATCGCGACCTTCTGGTTCCGAGTGCTCATGATGACCTTCTCCCGAGGGTTTGACCGGTACTAGCCGACCGGTCGACTATTTGGAAGGTAGGTCGGGTCGCTCGGCGGCGGAAGGACCGGCTTCCTCCTGCCTGGGAGGCGCAGACTTCCAGGCCAGGTCAGCCCGGGAGCGCGTACGGATCGTCGGCGGGCAGCCAGACGTCCGGGGCATGGACCCCGAGGTCGCCGACGCCCGCGCACAGCGCGTCGACGGCGGCAAGGACCCCGGCGCGGTCCTCGGCCTCCCGCCAGACCAGGGACCAGGTCCAGTAGACCTTCGGCGCCACGATCTCGCGGCGGACCAGGTCGGGCGGGAGCGAAGTGGTCTGCCCCTTGGGCGAGTTGAGGACCGGGCGGCGGCAGCGGCGGACGTGGTCGAAGAAGGCGGGGCCGGTGATGGCGCCGTCGGAGATGCGCACCGTACGGGCGCCGGTGGCCTGTGCGAGCTCCTCGGCGTACACGTTCCAGGACGCCCAGGAGGTGATGTCGTCGTCGATGAGGACGTCCGTGTCCTGGGCCGCCACATCCGGTACGTCACTGCTGTCGCCACCCTTGGCGACGGCGTAGAGCCGGTCGGCGCCGATCAGCCGGGCCCGCAGCCCGAGCCGCTTGAGGTCCTCGGTGCGTACCCAGCACACGGCGAGGTCCAAGCTGCCGTCGGCCACCCGGGCGGCCTGGGTGTGCGAGGGAGCGACCCAGGCGTCGACATGTACCTGGGCCACCGCCGCCGTACGTGAAGTCAGGTCAGGCGGGAGCCAGTTGACGTAACCGAGCCGCACCGACTGGGAGCCAGACAGCCGGCCGGCCCGGCGCTTGAGGTCGTCGGCCCGATCCAGCAGGGCGCGGGTGTGCGGGAGGAGGGCGGCTCCGGCGGGGGTGAGGGAGACCGAGCGGCGGTCCCGGTCGAACAGCCGGACGCCCAGGTCCCGTTCGAGAGCCTTGATCTGCTGGGAGAGCGAGGGGCCCGCGATGAGCAGCCGCTCGGCGGCCCGGCCGAAGTTCAGTTCCTCGGCGACCGCGACGAAGTACCGCAGCTGGCGCAGTTCCACGCGCGCCATCGTACGCGCGCTGGGAGGCTGCGCCTATCAGCAGCGAGGAAGCCGGTCGTGGCATCGACGCTGGTCACGGGCGCACGATGGGGCCACTGCGGACTTCCGGACACCGACACCGGAAGGCATCGGGAATACCTAACGGCATCGGAGAGAGACCATGCGAGAGTTCCTGGTCGAGATCACCACCACCGTCCCCGAGGGCACCAGCCAGGACGAGGTCGACCGGCGGCGCGCCGCCGAGGCCGTCCGCGCGAGGGAGCTGGCCGCCGCCGGCAATCTGGCCCGACTGTGGCGCCCCGTGGGCGAGTTGCGCAGCATCGGTGTGTGGCGGGCCGCCGACGAGGCGGAGCTGCACGAGAAGGTGCTCGGCACGCTGCCGCTGCGCCCGTGGATGACCCTCGCCGTCACCCCGCTCGAGGCCCACCCCAACGACCCGGGGCAGGTCGACGGCACCCGATGAGCACCTCCCCCTGGACTCATGTCGCCCGGGCCGCGGCGGCGCTCGCGGCGGGCATGGGAGTCGGCCGCTTCGTCTACACGCCGATCCTGCCCCTGATGCACACCCAGGCGGGCCTGTCCGCCGGTGCCGGAGCGAACCTGGCGACCGCCAACTACGTCGGCTATCTCGTCGGGGCGCTCGCGGGCATCCTGCTGCCGGCGCTGGTGCGATCACGTACCGTCCTGCGCGGCTCCCTGCTCGTACTGACCGCGACGCTCGCCGCGATGCCCCTCACCCACAGCACCGCGGTGTGGGTCGCCCTGCGCCTGCTGGCCGGGGCGGTGAGCGCCCTGGTCTTCGTCGTCGCGGCCAGTTCCCTCCTGCACCACCTGCACGGGCACCCGGCGCACCTGCCCGGCTGGGCCATCGGCGGCGTCGGCGCCGGCATCGCGCTGTCCGGCCTGCTGCTCCTGGCGCTGCGGTCCGCCGCGGACTGGCGGGCCGCCTGGTGGGCCTCGGCCGCGCTCACCGCGCTCCTCACCGTCGGCTCGTGGCACCTGCGGCCGGAGGCGGATCCGCCCGCGAGCAGCGAGAAGACCGGGAGTACGGCGCCGCGCACACACCGCTGGTTCGGTGCTCTGTTCGTGAGCTACACCCTGGAGGGCATCGGCTACATCGTCGCCGGAACCTTCCTGGTCGCGGCGATCGGCCAGGGCTCCCCCGGCTGGGTCGGCACCGGCTCCTGGGTGCTGGTGGGGCTGGCCGCCGTTCCGTCCCCGGCGCTGTGGGCGCGGCTGGGACGCCGCTGGTCCCGGCCCGCGCTGCTGCTCGCCGCGCTGGTGGTGCAGGCGGTCGGCATCGCCCTGCCCGCCCTGGTCGGCGGCACGGCTGCCGCACTCGTCTCGGCGGTGCTGTTCGGCGGCACGTTCCTGGGCATCAGCATGCTCGCTCTGGCCACCGGCGCCCACCTGCGCTTCCCCCGCTCGGTCGCCCTGCTGACCGCCGGATACTCCGTCGGCCAGATCCTGGGCCCGCTGGTCGTCGCCCCGCTGCTGCATCACGGCTACCACCGGGCGCTGCTGCTGGCCGCCCTCGTGGTCCTCGCCGCGGCCGCGGCCGCCGCCGTGCTGCGGATCGGCTTCCCGCACCACATGGTCGTAGTACGACACACAGCGCCGCCGCGGCAGCGAGAATCGACCGAGGACGCCCGGCCTGCACAGGGCCTGTCCGGCGGATCAGGGCAACTGTAGGTAACGTCGCCTTGTGGCCGACCCGAGCGGGGTCTGGTGCGCGTGCCAGGGCCCGCGACGCCGGCATGATCCGCCGGGCAGACCCTGAGGCCGGCCCCGACGCTCTCGCCCCGCACTCGGCCGACTGACCTGGAGCCGCTCATGAACACCGCACGGGACCTCGCGATCGTCGCCCTGGACGCGGCGCCCAGCCGCCCGGTCGACCAGGGCGACCTGTCGCTCGTACTCGCGGGCGCCGAGGTGCTCGACCTCATCGAGGCCCTGGCGCTCACCCTGGACGGTGACCGCATCCTCCCCAGCGCCCAATCGCCCACGGGCGACCGCCTGTTGGACGAGGCCGCCTCCTCGCTCGTACGGCAGGAGCCGTACGAGTCGGTCGAGGACTGGCTGTGGCGCCGGGGCCGCGGGCTGTCCTCGGTCTACGTCGACGACCTGGAGCGGGTGGGACTGACCGCCCGGCCGCGCGGTCGCCGGATTCCGCTGCGGAGCGGGCGAGCCGAGCTGGTCGACTCGCCGGCCCGCCGCCAGGCAGAGGAGCGCTGGGCGTCGGGCGAACCGGTCCTCGCCGCCCTGGCTGCCGCGGCCGGCATCCACGAAGAGCAGGCCGAGGTTCACGAGGACCTCTCCGGCGAGGCGGTCACGACCGTGCTGGCCGCCGTCGGTGACGCGGTGATGGAGCTGGAGGCCGTACGCCAGCGCAAGGCGATCGAGGACGCCGCGTTCGACAACGTCTGGCGCGGCTACTAGGCCCTGTCGTTTGGATCAGGTCGGCTGCAGAGAACGGTGCCTTGTGGCCGCCCCGAGCGGGGTCATGGGGGTCCCCCACGCCCTCGAGGCAGTGAGGGAGCGCGTGCCAGGGCCCGCGACGCCGAGCTGATCCAAACGGCAGGGCCTGGCGGCCACCGGTGCCACACCGCCCTCGGAGGCAAGCCTCCCTTCACCCGCGTCGACAACTCCGCGGGTCAATACATCTAGCGGCCCTTCCGCACGAGGTCGGTGATGCGCTCGCCCTCGCCGATCGTGAGCGGACCGGTCTCCTCCGTGGGATCGCCGACCCCCAGCGCGGCCGCCAGCGTGCGGCCGTGCAGATCGAGGACGGCCTCGGTCAGGGTGGTGAAATCGGCTACGGCGGCGCGGGCGCGGACCCAGCCGGTGAGGCCGATGCCCGCGGCGACCAGCACAGCAGGCCACCACACCACGGTGAGCAGCAGATAGGGCGCGGCCCAGGTCCCGGTGGCGACCGCGGCGGCGAACGCCGAGTGCGCGGCGGTGAGTTCGGCACGTGCGGGGTCGGGGAGAACCAGCCAGAGCCGGGACCAGCCGTAGGCCAGGTCGAGTCCGTAGCGGTGGTGGGCGATCGACTCCACGGCGTGGATCCGGTCGCCCATCCAGGTCGGCCTGCCCGGTTCGGCCATGGCCAGCCGGGTGACGCGGTCGGCCGCGGTGTCGATCCGGTCCTGCTGCTCGCGGGTGCGTGTGCCCGGGCCTACGCGTTCGAGCGTTCGGCGTTCCTCGACGAGCCGGTGCCACCGCGCGCGTCGGTGCGCCGTCCGCGCCACCGCGAGCGGGTCGAGGAGGCGGGGCCACTGCCCCAGCCAGACGCGCCGGGTGACTCCGGCCAGCGCCTGAACGACGAAGCCCACACCGGTCGCGGCCACCAGCACGGCCGCGACGAGGAGTGCCTGTGCCCCGGCCGACAGGTCCGCGACCGTGCCGGCGGTGTCCTCGGCCCGCCGGGTCAGCAGCGGGACGTTCCACGCGTCCGCATGGCCGAGCCTGACGGACAGCCACACCGTGCCGAGGAAGAACGCACCGGGCAGTACGAGCAGGCTGATCCACCGGTCGGCCAGGGTCTTGGCCAACTGCTCGAAGAACCCGCCCACTTGCGCTACCCCCGCTCCATGGGCCGGCCGCCCATGACGGCGCAGCGTGGGATCGCCCCGGCCGGGGGCGGTACCGCCGTCCGGTCGCAGGCGCCGTCCGGGCAGCGGAAGTTCTCCTGACGGGCGGTTCCCGGACCGGCTCCCGGCAGCCCCGTCGCAAGCGTCCGCAGAGTGGTCTCACGATCGGTGTCGAGCAACTGGCCCAGCAGAGTGAGCAACGGGCGCCGGGCCCGCGCCTCGGCCACGATCCGTTCCAGCAGTTCCTGACGTTCCGCTGAGTGGAGCCGGGTCTCGCCGATCAGCGCGTCGAACTCCTGGCACAACGTGGTCAGGGCCGATCGTTCGGCGTCCACCAGGGCTCCTCCTTCCGTCAGTTGGCCGATAGTCTCACGGGCGATGACCTCCGACCACCGGCTTGATCCGGAGCTGTTGAACCAGCAGGCGGTCGACCTGCTGGACCGGGCCACCCGGTCGGGTGACACAGGCCTGCTGGGCACGTGCATCTCGTTGTTCCAGGGCATTGTCGCCCTGACACCGCACCGCCATCCACACCGTGCCACCCGCCTGTACAACCTCGCCGAGAGCCACCGGGCGCGGTACGCGCTGACGTGGCAGGAGGACGACGCCGACCAGTCGATCGTCATCGGGCGAGAGGCCGTAGCCGTCCTCCGCGACGACGATCCGAACGCCGCACTGATCCTGTCCAACCTCAGCGCCACCCATCTCCAGCGGTTCCAGCGGGCCGGGCACCTCAACGACCTGGACGGGGTCATCGAGTTCGGGGAACGGGCGATCGCCGCGACCGGAGCCGCCGCGAACATCGGGGTGTACCTGACCAATCTCGCCACTGGCTACCTGCATCGGTTCCAGGGGACCGGACACTTCGCGGACCTGGACAGAGCCATCGACACAGGCGAGCGCGCGTGGGCCGCCACCCCCGCCCACGCCCCTCACTGGGCCACAGTCCTTGCCAATCTCGGCACCGCCCACTGGGAGCGGTTCGGGCGGACGGGCCGTCCGGCGGACCTCGATCGCGCCATCGCCATCGGAGAACAGGTCGCCACCGACACCGGCACCGGTGTCCCGCACGGCGCGACGGTCCTGTCCAACCTCGCCGCCGCCTACCATGCCCGCTTCGAGCGGACCGGGAACCTGGCCGACCTGGACCGGGCCATCGAGCTCCACGAACACGCGGTGGCCGCCGCACCGGACGCCGCTCCCGACCGCGCGGCCTACCTGTCCAACCTCGGCATGGCGTACCAGGCACGGTTCGATCGGCTGGGGGAGGTGGCCGACCTTGACCGGGCCATCGACCACGTCGGTCGTGCGCTCGCCGCGGCGCCCCAGGGGCTCCGCCTTTTCGCGACGTTCCTGTCCAACCTCGGTGTCGCGTACCGCGCGCGGTTCGAGCGGCTTGGGGACGTGGCCGATCTGGACCGGACCGTGACGCATCACGAACAGGCCGTGGCCGCCACGCCCGCCGACCACCCGGATCTCGCGTACCGCCTGTCCAACCTCGGCGCCGCATACCACGCGCGATTCGACCGGAAAGGAAACACCCTCGACGTGCACCGGGCCGTCGAGAGCCTCGAACGAGCGGTCGCCGCCGTACCCGCCGATCACCCACTCCGCGCGACAGCCCTGAACAACCTCGCCGCGGCCCTGCGGGGGCGGTTCGAGCGGTTGGGAGACGTGGCCGATCTGGACCGGGCCATCATGCATCACGAACAGGCCGTGGCCGCCACGCCCGCCGACCACCCGGATCTCGCGTACCGCCTGTCCAACCTCGGCCTTACCCACTGGTCCAGGTTCACCCGCACCGGGGAGACGTCCGACGTGGATGCGGCCATCGATGCCGGCAGACGCGCGTTGGCCGCCACGCCGGACGACCATCCGGACCGTGCGATGCGCCTGACCAACCTCGGCAACGCCTTCCAGCAACGGTTCGGGCACAGCGGTGGCCTGCAGGACCTGGACCGGGCCGTCGTGTATTACGAACAGGCAGTGGACGCGACGCCGACCGACCACCCGAGCCGGGCAGGCTACCTGTCCAACCTCGCGGTCGCCCACCAGGCGCGGTCCCAACGCAGCCGCGCCGCAACCGACTTCGACCGCGCAGTCGACCTCGGACTCCTGGCGCTCACGGCCACCCCCGCCGACCATCCCGACCGTGCGCTGCGCCTGTTCAACCTCGCGCGGGCCCATCAGACCCGGTACGAGCACTCGGGCGACCCGGCCGACCTGGACCGCTCTGTCGACCTGGCCCGGGAGACAGCCGTAGCCGTCCCTGCCGACCATCCGGACCGCGCGCGGTATCTGTTCAACCTCGGCAACGCCTACCGGCTGCGGTTCCAGCGCACTGGCGCCACGTCCGACCTCGACCGCGCCGTCGACGCCGCGGAACAGGCGGTCGCGGCCACCCCCGACGACCACCCCAACCGGGCCGCACGCATCCATCTCCTCGCGGTCTGCTGCATGAGGCGCTGGAACAGCGGCGGCGCCCTCGACCGGTCGCGGATCGCCCGGCTCGCGGAGGACACGCTCGCGGCCACGACGGCGTCCCCGTTGAACCGGCTCCGCGCCTGTTGGTCGGTCGGTCGGCTCGCGTACGTGCTGGACGAACTGCACACCGCCCGCGTGCTGTTCGACACGGCGGTGGAGTTACTGCCGTTGGTCGCGGCGCGGGAGACCTCCACGGCGGACCACGAACACCGCCTCGGCACGAACCGGGGGCTGATCGGCGAGACGATCGCCGTGCACTGCGCCCTTGACGATCCTGGCGGCGCGGTCCAGGCCGGTGAACTGGGCCGGGCGGTCCTGCTGGCGTCCCGGCTGGCCCTGCGGACACCCCTTGCCGACCTCGAGGCCCAGCACCCCGCACTGGCCGGCCGCCTGCGCCGCGTCCGCGACGCCCTCAACGCGCCGGATCCCCCGGCCATGGCGCCGCCCGGCGGCCGGGACGTCGACCACGTCGACCGGCGCAAACGGCTGTGGGCCGAGCACGACGCCGTACTGGCAGAGATCCGCCGACTGCCGGGCCTGGACCGGTTCCTGCTCCCGCCGACGTGGACCGAACTGCGGCCGACCGCCACCGGCGGGGCAGTCGTGCTGCTCAACGCCGGCCTGCAGCGGTGCGACGCCATCGTCGTCACCGCCGACGGGCCCCCGCTGCCGGTGCCGCTGCCCGAACTGCGGCTTGCAGACGTCGACACGTGGGCCACCGAGCTGACCGAAGCAACGCACGACGAAAGCTCGTTCACCGGCGAGCTGCGCCGGCAGCGGGTACTTAGGGAGGTGCTCGGCCGGCTGTGGGACACGGCGGTCGAGCCGGTCCTGGACGCCGTCGAACGCCTGCTGGGCCGAGAGGACGGAGTACTGCCCCGTGTGTGGTGGATACCGACCGGACTGCTCGGGCTGCTGCCGCTGCACGCGGCCGGGCACCCCGGGCGGGCCGGGGCGCTCGACCGGGTGATCTCGTCGTACACACCCACCCTGCGCGCCCTCGCCCGTGCTCGCGAACGCCCGGCCGCGACAGCCCTGCGCCGGCTCACGGTCGCCCTAGACCGCACCCCGGGTCTGCCGGACCTGCCGGCCACCGCCGCCGAGGCGGCGAGCCTGCACGCCGCCCATCCCGACATGCCACTGCTCAACAACGAGCAGGCCACTGCCGCCCGCGTGACCGGCGCACTCCCCGAGGCAAGCTGGGCACACTTCGCCTGCCACGCCGGCACCGACCCCGACGCACCGTCCGAGGGCGGACTCCACCTCCACGACCGTGTCCTGTCCATCGCGGAGATCGGCCGCAGCAACCTCCACGAGGCCGAACTCGCCTACCTGTCCGCGTGCTCCACCGGACATGTCGGCCGGCGGCACGCGGACGAGTCCATCCACCTCGCCTCCGCGTTCCAGCTCGCCGGGTTCCGGCACGTCGTCGCGAGTCTGTGGCCCCTGGACGACGGCGTCGCGGCCGGCGCGGCCGACCACTTCTACCGGCTGATGCCGGCCACACCGTCCGCCGATGACGCGGCACGCGCGCTTCACCGCGTCATCCGGCATCTGCGCGCCGAGCACCCCGGCCGACCACACCTGTGGGCGTCACTGATCCACAGCGGGCCCTGATCCGCTTGCCCGATGCGGCACTATGAACCGGTGGCGCCCAGCAGCGCCCGGCAGTTGTCCCACAGCGGGGTCAGTCGCCTGGTGTTGTTGTACAGCTTGGCGAACATCACCTGGCCCTCGAGCTGGGCCACGACCGCCTGTGCCGCCTCGCGGGTGTCGGTCACGGTGACGTGGCCGCGCTCGCGGGCCTCGGTGATCACCGCTTCGACCATGTCGACCTGTGCGTCGAAGATCTCCTGCAGTCGCCCGCGGACGGCCTCGGTCCGGTTGCTCAGCTCCAGAGTGAGGTTGCCGAACAGACAGCCCGACACCGTGCCGCAGCCCAGCTGCGCGGCGCGCTGGCCGGCCTCCGTAACCTCGAAGAGCTGCCGCAGCCGCTGCAGCGGTTCCGCGTCGCCGCCCAACGAGCGTGCCCAGTCGCGCTGTTGGGCCGCCCAGTGCTCGTCGACGACGGTGAGCGCGAGGGCCTCCTTCGACTCGAAGAAGTAGTAGAAGCTGCCCTTCGGCACCCCGGCCGCCTTGCAGATCTCGGCCACGCCCAGCGCCGAGTAGCCGCGCCCCTCGATGAGCGAGCGCGCGGCACCGAGGATCTTCTGCCTGGCGTCACTGGTGCGTCCCACGACGCAAGTGTACGTAAGTACTAGACCGGTCGGCTAGTGAGTCGACCTCGCCCGCCGTCACAGCAGCGGGAGCCCGTCCGCCTCCCGTCGCTCCAGCCGGGCGACCAGATCGGCCGCCGTCGACTTGATGGTCTCCAGACCGGGCCTGCCCCAGGGCCGCGGCTCCACGTCGACGACGCACACGGTGCCGAGCACCATCCCCGTACTGTCGATCAGCGGTGCGCCCAGATAGGAGCGGATGCCGAACTCGTCGACCACCGGATTGCCCGCGAACCGCGGGTAGTCGCAGACGTCCTCCAGAACCAGCGCCTTGCGCCGGACCACCACATGGGGGCAGAAGCCGTGGTCACGGGCCAGCTCACGGCCCAGCACGGGCGTGGTGCCGTCGGCCTTCACCACGGGTGGTGCGACGTCCGAGAGGTGCAGGCCCGCGAAGAACTGCCGGTTCTCGTCGATGAAGTTGACCATGGCGTACGGCGTCCCGGTGAGCTCGGCGAGGTGGTCCGCGTAGGCGTCGAGGGCGGGGTCCGGATGTTCTGCGAGGCCCAGTTGACCGAGGCGCCGGGCCCGGGCGGGGGCCTCCTTGTCCTCGGGGGTGAGCAGCAGACGACCGGCCGGGCGCGCCGGGTCGTACCTCATGGGCGGGCTCCGTCACTGTGGACGCAGGGCATATACGGGCTCCATGGCGGTGTGCGGGGATCACATGTGGGCGCCGTGGCTCGGCGCGTGCGCCGGAGCGTGGGCGATGAGGTGCCGTACGAGGGTGAGCAGGGTCTGCACTCCGGAACTGGAGATCCGGGCGTCGCAGCGCACGACGGGGATCGCCGGGTCGAGGTCGATGGCGGCGCGGACCTCCTCGGGGTCGTAGCGGTACGAGCCGTCGAACTCGTTGATCGCGACGATGAAGCCGAGGCCGCGCTGCTCGAAGAAGTCGACCGCCGCGAAGCACTCCTCCAGGCGGCGGGTGTCGGCGAGGATGACCGCGCCGAGCGCGCCCTCGGAGAGCTCGTCCCACATGAACCAGAACCGCTCCTGCCCGGGCGTGCCGAACAGATACAGCACATGTTCCGGGTCGAGGGTGATGCGGCCGAAGTCCATGGCCACCGTCGTCTCGACCTTGTTCTCGATCCCGTCGAGAGAGTCGGTCGCGGCGCTGACCGTGGTGAGCAGTTCCTCCGTGCTGAGCGGCGCGATCTCGCTGACCGCGCCCACGAAGGTCGTCTTGCCTACTCCGAACCCTCCCGCCACAAGGATCTTGAGTGCGGTGGGGAAGGGGTCAGAGCTGTCGTCGTAGTCCATCGAGCACTGCCTCCAGAAGGGCCCGGTCAGTCGGGTTGTGGTGGAACTCGGGGGGCTTGGTGGTCAGCGCCCCGCAGTCGACGAGGTCCGACAGCAGCACCTTGGTGACCACCGCCGGCAGCTTCAGTTGGGCGGCGACCTCGGCGACCGAGACGGGCGCGCGGCACAGGTCGAGCGCCTGCGCGTGTTCGGGGCCGAGGTAGCCGAGGGGGGTGGCTCCGGTGGCCATCACATGCGACAGGAGGTCGAGCGCGATGGTGGGCCGGGTGCGGCCGTTGCTGACCGTGAAGGGGCGCACCAGCCGACCGGCCGCGTCGTCGAGCCAGGGCCCGTCGCCGACCGCCGCCACGCTCAAGGCCTCATCGCCGTGGGTTCGACGGCGTGCTGCCGGGGCGCGGTGACCAGATAGGGGCGGACGCTCTTGACCAGCATCGCCATCTCGTAGCCGAGCACCGCCGCGTCGGCCTCGCGTCCGGCCAGCACGGCGAGACAGGTACCGGAGCCGGCGGTGGTCACGAACAGCAGGGTCGAGTCGAGTTCGACGACGACCTGGCGCACGTCCCCGCCGTCGCCGAAGCGGACCCCGGCGCTGCGGCCGAGGGAGTACAGGCCGGAGGCCAGCGCGGCCATGTGGTCGGCGCTGTCCGGATCGAGGCCGTGGACCGACTTCACGAGCCCGTCGCAGGAGAGAAGTACCGCACTGGTCGTGTGGGGTACGCGCTGCACGAGGCCGCTCATCAGCCAGTCGAGATCGGATACATGGCCGGTCGGCGCATCGCTCGCCATGGTGGATCGACTCCTTGGGGTACGAAGGTCCGCGGGAGCGGTGGGGGTGGGGGCGGAAACGGGGGTGGGAACAGAGGTGGTCATCCGGCTGGTGCGCTCCCGTCGTGCCGGGTGGGATGGTCGGTGCCGCGCGCGGACGCGGGGCGCGCCTCGGCTATGTGGGCCGGGTCCATGTGCGATACGTCCATGGAGGGCGGCGGGGTGGTGGCGGTGACGTCCGTGTGGAGAACGTCCAGGGACGAGGTCGGCAGCATGGGTGCGGCCACTGTGTGAGCCGGATCGGTGAGCGGGCGCGGCTCGATGCGCGCCGCCTGCTCCATGGGCTCCAACATCATGTGTGCCTGATCCATGTGCGTCTGATCCATGTGGGCCGAAGCCATGTGTTCCGGTTCCGGGTGCGCCGACGACGTCGTGTGTGCGGCTCCCGTGTACTCCGAGTGCTCCGAGTAATCCGTGTAATCCGAGCGCTCCGACTCCAGGTTCTGCTGGGCCTCCGCCAGGCCGATGCCACGCTGGAAGGCGGCCATCAGGCCCGGGTCGTGGCCGGCGACGTACTCGGTCTCCTGGCGTGGCGCCGGGCCGTCCCGCAGCTGGGGTGCGATGTGTTCCTGGGCGCGGCGGCGCGGCAGTTGGGGCTTGCCCATGGTGCCGCGGACGGTGCCGGTGCGGGGCGTGGGTGGTGTGGCCGCGTTCTCCGAGACGAGCCGCCGGTCGTCCGGCCGGATGCCGGGCAGGGCCTCCGCGGGATTGGCCCGCTCCTCGTGGGCACCGCGCACCGGAAGCGGTGCCGGTCCGCTGCCGCCCTGTGTGCTGCCGTTGAGCGGACTGCCGTGCGGCGCGGCGGCCGTGGGCTGCGCCGCCTCCCGCTGCTGCGCACGTCGCGGTGCGGGTGGCGGGGGCGCGACGTGACGCCCGCCGGCCTCGGGCCGGGGCACGGGCGGCGTCTGCGGTTGCGGGGACCGGGGCGGTACGGCCCGCTCGGGCGTCCCCATCACCCCGGTGACACCGTGCGGCTGCGCTGCGACCCCGGGGACGCCCGGCGCCGAGCCCAGCAGCCCCTGCGGTACGACGAGCACGGCCTGCACCCCGCCGTAGATGTTGGTCTGCAGGCGGACGTTGATGCCGTGCCGCCGGGCGAGCTGGGAGACCACGAACAGTCCGATGCGGCCGTCCGCGAGCAGGCTGGCGACGTTGACCTGGTCGGGGTCGTCGAGCAGGGCGTTCATCTTCTTCTGCTCGGCGACGGGCATGCCGAGGCCGCGGTCCTCGACCTCGACGGCCAGTCCCGAGGTGACGAGGTTGGCGCGCAGCAGGACCTGGGTGTGCGGGGCGGAGAACACCGTGGCGTTCTCGACGAGTTCGGCCAGCAGGTGGATGACGTCGGCGACGGCGTGGCCGCGCAGCGTGCCGTCGATCGGGGGCACCAGCTTGACCCGGGAGTACTGCTCGACCTCGGCGATGGCGGAGCGCAGCACCTCGGTCATGGAGACGGGGTTGCTCCACTGCCGGCGGGAGACGGCGCCGCCGAGGACGGCGAGGTTCTCGGCGTGGCGGCGGATCCGGGTGGCGAGGTGGTCGACGTGGAAGAGGCCCTTGAGCAGGTCGGGGTCCTCGATCTCGTTCTCCAGCTCGTCGAGGATGGAGATCTCCCGGTGCACCAGGGACTGCAGGCGCCGGGCGAGGTTGACGAAGACCTCGAGCTTCTGTTCGCTGCCCGCCTGGCTGGAGAGCTGGGCGGCCTGTACGACGGCGGTGACGGCACCGTCGTGCGCGCGCGTCAGGTCGGCGGCGAGCAGCTCGAAGTCGTCGGCGTCGTCGGGGGGAGAGCTGCGGGGCTTGCGCTGGGGCGGGGTGTCGCCGCGGCGCAGCGCCTCGACGAGGTCGCGCAGGTCGGCTTCGCCGCGGGCACTGATGCGGCGCAGGGCACCGATGCGGTCACTCACCGACTTGGCGGCGCGGTCGGCGGCCACGGAGGCGATCAGGATCCCCGCGAGGGCCACCGCGGCGGCACCGGCGAGCACGCCCCACAGGGTGAGGCCGGGCCGTGCTCCGGTGGTGCGGACGGTGAACAGGACGGCCGCGCTCGCGCTCAGGGCGACCGCGACCGGTGGCAGCACGGCGAGCCGCAACAGCTGGGGCCGTATGTGGGTCTCGGGCAGCGAGGGAACGGGACGGGCAACCGGCCGTCCGTGCCGCCCGCCCTCGCGGCGGTCTGCGCGTGCGGCCGGTGCGCGAAGGTGAGACATCGGTGTCCTCGTCGTACTGGTGCGTCGGTGCCTGGGGCGCGTGCTGCGCGGTTCGGGCATGCGTTGCCCGATGGACACTCACAGTAGTCGCCAACCCATCATGTGCGGTGGGCAGTTGACAAAGTCCCACGCACAGCGTCCCGCTCTGGTATGAGGGCTCGTACGACAGACCGATAAACCGAGCGGGCGCATGATCCCGTTGCAGAACGGATCGATCAGAGCTGGTCAGAAGCGGTCGCAGTAAAATGCCGAGGGCCGGGGAGCGCTTGCTCCCCGGCCCTCGCCGACTGCTCTTTTCTGTCCGCCCACGGGCCCGCCGGGACCGTTTTCGGGCGCTCCCGCACCGCCGGGAGTCATCCCCCAAGCGTTACTCAGCGTATTGAACTAGGCCTTCGGCTGGGTGAAACGGATGCTGTTGCCGAAGGGGTCGCGAAGGCCGCAGTCGATTCCGTACGGCCGCTCGGTGGGCTCCTCGGTGAACTCGACGCCCTTGGCCTTCAAGGTCTCGTACGTCTTGCGGCAGTCCTCGGTCCGGAAGATGAGGAAGCCGCCCGTCGCGCCCTTGGTCAGCAGTTCGCGGACCTGTTCCGCCGTCTCCTCGGACAGCCGCGGCGGACCGGGCCGCTCCAGCAGGACCTCGCGGTCCGGCTGACCCGGGACATTGATGGTGAGCCAGCGCATGAAGCCGAGGTCGGCGTCGGTGTTGACCTCGAGGCCGAGCTTGCCGACGTAGAAGTCGAGCGCCTCGTCCTGGTCGAGTACGTAGATCTGCGAGTGCGTGATTGCTGTGAACATGTGCATCACGCTACGAGCCCGGCACCGCGAAAACTTATCCAAAACTGCTCTGTCGGCCGAAGGGCGAGCAGACGGTCAGGCGCTCGGCCGCATCCACGCCATCGTGAAACAGGTGGGGACGTCCAGGGCGACGGCCTGCTTGCGGTACTCCCTCGGCGAGCGGCCGACGATGTCGCGGAATGTGCGGCTGAAGGTGCCCGGGCTGCCGAAGCCGACCTCGAAGCAGATGTCCGTGATGCTGCGGTCGCTCTCCCGGAGCAGGAACATGGCGCGCTCGACGCGGCGGCGCTGCAGATAGCGGTGCGGTGTCTCGCCGAATGTCGCGCGGAAGGTGCGGGCGAAGTGTGCCGGGGAGACATGGGCGATCCGGGCCAGGGCGGGTACGTCCAGCGGCTGCGCGTAGGCGCGGTCCATCGCGTCCCGGGCCCGCAGCATACGGCGGTTGGTCTCTTCTGCGGCACGGCTCACGGCGCCATCACACCATGGTTGGCCGGCCGGTTCCCCGCGGGGGCCGACGGACCACGGCTAGCCTGGTGACGAGACGGGGCCGCCGCTCGACGGCCCGAGCGGAAGGAGCCGTCATGGACCTTCGACACGATGAGGTTCTCCTCGCCCGCCCCGGTGACCGACGGCCCGGGCCCACGACTCCGGGGATGGACCGGCAGGAGGCGTTCGCCACCGACGGCATGTGGTCGGGATTCGTCCGCACCGAACCCGGGATGGTCTCCGGGTGGCACCACCACGGCGAGAACGAGTCGGTGATCTACGTCCTCACCGGGGCCCTGAGGATGGAGTTCGGCCCGGACGGCTCGCGCACCCTCGAAGCCGGTCCCGGCGACTTCATCTATGTGCCGAAGGGCGCCGTGCACCGGGAGAGCAACCCCTCGGCGGAACCTGCCGACATCATCGTCACGAGGGCCGGGACCGGGCAGTCCACGTTCAACGTCGACGGGCCCGAACAGGGCTGAGACGGCGGCTCCCGCCCCCCTCCTGCCGGCGGCATCTTCAGCGAAGGGCGGCCAGCTCCCCGCCCGGCAGGTGGATCCATCCCTCCTGACCGGCGGCGGCGCGCTCCTCCGTGGTGTCCGGCCACCGGGTGTCCCCGACCAGGACGGCGCGGGCGACCAGCGCACAGACCAGGGCGTCGAGATGGTCGTGGCTGTCGATGCACTGCGCACGCACCGGCTCGGTCAGGGGCAGCCCGAGGCCGTCCTCGATCGAGCGGACGATGTGCTCGCGCACCTCGCGGGCTTCCGGTCCGGCGTTCTTGTAGCTGCGGGCGGGACGAATCCCCCACAGCCTCAGGGCCGCGGCCGGATACACCTCGGCGAGCGGGCCCGATCCGTCCCGGGGCACGGGGGTGCCCGCGGCCGCGAGGGCGTCCAGGAGACGGGCCGCACGCAGGGCCACGACGCCCAGCAGATCGGTGGACACCGACAGCGGCGGCCGCATCGCGGTGGCCTTCCAGGTGAGGTCATCGGTCAGCCGGAACCGCAGCGCGTCCAGTCCTGGCCGGCCGTCCGTGCGCTCCTCGAAGCGGGCCGCCGGCGGCAGCCGTATGCCCTCGTGGTGGGCGAGGACCGTCGCCACGAAGCTCGACGGCCAGCCGAGCGGGCAGTCGAGGCCGGTCTTGTCGGCGGCCCGGACCAGCGCCAGCAGGTCCTCGTCCCCTTGCGGCGCGAGGAACTCCACCGCCAGGGCGCCGTCGTCTCCCCACACCACACGGCACACAGCGGTCCGCCGTGCACTCGCGGCCAGGTCGATCCCGACCGTCACCGCCTGCTGAAGCCTCATGCCGGGATCCTCTCCTGGCATGCCGGGCGGCTCACGGCCTCCCCCGTCGAGATCAGCCCGCCGATACGGTCTCGGGCTCCCCTGTGCCCTCCGCGGACTCGCCCTGCTCGGCGCCGTCCGCGCCGGCCGGGGCCCCGGCGGCGGAGGTCTTGATCGCCGCCTCCGTCAGGGCGTCCGCGGCCGGCCAGCCGCCGGCCGGGGCCTGGGCCACGGCGCGCCACCACGGCTCGGACGGGACGGTCTCGGCGGTGGGCTCGAAGGGCTCGCCGGGGCGGGGCAGGGCGACGCGGGAGCCGGTGGCGCGGGCGGCCGCGAGCGTGCCCTCGCCGGGCTCCGCCCAGGGGTGCGTGGCCAGGTTGAAGGTGGCCCAGTGGATCGGCATCATCACGCCGTGCGGCTCGCCGCCCTGCAGGTCGAGGTGGGCGCGCATGCCCTCCTGCGGCGTCATGTGGATGTCGGGCCAGAAGTCGGAGTACGCGCCGATCTGGATCATGGTGGCGTCGAACGGACCGTGCTCGGCGCCGATGTCCTTGAAGCCCTCGAAGTAGCCGGTGTCACCGCTGTGGAAGATCCGGTGCTCGCCCCCGGCGACGGACCAGGAGGCCCACAGGGTGTGCTGGGTGTTGCGCAGGCCGCGGCCGCAGAAGTGGCGGGCCGGGGTGGCGGTCAGGGTGAGGCCGCCGACCTTGGTCGCCTCGTGCCAGTCCAGCTCGCGGATCCGGTCCACCGACACACCCCAGTGCTCGAGGTGGGCGCCGACGCCCAGGGGGACGGCGAACAGCGTGTCCGTGTCGGCCAGGGCCTTGATGCTGGGCAGGTCCAGGTGGTCGTAGTGGTCGTGCGAGATGACGACGACGTCGACCGGGCCGAGCGCGGCGAGCGGCAGCGGCACGGGGTGCAGGCGCTTGGGCCCGACGAAGGAGAACGGGGAGCAGCGCTCGCCCCACACGGGGTCGAAGAGCACCCGCTGTCCGTCGATCTCGGCGAGCACGCTGGAGTGCCCCATCCAGGTCAGCCGCAGTCCGGTGGCGGGCGGCTTCGCGATGTCGGCGAGCGTCGTGGGGTGCACCGGCACCGTGCCCTTGGGGGCGCGCTGGGGCCGCTCGTCCTTGTCGAAGAACACCTTCGCGAAGTCCAGCGCGGAGCCGGAGGGCCGGGTCCGGGCGGTGCCTCCGGGATTCTGGAAGACCCCGTCCTTGAAGTGCGGTGATCTGCGGATGCGCGCGAGGCGCTCACCGCTCGGGTCCGCGCCGAAGGCCGCGGGCTGCAGCGCGCGGAGCCCGGAGCTCAGGCTACGGAAACCGGACACGGTACCTCCAGGTGGAGTCGACGAGGCATTCCATTATGGTCGGCTCCTCCGACAACACCTGTGTCGTCCGGGTCGCTGCGGGCTCATTCCAAGGAAAGCCCAAAGATCCGGCACCGTACGACCTCTACGAAGTAGAGGTCCCCTTGCCGCCCTCCCGGCTCGCCTCCTGCACCGCCGCACCCACCTCCCGCAGGAATGGGCCCACCGCTTCGAGAACCGCGGAGCGTCGGCGTCCATTCCCGTCACCACGCCGACACCGCGGTGATCAATTCCGCCATTGACAGGGTGAGCCCCCGATTCCGATACTGACTGACTATTCAGTAATTCGCTCAGTGATCCGGGAACCTCGACTCCCCCGCCCCACCCTGATCGCCATCCGCGAGGAGATCGCATGACCGCCCCCCTGATGTCGGTCACCTGGACCGACCACCTCACCGGCCGCCAGGGCTACCTGGTCGTCGACCGGCTGGTCCGCGGCGTCTCCAGCGGCGGACTGCGCATGCGCGCGGGCTGCACCCTGGACGAGGTGGCGGGGCTCGCGCGCGGGATGACCATGAAGGAGGCGCTGCACTACAACCCCGAGGGCCGCTACATCCCCCTGGGCGGCGCCAAGGGGGGCATCGACTGCGATCCCCGGGACCCAGGGGCGTACGCACTCCTGGTGCGCTACCTGCGCGCCATGAAGCCGTACGTGGAAAGCTTCTGGACCACCGGGGAGGACCTCGGTCTCACCCAGGACCTGGTGGACCGGGCAGTGGCCGAGGCGGGGCTCGTGTCCTCGATCCAGGCGGTATATCCACTGCTCGACGACGAGACCACGGCCCGCCGGCGGCTCGCCGACGCGTTCGCGATCGAGGTGGACGGCATCGGGCTCGACGAGCTGGTCGGCGGCTGCGGGGTCGCCGAGTCCGCGCTGACCGCCCTGGACCGGGCGGGTGTGCCGTACGAGGGCACACGGGTCGCCGTGCAGGGCCTGGGCACCATGGGCGGAGCCACGGCACGCTTCCTCGCGCGCGCGGGGCTCACCGTCGTCGCCGTCGCCGACATCAAGGGCACCGTCGCCAACCCGGCGGGCCTCGACGTCGAGGCGCTGCTCGCCGCGCGGGACGCGTACGGCACCGTGGACCGCGCGGCCCTGCGCCCCGACGACCGTGAACTGCCCGGCGACGCCTGGCTGTCGGCCGAGGCGGAGGTGCTCGTGCCCGCGGCGGTCTCGTACGCGATCGACACCGCGGGCCAGGAGCAGATCACCGCCCGCTGGATCGTCGAGGCGGCCAACATGCCCGTGCTGCCCGAGGCGGAGGAGCTGCTGGCCGCGCGCGGAGTGACCGTGCTGCCGGACGTGGTCGTCAACTCCGGGACGAACGCCTGGTGGTGGTGGACCCTGTTCGGCGACATCGGCCCGGACGCGGAGGAGGCGTTCGCCCACACCCGCCGCTCGATGCGCGCCCTGACGGAGCAGATGCTGGCCCGCGCGGAGTCCGACGGGACGACCCCGCGGGCGGCCGCGCACGCCATCGTCGCCGACCGGCTGCCGGCGATCGCGGAACGCTTCGGCTGGTACCGGTGAGAGCGACCCGGCATTCCGTGCCGCGCGAGGACTGAGCGCAATTCGGTGGCGTTCGGCGTGGAGATCAGGAAGGGTCGCGCGCATGGTCTCGGTAATGCAGAACGTGGCGATCGACTGTGCGGATGCCTACGAGCTGGCTCGGTTCTGGAGCAGTGTGACGGGCCGTCCTCTGCATCCGGAGGACAGACCGGGCGACCCGGAGGCTCAGGTGCTGCTGGCGGAGGGCCCGGTGCTGCACTTCAACCAGGTGCCCGAGGCCAAGACGGTCAAGAACCGGATCCATCTGTGTCTGCGCCCCGAGACCTCGCGCGAACAGGAGGTGGACCGGCTGCTGGGCCTCGGTGCCACCTTTGTCACCGATCACCGCAACCCCGATGGTTCGGGCTGGGCCGTCCTTGCTGATCCCGAAGGCAACGAATTCTGCGTTCTGCGCAGCGAGTCCGACCGGGCGACCATGAATTCCTGACGCTCACGCGCCGGCAGAGTAGGTGTACGCCCACACCGCGCACCCCTGTCGAACCCGCCAAGTCCCGCCCTCACCCGGCGCCATCAGCGGCGACGGAATAGGGTGACCGCGTGGCGAGAGTGCGGTTGAGTGTGGCCGAGCGGCGTGAGGAGTTGCTGCGGGCCGCCATCGGGCAGATCGAGGCGCGGGGCGTGGCGGCGGTCAGGATCGCCGACGTGGCCTCGGCGCTCGGCGTGAGCAACGCGCTGGTGCTGTACCACTTCTCGACGAAGGAGAAGCTGGTCGCCGCCGCGTTCACGTTCGCGGCCGAGGACGACCTCGGGCATCTGCGCAAGCTTCTCGGCCGCCGTACGACGGCGCTGCGGCGGCTGCGGTCGGCGGTGCGCTGGTACGCGCCGACGGGCCAGGCCAAGGGCTGGCGCCTGTGGATCGAGGGGTGGGCGGTGGCGCTGCGCGAGCCTGCGCTGCAGGAGGTCACCCGCGACCTCGACAAGCAGTGGAAGGCCGCGATCGCCGAGGTCATCGCGGAGGGCGTGGCCGCGGGCGAGTTCCGCTGCCCGGACCCGCACGGCGCGGCCCTGCGCCTGACGGCCCTGCTGGACGGGCTCGCCGTACAGATGACGTCGTACGCCGGTGCGGTGTCGCGTGTGCGGGCTCAGGAGTGGGTGGACGAGGCGCTGGCCCGGGAACTGGGCCTGGAGCGGGCGGCGTTGACTGCTTCGGAGCGCTGAGCCCCCGCACTCTGCGGGGGCTCAGGCCACCAGGCCGCTGCTCGGCCCGCCGAAGCGGGGGCCGATCTCAAACCACTGTCAGGCCACCGACGAGATTCGCATCTTGATGTCGTCCGGCGAGAGAGCACCCTTCGCCGTGACGTGGTCCCCGGACGACTCGCCGCGCAGCCGGCGGCCGATCCACGGCACCAGGTACTCGCGCGCCCAGTGCACGTCGTCCCGTCGGACCTCGAGGGTGCCGCGCGGCGGGAGCGGCGGCCAGGGCTGGTCGGGGTCGGCCGGTACCTCCAGGCCGAGGACCTGCCCGGCGCGGAGCGCCACGCGCGTGTGCCCCTCGGGCGAGAGATGCAGGCGGTCGCCGTCCCAGGCCCTGCGGTCCTGGACGGTCTTCAGGGACCACAGGTCGAGCACGGGACAGCCGTACCGGTCGGCGATGGCCCGGACATGGCCGTTGTAGGTGGCGATCTTGCCGCGCAGGTGCTTGAGCACGGGGACGCCGCGGGTGTCGAAGCCGGTGGTCACCAGGACCGTGCCGGCGACTTCGGTGAGCCGGACCACGGCCCGCTCGAAGCGCTCGGCGACCTCGTCGGGGTCGGTGCCTGGACGGATGATGTCGTTGCCGCCCGCACAGAAGGAGACCAGGTCAGGCGCCAGTTCGACGGCCTGCGGGATCTGGTCCTCGACAATCTGGTCGAGCAGTTTGCCGCGCACGGCGAGGTTGGTGTAGCCGAAGTCGCCTTCGGGTCGCCGGTCCGCGAGGAGCACCGCGAACCGGTCGGCCCAGCCGACGAATGCCCCGTCGGGGCCGGGGTCGCCGACGCCCTCGGTGAAGCTGTCCCCCACCGCGACGTACGACCCGATCACTGATCTGCTGTCACTCTTCGAATCGTCTGTCACATCGGCCATGATTCACCTTCGAATGTGACCTACGCGACCGTAGGAAGGGGTTGACGCGCGGTGAGATAAGCCACTTCTAAAGGGTTCGCCAAGCCCGGAATAACCTTCCCATCAGCGATGTTGACGGGTGAACCGCCAGACCCTGAAGTCGGCGATCCGGAAGTGGCTCCACGTGGTCCGGAAGGCGAAGTACCCACTTGTGTACGGCTCCGGGTCGGTGTAGTCGAAGACGAGCCGCCCGTTGTTCCACCAGCGGACCGTCGAGCCGTCGGAGACGATACGGACGCGGTTGGGTTCGTTCGCGACGAGCAGCGGCTGCGTGTAGTCGTAGACGAGCGGGCGGACCCCGGCCTCGCCGACGTAACGGCGCAGCCGGGTCGTGGTGTTCGTGTTGGCGCCGTAGCCCACGTAGTACGTCTTGAGGTAGTCGTACTCGGCCAGTGCCCCGCCGCGCCGGGTGGCGAAGAGGTCGTCCGGGGAGCGGACGTCGGTGGCGTTCCAGAAGTTGTTGAGGTCGGAGACGCGGTCGTTGACGCCGCCCGCCGCAACGGGCGTGGCGGTGTACTCGAGGACGTACGGCCCTTCGAGCCGCTCCCGGAACCAGACCGTGGCGCCGGCGGGTACGTCCACCTCCAGGATCCCGCGGGAGGCGGCGACGGTCCCGCCCTGCTCCAGTTCGACGACCCACCGGCCAAGACCGTGGCGGAAGTCGTCGCGCGCGATGAGGCGGCCGCGGGGCGAGGCACTGGCGGCCGGTGCGGGGGCGAGGGCGGCCAGGGCGGCGCCGGCGGCCAGGGCGCCGAATGCTCTACGGGTGCTCGTCACGGGAGGCGGCTCCTTCGGGTGGGGTGATCGACGGCGCGACCGGTCGCGGTGGGCGCCGGAGAACTGCGAGCAGACGGTCCGCCACCTTGCGATGGCCCTGGGCGCTGGGATGGACGGTCCCGTTGAGGTCCCCGTCGGTCACGGAGAGCCAGCCGGTCGTGTCGACGAACTCCGTGCGGGGGTCGGCGAGTTCGGCGACGACCGCGGCGATGTCGTCGGCGTGCGTGCCGTTGAACGGGCGCAGCGCGAGGATGCGGGCGTGCGGTGCGGCGGCCCGCAGCCTGGCGAGGTAGGCGCGGTAGGCCGCCCGGAACTCCGCCGCACCGTACGAGGCGTCGTTGGTGCCCTGGTTCACGACGATCGCATCGGCACGGCGGTCCGGGCCGGCCCTGGAGCCCGCGTAGTTCCAGCCGTATGCGTCCGAGGCGGCCGGCACTCCCCCGTTGCCGCTCTGGAGCACTCCCTGCCGCCCGAAGCCGACCTGGGTGAGCGAGGCGTGCAGGGCGTCGGCGACCAGGGTCGGGTAGGCGGTCGTGCCGTCGGCGCAGTCGGAGGTGTTGACGTCGCACAGGGCCATGACGCCTTGAGTGATGGAGTCGCCGTAGAACACCAACTGGGCCGAATGACGGACCCGTTGACCCAGGAACTCCCCTCGAATGCCCCTGACGGCCACGCCCGTCTCCAGCGGCGGCGTCCACCGGTTGACCCGCGAGAAGACGTCCTTGACCGACAACTCGGCGGTGTGCGGACCGCGCCCCGCCGCCGTGATCCCGACGTCGTCGCGGTCGACGGCGAACAGCCGCTTCGGTCCGCCGTCGACCGACACATACACCTGGGCGGGCACGGTCACCGAGGAGACGTCGAACAGGACGTGCACCACGGGGCCAATGAAGCGGAAGCGCAGCCGGGAGCCGGAGTTCACGGTGGTGGCGGCCTCGTCGGTGATGCCCCAGTGCCCCTCGTAGGCGATCCGCCTGTCGTCGGGGCCTACGACGTTCGGCTCTTCGGAGGCGAAGACGGGCTGCCGGGCCTCGCCGAACAGCGCGCCCACGGCCAGCAGCAGAGTCAGCGCCGAGGTCAGGAAGCTACGTCCGCGTCTCACGACGGTGCGTCGGTCGACGCCGGGCACGGGGACCTCCGTAGGCCTTGTCGGACGACGGCGGAGAAAGCGCTTGCATCGCTACGGAGATCACTGTGTCCCAATTCCCCCTCAGTGTCGACACCCCTTCGCCGTCGACACTCCTACGGCGCACGAGTGCACCCGGACACACCGAAGGCCGGACCCGGGGATGGAGGTCCGGCCTTCGGCAGCATGTCAGGCAGGTGGTCGTGGGGGATGTCAGACGACGCCGACGCCCTTCGAGCGGAGGTAGGCGACCGGGTCCACGTCGGAGCCGTAGTCCGGCGTGGTGCGGATCTCGAAGTGCAGGTGCGGGCCGGTCACATTGCCGGTCGCGCCGGAGAGGCCGATCTGCTGGCCCTCGGTCACGGTCTGGCCCGCCGAGACGGAGAGCTGGGACATGTGGCCGTACTGCGCGTAGTAGCCGTCGGCCAGCCTGATGACGACCTGGTTGCCGTACGCGCCGCCCCAGCCGGCGGAGACGACCGTGCCGGCACCGACGGCCTTGAGGGCGGTGCCGGTCGGGACGACGAAGTCGACGCCCGTGTGGTACCCGCTGGACCACATGCTGCCGGCCACGTGGTAGCCGGTGCCGATGGTGGCACCGGTCACCGGGAGCGTGAAGCCGGTGGAGGTGGACTCGGCGGTCCGGGTGGCGGTCGTTTTGTTCGAGGACGAGGACGTCTTCGAGGCGGACGAAGAAGAGGAAGAAGAATGCGACGACTTGGTGGTGCCCGTCGCGGCCTTCCGGCCGATCGTCAGCTTCAGGCCCGGGTGGATCAGCGACGGGTCGTCGCCGACGGCCCGCCGGTTGTCCGAGTAGAGCTTGTGCCAGCCGCCGGAGACATGCTGCTCGTCGGCGATCTTCGAGAGATAGTCGCCGGTCCGCACCGAATAGGTCCGCACACCCGCATTACTGGCGGCGCTCTTCTTCTGGGCCGCCTTCTCGGCGACCGGAAGGGACTGGACGGCCTTTTCCGAAACCGACTGGGAAGCGGACTGAGTTGTGGCGGCATGGGCGCCGGTGGCCCCCATGAGCGGGAGAGCGAGCGCGGCGGAACCGGTTCCGGCGACGGCGATGGAGCGGGTGAAGCGCTGGGGCTTCGGGCGGCGGTGCTTACCCTTCGCGGGCATGACGAATTCCTCTCCGGCGCCTACGAGGTGAGCTGTCGGGTGCGGGCTGGAGATGCCCGGCCGCGCATGCGACGCGGCTTTACCCCTAGCCGTTCCGGAGACCGGAACAGGCGGTTGTACCTGTGGGTCCCCCGCTCCTGCCGTTCACGGGTGAGTTCTGCGGGCACCGGGCGGCGGCAGGATTGGGCGTCCGTCCGGATTGGTGGCGAACGTAAGCGACCAAGACGCAAAGGAACAAGTGACGGTTCCCCGTGAATGCGTTTCTGTTGATCCCTTGAGAGAAAACCCGGTGACCGTGCGTGAATTCCAGGGTGCCTCGCTCACCCAAACGCCCTTGTAAAGCACCCGAATTACGTGAACATGACGCGCCACGCACGGTCACGGATATGACGCTCCTCACGCGCCCTGCCTCAGGAACCCCTATTCCTGAGCGAGTTGGAACGAAGAGGGCTGAAGAATGACCAAAGCACCAATCCAGACAGAAGGCTCAGATGCGCCGTAGCCGGAAAACTGCCGCGTCGAGGTCGCCATGCAACCCGGTGCGCAGTCCGTGATACAGCAATACAGCACCACTGCGAACTTCGCCCGTTTCGAGGCATTCATACGAGCCTGTCGGGTCGAGGCCTCGCAGCCGCAGCGCCGGTACGGGTTCGCCGTGGCTCTGCGCCTGGAGCCAGGCGAGGACGACCGCCTCGTCCCCGCGCACGTACTGCACCGCGCTCAGCCCGCCGCGCGGAGGCCGCAGCCGGTAGAGGTCCCCGCGCTGCACGAGCGGCCGGATCTCCTTGTAGAGCCCCACCCACTCCCCGGCCTCGGCGAGCTCCTCCTCGGTCCACCGGGTGAGGTCCCCGCCGACCCCGAGCACTCCGGCCATGGCGCTCACGAACCGGAAGCGCAGCGAGCTGACCCGCCCGTTGAGCTGGGTGTTCGGACTGTCGGTGACCCAGGCTGCCATCGCGCGCGCGGGATGGATCTGGCTGAAGCCGTGCTGGATGGCGAGCCGGTCGAGCGGGTCGGTGTTGTCGGAGGTCCACACCTGGTCCGTGCGGCTCATGATCCCGAGGTCGATCCGGCCGCCGCCGCCCGAGCAGGATTCGAAGGCGACGCCCGGGTGGGCTGCCCGCAGCCGGTCCAACAGGGAGTAGAGGGCGCGGACATGATCGACCCAGAGGCGCTGCGGGTAGGGCTCGCCGGGCCAGCCCGCGTCGGTGAAGCAGCGGTTGAAGTCCCACTTCACATAGTCGATCGGGGCACTGGAGAGGAGAGCGTCGAGCTGCTCCCAGAGGTACTCCTGGACATCCTCCCGGGCCAGGTTCAGTACGAGCTGGTTACGGAATTCCGTCCGCTTTCGTCCCGGTTGGAACTGCACCCAGTCCGGGTGGGCGCGGTAGAGGTCGCTGTCGGGGTTGACCATCTCGGGCTCGACCCAGATGCCGAATTGCATGCCGAGGGCGTGCACATAGTCCGCGAGAGGCTTGAGGCCGCTCGGGAAGCGGTCCCGGTTGACCGTCCAGTCGCCGAGTCCGGCGCGGTCGCTGGTGCGCTTGCCGAACCAGCCGTCGTCGACCACGAACAGCTCGACGCCGATCGCCGCGGCCCGCCGTGCAAGGGTTCCCTGCTGCTCCTCGGAGATGTCGAACTCCGTGGCCTCCCAGGAGTTGAACAGCACCGGCCGGTCCCGGTCCGCGTCCGGGATGACGTACGCGCGCTGGTAGGCGTGCCAGGCGCGGCTCGCTCCGCCGAAGCCGCCGTCGCTCCACAGACCGGCGAAGACGGGGGTCGTGTACGACTCCCCAGCCTCCAGACGCAGCAGCCCGGAGTCGTCGTAACCGACGCCGCCGGTGATCTGCACGCGCGCGTCCGGGAGTTGCGCCACCGCGATCCGCCAGGAACCCGACCAGCCCAGAGCGCAGCCGTAGACCTCGCCGCGCTCCTCGGTGGCGTCGGTGTCGAGGGCGACCCAGGGCAAGTGCTGGTGTCCGGTGTGGCCGCGGCGGCTGCCGATGATCTTCTCACCGTAGGTGAGAAGCGAGGAGGTAAGCCGGGACTCGGCGGCCCAGCGGCCGTGCAGCTGGGACAGCCGCCACTCCTCGCGCTCGGGCAGCGTCCAGGCGGCGGAGTCGGCCCGCAGCAGCTCCAGGGCGGGCCCCTCGTTGTCGAGGGTCACCCAGCGTTCTACGACGTCGTGCCGCATCCGGTAGTGCAGCGTGATCGCGAGCCCGCCGTCCCGGAAGCCGAGGCGGAGGTGGTCGCCCTCCGCCTCGTACTTCTCGAAGCGCCACTCGGTGCCGCGCCGCTCCTCGGTGCGCACGGACAGGGCGGGCCGTACAAAGCGAGGGCCGCCCTCGACCGGGTACTCCTCGTGTCCGTCGAGCGGGGACTCGAAGGGCCGGTAGTCGGGCAGCGGGCGGACGGCGAGGGCCTCGGCGTCGGCGAGGGCAATCCGGGGGCCCCAGTGCAGGTGCAGCAGCTCGTCGTCCTCGGTGAGGTGGACGGCGTAACTGCTGGCCGGCCCCGAGAGGAGCCACGTACGGCCATTGTCGGCAATCTCGAGCATCGAGCCCCCACACATTCGAACAGGTGCGACCAATCGCCAACATCATCATGGGACGTGAGGCCTGGTCGCAACGCCTGTGGACAACTCATTGCCTCAGGAATCCATGTCGTATCGTCGGGAGAGCGCCCGTCGACGAGCCGCGCCGGACGGGCGGACCGTGAGGAGCCCCCGTGACGCAGCAGATCCCGTCGACCGAACCCGAGCTGGCCGGAGTCCGCAACTTCCGTGACGTGGGTGGGCTTCCGACCGTGGACGGACGGCGGGTGCGGTTCGGGGTGCTGTTCCGCAGCGGCCACCTCGCGCACGCGACCGAGGAGGACGCCGAGTTCCTGTCCTCCCTGGGGCTGCACACGATCTTCGACTTCCGCAACGCGGCGGACCAGAAGCTGGAGGGTCCGGACGTCGAACTGCCGGGCGTGCGCAATGTGAACCTGCCGCTTTCGGACCCGGCGGACGGCGCCGGGTTCTGGAAGATGGTCCGGGACGGCGAGATCGACCAGCTGCGCGAGATCCTCGGCGACGGCAAGGCGGCGAACCGCATGATCGTCTCCTACCGCACGATCATCAAGGAGCGCACCGCCGAGCACGCGCACGTGCTGCGCTCGCTCGCCGACGACAGTGTGCCCGCCCTGATGCACTGCGCGGCAGGCAAGGACCGCGCGGGCCTGTCCATAGCGGTGACACTGCTCGCGCTGGGTGTCGAGCGCGAGGCGATCGTCGCGGACTACCTGGAGTCGAACGCCAAGCACCGCCGCTACAAGGTGCACCGCAGCAGCAGCTCCGCCGCGGCCTACTCCCCCGAGGTGATGGAGCTGCTCAGCCCCCTGTTCGAGGCGCGCGCCGAGTATCTGGCGGCGGCCTTCGAGACGATCGAGGAGACGTGGGGCGACGTCGACACCTACCTGGAGCAGGGTGTGGCGCTCACCCCGGAGCTCCGCGAGCTGCTGCGCGAGCGGCTGCTCGACTGAGCCGGGACCGTCTGTCCCGACGAGTCGGGCCGGCTATTTCGCCCCGATCTCGAACAGCAGGTAGATGAAGGCCGCGAAGAGATGCCCCACCGCGATGTAGATGATCAGGCGCACCCACAGCGCGCGCGGGAACTTCTCCTCCATGTTGCTCATGGCATGTCTCCGGTGGTGGGGCCCAGGCACAACGTGGCCGTGGGGCTCTGCAGAAGGGTGTGGACGAACAGGAGCTCGACGCCGTCGGGGTCCTGGGCGGCGATCCGGTGCGGGGTCAGCGAGTCGAAGTGGGCGCTGTCGCCGGGGGCGAGCCGGTGCGTGGTGTCCCCCAGGCGCAGCCGCAGCCGCCCCTTGAGGACGTACAGCCACTCCTCGCCGGGGTGCACACGCACGATGTCGCCCTGCGAGCCGTGCGGTACGTGGACGCGCAGGGCCTGCATCCCGCGGCCGGGCGCGCCGGCCTGGAAGTACGTCCAGCCGCCGGCCGCGGTCGGTTCCATGTCGGCGGCGCGCAGGACGGCGTCCCGGTCGGCGACCGTCTCGCCGAGCAGCTCCGACACCGTCGTACCGTAGATACGCGCGAGCGCAAGCAGCATCGGCAGCGACGGCTGACGCTGCCCGGTCTCCAGCCGGGAGAGGTGTGCCGCCGACAGCCCGGCGGCGCGGGCCGCGGCCTCCAGGGTGAGGGAGGCACGGCGGCGCAGCGCACGGAGCTGAGGTGCGACGGCGGGCAGGACCTCGTCCGGCCCGGCCGACGAACCCGCCGACGCGGGCTCGGTCTCGGGAGAGCTCATGCCCTCCATTCAGCCGGAGCCTTGCCTCTGCGGCAAATTTCTTGCCTCAGAGGCAAGTAGATCTCGGATGGTCGCCGAGGCCTGTGGCCCCGAGACGTCACTCCGTCTCCGTCATCGTCTGGTGTGCCAGGTGCCGTACGTCGGGGTCCGGATGTCTGCGCAGCGTCCTCAGCAGCGACCGCCATTCGTCCGGCCAGCCGAGGGTGCCGGCCGTTGCGGTCACCAGTCGGACCGCGAGCAGGCCGGTGACGGTGCCGCCGTCCCGGGCCAGCCGGTCGGCCGCCTCCAGGAGGGCTGCGCTCCGCGTGGGCCGGACCGCGTGCCCCCAGCCGCCCGCCAGCCGGCTCGTGACATGAAGGGCGACTGCCGTCCCCGCGCCCTCCAGCGTGGCCGCCAGGCCGCGCAGACGGCCCAGCAGGTCGGCGGGCTCCTCGGTCCGGTCGACCAACCGGCGCAGCAGGTCCGCACGTTCGCCCGCCAACAGCGGCTCCGCCGTCAGCAGAGCGGCGATCGCCTCCAGCACCTCGGGCCGCTCGGTCCCGTCGGAGGACGCCGACACCAGGGTCCGCAGCCGCTGCAGCGCCGGCAGATCCCGGTCCTCCAGCGCCTCGCAGCCTCCCTGGGGCGTGTGCATCGCGGTCAGCAGGTCGGTCACGGCACCGTGGAACGCGCTGCCGTCGGCCGCGCCGCCCACCGGATGCGGGAGGTCGGAGAGCGCCAGGTCACGCAGTACCCAGGCCGCGTGCTGCCAGTGCCCGCGGCTGCCGAGATCGCACACCGTCCCGGCGATCCGGGCGGCCAGCCCGGGCGCGTACCGGGTCCAGGGGGCCAGCCCCCGCAGGAAGCCGTAACCGGCGTAGCCCTCGTACGACGCCAGGCCGGCGTCGTAGAGCGTGTCGACCACTGCCGCGTACGCGCCGCGGTGTGCCTCGGCCAGTTCCCAGGGGCCGACTTCCACGACCGCCTGGAGCACGGCCGGGGTGTCGTCCTGGGCGGCCTCCTGCAGGAGGCGCCACGCCTCCGGCACGCCCAGCAGCGGCGGCAGGGCACGGATGACGGCGGACCGCACGTCGGGGTGTGCGTCGGGGGAACGGAAGCCGTGCGTCAGCAGCGCCACGGCCTGCCGCGGCGGCAGGAAGCGGGCCGCGAGGCGTACGGCCTCCTTGCGGGAGGTCACCTTCGCGGGCTGCTCCCCCGTCAGCAACGCGCCCAGCGCCGAGGCGAGTTCGGCGGGGGCGGTGAAGCGGGCGGCGCGGCCCGCCGCGTACACGGCGACCCGGGCCCGGTCGCCGCCGGCCTGCTCCAGGAGCACGGGCAGGACGTCCTGGGGGCGGTCGGTCCAGGCCAGCGCGCCGAGCGCCGCCTCGGCGACGACCACCTCCTCGTCGTCCTTGTGCCGCATCGCCAGGGCGCGGCCCAGCTCCGGGAGGTGTGCGGCGGCCCGGATCGCGGCGGCGCGGTCGTCGAGCGGCAGGGAGTGGTCCGCCGCCACCCGTTCGGCGAGCCGTGCCGCGGCCCGCTGCTGGCGGGGCAGCCAGCGGTCGGCGGCGGCGAAGTCCGGCAGCGGGCGGGCGGCAGCGGGGACCAGGAAGCGGCCGTGCGGCGGGGTCTCGGCCAGCAACGCGTCCAGCAGATCCGTACGCTGACGGGCCAGCACGCGCCGTACGGGCGAGAGGACGACTGCCGACGGCTCCTGCTCGACGATCCGGGCCACCCGTTCCCCGCGGGTGGCCGGCGCGGCCAGCCACAGCTTCGCGGCCGCCTCGAACGTCGTGTCGTCGCCGCGCTCCAGGGCCATGGCAAGCATGTCCTGCACCTCGGGCATCCGCCGGGCACGCGGACCCAGCGCGGCGGCCAGGCCGAGCAGCAGCCGGAAGTCGGATCTCTTCGCGGCGGCCTCCAGCCAGGGGCGCAGCGCCTCGACCACCTCGTGCTCCTGGCCGCGCCGCAGGACCCGGTGCAGCGGGCCGAAGTCCGGTACGCCGACCCGGCCCGCCATCCGCTCCAGGGTGCTCAACGCCCAGGTCCGCAGGGCCGTGTCGGTGTTCCTGGCGTTCTCGACGAGCACGCGCTCGGCAAGGGTTCGCAGGGCGGTCAGGCTGTCGGCCGAACAGTCCCGGGCCTCGAGGGCGTCGACGGCGATCCGGTCCAGCGGCGTGGCGTCGTCGGAGGCGAACAGGCGCGGATGCACCGCGGCGAGGGCCTCCAACGCGGCGGCACGCACGGGATCCTGATCGTTGCGCAGACGGCCCGCTGCCGTCAGCACCTCGGCCACGGCCTCCCGGCCGCCGTCCCGGGCGGCACACGCCACCAGCAGCGGCCATGCGGCCGCACGGTCGCCGGGATCGGACCGCCGGACGGCGGAGAGCAGCGCGGCCCGCGCCTCGTCGTACGGGCCGTGGGCGAGCGTGTCGAAGTCGTCCCAGAAGTCGGTCCGGCCGTCGAAGTCGGCCACCGCCCGCCGCACCTCGGCCCAGCGTCGTTCGCGCGGCAGCAGGTCGAGAACGCCAAGCGCCGGGTCCCAGCTCGTCCCTTCCGCGATGACCGTGTCGAGGAAGGCCGCCCGCCGTCCGGGGGCCATGGCCTTCAGCAACGCGGCGAAGTGACCGCCGCGGTGCAGCCAGTGGCGGCCCAGCAGCGGCAGCGACTCCGGCTCGGCCCGCACCAGCCTGCGCAGCACGCCGGGCGGCGGCGTGGGCTCGTAGCGCGGCGTGTGGCGGTCGGGAGAGACGATCCAGCGGACGACACGCTCGGCGTCCGCGTCGACCAGCGCGCCGAGCCCGCCGTGGAGCCCGGGCGGCAGGCTGGGCGGACCGTACCGCTCCAGCAGGCCCAGGACGCCCTCGGGGCGGCGGGGCGCGAGCGCGGCGACCGTCGTGGCGTTCAGACGCCACCAGTCCTCACGCTCCCGTCCGTCGGTCCGCTCGGCCAATGCGCGTTCGGCGTGGTCCAGCACCGGGCCGGGGTGGCGCCGGGCGAGCCGGGTCCAGCCGTCGACGGCGTGCCCGAGCCGGGGCAGTTCCCGTGCGACGAAGGGTGTGGAGCAGGCGGGCAGCAACCGAGCGGCCTCGACGTCACCCCATTCCGCGCCGAGCCGGGCCACCAGCCGCTCGGCGAGCGCGGTACGGCCCCCGGAAACGATCACACCGGCCAGCCGGTGACGCAGTACGGCGGGCGCGTTGTCGTACGCCGCCTCCACCGCCTCGTCCGGCACGGGCAGGATGCGGGCGGCCCGCAGGGCGTACCCGGCGACGACCGCGTCGGGGTCGGTCAGCCGCTCGGCGAGGAAGCCGGCGTCCCGGCCGACGAGGGCGGCCAGCGCCGCGAGTCGCCGCTCATAGGGGCCGCGCGCGTCGAGTTCGGTGAGGAGCGGAGTGAGCCGCCCTTCCTCCGTGAGCCGGCGTGCGGTCGTGGCGGTGAGGGCGAGGCGGGCCGGGAACGGAAGTGGTTCAAGTGCGGAGAGCAGTTGCTCCGCGGTGGTCGGCATCCGGCGATTGTGCCCCACGGTGATCGTTCATGCGATCGATTATTCGAGTGGGCGGCCTGCAGGCCGGGGCCCGGCGGAGCCCCGGCCCGAAGGGTCGCCTACCGGTTCGCGACCGCCTGCTTCACCAGCGTCTTGCCGAAGTCCCACATGAGACCGCCACCGCTGTGCGCGTCATCCATGACGGCGGTGAAGGCGTCGACGAACCGGTCCACGTCCTGCTCGCCGATGGTCAGCGGCGGGATCAGCTTGATCACTTCCAGGTGGTCGCCGGAGACCTGGGTGAGGATCCGGTGCCGCTGCAGCAGCGGTACGACGACCATCTGCGCGAACAGGCCCTTCCGCGCGGCCTGCAGCATCGTCCAACGGCTGCGCAGCTTCAGCGATTTGGGCCTGCCGAACTCGATGCCGATCATCAGGCCGCGGCCGCGGACGTCGGCGAGCAGCTCGTACTTGTCGATCAGCGCCGCGAGCCGGGATTTCAGCTGCTCGCCGGTCACGCGCGCATGGGCGACGATCTGCTCGTTCTCCATGACGGACAGCACGGCGAGGCCGGCCGCCATGGCCTGGGCGTTGGAGCCGAAGCTCGCCGAGTGGACGAGCACCCGGTCCATCGACGAGTAGACCTTCTTGAAGATCCAGTCCTTGCCGAGGGTGGCACCGACGGGCACATAACCGCCGGACAGCGCCTTGGCCACGCACACCAGGTCCGGCTCGACACCCTCCTCGTGCTGGTAGGCGTAGAAGTCGCCGGTCCTGCCCAGCCCCGTCTGCACCTCGTCGGCGATGAGCAGCGCCTTGTGCCTGTGCAGCAGATCCTGGGCGGCGCGCAGATAGCCGGGCGGGGCCTCGTGCACGCCCTTGCCCTGGATCGGCTCGACGATCAGGGCGGCGACGTCGCCCTTCTTCAACTCCCGTGCCAGGGCGTCGAGACCACCGAGGGGGACGGCCGTGTCCGGCAGCAGCGGGGCGAAGCCGTCGCGGAAGCCGGACTCGCCGTTGACCGACAGGGACCCGGTGGTCAGGCCGTGGAAGGCGTGGTCGCAGTACAGGATCCGCGGTTTCCCGGTGACGTACCGGGCGAACTTCAGCGCGGTCTCCACCGCCTCCGTACCGCTGTTGCCGAAGAACACGCGGTCCAGGTGCGGGCTGTACGTCAGCAGCTTCTCGGCCAGCAGCCCGGGCAGCGGCTGGCAGTCGAAGCGGGTGAGGTCGGCGAGAGAGGCGTCGAGGACGTCGTGCAGCGCCTTGCGGACGACGGGGTGGTGGCGCCCCAGGCCCATCACCCCGAACCCGGCCAGCATGTCCAGGTAGTCGTTGCCGTCCGCGTCCCAGAAGTGGGCGCCCTCGGCGCGCTCGTAGACCTTGTCGAAGCCGATGGTGTGCAGCATGCGCGGGAGCTGGTGGTTCAGGTACTTCGCGTGCAGCTCGTAGCGCTCGGCTCCGCGCTCGGCCAGGAGTGCGCCGAGGTCGAACTCCTTGGTCATTCAGCCTTCTCCTTGACTGTGCCGTCCAGCTGTTCCTTGACGGCCAGGGTGTCCTCGGCCTCCTTGACGGCCAGGCTCGCGCTGATCCGCCCGGCCACCTCGACGGGCGTGAGCCCGATGTCGGCCAGTACCTCACCGCGCTTGGCGTGCGCGAGGAACTGCTCCGGGATGCCGAACCGCCGTACCGGGATGTCGACTTCGGCGTCCCCGAGCGCCAGCGCCACCGCGGCTCCGACCCCGCTCGCACGGCTGTTGTCCTCGACGACGGCCACCAGCCGGTGCTCGGCGGCCAGGCCCGGGAGCGCCGGGTCGACGGGCTTGACCCAGCGCGGGTCGACGACGGTGCACGAGATGCCGCGCGCCTGAAGCAGCTCGGCGGCCTGCAGGCACACGGGCGCCATCACGCCGACGGCGACCAGGAGCACCTCGGGGGCGCCCGGGCCGCGGTGCAGGACGTCCAGCCCGCCCACCCGGTCGATCGCCGGGATCTCCGGTCCGACCGACTCCTTCGGGAAGCGGACCAGCGTCGGCGCGTCGTCGACGGAGACGGCCTCACGCAGCTGGGCCCGCAGCTGGTCGGCATCGCGTGGCGCGGCGATTCTGAGCCCCGGCACGACCTGCAGGATCGACATGTCCCACATGCCGTTGTGGGACGGCCCGTCGACGCCGGTGACACCGGCCCGGTCCAGCACGAACGTCACCCCGCAGCGGTGCAGCGCCACGTCCATCAGCAGCTGGTCGAAGGCACGGTTGAGGAAGGTGGCGTAGACGGCGACGACCGGGTGCAGCCCGCCGGTCGCAAGCCCGGCCGCGGACACGGCGGCGTGCTGCTCGGCGATGCCGACGTCCCACACCCGGTCCGGGAAGCGGGCGGCGAACTTCCCGAGCCCCACCGGGTGCAGCATGGCCGCCGTGATCGCCACGACGTCCTCCCGCTCCTCCCCGATCGCGACGATCTCGTCACCGAACACCGACGTCCAGGAAGGGCCGTTGGAGGGCGCGAGGGGCTCGCAGGTGAGCGGGTCCATCACGCCGACGGTGTGGAAGTGGTCCTCCTCGTGGGCGATCGCGGGCTCGTAGCCGCGCCCCTTCTCGGTCAGGCAGTGGATGAGGACCGGCCCGTGGAAGCGTTTCGCGCGTCGAAGCGCGGACTCGACGGCGCCGATGTCGTGCCCGTCGATCGGGCCGACGTACTTCAGGCCCAGGTCCTCAAACATGCCCTGCGGGGCGAACGCGTCCTTGAAGCCCTTCTTCGCGCCGTGCAGCGACTCGTAGATGGTGTTTCCGACGACGGGCGTGCGCAGCAGCACGTCCTTGCCCCAGGCGAGCACCTTCTCGTAGCTGTCCGTCGTCCGCAGGGTGGCCAGGTGGTTCGCCAGGCCGCCGATGGTCGGCGCGTACGAGCGCTCGTTGTCGTTGACGACGATGATCAGCGGCCGGTCCTTGGCGGCCGCGATGTTGTTCAGCGCCTCCCAGGCCATGCCGCCGGTCAGCGCGCCGTCGCCGATGACCGCGACGACGTGTCCCTTCTCGCCCTGCACCTGGCGGGCCTTGGCGAGGCCGTCGGCCCAGCCGAGCGCCGTGGAGGCGTGGCTGTTCTCGACGATGTCGTGCTCGGACTCCTCGCGCGAGGGGTAGCCGGACAGGCCGCCCTTGCCGCGCAGCTTGGAGAAGTCCTGACGACCCGTCAGCAATTTGTGTACGTAGCTCTGATGGCCGGTGTCCCACACGATGCGGTCGACGGGCGACTCGAAGACCCGGTGGAGCGCGATGGAGAGTTCCACCACCCCCAGATTGGGCCCGAGGTGCCCGCCGGTTCTGGCCACCGCGTGCACCAGGAACTCCCTGATTTCTTCGGACAGTTCGCGAAGCTCCGTCTCGGACAGCGCCTTCAGGTCGCGTGGTCCCCGGATGTTCTCCAGAATGGTCACGCTCGGGCCCCCTTCGGTCCGTGCTGTTCAACTCACGGTGACGGCCGGCTCCCCCGACGCGGCGCCGTCCTGTTCCATCTGTTCGGCGATCTTCATCGCTTCCTCGATGAGGGTCTCCACGATCTTCGACTCGGGGACCGTCTTGATGACCTCGCCCTTGACGAAGATCTGGCCCTTGCCGTTGCCGGAGGCGACCCCCAGGTCCGCCTCCCGCGCCTCACCGGGGCCGTTGACGACGCAGCCCATGACGGCGACGCGGAGCGGGACCTCCATGCCGGTCAGGCCCGCCGTGACCTCGTCGGCCAGCTTGTAGACGTCGACCTGGGCCCGGCCGCAGGACGGACAGGAGACGATCTCCAGCCGCCGCTGCTTGAGGTTCAGGGACTCCAGGATCTGCAGTCCGACCTTGACCTCCTCGGCGGGCGGGGCGCTGAGCGAGACCCTGATGGTGTCGCCGATGCCCTGCGACAGCAGCGCCCCGAAGGCGACGGCCGACTTGATCGTGCCCTGGAAGGCGGGGCCGGCCTCGGTGACCCCGAGGTGCAGCGGGTAGTCGCACTGGGCGGCGAGCTGCTTGTAGGCCTCGATCATCACGACCGGGTCGTTGTGCTTGACGGAGATCTTGATGTCCCGGAAGCCGTGCTCCTCGAAGAGGGACGCCTCCCACAGCGCGCTCTCGACGAGGGCCTCCGGGGTCGCCTTGCCGTACTTCTGGAGCAGCCGCTTGTCCAGCGACCCGGCGTTGACCCCGATCCGGATCGGTGTGCCGTGGTCTCTGGCGGCCCGCGCGATCTCCTTCACCTTGTCGTCGAACTGCTTGATGTTGCCGGGGTTCACCCGCACCGCGGCACACCCGGCCTCGATCGCCGCGAACACGTACTTCGGCTGGAAGTGGATGTCCGCGATCACCGGGATCTGCGACTTGCGGGCGATGGTCGCGAGCGCGTCCGCGTCGTCCTGCGTGGGACAGGCGACGCGGACGATCTGGCAGCCGGACGCGGTGAGTTCCGCGATCTGCTGCAGGGTGGCGCCGATGTCCGACGTACGGGTCGTCGTCATCGACTGCACCGACACCGGGGCCCCGCCCCCGACCGCCACCGGCCCGACATGGATCTGCCGCGACACGCGCCGCTCGGCGATCGGACGGGCCGGCACCTCGGGGAGGCCCAAGGGGATGGCGGTCACGACGTCACTCCCGGTTTCCGGAGACCGTCTCGCGCATCGCGCGCAGGGACTCCTTCAGGGACCCCATGGTGGCGAGGACGGCGGTGGGCTCGTAGCCGCAGTGCGCCATGCAGTTGGCGCAGCGCGGGTCCTTGCCGCGGCCGTACTTGTCCCAGTCGGTGTCCTCGATCAGTTCGCGGTACGTCGGCACGTACCCGTCGCTCATCAGGTAGCAGGGGCGCTGCCAGCCGAAGAGCGAGTAGTTCGGGATCGCCCAGGCAGTGCACGGGAAGTCGACCTTGCCCTCGAGGAAGTCGAGGAACAGCGGCGAGTGGTTCAGCCGCCAGCGGCGCCGGTTGCCGCCCGCGAAGGCCTTCTTGAACAGCTCGCGGGTCTGCTCCACGCCCAGGAAGTGCTCCTGGTCGGGCGCCTTCTCGTAGGCGTAGGCGGGCGAGATCATCATCTCGTCGACCTTGAGGTCGTCGTTGAGGAAGTTGAGCACCTCGATGATGGTCTGCGGGGTGTCCGTGTTGAAGAAGGTGGAGTTGGTGGTGACCCGGAAGCCGCGCCGCTTGGCCTCCTTGATCGCCTCCACGGCCTCGTCGAACACGCCCTCCTTCGCCACCGACTCGTCGTGCCGCTCGCGCAGCCCGTCGATGTGCACGGCGAAGGCAAAGTAGGGAGAGGGCTTGAACTTGTCCATCTTCTTGCGCAGCAACATCGCGTTGGTGCAGAGGAAGACATACTTCTTCCTCGCCACCAGCTGCCGCACGATCTCATCGATCTGAGGGTGCATCAGGGGCTCGCCGCCCGCGATGGACACCATCGGCGCACCGGATTCCAGCACCGCCCCGACGGCCTGCGCGACCGGCATGCGCTGCTTGAGCACACCCGCCGGATGCTGGATCTTGCCGCAGCCCTCGCACTTCAGGTTGCACGCGAAGAGCGGTTCCAGCTCCACGATCAGCGGGAACTTGTCCCGCTTGCGGAGCTTCTGTTCAGCCAAGTACGTAGCGACCTTGATGGACTGGCGCAGCGGCATGGCCATCTGGCTCACCTCCTGGGGAGCAGCAAAGAACGGTGCCATTCGAAGAAAGCTGGAAGTACGGCACGAAGGACGCGGAAAGCCGATATTCCACCGCGGACCGTGCCGATTCGAACAAGTTCATGTTCAGGAGCGTCCACGACCACCCGCACGGCCGCAACCGGGCGCGCGCCGGTGCGCACGGCGCTCAGGAGCGTGGCCGCGGACTCCATGTCGACCGCGATTGCGCCGGTCGAGAGCAGATCCGACCGTTCGTGACCGCGCACGACATGATCGGAGCCGGTCAGAGGGCCGGTGTGGACGGTGCGCCCGGGCACGGCGCGCCCGAGCTCCTTGACGAGCAGGTCGGTCCCCACGCACGGAACGGTTCCGTCCGGATCCCGGGTCTCCTCGGCGACGACCAGGTCGCCCGGGTGCATGCCGGGGGCGAGCCCCGCACAGAAGCCGGTGGCCAGCACAGCCGCATCCCGCAGGGCCGGGTCCGCGAGGATCCGGGTGACGGAGCGCTCGGCCGCCTTGGGTCCCATGCCCGTACGGAGCATGGTGACGGGCCCGCCCGCACCGCCGCGGTCGCCGGCGCGCAGGGCGAGGTGCTCGATGCCGAGCGCGCAGGCGATCAGCAGCGGGGCCGGGGCGGGCTGGGTGCTCATCAGCCCCCCTTGGCCTCGGCGAGAGGCTTCTTGCTGAAGGGCTCGCCGTGGACGTACCGGCCGAGCGCGGTCAGCGGGAAGACCTGCCGGTAGAGGTGGTAATTGATCGAGAAGTCCCACGGGAAGCCGGTCCCCGTGAAGTACGGCTCGTCCCAGGAACCGTCGTCCTGCTGGGTGGCCGCGAGCCACTCGACACCGCGCTCGACGGCCTTGGAGTCCTTCTCTCCCGCCGCCAGCAGGGCCATCAGTGCCCAGGCCGTCTGCGAGGCGGTGGAGGCGCCCTTGCCGCTCCACTCATTGACGTCCTTGTACGAGCGCAGGTCCTCGCCCCAGCCGCCGTCGTCGTTCTGGACGGACTCCAGCCAGGCCACGGCCCGCCGGATCGCCGGGTGCGAGCCGGGGAATCCGGCCGCGACGAGGGCGGGTACGACGGATCCGGTGCCGTAGACGTAGTTGACGCCCCAGCGCCCGAACCACGAGCCGTCCGGCTCCTGCTCGGCGAGCAGCCACTCGATACCGCGCCGGGTGCGCGGGTCGTGGGACAGGCCCTCGACGGCCAGCATCTCCACCACGTGCGCCGTCACGTCCGCCGACGGCGGGTCGATCACCTCGCCGAAGTCGCAGAACGGCAGCCGGTTGGGGAAGGGGCTGGTGTTGTCGACGTCGAAGGCGCCCCACGCCCCGTTCTTCGACTGCATCCCGAGGTTCCAGCGCACCCCGCGCCCGATCGCCTTCTCCACCCGCTCCGGGTCGTGGTGCTGCACACGGCGCAGGGCGAGGACGACCTCGGCGGTGTCGTCGATGTCCGGGTAGTTGTCGTTGTGGAACTCGAACGCCCAGCCGCCGGGCGGCAGTTGGGGCCGCTTCACGGCCCAGTCGCCGGGCCGGACGATCTCCTCGCCGAGCATCCAGTCGGCCGCGGTGACGAGCTGCGGATGGTCCGCGGGCACGCCCGCGTCGACGAGCGCGATGGTCGCCAGGCAGGTGTCCCACACGGGCGACTGACAGGCCTCGATCATCCGGGCGCCGTCCGCGCGCCACACGGCGAAACGGTCCAGCGAGGCCAGCCCCTCGCGCATCACGGGGTGTTCGAGGTCATAGCCCAGCAGATACAGGGCGATCACCGAGTACACGGCCGGCGGCTGGATACCGCCCCAGCAGCCGTCGTTCTCCTGCCGCTCGATGATCCAGCGGGCTGCAGAGTTCATGGCCGCCTTGCGCAGCCGCCGCGGCGCGACCTTGCGCAACTGGTGCAGCACCTTGTCGAGCCGCTGGAAGGCACCGTCCCAACTCGCCACCGGGGCAAGGGGCTTGGGCGGGTTCGGGTTGTTCGCGTCTTTGTGCAACTCGTCGAGCGAGAAGGGCGCGGGCCGCACCGGCCGCTTCGCGGACACGACCGTGAGCGGCACGATCGTCTGCCGGGCCCAGCACCCGAAGTCGTAGATGTTGAGCGGTACCCACTTGGGGAAGTAGATGAGCTCCGGCGGGAGTTCGGGCAGGTCCTCCCACTTCCACCAGCCGAACAGGGCGAGCCAGATCCGGGTGAAGACACGGGCCGCGGCGATGCCGCCCTGCTCGCGGATCCAGGCGGAGGCCCTCGCCATGTGCGGCGCGTCCGGCTCGTCGCCGGCCAGCCGGAGCGCGACGTACGCCTCGATGGTGGTGGAGAGTTCGCCCGGCCCGCCGTAGAAGGTGGCCCAGGTGCCGTCCTCGCGCTGCTCGCCGCGGATGAACAGCGCGGCGGCGTGCGCGGTGTGCTCGTCGAGGATGCCCAGGAACTGCCGTAGCAGCAGATCCTCGGCGTCCATGGTGACGTTGGTTTCGAGGTCGCCCTTCCACCAGCCCTGGGCGTCCTGCCGGGACAGCAGGAAGTCGGTGGAGCGTTGTACGGCGCGTACGGCGGCATCGTGTACCCCCGCCGCCACGGGGGTGGTGCTGTCGGTTTCGCTGGCCGAGGCTGCCCGGGGCGGGAGGGCCCCGGTGCTTCCGTCGGTCGTCGCTGTCATGGCTTCCCCTTCGTGCAGTCGTGCAAATCGTGCTGCTGTGGGTCCGCCGTCGGCCGGTGCTCGTGTTCCCGCGACACCGGCCGGCGACTACGCGAGGGCTATTCGACCGATAGTGATCATCTCTTTCGTACGACGACGAAGTCAGCGAGCGCCGTGAACTGGGCCCGCACCCGGTCGGGCATGTCGATGGCGTGCAGGGCCTCGATGGCGATGGTGTGCTGACGGCGTGCTTCATCCGCCGTCCACTCGCGGCCGCCCGCCTCCTCGATGAGGGCGGCGCGGAAGGCGAACTCCTCCTCGGAGAAGTTCTCGAAGTCGCTGCTCTTGGCGTCGGCGGCAAGGATCTCGCCGAGCCGCTCGGAGGCGGATCCGCCCGCCGCGAGCGCGGCCACGACCGGCAGGGACTTCTTGCGCTGGCGCAGGTCGCTCCAGGTCTGCTTGCCGGTGGAGACCGGGTCGCCCCAGATGCCGAGCAGGTCGTCGACGGCCTGGAAGGCGAGGCCCAGGTGGTAGCCGTACTTCTCCAGGGTGTCGGCGGTGCGGCCGTCGGCGCCGCCGAGCACCGCGCCGATGGAGGAGGCGCAGGCGAGCAGGGCGCCGGTCTTGTTGCCCTCCATCTCCAGGCACTCCTCGACGCTGACGCGGTCGCGGTGCTCGTAGGAGATGTCCTGCGCCTGGCCGTCGATCAGGGCGCGAGTGGCGGTGGTGAGGCGGCGGGTGGCGCGGCCGGCCTCGACCGTCCCGAGCTCCAGCAGGATCTCGTTGGCCAGGGCGAACAGGGCGTCGCCGACGAGGATCGCCTGGGCGGGGCCGTGCACCTTCCAGACGGTGTCGCGGTGGCGGCGCTGTTCGTCGCCGTCCATCAGGTCGTCGTGCAGGAGGGAGAAGTTGTGGACGAGTTCGACGGCTACGGCGCCGGGGATGCCGGCCTCGGGTGCGGCGCCGGTGACCTCGGCGGAGAGCACCGCGAGGGCGGGTCGTACGGCCTTGCCGCCGTCCCCGTCGGCGGGGTTGCCCTCTGCGTCGATCCAGCCGAAGTGGTAGGCGGAAACGGTGTCCATGGGAGGGGCCAGGCGGTCGACGGCCGCCCGCAGTACCGGTGTGGCAAGGGTCCGGCCGCGCTCCAGGAGCGCGGTCACGTCCACCGCGTCGGCAGCCGTCTCGGCCGGGGGCACAGTGGGCACAGTCTCTCCTCTTGTTGCGGTACCGGGGGTGCGGGGGCCTGCCGCATGCTGATCGAGCATCACGCCGCCTCCTCGAACTCGAAGAGGTGACTCGGGCGGGGCCGGCCCAGGGCGGCGAGCGCGGCGTCAGCCGCACTCACACCACTGCGGACCGCACTCTCCATGGTCGCGGGCCACCCGGTGGCGGTCCACGCTCCGGCCAGGTACAGGCCGGGGGCTTTGGTACGGGCGCCGGGCCGCAGCCGCCCGACGCCGGGGGTCGGAGCGAACGTCGCCGTGCGCTCCCTGGTCACGAAGAAGTCCTTCACCTCTGCGCCGCGTGTGCCGGGCAGCAGGCGTTCCAGCTCGGGCAGGTAGCGCTCGCGCAGCGCGGCGACCGGCTCGTCGATCTCGTCGTGCGCCGCCGACTGGGACAGCGCGAGGTACTGGCCCTCGCGCAGTCCGGAGGCGTCGGTGCGGTCGAAGACCCACTGGACCGGGGTGCCGAGGGCCGCGAAGAACGGCTTCTCCAGCACCTTGCGGTCGTAGACGACATGCACGTTGAGGATCGGCGCGGTGCCGATTTCCAGAAGCTTTTCGGGGGCGTCGAGCGCGCCCTCCGGCAGCAGGTCATGGGCCTCGCGCTGGGGTACGGCGAGCACGATGGCGTCCGCCTGGAGCGTCTCGCCGGGAACCTGAACGCGTAGGCGCCCGTTTTCGTCAGTAGAGATGGAGGTGACGCGTGTACGGACCTCGGTACGGACGCCCGCGGAGTCGAGCGCCTTGCGGGCAAGACGGTCATGCAGTTCACCCAGCGGGACGTGCGCCCATCCGATGTCGGCCGCGCCCGGGTCGGACAGCAGACCGGTCTTGAACACCATCGCGGCGAGCCCCAGCGAGGCGTCGCCCGCGACCGCGTTGAGGGTGGCGACCCCGACCAGGTCCCACAGGGCCTCGACGGCACGCGCCGACTGACCGTGCGCGGTCAGCCAGCTGCCGAAGTCCTGCGTGTCCAGGTTCGGATCGGCGAGGTCGAGCCCCTTGAGCGCGAGCGCGGCCCGCCCCACCTTGGCCCGCTCGGCGAGCGAGAGATGCGGATACGTCGCCAGGCTGCGCCCCAGATGCAGGGGCACCGGCAGTGCGTCGCGCCGCAGTCTGCCCAGCCGCCGCCCCTCGGGCTTGTCGACGTCGAGTACGGGCACGTCGAGACGATCCTGCAGCGGCGCCAGCGCCGTCCCCTCGATGCGGTCGAGGAACCAGCGGTAGGCGGTGCAGCAGCGCAGGTAGACGTGCTGTCCGTTGTCGACGGTCAGTTCGCCGCGCTGGAAGGAGAAGGCGAGGCCACCGAGCCTCGGCCTGCCCTCGATCAGGGTGACGCGGACGCCCGCGTCGGCGAGCGCGAGCGCGGCGGTGATGCCGGCGAGCCCGCCGCCGATCACGACGGCGTCCCTCCCGGGACGCCCCGCCGGGTCCGCAAGCGGCTCGTCGGACCGCGTGCCGTCGTCGCTCATCGTGCACCCTCCCCTGCGCGACCGCCGTGGTTGAACGGTGCACGGTCGGCCGTCGCAGTCAGGGACGCCGTCCCTGTCCGGAGGGTTGCGTGCCGCTTTTCGTCGGTGGAATCACCTTGGCCCTGTTTGTCCATCAGGCGCGCCTCCTGACGGTCCTCCGCGTCACATGCCGGGCATCCAGACCGGACAGACCGCGCACGGCGACGTAGGCCTTCTCCCGCCCGGGCAGCGAGACCCGGCCGCGCAGCACGGCCTCCGGGTCGCGCTCGATGCGGTCGAGCAGCCGGCGGTAGATGCCGGCCATGGCGGCGACACAGGCGCCGCTGCGCCGGTCGAGCATGGGGAGCAGCCGGTAGCCCTCGGCGAAAAGGGCGCGGGCCCGTCGCACTTCGAAGTGCACGAGGCCCGCGAAGTCGGAGCCCTCCGGTGGGGTCGGCCCGTTGAACCCGGCCGAGCACCCGAATTTCGCGAGGTCGTCGGAGGGCAGATAGGTGCGGCCGCCCCCGGCGTCCTCGCGGACGTCTCTGAGGATGTTGGTGAGCTGCAGCGCGAGCCCGAGCGTGTCGGCGTACTCCGGGGCTCGATCGGCGCCGCGCGCCCCCGGTTCCGTGCCGAACACGCCGAGCGAGAGCCGGCCGATGGCGCCCGCGACGCAGCGGCAGTAGACCTTCAGGTCGTCCCAGGTCTCATAGGTCTCGCCGCGTACGTCCATCAGCACGCCGTCGATCAGCTCGTCCAGCCCGTCGAGCGGGATCGGGAAGGTCTCGGCGGCATGGGCGAGGGCGACGGCGACCGGGTCGATGTCGTCCTCGGCGACCGCACCGTCACGCACCCGGGCCAGCAGCGCGCGGGTGTCCTCGAGTCGTGCCGCCTTGACCTCGCCGGCCAGCACGCCGTCGCCGATGTCGTCGACGCGCCTGGAAAACGCGTAGAGCGCCGACATCGCTCGGCGCTTGGGCGTCGGCAGCAGCCTGATGCCGTAGGCGAAGTTACGGGCCTGCTGTCCGGTGACGGCCTCGCAGTAGCTGTAGGCGGCGAGTACCGGTGCGGACACGTGTTGTTCCGACTCCACGGTCCGGATCACCCCTCTCCTCGCAGAGTCACGCCCACCTCGCGCAGCAGCTGGACCTTGCCGGGCTTGGGCGGGCCGGGAAGTACGTCGTATTCCGCGGCGGCGATCGCTTTGATCGCCGCCCTTCCCCCCGCCACGAATCCCGCGAGCAGCAGCTTCAACCTGCCGTGGACGCTACCCACGAGGGGGGCGCCTTCATTCAGGAGATCGCGGGCGCGTTCTGCTTCGTATGCAACCAGTGCGCGCAACGATGCGCCCGCGGTGGGTGTGGCGAGATCCGCATCTTGAACATGGAAGTGTTTCATGTCCTCGGCGGGCAGGTAGATGCGGTCGCGGCCGAAGTCCTCGGCGACGTCCTGCAGGTGTTCGACGATCTGGAGGGCCGTGCAGATCGCGTCCGAGAGGCGGATGCGTTCGGGGGTCGAGGTGCCGGTGACGGAGAGGACCAGGCGGCCGACGGGGTTGGCCGACAGTTCGCAGTAGGCGAGCAGGTCGTCGTAGGTCTCGTAGCGGCTGACGAGCTGGTCCTGGCGGTTGGCTGCGATCAGGCCGAGGAAGGGCTCCGGGGTCAGCGCGTGGCGCCGGACGGTCGGCTGGAGGCGGCGCAGCAGGGGGTGGCGCGGGGTCGAGTCGAAGACCCGGTTCAGATCGGCCTCGAAGGCGTCCAGGAGCAGCAGCCGGTCCTCGGCGTCCTCGGGCGACACGCCGAGCAGACGGGCGTCGGCGCCGCCGGGGGCCAGGTCGCCGTCGCCGATGTCGTCGACGAGGCGGGCGAATCCGTACACCGCCATGAGGTCGGCGCGCCAGGCCCTGGGCAGGAAGAAAGGTGCCACGGGGAAGTTCTCGCCCGCGGCCTTGTCGAGCGTGCCGCGCTCCGGATCAACGGCGTGCGACATGCCGGTTCCCGTCACCGGTGACTGCCCGGGGCGGGGACGGCACATGCTGCGCTCAGCTGGGGAGTTTCCGTAGCCATTGCCGTCACATCTCCCGTTCTACACTGCCGACCCAATGCATACTATTTCGGACACGCCGCCCGGCTGTCCGCGCGGCTGTCCCGGTCGGGGGTGTCGCGCATTATCGCCCCACTTGCCGCGTTTCGGGACCGGTACAGCTTACGTTGTACAACGCAGCGAGGATCCCTGGGGTGTCCTGCACATCACAACAACACACCGATTGGCGTCAAGATTCCTTGGGCGAAACCGAGTTGACGTTTCCTTTGCAGACGCAGGGCCCCGCCGCAGAGGTTGCGGCGGGGCCCCGCGATCCGTCCTGGCCTGTGCGTCCAGGCCGGGGTGGGCTACTTGCCGGTGAACTTCTCGTACTCCTTGAGGACCTCTTCGGTAGGCCCATCCATGCGCAGCTCGCCGCGTTCCAGCCACAGGACGCGGTCGCAGGTGTCGCGGATCGACTTGTTGTTGTGACTGACGAGAAACACCGTGCCGGCTTCCTTGCGCAGCTCACGGATGCGCTCCTCGGAGCGCTTCTGGAACTTGCGGTCGCCGGTGGCCAGCGCCTCGTCGATCATCAGGACGTCGTGGTCCTTGGCGGCGGCGATGGAAAAGCGCAGGCGGGCCGCCATGCCGGAGGAGTAGGTGCGCATCGGCAGGGTGATGAAGTCGCCCTTCTCGTTGATGCCGGAGAAGTCGACGATCGACTGGTAGCGCTCCCTGATCTGCTCGCGGGACATGCCCATGGCGAGCCCGCCCAATATGACGTTGCGCTCGCCGGTCAGGTCGTTCATCAGGGCCGCGTTCACGCCGAGCAGGGACGGCTGGCCGTTGGTGTAGACCTTGCCCTTCTCCGCCGGGAGGAGGCCGGCGATGGCGCGCAGCAGGGTCGACTTGCCGGAGCCGTTGGAGCCGATGAGGCCGATGGCCTCGCCGCGGTAGGCGACGAAGGAGACGCCCTTGACGGCGTGCACCTTGCGCACGCCGCGCTCCTCGCCGCGCTTGACGATGCGGCTGAGGGCGGCGGTGGCGCTGCCCTTGCCGGTCTTGGCGCCGTGGACGCGGTAGACGATGTGCAGCTCGTCGGCGATGACGGTGGGGATCAGCTCCCCGGGGTTCAGCTCAGCCACGGCCGTACCGCTCCTCTGCCTTCCAGAAGTACACGAAACCGCCGACGGAGACGACGACGGACCAGAACAGGGCGATCGCCCAGACGTGCGGGGGCAGGTTCGAGGCGCCGTAGCCGTCGATGAGCGCGAAGCGCATCAGGTCCATGTAGATGGCCGCCGGGTTCAGCTGCATCACGCGGATGAACGCCTCGGAGCGGCCGGCCAGCATGTGGTTGATCGAGAACATGACGCCGGACATGTACATCCAGGTGCGCAGGATGAACGGCATCAGCTGGGCGAGGTCCGGCGTCTTGGCGCCCATGCGGGCCACGATGAGCGCGAGCCCGGTGTTGAAGAGGAACTGCAGGGACAGGATCGGCAGGATCAGCAGCCAGGACAGGCCGGGGTAGCTGCCGAAGCCGATCACGATGATGAACAGCACGATCATCGAGAAGAGCAGCTGCTGCAGCTGCTGCAGCGCGAAGGAGATGGGCAGCGAGGCACGCGGGAAGTGCAGGGCGCGCACCAGGCCGAGGTTGCCGGAGATCGCGCGCACGCCCGTCATGATCGAGCTCTGCGTGAAGGTGAACACGAACACGCCCGTGACCAGGAACGGGATGTACACGTCCTGCGACATGCCCCGGCTGGCGTGCAGGATGACGCCGAAGATGAAGTAGTACACGCCGGCGTTCAGCAGCGGTGTGGCCACCTGCCACAGCTGACCGAGCTTGGCCTGGCTGTACTGGGCGGTCAGCTTCGCCTGCGAGAAGGCGAGGATGAAGTGACGCCGGTCCCAGAGCTGGCGGACGTACTCGACGAGGCCGGGCCGGGCGCCGCTCACGGTCAGCCCGTACTTGTCGGCGAGCCGGCTCGCCGAAAGGCCCTCGTCGGGCGACAGGGACGCGCTCAGGGCGACCGTGCCGTCGTGCGTTGTCTCACTCACTGGTGGAAACTTTCGTCTTCGGGATGCGCAGCCTGTGCGGGCATGGCATGAGCCAGGGACCCGGGTGGGGTCCGAATTGCTCTCTCTGGAACGAGCTTGTCAGATCACAGGGGGTCGGCCCAGTCGGGTCAGCCGCCACACCGTACGCCACTTCATCGGCCTGCGTGGCCCGCACGGAGTGGTCCAGCCTTCCCGGAACCCGCCGAACCATGCCCTCAGGGCCGGCCGCGAGGGGCGGCGGACGAGGGTGAGCAGCAGCCAGACACCGAGGTAGACCGGGACCAGCAGGGCGGGGAGGTTGCGGCGGGCCAGCCAGACGCGGTTGCGGGCGACCATGCGGTGGTAGACCGCGTGCCGCGAGGGCGCGGTCGTCGGGTGGTACAGCACCATGTCGGACCGGTAGTCGATCATCCAGCCCGCGTCCAGGGCCCGCCATGCCAGGTCGGTTTCCTCGTGGGCGTAGAAGAATTCGTCCGGGAGGCCGCCGACTTCGGCAAAGACCTTGGTACGGACGGCGTTGGCGCCGCCGAGGAAGGTGGTGACCCGGGAGGAGCGCATCGGGTCGGCGGCGCGCAGACGCGGGACGTGGCGGCGCTGGGTGACCCCGGTGTCGGGGTCGGCGATGCGGAAGCTGATGATGCCGAGCTTCGGGTCGGCCTCGAAGGCCTGGCGGCACAGCTCGGCGGTGTCGTGCTGTGCGAGGAGTCCGTCGTCGTCGAGGAACATCAGGACGTCGACGTCGCGGCCGCTGGGGCCGAAGGCCTCGATGCCGACGTTGCGGCCGCCGGGGATGCCGAGGTTCTCGGGCAGCTCGATCGTACGGACGCCCTCGGGGACGTCCGGGACGGGCGAGCCGTTGCCGACCACGACCGCCTCGACCCTGTCGCCGTCCTGCTTGGCGACCGAGTCGAGCAGGGCGCGGAGCTCGTCGGGGCGGTTGCCCATGGTGATGATCACCGCGCCGACCTTCATGCCGCTCACTTCAGCCTGCTGGAGGCGAGGATGGACACGAGGTGCAGCAGGGTCTGCAGCATGGCGATGCCGGCCAGCACCGCGACGCCGAGGCGGGAGAAGAACAGGTCGCCGCGCATCTGGTCGGCGATCGCCAGGACCAGGATCAGCAGGGACGCCTCGATGCCGAGGATCAGCCGGTGGAACTTCAGCAGGGAGGCGGCCTTGCGGGCCAGCGCCATGCCGGAGGAGCGCATCTCGGCCGCCGACTCCTGGACCGGCGGCTTGCCGGTCTGGTGGCGGGCGACGCCGACCAGGTCGGTCTCGGCCTTGATCAGGATGGCGCCGAGCGCGGCCAGGGTGCCGAGGAAGGCCCACAGCCAGTCGATACGGCCGCTGCCCCACAGGTCGGCGGCGCGAAGCCCGAAGCCGACGAGCACCGCGGCGTCGGTGAGGTAGGCGCCGACCCGGTCCAGGTAGACGCCGCTCAGCGAGTACTGCTTCTTCCAGCGCGCGATCTCGCCGTCGACGCAGTCCAGCAGCAGATACATCTGCACGCAGAACACGCCGAGCACGGCGCCCGCGATCCCCGGCACCAGCAGGGCCGGGGCGGCGAGCACGCCGAAGACGGTCATCAGATACGTGAGCTGGTTGGGCGTGACCCTGGTGTTCACCAGGTAGCGGTCGACCCGCAGGGACACCTCACGCATGTAGAGGCGTCCCATCCAGTGCTCACCGCTGCGCCGGTCCTTGACCCCTGCGGGGTGGACGACCGGGCGGAGTTCAGCTACCGATGGCCTTGACATAGTCGGCGTAAATGTCCTTGATCTGGTCGGTTTTGAGGTCGAGGTGTTCGAGGATCGTGTAGCGGCCGGGCCGGGTCTCCGGGGCGAATTCCACGGCGCGGACGAACTCGTCCACCGTGAAGCCGATCTCCTCCGGGAGCACCGGAAGCCCGTGCCGGCGCAGCACCTCGGCCATGTACGCCGACTCCTCGTGCGCGCCGCGCAGGTACATCGCGAAGGCGGCGCCGAGGCCGCACTGCTCGCCGTGGCTGGCAGCTCGCTTGGGGTAGAGCAGGTCGAAGGCGTGGTTGATCTCGTGGCAGGCCCCGGAGGACGGCCGCGAGTCACCCGACACCGACATGGCGATACCGCTGAGGACCAGCGCCTCGGCGAGCACCTGGAGAAACTCGTTGTCGCCGATACCGCCCGGGTGCCTGAGCACCGCCTCGCCGGCCTGGCGCGCCATCGCGGCGGCGAGACCGTCGATCTTCTCGCCCTTGACGCGGTTGGCCAGCTCCCAGTCCGCGATCGCGGAGATGTTGGAGATCGCGTCCCCGATGCCCGCCCGCACGAACCGCGCCGGTGCCTCACGGATGACGTCCAGGTCGATTACGACGGCGATCGGGTTCGGCACGCCGTACGAGCCGCGGCCCGCGTCGTTGTCGAGGGTGGCGACGGGCGAGCACAGGCCGTCGTGCGCCAGGTTCGTCGGCACGGCGACCAGGGGCAGGCCGACGCGTGCCGCGGCGAACTTGGCGCAGTCGATGATCTTGCCGCCGCCGAGGCCGACGACCGCGTCGTAGTGGCCGGCCTTTATGTCGCCGGCCAGCCGCACCGCGTCGTCGAGGGTGCCGCCGCCGACCTCGTACCAGGTGGCACCGGGCAGGGTCGGGGCGATCCGCTCGCGCAGCCGGGCGCCGGAGCCGCCGCTGACGGCGACGGCGAGCCTGCCCGAGGTGGAGATGCGCTCGTCGGCGAGCACGCAGGCCAGGTCGTCGAGGGCACCCGGGCGGATGTCCACGACGAGCGGTGAGGGGATGAGCCGGGTCAGTACTGGCATGCGATCTCCCGTCCCCGGGCGAGATCGTCGTGGTTGTCGATCTCGACCCACTTGACGTCGCCGATCGGCGCCACGTCGATGCGGAAGCCGCGGTTCACGAGCTCCTGGTACCCGTGCTCGTAGAACTGCTGCGGGTCGGTCTCCCAGACCGCCTTCAGGGCGTCGGCCAGCTCGGGGGCGGCGTCGCCCTCGATGAGCGTCACGCCGATGTACTCGCCGGTCGCCTCGGCCGGGTCCATCAGCTTGGTGATCTTCGTCATGCCCTGCTCGGGGTCGACGACGACCTTCATCTCCTCGTCGGCCAGGTTCTTCACCGTGTCCAGGGCGAGGATGATCCTCTTGCCGTCGCCGCGCGCGGCGAGCAGCGTCTGCTCGACGGAGACCGGGTGGACGGTGTCGCCGTTGGCGAGGATCACACCGTCCTTGAGGGCGTCACGGCCGCACCACAGGGAGTAGGCGTTGTTCCACTCCTCGGCCTTGTCGTTGTCGATGAGGGTGAGCTTGAGGCCGTACTTCGCCTCCAGCGCCGCCTTGCGCTCGTACACGGCCTCCTTGCGGTAGCCGACGATGATCGCGACCTCGGTCAGGCCGATCTCGGCGAAGTTGCCGAGAGTCAGGTCCAGGACCGTGGGTTCGCCCTCTATGCCCGCGGGCCCCACCGGCACCAGCGCCTTGGGAAGGCTGTCGGTGTAGGGGCGCAGACGCCGTCCGGCGCCGGCCGCCAGCACGAGGCCGATCATGCGGGTTCTCCTTCATCGTGTACGGCGGGGGCCCCGGAGGACACCCAGAAGCGGATGCTCTCGACGAGCACCACCAGGGCGACGGCCACGGCGAGCGCCGTGAGCGCGACCTTGAACTGCGAAGCGGTGAGCGCGGCGGCCAGGACGGTGACGAGCAGCGTCCGCCCTTCGTGCCCCCCAATGGCGCGCACCAGCCAGGCCGGCGGCGCTCCGGCGTTGCCGCGGATGCGGTACACCGTGTCGTAGTGATGGTAGGCGACGGCCGCCACCAGCCCGAAAGCTGCAGGAAGGGCTCCGTTCACGTCCGCTTTGGCCGCCAGGATCAGGACGGTGCCGTATTCGGCGGCGCGAAAGAGCGGGGGGATCAGCCAGTCGAGGGGGCCCTTGAGGGGGTTCGAGACGGCTTCGGCCGACAGCAGGACATAGATGCCCGCGCACAGGATCAGCGGCCACCCCGGATCGTCGAACCAGGCGGCGAGCACCACCACGAGGGCACCCACTGCGGCGACCAAGGGCGCGAGGGCGGGCTTTCCGGCCAGCACGGCCCGCGAGAAGAGCTGGGCCAGGGGCCCGCTGTCCGCCAGATCGGCCAGCGCCTGCGCCGCCCGGTCCGTGCGCCGCGCCTTCCGGGTCAGCGACCGCAGCAAACGCCCCGCGGTCGTGTAGGTCGCCGCGAACGCGCAGCCGATGAGCAGGACGTAGAAGGTGATCCGGGGCGTGGTGACCGCGGTCAGCACCGCGATCATCGCCCAGCGTTCGCCGATCGGCAGCACGATCATGCGGCGCACCCACACCGTCCAGCCGACACTGTCCAGTTTGTCGGAGAGGGCCGCCGTGGGGCTGGTGTTGGCGGTGGCGTCGTGGTTGGCCTCGTTGAAGGAGAAGTCGACGACGTGCCGGCAGGTCTGCAGGATCATCGCGCCGAGCGCGAGGGCCCATACGTCGTCGCCGCCGCGGGCCGCTCCCAGCGCGAGGCCTGCGTAGTAGGCGTACTCCTTGGCCCGGTCGAAGGTGGCGTCGAGCCAGGCGCCGAGCGTGGAGTACTGCAGGGAGTAGCGCGCCAACTGGCCGTCGGTGCAGTCCAGTACGAAGGACGCGATCAGCAGGACGCCCGCGGCGACGAAGCCGGCGCGGGTGCCGGTGGCCGCGCAGGTGGCCGCGATCAGCGCGGTGATCAGGGAGGCGGTGGTGACCTGGTTCGGGGTCAGGCCGCGGCGGGCGCACCAGCGGGCGATGTAGCGGGAGTAGGGGCTGATGCAGAACGTGGTGAAGAAGCCGTCGCGGGACTTCACGGCCGACTTCAGACGTACGGCCTCGTCGTCGACGTTCGCGACGGCCTGCCGTGCCTCGTTGCGGGACTGCGGGTCGGCGGGGACGGCGGCAACCAGGCTGCCGAGCTCCGGGCGGTGCACTTCGACGCCGTCGGTGTCGAGGGCGGTGACGATGCGGTCGGCGAGGCTGTCGACGGCGAGTGCCGTGCCGCCGCCGGCCGAGTTCTCGCGGGCCATCGCGCGGGTCAGGGCCTGCCGGCCGGCCGGCTGGGCCGTCACGGCGCCCGGGATCGCGGCGAGCGGGAAGCGGGGGTCGGTGAGGCCGAGGCGCAGTGCGTGCAGGTGGCCCACGAAGCGGGCGTCGACCACGGCGACCCGCCGGTCGGCGGGCGCCTGGGCCAGCAGCGTCTCGGCGTCGGCGGTGTCGGAGGCGGTCCGTACGTCGAAGCCGAGGGACCGCAGATCGCCCTCGATCGACGATCCGGGGACCGGCTGACCGGTGAGGATGGCGGTCGACAACCGAACTCACTCCCTGGGTGCCGACGCGCTGGCGCCGGTCATGTGCACGATGGGGGCGCCCCTTGGCTGCACCAGGCGGGCGGCATGTCGGCAGAGGCTATCTGATGCCCGGAGAGCGGAGTTCACCGCCCGTTCACGGGCCGATCAACGCCGTCTCCACTGGCCTTTGCCGCGATCATCATCGGTGATCCGGGGTCCCGCCGACAAACCGCGCCCCCCAGATCAGGCATCCGGGACATTGGGGATCGCCGGGTGGCGTCGGCATAGGGTGGGCGACCATGACATGGCTGATCACAGGCGGAGCGGGATACATCGGGGCCCATGTGGTGCGGGCCATGACCGAGGCCGGGGAGCAGGTCGTCGCGCTGGACGACCTCTCGGCCGGGTTCCCCGAGCGGCTGCCGGCGGACGTGCCGCTCGTCGAGGGCTCGACGCTCGACGGCGACCTGCTGAAGCGGGTCTTCGCCGAGTACGAGGTGACCGGCGTCGTCCATCTCGCCGCGCGCAAGCAGGTCGCCGAGTCCGTGGCGCAGCCCACCCGCTACTACCGGGAGAACGTCGGCGGTCTGGCGACGCTCCTGGAGGCGGTCGCCGAGGCCGGGGTCGGCAAGTTCCTGTTCTCCTCGTCCGCGGCCGTCTACGGCAATCCCGATGTGGACCTCATCACCGAGGACACCGCGTGCGCGCCGGTGAACCCGTACGGCGAGACCAAGCTCACCGGCGAGTGGCTGGTGCGGGCGGCGGGCCGGGCGCACGGCATCTCCACGGTCTGCCTGCGCTACTTCAACGTGGCCGGCGCGGGCACACCCGAGCTGGCCGACACGGGCGTCTTCAACATCGTCCCCATGGTCTTCGACCGGCTCACCCGCGACGAGGCCCCGCGGATCTTCGGCGACGACTACCCGACGCCGGACGGCACCTGCATCCGCGACTACATCCACGTCGCCGACCTGGCCGAGGCGCATCTGGCCGCGGCACGGCGGCTCGCCGGCCGAAGCGGTGACCTCACGGTGAACATCGGCCGCGGCGAGGGCGTCTCCGTCCGCGAGCTGATCACCGTCATCGGCGAGGTGACCGGCGACCGCCGCCCGCCCCTCGTCGAGGCCCGCCGCCCCGGGGACGCGCCCCGCGCGGTCGCGGCTGCCGCCCGGGCCGCCGAGGAACTGGGCTGGACCGCCCGGCGCGGGGTGCGCGAGATGGTCGAGTCGGCGTGGCAGGGCTGGCAGCTGCACCACGGCGAGTGACACCGCAACACAGGAACTGAGGGTGCCCTGACCTGCGTATCGTTTCCGCAGGTCAGGGCACATGACAACGGTGTTCAGTGCCGCGTTGCCCAGTACCCCCCACCCGTAGTTCACTGTGATCCCGGGCGGAACACAGGAGGGCGGCTGTCATGGGGGCTGGGCACGATCACGGACACGGGCACTCGCATGCCCCGCCCACCGGTACGGCCGCGGCGGCGTACCGCGGGCGGCTGCGCGTCGCGCTGTCGATCACGCTCACCGTCATGGTGGTCGAGATCGTCGGCGGTGTGCTCGCGGACTCGCTCGCGCTGATCGCGGACGCCGCCCACATGGCGACCGACGCGCTGGGCCTGGGCATGGCGCTGTTCGCGATCCACTTCGCCAACCTCCCGCCGAGCGGCAACCGCACCTTCGGCTACGCCCGCGCCGAGATCCTCGCCGCGCTCGCCAACTGCCTGCTGCTGCTCGGCGTCGGCGGCTACGTCCTGTACGAGGCGATCCAGCGGTTCGTCACGCCCGCCGACACCGAGGGCGGGCTGACCATCGTGTTCGGTCTGATCGGCCTGGTCGCGAACATGATCTCGCTGACGCTGCTGGTGCGCGGCCAGCAGGAGAGCCTGAACGTGCGCGGCGCGTTCCTGGAGGTGGCCGCTGACGCCCTGGGTTCGCTCGCGGTGATCATCTCGGCGCTGGTCATCCTCGCCACCGGCTGGCAGGCCGCCGACCCGATCGCCTCGCTCGTGATCGGCCTGATGATCGTGCCCCGCACCGTCAAGCTGCTGCGCGAGACCCTGGACGTCCTGCTGGAGGCGGCCCCCAGGGACGTGGACATGGCGGACGTACGGGCCCACATCGTGGCTCTGGACGGCGTCGAGGACGTCCACGACCTGCACGCCTGGACGATCACGTCCGGTATGCCGGTGCTGTCCGCGCACGTGGTCGTGCGCTCCGACGTCCTCAGTGCGATCGGCCACGAGAAGATGCTCCACGAGCTCCAGGAGTGCCTGGGCGACCACTTCGACGTGGCGCACTGCACCTTCCAGCTGGAGCCGGGCGGGCACGCGGAGCACGAGGCGAGGGTGTGCCATTGAGGCAGGTGGGGCGCACCTTGGCCGGAATGCAGCCGTCCGGCGCGACCCTGCGTCGTTAAGCCTCACAGCGCTGCCCGGACGGTTCCCCGCCGATCTCGCCGGGCACGATCAACCACCGGGCCCCTCTTCCGGTCTTCGGCCGGTGACGGCCGTGGCCCGCGCCGTGCGCGGGACATGCGGGCGCGCCGCGAAGTGCCGGGAGTGCCGGTTTCGTACGGCAGACTTGGGGTGCGAAGACCGATGTGAAGGATGGGTATGCCGATCACACCTGCCACCGCGACGCACACTCCGTCGAACGGCGCCGCAGACGCGATTTTGCTGGAACTGGTCGACGACAACGGCGTCACGATCGGCACCGCGGAGAAGCTCGCCGCCCACCAGCCGCCGGGTCAGCTGCACCGCGCCTTCTCCGTCTTCCTCTTCGACGAGCGCAGCCGGCTGCTGCTGCAGCAGCGGGCGCTGGGCAAGTACCACTCCCCCGGCGTGTGGTCGAACACCTGCTGCGGCCACCCCTACCCCGGTGAGGCGCCCTTCGCGGCGGCGGCCCGGCGGACGTACGAGGAGCTGGGTGTGTCCCCCTCGCTGCTCGCCGAGGCGGGCACGGTCCGCTACAACCACCCGGACCCGGACTCGGGCCTGGTCGAGCAGGAGTACAACCACCTGTTCGTCGGCCTGGTGCAGTCCCCGCTGCGGCCGGACCCGGAGGAGGTCGGCGCCACGGCCTATGTGAGCCCCGCGGAGCTCGCGGAGCGACACGCCAAGGACACCTTCTCGTCCTGGTTCATGACTGTGCTGGACGCGGCCCGCCCGGCCGTCAGGGAGCTGACCGGCCCGTCGGCCGGCTGGTGACCCTCAGGCCCTGACGACTGGGCCTAGAGCACCCTTAGGGGTTTGAGCGGCAGGGCGGCCCAGATCACCTTGCCGCCGCTCGACGTGTGCTCGACGTCGCACACGCCGCCCGCCTCCCGGGCGACCTCGGTGACGAGGAGCAGCCCGCGGCCGCCCTCGCCTCCGTGGTCGGCCTCCAGGGCGGTCGGGCGGTAGGGGTGGTTGTCCTCCACGGACACCCGCACCCACTCGGCGCCGACGGCGACCTCCACGGCGAGCATCGGCGACAGCAGCGCCGCGTGCCGGACGGCGTTCGTGACCAGCTCCGAGACGATCAGCAGCAGCCCGTGGACGAGGTCTTCGGAGACGGGCACGCCTTGGCGGTACAGCAGGTCGCGTACGGCGTGCCGCGCCTGCGGGACCGAGGCGTCGACGGCGGGAGCGGTGAACCGCCAGACACCCTCGTACGGCAGCGGATCGGCGGGCCCCGGATGGAGGGGCTCCTCGTACGCGCCGCCTTCTGGGCGTGGGCCGGACCCGCGCCCGTGGTTCTCCATCGTCCGGTCGCCACCCTTGCGCTCGATTGTCACCACACGTCGAGTGTTGGTAACGACCCGCAGCGCTCCGGATGACTGAACACAAGTCAGCAGGTATCGAGCATTTATGACCGTTGGCGTATGACGCGGTCAGTTGTGGGACTGCTCCTGTCCCCCTTCAGCCGACTTCGCGAACTCTTCGGGTTGTACGGGTTTGGCCGCCCCTTCTTGATCACATGCCGGGCACGGCGGCTAGCATCCGGCCCATGGAGCCCCAGCTGCTGCACGATGTCACCGACTCGGTCGCCACCGTCGTCATCCACCACCCGGCCAAGCGCAACGCCATGACGGCCGCGATGTGGGCCGCCCTGCCTCCGCTGCTGGACACCCTCGCGGCCGACCCGGGCGTACGGGCGCTGGTGCTGACCGGGGAGGGCGGGACGTTCTGCGCGGGGGCCGACATCTCCACGCTGCAGGGGTCGCCGGAGGAGGCGCAGGGTCTCGCGGTGCGGGCCGAGGAGGCCCTGGCCGCCTTCCCGAAGCCGACGCTGGCCGCGATCCGCGGGCACTGCGTGGGCGGCGGGTCGCAGCTGGCGGCGGCCTGCGATCTGCGGTTCGCCATGGAGGGGGCACTGTTCGGGGTGACGCCGGCGAAGCTCGGCATCGTGTACCCGGCCTCCTCCACGCGTCGGCTGGTGTCGCTGGTGGGTCCGGCCGCCGCCAAGTACCTGCTGTTCTCCGGGGAGTTGATCGACGCGGAGCGGGCGCTGCGCACCGGCCTGGTGGACGAGGTGCTGCCCCAGGGCGAACTCGCCAAGCGGGTCGCGGAGTTCACCCGGATCCTGGTGTCCCGTTCGCAGCTCACCCAGGCCGCGGCGAAGGAGTTCGCGAACGGGCACACCGACCGGGACGCGTACTGGACGGAGCAGGCACGCGGCGGCGGCGACACCGTGGAGGGCGTCGCCGCGTTCCTGGAGCGCAGGCAGCCGCGCTTCACCTGGAGTGTCCCTACGTCAGGATGAAGCGGCTGCGCGCGCGGAGCTTGTCGACGATGTGCGCGGGCGCCTTCTGCGGCGACCCGGCGTCGTAGGGCGGCTGCGGGTCGTACTCCGTGCCCAGTTGCACGGCCTGGGCCAGGTCGTCGCCCGCGATCCGGCCAACCAGGGTGAGCGCCATGTCGATGCCGGACGACACTCCGGCCGCGGTGACGTACTTCCCGTCGAACACGACCCGTTCACCGGTCGGCTCGACGTCGTAGGGCCTGAGCTGTTCGAGGGCCAGCCAGTGCGAGGTGGCCCGGCGGCCCTTGAGGAGGCCCGCGGCGGCGAGCAGCAGGGAGCCGGAGCACACGGAGGTCGTCCAGGTACTGGTGGCATCCGCCGTGCGCAGCCAGTCCAGGAGAGGCTCGTCCTCCATCAGCGCGCTCTGGCCCGGTCCGCCGGAGACCACCACGACGTCGGGGCTCGGCGCCTCGGCCAGGGCCTTGTCGGCGGTGATCGCCAGCGATCCGGTCTCGGTCCGGACGGGGCCGGCCTCGGCGGCGACGAAGACCGTCTCCGCGTCCGGGATGCGGGAGAGGATCTCGTACGGGCCGACGACGTCGAGGGCGGTGAAGCGGTCGTAGATGACAAGGGCGATCTGCATGGTTTCCCTTCACGATGCGGGTGTGGGTGCGGGGCGGAAGCGGCGGCGGTACTCGGCCGGGGCCGTTCCGAGGGCCTTGACGAAGGCGCGGCGCATCGCCTCCGGGGTGCCGTAGCCGCTGGCGCGGGAGATCTCCTCGACGCCGTCGGCGGTGTCCTCCAACAGGCGGCGGGCGTGTTCGAGGCGCACGCGGTCGACGTAGCGGCCGGGTGTCATTCCGGTCTCCGCCTGGAAGGCGCGGGCGAAGTGGCGGGGCGAGAGGGCGGCGCGGGCGGCGAGGGACTCGACGTCCAGGTCGCCGCCCGGGTGCTCGTTGATCCACTGCTGGACCTCGCGCAGCGGCTCGCGCCGAGCGGTCTGGGCGGCCAGCTGGGCGCTGAACTGGGCCTGGTTTCCGGGCCGGCGCAGGAAGACGACCAGGTGGCGGGCGATGGCCAGGGCCGCCTCCCGGCCCAGGTCCTCCTCGACCAGGGCGAGCGCGAGGTCGATGCCCGAGGTGACGCCGGCCGAGGTGTAGAGGTGTCCGTCGCGCACGTAGATGGGGTCGGGGTCGACCTCGACGGACGGGTGGTCACGGGCGAGCTTGTCGCAGTACGCCCAGTGGGTCGTGGCGCGGCGGCCGTCCAGCAGGCCCGCCTCCGCAAGCAGGATGGCGCCGGTGCAGACGGAGACGAGGCGCTCCGCGCGCGGGCCGCGCACGCGCAGCCAGTCGGTCAGCCGCGCGTCGCGCACCGGACGACGGGTGCCCCGACCGCCCGGCACGAGGAGGGTGTGCGGGGCGGGCGCGTCCGCGAGGGCCTGGTCCGGTACGAGGGTCAGGCCGCTGGAGGTTCGGACGGGGGCGCCGTCCAGGGAGGCCGTACGGATGCGGTAGATGCCCGGAGTGTGCTGCTCGGCGCCCGCGAAGACCTCCACGGGGCCGGTGACATCGAGGCTCTGGACGCCGTCGAAGAGGACGACCAGGACGGTTCGCTGCGGCATACCGACGATTCTCGGCAGCGGCGCGGATGGCCGCAATGACGAGTTCCCCACCTTTCCTGCCATCCGCCGCACGACACTGGAGCCCGTACCGACCAGTCGGTAACCTGCACGTCATGACTACTGCCGCCCTCGATCCGCGCGCCGGCCGCCGCTGCCACAACGCGCTCAACTCCCTGCACGCGACGTACTACTTCTCGCCCGACCTGGGCAGGGAACTGGGCGCTCTCGGCATCACCCACCCAAGGGCCGTCAACCTCGCCGCGCGGGCGGCCGCGCTGGGGGCGGTCGGGCCGGGCACGGTGGCGGCGACGTTCTACAACTACAAGTACGAGCTCGTGGCCCGGCATGTGCCCGCCGTGTGGGAGACCGCCGCGCCCGGGCAGATCCTGGCCGCACGCGCGCGTGCCGTCGATGCGACCCTGCGCCGCCTGCTGGGCGAGGACACCGTGGCGTCCGAGGAGATGGCTCAGGCGGCGCGGCTGGCGCTGCGGGCCGCCGAGGCCTGTTCGCGCGCGGCACGGCCGCTGTACTCCGCCTACGCCGACCTGCCGGTGCCCGAGGAACCGCATCTGGCGTACTTCCACGCCATCACGCTGCTGCGCGAGCACCGGGGCGACGGGCACCTCGCCGTCCTGATGTCCGCGGAACTGGACGGTCTGGAGGCGGTGGTGACCCACACCGCGACCGGCAAGGGCATGACGCCGAAGTGGGTGTTCGGCAGCCGCGGCTGGAAACAGGAGGACTGGGACGCGGCCTCGGGGCGGCTGCGGAAGCGCGGGCTGCTGGACGAGGCGGGTGAGTTGACGGAGCGGGGCGTCGTGCTGCGGGCGCAGATCGAGGCCGACACGGACCGGCTGGACCGGGCGCCGTACGAGCACCTCGGGGCGGAGGCTGTCGCGCGGCTGACGGAGCTGGGGGCTGCCTTCGCGAAGGCGGCACTTGTCGCGGGGGCCTACCCGGCGGACCTGATCGGCAAGCGCTGACGAAAGCCGGGCGCCGCCCCTCCCGGCCCGCCTGGCCCGGCTGTTCGGAGGAGCCTCGGCCGCCACGCCCCGCCGGTTTCCGCCCTGATCCCCGACTGTCGGTGCCACCTGCCACAATTGCGGCGCAACCTCAGTGAGAAGGCGGTACGGGATCGTGACGACACCCGGGTCCAGCGGGTCCACCAACGTAGGGTCCATCGAAGGCAGGATCGCCGAGGAGCTCGGCGTACGGGAGCGGCAGGTCAAGGCTGCCGTGGAGCTGCTCGACGGCGGTTCGACGGTGCCCTTCATCGCCCGCTACCGCAAGGAAGCGACCGAGATGCTCGACGACGCGCAGCTGCGCACGATCGAGGAGCGGCTGCGCTATCTGCGGGAGCTCGAGGAGCGGCGGACCGCGATCCTCGAGTCGGTGCGCGAGCAGGGCAAGCTCACGGACGAGCTGGAGGCGCAGATCCGGGGCGCCGAGACCAAGGCGCGGCTCGAGGACATCTACCTGCCGTACAAGCCCAAGCGGCGTACGAAGGCGCAGATCGCGCGCGAGGCCGGTCTCGAGCCGCTGGCCGAGGGGCTGCTCGGCGACCCGACCGTCGATCCGCTCGCCGCGGCCGCCGCGTTCGTCGACGCCGACAAGGGTGTGGCCGATCCGCAGGCGGCTCTGGACGGCGCCCGGGCGATCCTGACCGAGCGGTTCTCGGAGGACGCGGACCTGATCGGCGAGCTGCGCGAGCGCATGTGGGTGCGCGGCCGCCTGGCCGCCAAGGTGCGGGACGGCAAGGAGGAGGCGGGCGCCAAGTTCGCCGACTACTTCGACTTCGCCGAGCCGTTCACCGAGCTGCCCTCGCACCGCATCCTCGCCATGCTGCGCGGCGAGAAGGAGGAGGTCCTCGACCTCGTCCTGGAGCCGGAGGAGCCCACCGACGGCCCTTCGTCGTACGAGGGCATCGTGGCCGGGAAGTTCCAGATCGCCGAGCGCGGTCGTCCCGCCGACAAGTGGCTGACGGACACGGTCCGTTGGGCCTGGCGCACCCGCATCCTGGTGCACCTCGGCATCGACCTGAGGCTGCGGCTGCGCACGGCCGCCGAGGACGAGGCCGTGCAGGTGTTCGCGGCGAACCTGCGCGACCTGCTGCTCGCCGCCCCGGCCGGCACGCGCGCGACGCTGGGCCTGGACCCGGGCTTCCGTACGGGTGTGAAGGTCGCCGTCATCGACGCCACCGGGAAGGTGGTGGCCACGGACGTCATCTACCCGCACGTCCCGGCGAACAAGTGGGACGAGGCGATCGCCAAGCTGGCCCGCCTCTCGAAGGAGCACGCGGTCGAGCTGGTCGCGATCGGCAACGGCACGGCGTCCCGCGAGACCGACAAGCTCGCCGGTGAACTCATCACCAGGCACCCGGAGTTGAACCTCACCAAGGTGATGGTGTCCGAGGCGGGCGCGTCCGTGTACTCGGCGTCCGCGTTCGCCTCGCAGGAGCTGCCGGACATGGACGTGTCGCTGCGCGGCGCCGTCTCGATCGCGCGCCGGCTGCAGGACCCGCTGGCAGAGCTGGTGAAGATCGACCCCAAGTCGATCGGCGTCGGCCAGTACCAGCACGACCTGTCCGAGGTGAAGCTGTCGCGCTCGCTGGACGCGGTGGTCGAGGACTGTGTGAACGGCGTGGGCGTGGACGTCAACACGGCGTCCGCCCCGCTGCTCGCCCGCGTCTCCGGCATCACCTCCGGGCTGGCCGAGAACATCGTGGCGCACCGCGACGCCAACGGCCCCTTCAAGTCGCGCACGCAGCTCAAGGGCGTGGCGCGGCTCGGCCCGAAGGCGTACGAGCAGTGCGCGGGCTTCCTGCGGATCCGCGGCGGCGACGACCCGCTGGACGCGTCCAGCGTGCACCCGGAGGCCTACCCGGTCGTCCGGCGCATGGTGAAGACGTCGGGCCAGGAGGTGGCGTCGCTCGTCGGCAACACGGGCGTGCTGCGCTCGCTGAAGCCGAACGACTTCGTGGACGAGACGTTCGGTCTGCCGACCGTCACCGACATCCTCAAGGAGCTGGAGAAGCCCGGGCGCGACCCTCGGCCCGCGTTCAAGACGGCCACCTTCAAGGAGGGCGTCGAGAAGATCTCCGACCTGGCGTCCGGGATGGTCCTGGAGGGCGTGGTCACGAACGTGGCGGCCTTCGGTGCGTTCGTGGACGTCGGTGTCCACCAGGACGGGCTGGTGCATGTGTCCGCGATGTCGAAGACGTTCGTGAAGGACCCGCGGGACGTGGTGAAGCCGGGGGACATCGTCAAGGTGAAGGTGCTGGACGTCGACATTCCGCGCAAGCGGATCTCGTTGACGCTGCGGCTGGACGACGAAGCCGCACCGCAGGGCGACGGAGACGACCGCCGGCAGCGGGGTGCGCGTCCGCCTCAGCAGCGGCGGCAGCAGCAGCGTCAGGGCGGAGGCCGCGGCGGACAGAGCGGCGGTTCCCGTCAGGCACCGCCGCCGGCCAACAGTGCGATGGCCGATGCTCTGCGCCGGGCCGGGTTGCTTGATCCGAAGGGTAAGCGCTGAGCCTGCGCCTCCGGCGGGAGGCCGTGGGGAGCTGCGGGCCGGTTGTGGCTGGTCGCGCCCCGCGGCGGAGCCGCAAGATGTCGCAGCCCCGCGCCCCTGAGAAGGGCGCTGCGCGCCCCTTCAGACCTAAGGTGGCTGCATGGTCGCTGCGCACGCCATCACCTGGGAAGTACTCGAAAGCCGGGGGTACGAGACCGCGTGGGTCGAGTTCGCCGAGGGCTCGCTGCTGGCCCACGGGCGGGCCGTCGGGACCGTTCCGGAGCCGTACTGGATCTCGTACGAGCTCACGACTGGTGAAGGGTTCGTGACCCGGCGGCTGGCGGTGACGGCGGAGACCGAGACCAGTACCCGCACTCTCGACCTGCGGCGCGACGACGCCGGCCGGTGGACCGCGGACGGCGAACCGCTGCCCGGCGTCGACGGTGCGCTCGACTGCGATCTGGGACTGTGCCCGCTCACCAACACCATGCCGGTGCTGCGGCACGACCTCCATCGGGCGCCCGGCGAGCGGGAGTTCCTGATGGCGTGGGTGTCGGTGCCGGGCCTGGTGGTACGGCCGTCGCTGCAGACCTACACCCACCTCGGGCGCACCGACGGCGGCGGCCACGTCCGGTTCGCCTCCGGCGAGTTCCGCAGCGACCTGGAGTTCGACGCGGACGGCTGCGTCGTCGACTATCCGGGGATGGCTACGCGCCTGCGCTGATGCCGGGGTTTGAGCCGCCCCACCCTGGGGGTGCCAGGCGGCTCAGCTCTTCTCGGGAGGCGGAGCGGTGCCGTTCATCCGGGCGCGGTTCTCCGCGAGCAGCTCCTGAATGCGCCGCTCGACCTCCACGGGGTCCACTCCGAGGGAACGGCCGATGTGGACGGCCCACACCTCCGAGCGGACATTGGTCTCGAAGTCCAGGTCGGCGCGTACGTTCTCGCGGGCGGCCTGGCGGTTCTGGCTCACCATCACGAAGGTGGACAGGAAGATCGCCTCCAGGCTGACGATCATGGTGAGCAGCCCGAAGGGGTACGGGTCCCAGACCGCCCCGTGGCCGAACACGCCCTCGTTGCACACGATCCACACCGCGAACCACAGGGCGTGCAGATACACGAACGCCATGGTCCCGGCGAAGGCGGTGATCGCGTCCGCGATCCGGTCCTGGGTCCCGCGCATCCGTGCAAGGACGTCCTGCTCGTGCGCGATCCGCACGGTCGGCCGCTTCGCCGCAGAGCCCATGGCCTCCCCTTGTCCTGCCCGGTGTCCGACGAGGAATCGCCGTCAGCGTACGCGGCAGGCGACCATGGTCCCCGCACGGGCTCCCGGGACGAACGACACGGCAGGTGCAGGAGTCGAGCCGCTAGCGCTCCGTGACCTTTCCGTCCGCCACCTCCAGACGGCGGTTCACATGGACCGCGTCCAGCATGCGGCGGTCGTGGGTGACCAGGAGGAGGGTGCCCTCGTAGGCGTCGAGGGCCGACTCCAGCTGCTCGATGGCCGGCAGGTCGAGGTGGTTGGTCGGCTCGTCCAGGACGAGGAGGTTGACGCCTCGGCCCTGCAGCAGCGCCAGGGCGGCGCGCGTGCGTTCGCCCGGGGACAGGGTCGCCGCCGGGCGCAGGACGTGGTCGGACTTCAGGCCGAACTTGGCCAGCAGGGTGCGCACTTCGACCGGCTCGGTGTCCGGTACGGCGGCGCTGAACGCGTCGAGCAGAGCCTCCGTGCCGTGGAACAGCTTGCGGGCCTGGTCGACCTCGCCGACCAGGACGCCGGAGCCGAGGCTCGCGTGGCCCGCGTCCAGCGGGATCCGGCCGAGCAGGGCGCCGAGCAGGGTCGACTTGCCGGCACCGTTCGCCCCGGTCACCGCCACCCGGTCCGCCCAGTCGATCTGCAGGGAGACCGGGCCGAAGGTGAAGTCGCCGCGCCGTACCTCCGCGTCCCGCAGAGTGGCCACGACGGCGCCCGAGCGCGGGGCCGACGCGATCTCCATGCGCAGCTCCCACTCCTTGCGGGGCTCCTCGACGACGTCGAGGCGTTCGATCATGCGCTGCGTCTGGCGGGCCTTCGCGGCCTGCTTCTCGCTGGCCTCGCTGCGGAACTTGCGGCCGATCTTGTCGTTGTCGTTGTTCGCCTTGCGGCGGGCGTTCTTGACGCCCTTGTCCATCCAGGAGCGCTGCATCTGGGCCCGGTCCTGGAGGGCGGCGCGCTTGTCGGCGTACTCCTCGTAGTCCTCGCGGGCGTGCCGCCGGGCGACGTCCCGCTCGTCCAGGTAGGCCTCGTAGCCGCCGCCGTAGAGGGTGATCTGCTGCTGGGCGAGGTCGAGTTCGAGGACCTTGGTGACCGTGCGGGTGAGGAACTCGCGGTCGTGGCTGACGACGACGGTGCCGGCGCGCAGGCCCTTCACGAACCGCTCCAGGCGCTCCAGGCCGTCCAGGTCGAGGTCGTTGGTCGGCTCGTCGAGGAGGAAGACGTCGTAGCGGGAGAGGAGGAGGGAGGCGAGGCCCGCGCGTGCCGCCTGGCCGCCGGACAGGGACGTCATGGGCTGGTCCAGGTCCACGGCCAGGCCCAGCGAGTCGGCGACCTCCTCGGCCCGCTCGTCCAGGTCGGCGCCGCCGAGGTCGAGCCAGCGCTCCAGGCTGGTCGCGTACGCGTCGTCGGCGCCGGGTGCACCGTCGACCAGGGCCTGCGTGGCCTCGTCCATCACGCGCTGGGCCTCGGCGACGCCGGTGCGGCGGGCGAGGAACTGGCGGATGGTCTCGCCGGGGCGGCGCTCGGGCTCCTGCGGGAGGTGGCCGATGGTGGCCGTGGGCGGTGAGAGCCTGAGCTCGCCCTCCTCCGGCGTGAGGAGCCCCGCGAGCATCCTGAGCAGCGTGGACTTGCCCGCGCCGTTGGCACCGACCAGCCCGATCACGTCGCCGGGCGCGACGACGAGGTCGAGGCCGGTGAAGAGGGAGCGGTCGCCGTGGCCGGCGGTGAGGTTCTTGGCGACGAGGGTGGCAGTCATCAGGGGGTGATCCTAGCGAGCGGTGAGCGGGTGGTGCGGTACGGCCGCTGGTCACGGGGTGCAGGGTGGGGTGGTGGGGGCGCCGGCAGGAAGAGACCGGAGTTCGGTGGAGGTGAAGGGACGGTGTTGGATGCGGCAGAGGGCGCGGAACCAGTCTTCGGGCCGTACGGGTATGGAGACGATCGTGTGGCCGCTCGTCAGAGCGATGTTCCCGCCGCGCGCCTCTGCGCGGGCTATGAGCTGCTCACTGTCCCCGGCGTCCCAGTCCCACGTGGCGAGCGCACGTTCCTGGACCAGTCCCAGCCACCTGATGGACCCCTGGACGCCGGACCTGTTCGCGTCCTGGCCGACGAGCGTGCCGTCGTCGGAGAGCGCGACCAGGTGGTGCAGGGCATGGGCCTGGACCTCGTGTGTCCCGACCCCTCGGCCCACCGCCCCCAGGCTCCAGAGGTGGACGTCGCCCCGACCGCCCAGCACTGCCAGTAGTTCGCCGTTACGGCTGAACACGGCGCCGCCGCGCGACTGATCCGTACCGGTGACCCGCCAGGACCGCAGCCGTGCCCCCTTCACGATGTCCCACAGCAGGACGGAGCCGTCGTACTTCTGCACGACTACCTGATCCGGATGCCCCGGTCGCCCCTCGACGTCGAAGCAGGTGGGCTCCTGTGCCGCCGCTGTGCCTGACATGCATGGGTCGTGAACCAGACGCCGCGCGTGTCCATCGGCGTCCACGAGTAAGGCCCCTTTGTCCGTCAGCAGCAGGAACCGGCCGCCCGGCAAGGTCCCCGCGTCCAAGATGTGAGCTCCGTGCAGGGAGACCGGCCGGTGCGGGCCCCGCAGGTCGGCCGGGTGCAGCAGCACGAAGGCGTCCTCGCTCCAGACCAGTGCCATGCGCCGCTCCTCGGCGAACATCAGGGTCCAGTCCCTCTCTTCGGGCAGGGTGACCTTGGTCCGCCGGCCGGTCTGCCGGTCCTCGAAGACGAATGTCCCGTCGCTCCACATCACCCGGTCGCGCCCGTTCTGGTAACGGCTCTCGCTCGACGGCGGGGAGCCCGGCCTGCTCTCCAGGAGGGTCTCCTCGCGCCGGGTGGCCCGAACGCTCCACAGGTCGCGGCCCACGACGACGGAGAGCGTCAAGGAGCCTCGGCCGCCGGCCGCCACGGCCCAGCGAACCCCCTCCGGCACGGAGTCACCGACCCCCGAGGGCAGCAGGGTCTCGTACGTCAGGCCCGTCTTCGTGTCGATCAGGACGCGGCCGTCGACCGGGCCCGCCAACCACTCCTCCCCCATGAGGAAGCGGCCCGTAGCGTCCAGGGACTCGTAGTTGAGGATGAACTCTTCGGAATGCATGGCCCGGACCGTCCGCCAAGGCGACCAGTGGCCGGAGCCGGTCTCGAACGTCTTGCGCATGATCTTGTCGTCGGCATCGCTCAGCGTAGTGAGCCGGCCGTCCCGGTCCAGGACTCCCCCGTCCACGAAGTCGGGACCCCATGCCCTGCCGTCCCCGGGTCGGATGACGACCACTCCTCCCGACTCGCCCCGTCTCAGGTCGGAGTCCTCGGTGACGATCAGCCGGCCATCGTCAGTGAGTACGGAGGCGCCCATGACACCGCGTGCGCTCGCGGCGGCGACCGGCAGGCGCCCGCGCACCGCCGTGTCCCACATCCGCACGACGACGTGGTTGTAGTCGTTGTCGTCGAAAGTGGCGCCCGACACCTCCAGCAGCCTTCGGCCGTCGGCCGAGAAGTCCAGGGACACCGTCTTGCGTTCCGTAACGTCGTTGTCCGAGAACGCCTGGGCGCCCCGCAGCCGAACCGGCTCACCGTGTCCGCCCGGTGTCAGCCGCCACAGGGCGAGGCGCCCGTCGGCGGACGCCAGGGCGAGCAGCTTGCCGTCGTCGCTCAGCGCCACGCCGTCTCGTTGCCGAAGCACGGAGGCGAAGCCGGGGTTCGACACACACGTAGGCAGCCCGTCACCGCACAGAGTCAGCGTCGACTCCTTCTTGGCGTCGAGTACGGCGATGACGCTGCCGTCCGCGGCGGCCGTGACCGACCTCACCCCGTCCGGCCAGCGCCCGGGGTCGATCCGCTGGGTGGACCGCGTGGCCATGTACTGGTCGAGCAACGCCTGTTGGGCCGCCGGGGTCGGAGCACTGTGCCAGGCCGCCTCGGCCCATTGCACTGCCGTGGACGGCGCCCCCTGGGCCCATTCGCCGGCCCGTGCCCCCAGGACCTCCGAGACCTGCCCCGCCAATTCCCGCCTCAGATCACGGTTCGCCTCGTTCCGGTCGGCACTCGTCCGCAACCCCCACACCGCCAGCCCGGCCGCCAGCAACCCCAGCACCGCGATCCCCGCCGTCACCACCCGCAGCCGCCGCACCCCCCGCCGCCTCCAGTGCCGGCTCTGCTCGATGAACTGCAGCTCCTCCTCGCCGATGTCGGACGCCCTGCGCTCCCGCCACTCCAGCGCCCGTTCCAGCAACGCACCCCGCAACAGGGCCCCGGCATCCCGTCCGTTGTCCCGCCACACCCCCATCGCAGTCCGCAACTGCTCCTGCCACACCCGGAACTCCCGCGACTCCTCCAGCCAGTCCCGGGCCCGAGGCCACTGTCGTACGAGAGCCTCGTGGGCCAGGTCGACGATCTCCTCGCCCGCAGGTGTCCGGTTGAACAGGACCAGGCGGCTGCGGCCCAGTTCGTACGCCGCGTCGCGCAGGCCGGGGTCGAGGCCGTCCACCCGGACCGGTACCCGGACGAAGTCGAACCGCTCGTCGGGGCGGGCCAGTTGGGCCAGGAGGCGGCGCAGGGTGTCCTCGCCGACCTCGTCCAGGGCGCGGGCGACGCTGAGTTCGGCGTACGCGGAGAGGGCTCCGCCGACCTTTCCCAGGGCCTCGTACGCCTCGTGCGTGAGGACCGAGTGGCGGCGCTCCTCCCAGAGGCGGGTGAGGGCGAACTGGACGAGCGGGAGGCTGCCGGGCTCGTCCACGGCCTCGTCGACGATGCGTTCGGGGAGGCCCGGTTCGAAGCCGATGCCGGGGGCCCGGGTCACGGGCTCGGTGATCGCCCGGAGCAGGGAGTCCCGGTCCAGAGGGGCGATGATCTCCGTGCCCTCGCTGAGCAGTCGAGCGGTGTCTGCCGCTACCAGGCCGTCGAGGGAGCCGTGGCGCACGGTTGCGATCACCCGCAGGAGGCGGCGGTCGGTGGGGCGTACGGCTCGGATCATCGCGGTGGCCAGGGCGAGGAGACGGCGGGCCGCGTCCGGGTCCGTCGCCGCGACCTCCTCGAACTGGTCCAGGAAGAGCACGTGCCCGCGCTCCCCGCCGTGGTCCAGGAGGTCCTCCGTGAGCAGCGACGCCTCCTCGGCCGGGTCGTCGGCCGCCGCCGCCCGGGTCGGATCCGTCCCGGCCTCGGCCGCAAGGGTGCGCACCAGGGCTCGTACAGGGCGGGTGCCGCGGATCGGGCGGAAGACGGTCGTGGTGAAGCCTTCGGCGTGCAGGGCGGGGAGCACTCCGGCGCGGACGAGGGAGGACTTGCCGCTGCCCGATGCGCCGACGACTGTCACCAGGGCGTGGTCGTGCACGGACGCGGTGATCCGGGCGATGTCCTCCTCCCGGCCGTGGAACAGGTCGGCGTCCTCCTCCCGGAACGGTTCCAGGCCGCGGTAGGGGCAGCCCTGCAACCCCGGTCGCAGGCCCACGAGTTCGGCGGCGGGGACGAGGTAGGCGACGCTCTCGCCGGTGCCTCGTTCGGCGGCGACCAGCATGCCGATGACACCGCCGAGGTCCTCGTCCCAGACCGGGGCGCCGCTGAAGCCGGGCGAGATGCGCCGGATGCGGTCGTACTCCTCGCTGAGCGCCGTCCAGCGGCCGCCGACCGGAGCGCGCACCCTGCCGTTCGCCCACACGCCCTGGTCGGAGCCGGCCGGGAAGCCGAGGACGCGGAACCGGTGGTCCCAGACGTCGTCGCCGCCCACCAGCCGCACCGGCACGGACCCCGCGGGCAGCGCGGCCGGCAGCCTGAGGAGGGCCGCGTCGGCGTCGCCGTCCGCGGTGGCCGGACGCCAGGTCACCACCGTCGCCCGGTGGACCGTCGCGGACTCCCCGAGCGGGAAGTCGATTCCCACCGTGTCCTGCGGCTCCGCGCCCTGCGTCCCTGCCGCCCGGGCGACCACGTGCGCGCAGGTGCAGACCGTGTCCGGCGCGATGAGGAACCCCGCGCCGACGACCTCGCCGTCCGGCGTGAGGATCCTGGCGACCGCCGGACCGAGCCGCTCGAACCCCGTCGTCATGCCGTTCTCCGCCCCTCCCGGGCCGAGCTCGGCAACTCCCCCACGAAAGACATCAGTTCCCCCGGTCTTGCACACCTTTCGTACCGGCATGGGACCGCATGTCCGTCATGAGCGCAAGGCCCCGCGCACGTCAGCGCGCCATCGCCTCCACCAGTACGCTCCCTGCCGTCCGCGCCACCACGAAGGCCTCCCCCTTCACCGCCTTGGCGTCCAGGGCGATGCGGTGGCGGCCCGGTTCGAGGACGCCGTCGAAGACCTCGTGGGTGTGGGTGCGGTAGAGGCGGTCGAGGCGGTACGCGGTGAGGCGGACCCGGCAGGGTGAGGTGACCTCGACGCCCGCCTCGCCGTCGGCCGCCACCAGGCGGGTCAGGCGGCGCTGCGCCACCGGGCTGCGGTCCAGGGCGTGTTCGATCTGGGCGACCAGCAAGGGGACTATCGGGGCGAGGCCTTCGACATAGGTGACCTCGACGCCTGCCTGCTCGAAGGAGCTGCGTACGGCGGCGCGTTCGTCCTGGGTGATCGCGCGGCCGAAGGCGACGGCGCCGTAGGCGCGCAGTTCGTCGGCGTGGACACCATTGGTGTCGTGGGCGATGTCGGCGCCGATGCCGATGGTGCGCAGGGCGGCGGCGAGCTTGGCGAGCAGGGCGACTCGGGCGCCGATCAGGAGGACACGGCGGCGGGTGCCCGGCGAATCGGCGTCGAGGAGGGCGGCCAGCGCCTCGCGGTACTCGGCGCCGTGGAAGCGGAAGGGACCGATCCCGTGGTAGCCGTTGAGTTCGAGGTCGACGTGTTCGTCGGTCTGCCAGGCGAAGTCCCGCCAGATGTAGTCCTCCCCTTCTTGACCCTCCCGCTCGATGATCGCGGTGACCGCGCCGCAGGCCAGGTCCGCGCACTCGGGGCAGCCGTAGATGATGTAGCGGCCGTCCGGAAGCGGTGGCTCCGCCTCCAGGAGGAGGCTGCGGACCTGTTCGGTGAAGATGGCGGGTGGGACGTCGGAGGCGAGTGGGGAGACGGCGTCGAGGTCGGAGAGCTGGAACAGCAGCGGGCGGCCGTCGACGATGAAGTCCACGAAGTCCCGGTGCACTTGGTAGTCACCGTTGGCGAGGACTCCACCGGCACGCATCGCCGGTGCCAGGCCGAAGGTCGCGTACTCGGCAGACATGCTGTGAGTATCCCCAGAGTGGGAGCTGTCTGAGCACGGCATGACACATTCCGCTAACGTCCCCGCGTGGAGAGCTCGCGGAACAACGATGTCATCGTGGTCGGCGCCGGGGTCGTCGGGTTGACCACGGCCGTCGTCCTCGCCGAGCGCGGCGTACGGGTGCGGGTGTGGACGCGGGATCCCGTGGAGCGGACCACCTCGGCGGTTGCGGGCGCGCTGTGGTGGCCGTACCGCATCGAGCCGGTCGCGCGGGCGCGCGCTTGGGCGCTGCAATCGCTCGATGTGTACGAGGAGTTGGCGACGCGGCCCGAGTCGACCGGCGTACGCATGGCCGAAGGGGTACTGGGCGAGGCGGATCTCGACCGGGCCGAGGCCTGGGCGGCCGCCCGGGTGCCCGGGCTGCGGGCGTCGACGGCCGAGGAGTACGCCGGGACCGGGCTGTGGGCGCGGCTGCCGCTCATCGACATGTCGACTCATCTGCCGTGGCTGCGGGAGCGGTTGGCGAAGGCGGGCGGGGTGGTGGAGGAGCGGACGGTCGCCGGGTTCGCGGAGGTGGACGCACCGGTCGTCGTCAACTGCACGGGGCTGGGGGCGCGTGAGCTCGTTCCGGATGCGTCCGTGCGGCCCGTGCGCGGGCAGTTGGTCGTCGTGGAGAACCCCGGCATCCGCACCTGGCTCACGTCCACCGACGCGGACGGGGAGATGGCGTACTTCTTCCCGCAGCCGGGGCGGCTGCTGCTGGGTGGCACGGCCGACGAGGACGCCTGGTCGCTGGAGCCGGATCCGGCGGTGGCCGAGGCGATCGTACGGCGGTGTGCGGCGCTGCGGCCCGAGATCGCGGGGGCACGTGTGCTGGAGCACCGGGTGGGGTTGCGGCCGGTGCGGGGTGCCGTCCGGCTGGAGCGGGAACTGCTGCCCGGGGGGCGGGTGTTGGTGCATAACTATGGTCATGGCGGGGCGGGTGTGACTGTGGCGTGGGGATGTGCGGAGGAGGCGGCCGGGCTGGTTTGCCCGGCCGCCTGAGCGCTCCGCTCCGCGGGGTGTGCCGCAATGGTGCCGTCATTCGTCTGCGGCGTCGTCGTGGCTGGTCGCGCCCACGCGGCGGAGCCGCATATCGACTCAGCCCCGCGCCCCTTTAGGGCGCGGTGTCTCCCGGTACGCGATATGCGCCGCTCGGGGCACGAACCCCCTTCAGGGGCGTGGCCTCGGATGCTGCCGACGACTTGCCGGAAGTGGCCCGCGCGAATGACGGCGCGCCTCCGACGAGCGGGACATGAGCCGATGTGCGGGACAGGTCCAGGGTGAGTGTCGGCTTGTCGGCCGGTGGGTCGATGAGGTCCTTGTCGGTACCCGCGACGATCAGGGCGAGGCGGTGGCCGGCCGGGACGACGTGGTCGGTGGCTGCGAGGTCCAGGGTGATGGTGTACGCCTTGCCCGGGGTGAGCGGGACGCCCTTGAGGTCGGAGGCGTAGTTGCCGAGGTCGGCCCAACCGCGGCTGAACACCGTGTAGTCGACGGCCGCCTTCTTCGCCTCGGTGACCTTGAAGCAGGCGCTGTCGCCCGTCGTGCTCGCACCCCAGCAGGTGCGGTTGGTGAGGGTGGTGATGCCCTCGGCGGAGTCGGCGTAGTCACGGATGGTGTCGGGGCCGAGGTCCACGAGGACGGCGGACAGGTGGGCCGTCTTCGTTGTCGGGGTCGCGGTGACGGTGACCTTGGAGGAGCCGGACAGGCGCAGGTCGTGGGTGAGGGGCTTGGTGACGAAGCCGGCCTTGTCGGGGGTCGACGTGTCGATCTTCGACGCCCAGTCGGTCTCGCTCAGCTGCGGGTTGTCGGTGAAGGTCTCGGAGCCGTCGCCCTTGGTGAGGCCGAGGGTGCCGACGCCTGCCTGGGTGCCGGTGGCCGGGCGCAGGGTCGTGGTGGCCGTAGCGGTCGGGGGCCAGACCTTGGAGGTGACCCACTGGTCGGGGTGGCGCTCGATGTCGGCCATGGGCTCGCGGTCGATGCCGTTGTCGTAGCCGAGGAGTTCGTGGTCGAACCAGCGGTGCAGGGTGTCGACCCAGCCGCCGCGCCGGTAGTCGAAGGGGTCGACGTGGCCGGTCTGGGAGAGCCAGATCTTGCGCTCGACGCCGTTCTTGGCGAGGGCGTCCCACCACTGGCCGAAGTGCTTGGTGCGGACGTTGAGGTCCTGCATGCCGTGGGCCAGGAAGACGCTGGCCTTCACCTTGCTCGCGTCCTTGACGTAGTCGCGCTCGGTCCAGAACGGCGTCCAGTCGCCGGTGCGCGGGGCGCCGTCGACGAGCTTCTGCTGGACGGCGGCGCACTTGGCCCGGGCGTCGGGGCTGTCGACGTAGTCGGAGAGCGCGTCGGGGCCGGAGTCGTAGAGCGGGGCGCCCTTGGCGAAGTAGTAGTCGTACCAGGAGGAGATGGCGCTGATCGGGACGACGGTCCTGAGGCCCTTGACGCCGGTCGCGGCGACGCCGTTGGCGATCGTGCCGTCCCAGCTCTTGCCGATCATGCCGGTCTTCCCGTTGGTCCAGGTCGCCCTGGCGGCCGTGGTGCCGGTGCGGGTCGTGTACGCCTTGGCCCTGCCGTTCAGCCAGTCGACGACGGCCTTCGCGGACTGGATGTCGGAGCGGCCGCCGACGTCGACGCAGCCGTCGGAGCGGTTGGTGCCGGCGAGGTCGACGCCGACGAAGGCGTAGCCGCGGGGCACGAAGTAGTTGTCGTAGAAGAGCGGCATCTGGACAACGTTGCCGTTTGCGTCGTAGGTCTTCTTCTGGCTCTCGTTGCCGCGGCCGCAGCAGGAGTAGTAGGGGCTGGCGTCCATGATGACCGGTATCTTGCGGCCCTGCTGAGCGGGTTCGCGGGGGCGGACGATGTCGACGGCGACCCGGTCGGCCTTTCCGTCGCCATCCGAGTCGAGTCCGGTGTCCACCCATACGGCCTCGCGGATGGCGTTGTCGTAGGAGTAGACGGGGCGGCTTTCCTGCGGGGCGCTGTGGGCCGCCGCGGGGGTGAGGAACGCTGCCATGAGGGCGGCGACGGCCGCCGCTGCGAGCGGTCTCCAGGTCGTGAAGCGCGTGCGTATGGGCATGCGCGGACGGTACATCGGTCAACTCCCGTGCAGAAGAGTGCAATCGGACGCCTGCGAGACCGGTGAGGAAGTGGGGGGGCGGCTGCTCATGACGGCCGAATGGCGATCGTGTGACACGTGGGGTCATGGACATGCCCGGGGGCACAGGGACTCAATAGGCTCCGACCAGACTTCGTAACCCCTACGACTTGGAGCTTTCGTGCACCGCAGAATCATCACGCCGGGCGCACTCGCTGCCGCGTCCCTGATGCTGGCGATCCCGGCGTCGGCCGCGAGCTACTCCCCCGGCGCTCCGGGCATCGGCGACCCCTACTACCCGGCCTACGGCAACGGCGGATACGACGTCTCCCACTACGACCTGCGTCTCCAATACCAGCCCTCCACCGACGAGTTGGCGGGTACGGCGACGATTCTGGCCAAGACCACGCAGGACCTGTCCAGCTTCGACCTGGACTTCCTGCTGGACGTCAGCGAGGTGCGGGTCAATGGCGCGAAGGCGTCCTTCACGACCTCGGGCCAGCACGAGCTGGTGGTGACGCCGAAGACGCCGCTGGCCAAGGGCACGCCGATCACCGTGGTGGTTCGCTACAGCGGGGTGCCGTCGGCCAAGAGCGCGTACGGCTTCAACGCCTGGCATCGCACGCCGGACGGGGCGGTCGCGGCGGACGAGCCCGAGGCGGCCTGGTGGTGGTTCCCGAGCAACGACCACCCGCTGGACAAGGCGACCTACGACGTGTCGGTGGCCGTGCCGGACGGCACCCAGGCGCTCTCCAACGGCACGCTCCAGTCGACGAGTTCGAAACTTGGCTGGACCCGCTACAACTGGCGTGAGAACAAGCCGCAGGCGACCTATCTGGCCACGCTGGCGGTCGGCAGGTTCGACATCACGACCAGCACCTCCGAGGGCGGCGTGCCGGTCGTCAACGCCTACAGCAAGGACCTCGGCGACAACGACGGGGCCGCGCGGGCGAGCGTGGAGCGCACCGGGGAGCTCGTCGACTGGTTGAGCGGCTACTTCGGGCCGTATCCCTTCAGCTCGGCCGGCGGGTATGTGCCCAACACGACCACCGGGTACGCGCTGGAGACGCAGACCCGCGTGTACTACAGCCCGAAGCAGTTCGCGAACGGCTCCAACACGTCGGTGGTCGTGCATGAGCTGGCACACCAGTGGTACGGCGACAGCGTGTCGTTGAAGGGCTGGAAGGACATCTGGATCAACGAGGGCTTCGCGCGGTACGCGCAGTGGCTGTGGTCCGAGCACGAGGGCGAGGGCACGACGCAGCAGCTCGCCGACTACGTGTACGCCTCGCACCCGGCGGACGACGCGTTCTGGACCGTCAAGCCGGGGGACCCCGGTCCGGACAACCAGTTCGACATCGCCGTCTACGACCGGGGCGCGCTGGCGGTTCAGGCACTGCGCAACGAAGTGGGCGATGACGCGTTCTTCGCCATCCTCAAGGGCTGGCCTCAGGAGCACGCGTACGGCAACGCTTCCGTCGCCGACTTCGAGGCGTACGCCGAGCGGGTGTCCGGGAAGTCGCTGTCCGCGCTGTTCGACGCGTGGCTGTTCCAGCCGGTGAAGCCTGCCGCACCTGCGGCGCGGGCTGCGTCGATCGCCGGGGCGGCGGCTCCTGTCCAGCCGAAGTCCTGGAAGAAGATCGCGGCGACCAACGACGTGCACGGGCACTGATCCCCGAGGGGGTCGGGGTGAACGCCCGGCCCCCTCACCGCCCGGTGGACTCCGGATCGGCCGCCCGGGCCAGGAGTTCGTCCCTGCCTATCGCGTCCGTCTCCGTCGACGGCACCGTGCAAGCGTATGCACCGGCCACCGCTCCGTACCCGGCGCAGCGTTGTGGTGCCTCGCGGTTCAGCCAGCCGTAGAGGAACGCGGCGGCGAAGGCGTCGCCCGCGCCGTTGGAGTCCACCACCGGTGCGGGCGGCGTGGCGGCCGGTATGCGGGTCAGCTCGTCGTCGGCCAGCAGGTACGCGCCCTTCGCACCGGCCGTGGCCACGACCACCTCGGCCCGTCCGCGGTCGGCGATACGGCGCATGGTCCGCTCGGGGTCGGCCAGGGCCGCGGCGGACAGAAAGACGACGTCCGCGGCGTGGGCGAACGGCTCGTGGTAGGGGTTCTCGCCGTCCCAGTCGTGCAGGTCGGTGGAGATGGTCGCGCCCGACTCGCGCAGGAGCGGCAAGGCGTGGGCGCAGGGCTGGGTGATGGCGACGTGGACGTGGCGGCTCGCCCCGGCCAGCGCCCGCACCGTCGGTTGTGGGAGACGGTCGTCGGCGTGGGCGCGGCTCGTGTCGTACAGGGACAGCCGTCTGCCGTCGGGGCCGACTAGGTTGACCGCGCGCTTGGTGCCGGCGGGCTGGGGGACGGCGGTGAGGGCGATGCCGTTCTCCCGGTGCAGAGCCCGGACCAGGTCGCCCTCGGGGTCCTCACCGAGCATGTCGAGGTGATGGACGCGCAGCCCGAGGGCGTTCAGACCGAGGGCCACGAAGTCGCCCGTCTGTCCGGCGCGGGTACGGATGCCGCGCTCGATCATGTAACTGTCCGCGTACGGCAACGGAAGCTCCGGCACATACACGATGGTGTCCACGCCGGCCCCGCCCAGCACGAGGACATCGGTCTCACGGCTCAACTCCGGCCCTCCCCATGGTCGTAGACCGTGACCTTGACGCCACGCTTCACGAGCCGCTCGGTGATCAGCGGTTCGATGCGGGACCACTTGCCTCCGGCCAGGCCGCAGCCTATCCGGGGCATGTGCACGGAGGCGCGCAGCTCCAGCGCCTTGTCGGCGAGTCGGACCAAGGCCGTGTCGATCGCCTCGTAGCGCACCGGGACGCCCTTGCTGCCGGTCCCGATCCCGCGCTGCCCGACCATGTTGGCCACCCACACGTATGGCTCGACCTGGACGAACTGGGCCGCGCCCAGCCCGAAGTCGTTCGCCGCGCGGTCGCGGTGCCAGGCCCGATACGCCGCCTCCGGCTCCGGCCAGCGGCGCGATACCGCCAGGACGAAACCCTTTCCCCATCCCCCGATGTCGTTGCAGACATGGGCGATCACCTTGACGCCCTTCACCGACGGAACGGTGGCGTCACCCCGGACATGGATGATCTCCGACATGACGCCACCGTAGGCGATGCCACTGACAGTCGCTCTGACCTGCTACTTCGTCAGGTCCGCCAGCTCCCGGTCCTCGTCCCGGCCGACCCGGCGCCGGACCGCGAACCAGCCGCCGACCAGCATCGCCGCGATCACCGGGATCAGGAGCAGGGTCTTGCGGCCGACCTCGGGGTCGTTCCACATCAGGCCCAGGACGGCGACGAGGAAGGTGATCGTGGTGATTTCCGTGACCGGGCTGCCGGGCAGGCGGAAGGACGGTCGGGTGAGCAGGCCGGCCTTGGCGCGGCGGGCGAAGACCAGGTGGCAGATCATGATGATCACCCAGGTCGAGATGATGCCGAGAGAGGCCACGTTCAGCACGATCTCGAAGACCTGGCTCGGCATGAGGTAGTTGAGGCCGACGCCCAGCACGCACACCGCGCAGGTGAGCAGGATGCCGCCGTAGGGGACCTGGCTGCGGTTCATGCGCGCCGTGAACCTGGGGGCCGAGCCGGCCATCGCCATCGAGCGGAGGATGCGGCCCGTGGAGTACAGGCCCGAGTTCAGGGACGACATCGCCGCGGTGAGGACCACGAGGTTCATGACGTCGCCCGCCGCCGGGACGCCGATCTTCGACAGGACGGTGACGAACGGGCTCTGGTCGGCCGAGTAGACCGAGCCGGGGAGCAGGAGGGCGAGGAGGACGACCGAGCCGACGTAGAAGAGGCCCACCCGCCACATGATCGAGTTCACCGCGCGCGGGACGACCTTCTCCGGCTCGGCGGTCTCGCCCGCGGCGACGCCGACCAGTTCCAGGGCGGCGTACGCGAAGATCACGCCCTGCATGACGAGGACGACCGGCATGATGCCGTGCGGGAAGACGCCGCCGTGGTCGTTGATCACGCTCAGGCCGGGGGTGTGGCCGCCGACCTCGTGCTGGGTGGCCAGCAGGAAGATGCCGATCAGCATGAAGCCGACGAGCGTGGCCACCTTGATGATCGCGAACCAGAACTCCATCTCGCCGAAGATCTTCACCGAGATCAGGTTCACGGCGAGCACCACGGCCAGCGCGATCAGGGCGAGCGCCCACTGCGGGATGCTCGTGAACATGCTCCAGTAGTGCGTGTAGAGCGCGATTGCGGTGATGTCGGCGATTCCGGTGGTCGACCAGTTCAGGAAGTACATCCAGCCGGCGACGTAGGCACCCTTCTCGCCGAGGAACTCGCGCGCGTACGACACGAAGGAACCGGAGGACGGGCGGTAGAGGACCAGTTCGCCCAGCGCCCGGACGACGAAGAAGGCGAAGACGCCGCAGACGAGATAGGCGAGCGCAAGTGCCGGGCCCGCGTTGTGCAGGCGACCGCCGGCGCCCAGGAAGAGGCCGGTGCCGATGGCGCCGCCGATGGCGATCATGTTGACGTGGCGGGCCTTGAGGTCCTTGCTGTAGCCGGCGTCGCCCGCGTCCGCGGGCACCTGGGCCGCGTCGGTCCGGGTGGCGGCCTGTGCCGTGTCCACGGCGTCCTTGCTCACAGGTGGTTCCACTCTCTGGTGCGCCCGAGCGGGTCGCGCTCGGGTGTCCGGACGTTCTCGATCGGCGCGCCATCGGTGGAAGGCGCAGACCAACGCGGCACCTTCCCCCAGGTGGCGGGGCGCATGCGATGGCGTAGATCACAGAGCGGCACTTCTCACAAGCCCCACGAGCCCCTCGCACCGGGTTTCGCAGTACTGGTGTGACAGCGATACTGCTGCACATGACGACCGACACCGACACCGACAGCGATACCGGGGAGCCGACGCTCACGATCGACGAACTGGCCGCGCGGGCCGGCATCACGGTCCGCACGGTCCGGTTCTACGGCACCAAGGGGCTGCTGCCGCCGCCGGTGATCGGTCCGCGCCGGGTGGGCCACTACGGGCAGCAGCACGTGGCCCGGCTGGCGCTCATCGAGGAGTTGCAGCACCAGGGCATGACACTCGCGGCGATCGAGCGCTACATGGCGCAGCTGCCGCCCGGCCTGAGCCACCAGGACCTTGCCATCCACCGGGCCGTGGTGGCCTCGTGGGCGCCGGACACCGTGGAGACGGTGACCGCGGCGGAGCTGCAGCGCCGGGCCGGGCGGCCGCTGGCCGAGAACGACGTCGAGCGGCTGTGCGCCATGAACGTGGTCCGGCCCGACGGGGACGCCTACCGCGTCGACTCCGGCCTGCTCCGGCTCGCCGTACAGCTCCTCGACGTCCCGCTGTCCGAGGAGGCGATCCTCGCGGCGCGCAAGGTGCTGATCGAGCACTCGCGGGCCGCCGCACACGAACTGTCGCAGCTGTTCCGGGGCGAGGTGTCCGAGCGGGCCGAGGAGGACGTGAAGTCCCTGTCCGCGCACATGCAGCCCATCGTGGTGCAGGCGCTGCTGACGACCTTCCAGCGGTCGCTCAAGGAAGAGGTGCACCAGTGGCTCGCCGTCTCAGAGGAAGGCCGACCCTCCTGACACGTTGAGCGTCTGCCCGGTCAGGAAGCCGCTGCCCTCGTCCACCACGTACAGGAGGGTCGAGACCAGGTCGGACGGCTCCTGGGTGCGCCGGACGACCTGCCGGTCGCGGATGGACTCGAAGCCGCCGTCCGCGCCGACCGTCCGCTCCGCGGTCGCAGTGCGCACCATGCTCGGCGCGATCGCGTTGACCGTGATGTCGTACGGGCCGAGGGCCGCGGCCAACGCTCGGGTGAAACCGATCAGGCCCGTCTTCGAGGCGACGTAGGGGACCATCGTGGGCGGCGCGGTGAACACGGCCGCCGAGGCGATGTTGACGATTCGGCCCCACCCGGCCGCCTTCAGATACGGCAGCGCGGCCCGGGCCACCAGGAACGGCGCCTCCAGGTTGACGCGCATGACCCGGCGCCAGTCCTCGGCGGTCGTCTCCTCGAAGGGCTTCGCGGGATAGACGCCGGCGTTGTTGACCACGACATGCAGCGCGCCGAACCGGTCGATCACCCGCTCCAGTCCGGCCCTTACCTGCTCCTCGTCGGTGACGTCGCCGACCAGCTCCACGTAGTCCAGGACCCTCCCGGCGGTCTCGGTCTGCGGGACGAGATCGAGACAGGCGACCCGGTAGCCGCGCCCGGCGAGCGCGACGGCGAACTCCTGCCCGAGGCCCTGTGCCGCTCCGGTCACCAGGGCGGTACGCGTCTCCATGGGCCGAGTGTGATGACCCGTCAGGCACTCGGCAAGGGCCTGTCCGGCGGATCAGGTCGGCTGAAAGGAACTGCGCCTTGTGGCCGACCCGAGCGGGGTCTGGTGCGTGCAGCTGCAAGGCGGAGGAGGGCGTCGACGCGGAGCGTCGGCAACCGACGACAACGCCGCAGATGGGCGTGCCAGACCCCGCGACGCCGAGCTGATCCGCCGGACGGGCCCTTGGGCGCATTTCACTCGCTGGAACGGCGCTGTTGCCGCCCGGGCCCATGAGGTCGACGCTGCGGGGCGACCGCCCCCTGGACGGGCCGTGGACAGACCCAGCACCAGCCATACGGGAGCCGTGCCCGATGACCGAGACCGAGCGTGCCGTGGACGACGCCGAGCGCGCCCGCGATCAGGGTGGCGGGCTGCGCCGGCTCGGCCCGCTGCCCCGGCGGCTGGTGCGGGACGAGCTGGGTGTGCTGCTGGTGCTGGGGCTGCTGATCGCCGGGATCGGCATCCCGTACCCGGACTTCCTCGACACGGACAACCTGCTCTCCACGGCGCACAACTCCGTCTACATCTCGCTGATGGCGTGCGGCATGGTCTTCGCGCTCGCCATGCGCGAGGTCGATCTGTCGGTGGGCGGCACCTACGCGATGTGCCTGGTCGTCGGGGCGCTGCTGGTGCGGGACGGTCTCGAGCCGTGGCTGGCGGTGCCGGTGATGCTGGTGACCGGGATCGTGCTCGGCGTGTTCAACGCCCTGGTGACGACGCTGCTCGCGCTGCCGTCGTTCATCGTGACGCTGGGCACGCTGATGCTCTACCGAGGTGTCGGGCTGGCGCTCGCCGACGGCAAACAGATCACCGATCTGCCGCTGGACGACTCGTTCTTCACCGTCGCGGGCGGTGATCCAGGCGGCGTGCCGTTCGCGCTGTGGGTGCTGCTCGCGGTGGTCGTCGTCCTCGCGGTGGTGCTCGCCCGCACCCGCTTCGGGGCCCGGGTGCGGGCGATCGGCTCCAACCCCGACGCCGCCGCGTTCAGCGGCATCCCGGTCGTCCGCACCCGCATCCGGGCACTGGCCCTGTCCGGCCTGACCACGGCGTGCGCCGCCTCGCTCGCACTCGCCTTCTACGGCGCCGGCGACCCGACGCTCGGCCAGGGCTACGAGCTGCAGGCCATAGCCGCATGCATCATCGGCGGCACCCCGCTGGCCGGCGGACGCGGCTCGGTCGTCGGCGCCGTGGCGGGCGCGATGATCCTCTCGGTCGTCGCCTCCGGCCTCGTCTTCTTCGAAGTCCCCATCAACTGGACGTCGTTCGCGACCGGCGGGGTCATCCTCGTCGCCGTCGCGGCCGACAGCGCGCTGCGGCGCACCGGACGCCGACGCAAGTGAACACCCGGCCTGCGCAAGGCTCTTGGAGGCCCGTGATGCACGCCCGACTCCGTACGACCGCCGCCGCGCTCGGCGCTCTGGTACTGCTCGGCGCCGCCGGCTGCGGCAACAACAGCCCCGGTAGCAAGAACGGCAAGCTGGACATGGGCATCGCGGTCGCCAACATCTCCCTCAACTTCGCCCACGAGATGGTGCTCGGCGCCGAGAGCGCCGCGAGTCACGCGGGCAAGGTGGACTTCAAGGCGGTCGGGCCGCCGAACACCGACGGACCGGCCGAGGTGCAGCTCTTCCAGAACCTCACGGCACGCGCCAAGGACGGCATCGTCCTGGAGAACCTCGACCCGCCGATCTTCACCCGCCCCGCCGCACAGGCCGTCGACAAAAACATCCCGATCGTCGCCCTGGACACCTCGCCCACCGACGGCAGCAAGGTGAACTTCTATGTGGGCAACGACAATTACGCGCTCGGCGAGTTGATGGCCAAGGAGGCGCTGAAGCGGCTCGGCGCCGGCCCGAAGGGCGAGATCGTCATCGGCGTGCCCAACCCCGGTACACCGGTGCTGGACAACCGCGCGAAGGGCATCGCCGACACGTTCAAGAAGCAGGCGCCGGGAGTCAAGGTCCTGGGCCCCTTCCAGACGTACAGCGATCCCGGGCAGAACTACAGCTCCTGGTCGGCCCAGGTGAACGCACACCCCAGGGCGCTCGCCTTCCTCGGCGTGGGCGACGCCGACAGCTACAACCTCGCCAAGATCAAGAAGGCGGAGCACGGCAAGTGGCTGACGGCCGGCTTCGACGTCGACCCGAAGACCCTCGACGCGGTCAAGGACGGCTCGAACTTCGTCACCATCGACCCGCAGCACTTCCTCAAGGGCTATCTCTCCACGGCCATGCTGATCGACGCGGTGCGCAACAAGGACGGCAAGCTGCCCGAGGGCTGGTTCCTGTCCCCCGGCGGCGTCGTGGACTCCTCCGACATCGACGACATCATCGCCCGCCAGAAGTCGGCGACAGCCGCCTACGACTGGTACAAGCCGACGATCGACAAGCTCCTGGGCAACCAGCAGGCCAACCTCAAACCGCTCAAGGACGCCCGCTGAGATGACCTACGGCGACATCCTCGTGGCACAGGGACTGGTCAAGTCGTACGGCGGCGTACGGGCGTTGGACGGGGCCGGCATCCGGCTGCGGGGCGGCGAGGTGCATGCGCTCGTGGGCGAGAACGGTGCGGGCAAGTCGACGCTGGTACGGATCCTGTCGGGGGCGCTGGCGGCGGACGCGGGGGCGGTGCGGTCGGCGAGGGACACCCGGATCGCCGTCGTCTCCCAGGAGCTGAGCCTTTTCCCGGACCTGACCGTGCGCGAGAACCTCTTCCCGCAGGAGCCCCCGCGGCGGTTCGGCCTGCTCGACCGGGGCGCGATGGACCGGGCGGCCCGGCCGGTCCTGGCCGAGCTGGGACTGGACCTCGACCTCGGCACGGAGCTCGGCGAACTCCCCCTCGCCGACCAGCAGTTGACGGAGATCGCGCGGGCGCTGCTGCTGGGGCCCCGGCTGCTGATCCTCGACGAGCCGACGTCGGCCCTCCCGGCCGCCGCCGTCGACCGCCTCGAACGGGTGCTGCGCACCCTCACCGGGCGGGGCATCGCCGTCCTGTACGTCACCCACTTCCTGGACGAGGTGATGCGCTTCGCGCACCGCGTGACGGTCCTGCGCGACGGGCGGGTCGCCCTGGCCGGCGTGCGCCGCGCCCAGGTCGACGTACCGGAACTGGTCACGGCGATGCTGGGCGGCCGCCCGGAACAGCCGCCGCACCGCACACGTGCCGTCGTCGACCTGCCGCCGCCGGTGGTGCTGTCCGGGGTGAGCGTGCCGGGACGGCTGACGGACGTGACCTTCACGGTGCGGGCGGGCGAGGTGGTCGGGGTCGCGGGGCTGCAAGGGGCAGGCCACCTCAGCGCGCTGGAGGTGGTGTGCGGGCGTGCGGGGGTCTCGGCGGGCCGGGTGGACATCGCGGGCCACGGCCTGCCGCGCTCACTGCGCGACGCGGTCCGCGCGGGCGTCGCCTTCGTGCCGAGCGATCGCAAGCGCTACGGGCTGATGGCGGACCGGACGGTGTGGGAGAACACGACGACGGTGAGCTGGCTGGCACTGGGCCGCGGCGGCATGCTGCCCTCCCGCACCGAACTGGTGCGCCGCACGGCCGACTTGACGCAGCGGCTGCGGCTGCGCGGTGGCCCGTACGACGTGGTGGCGCGGCTGTCCGGCGGCAACCAGCAGAAGGTCGTCTTCGCGAAATGGCTGGCCACGGAGCCGAAGATCGTGGTGCTCGACGATCCGACGCGCGGCGTGGACATCGGCGTACGCGCCGAAATGCACCGCATCGTGGCCGAGTTGGCGGCGGGCGGCGCGGCCGTCCTGCTGGCCTCGACCGACCTCGCGGAGCTGACGGAGGTGTGCGACCGGGTGCTGGTGTTCGTGCGCGGGCGGGTCACCGGGGAGGTGCACGGGGAGCGGCTGACCGAGCATGCGCTGGCGGTGGCGATGCAGCAGGCGGTTCCGTAGTCCGGGCGCAGACGCCGGGTCAGGCAGACAGCATCCGCGTCAGGGCCCTCGCCGCCGCGCACACCCGCGCCCCCACGCGGTCGACGTCGAGGCGGCGGGTGCCGCCGGTGACGGAGATGGCGGCGACGGGGCGGGGGCCGTGGCCGTGGGCGTAGATCGGGGCAGCGACGGCGGAGACGCCGACCTCGGCCTCCTCCAGGTTGACGCCGTAGCCGCGGGCCCGGGTCAGGGCGAGGTCGCGGGCGAGCTGACCGGGCAGCACCAGGGTGCGCGGGGTGAGGCGGGGCAGCGGGCAGTGCGGCGGGCGCGGGTCCTGGGCGAGGAACACCTTGCCGGTGGCCGTGCAGTGCGCGGGCAGGCGGCCTCCGGTGCGCGAGACGATCGGGGTGGAGCGGCGGCCGGTGACCTTCTCCAGGAACAGCGTGTCGGTGCCGTCTGGGACAGCCAGGTGCACGTTCTCCTGCGTCGCCTCGTGCAGATCGCCCAGGTAGGGCAGGGCCGCGTCCCGCAGCTCGCGCACGGTCGGCGCCGACTGGCCCAGCACGAACAGCCCGAGCCCGATGCGGTAACTGCCCTCCCCGGTGCGCTCGACCAGGCCGAGCCGGACCAGCTCACCGATCAGCCGGTGCGCGGTGGGCTTCGGCAGTCCGGTGCACAGGGCCAGCTCGGCGAGGGTGAGAGCGGTCTCGGCGTCGCCGCAGGCACGCAGCAGGAGCACGCCACGCGCGAGCACCGACTTCGGCAGCTGACCGTCCGTCATGGATCGATGGTGGTGGCTTGCGTGGGGGCTGGCAAGGTGTGGGGTGCTGTGAGCGGCGGACCTCAGAGGAAGCGCCTCTTCAGGTAGTCGGGATCGCGGGCGAGCAGGGCGGCTCCGCGCCAGCCCCACGCTCGCATCCGTCCGAACAGAGGGTCGCTGACCCCGCCCATGACATTGGCGGCCAGATGTCCCTGCACGGCGTCGACAAAACCGGCGTGTCCCCTCAGATACTCGGGGACCGTGCCGCACAGGGCGACGTGGGGCAGGTCGAGGACATCGAGGATCGCGGTGATGCCGACGCCGAAGAGCCTTCCGTACAGTTTCATCAGTGTGTCGAGGTAGGGGTGGAAGTCCCGCCGGATGCTGCGGAGTTCGTCGTCCGTGTCGCGGAACAGACGCAGCAGGGTCATGCCTGCTCCCTCGTCGGGGTCCAGTTTGGCGAGGAAGTCCTCGTAGTGAGAGGTCGCGCAGTAGCGCTCCAGGATCGCCGTCAGCGATGCGGCGTCCAGTGTGCGGGCCAGTTGTCCGAGCCCGCCGATGCCGACGAGCGACTCGAAGTGGTAGCCCCTGCGCCCGCAGGAGCACTCGCTGGGCGGCAGGCTCTTGCCGCCCAGCACCATGGCGTCTCCGATGTTGAGGTCGACGTGGCCCACCTCGCCCGCGCGGAACTTCGCCCCGTAGTAGACGTGGCGGTCCAGGACCAGGCCGGATCCGACACCGGTGCCGGCGAAGACGCAGACGAAGTCCCGCCAGTCCGCTCCTTCGGCGGTGATCAGCCAACGGGCCGCACAGCGCGCGTCGTTGTCGAGATGGATGATGTGGGACAGCGGCTGGTGTTCGTCGGTGCGGAAGACTTTCCGCAACATGTCTGTTCCGCACTTCTCGATCAGTGTGTCCGCGATGCGCGAAGTCACGTGCTCGCCCGCCGTGAGGGGAACTCCCTCCACCGTCCGGGCGAAGTCGCCGCGGTCCGGCACGATGCCGCCCGGCAGGGCGAGCCCGATCGACTCGATCTCGAGGTCCTTGCGGAAGGCTCGCTCGATCTGTTCCTTCAGTGCGTCACCGATGGCGTCGAACAGCTCGTCGTGACGGAACCGCTCGTCGTCGGCGTTCGCGCGCACGACATCCCTCTCGTCGTGCACGGCACCGATCTGATCCGTGTCCGGGAGAGCGGTGGTCTCTTCCGTGACGTGCAGCAGACCGCATTCCAGTCGTCGGCGGCCGACACGGCATCCGATGTGACGACCGCTCGGGGTGCGTGTCTGGAGCTGCGTCCTCACCTCTCGTATGGCTTCCTCGGTGTCGGCCAGGCCGGCAGCGAGGGTGCGCACGACGGCGATCGCCAGGGCTACGACAGCGATGAAACCGAAGGCGAACGCCGGGACCCACACGACCACGCCGTGCGCCACGGGGATCACCGCGACCGCCCAGACGACGGCGGCGATCACACTGATGGTGGAGAGCCGGACCAGGCGCTTGGCCTCCTCGGGCCGTACGTCGTCCGCCATGCCGATGAGCCGGTCCAGCCACTCAAACATGGTGCTCCCCCCAACACGCGCACATGCTGTGCCCCAGTGTGGGAGTGGCCGACTGAGCCGTACAGGGCCCCGTACGGATCCGCCGAGGGCGTCGGCGGCCCGTGGCCCACTACTGCCGCAGCGGTACGTCCACCAGCAGCGGCCCCGTCAACTCGCCCGCCCCGGCGACCAGTTCACGCAGATGGTCCGCGCTGTCCGCGCGCACCGCGTCGACCCCGAAGAAGCGGGCCGCCAGGGTGAAGTCCAGGTGGCCGAGCTCGGTTCCGGGGCAGGTGCCCTGGTTGCCCATTGCCTCGTAGGTGTCCTGGACGGTGCGGTAGGCGCCGTTGCTCATCACCACGAACAGGACGGGGACGTTCTGGCGCGCGGCGCTCCACAGTCCCTGCAGGCCGAACAGGGTGGAGCCGTCGCCCAGGACGGCGACGACCGGGCGGCCGGGTTCGGCGAGGGCGCGGCCGACGGCGGCGCCGATGCCCCAGCCGAGGCCGCCGCCGACGGTGTGCGTGTAGCTGCCGGGGCGGTCGAGGCGGACGAAGCGGCGGAGCAACAGGCCGACGGTGATGGCCTCTTCGACGACAACGGCGTCGGGCGGGAGGCCGCGGGCCACGGCGTGGGCGGCGGCCCACGGGGCGAGCGGGGCCGGGGAGTAGGCGGCTCGGGCGGCGGACTCGGCACGGTCGCGTTCGGCGGTGTGCCGTTCGCCGGCGCGCAGGATGCGGGCCTTGGCGGTGTGGGCGGGCACGCGGTCGGGCAGCAGCTCGGCGAGGCGGTGCAGGGAGGGGCCGAGGGCGCCCACGAGTCCGGCGGTGGCGGGGAAGTTGCGGCCGATCTCGTGCGGGTCCGAGTCCAGCTGGACGACGGTGAGTCCGGGCGGCAGCGCGGGCCCCGGGCTGTACTGGTGGGGTGTGAAGGCGTGCGCTCCCGCGATCAGCACGGTGTCGTGGGCGGCGAGGGCGGCGCGGATGGCGTCGTGGCGGGGCGGCAGCATCCCGGCGTACAGCGGGTGCGTGGTGGGGAAGTTCAGGCAGTCGGCCATCGGCTGGTGGTGGACCACGGCACCGCACGCCTCCGCCGTGCGCACGAGCGCGGCGACGGCGTCCTCGCGGCCCACTCCGTCCCCGGCGACGATCGCGGGCCGGGCGGCGGCGCCGAGCAGATGGGCGGCCCGGTCGAGTCCCGCGGCCGGGGCGGACGGGGGTGTGGGAGTGCGGGCCGGGACGTCGACCTCGGTGTCCTCGCCGAACACATCCATGGGGACGGACAGGAACACCGGTCCGGCGGGCGGCCGTACGGCCAGGGCGAAGGCGCGGCGCAGGGCGAGGGGCAGGTCGTGGGCGTGCTGGACGTCGTACGTCGCCTTCACCGCCGGGGTGGCCAGGCCGATGAGGTCGCCGGAGAGCATGGGGTCCTGCTGGAGGTGGCGGCGGTCCTGCTGGCCTGCCGTCACGACGAGGGGGGTGCGGGAGCGGCGGGCGTTGAGCAGTCCGATGAGGCCGTTGGCGAGACCGGCGGCGATGTGCAGGCTCACAAAGGCGGGCCGTCCGGTGCCGCGGGCGTAGCCGTCGGCCATGGCGACGACGGCGCCCTCGTGGACGCCGGGCACGTACTCGGGGGCGCCGTGGGCGCCCGCCAGGGCGGCCAGGAAAGGGAGTTCGGTGGTGCCGGGGTTGCCGAAGACGCGGTCCACGCCCTCGCCGCGGAGGATGTCCAGGACGGCGAGGGCGGGACGGTATCCCATGGGGGGCTCCTCGGGGACGGCGACCGTGCGAGCCTTTCGCCGTCAGCCTGCGGGGTCCCTGGCCGGGGTGGCAAGTGGGCCGTGTCGCTGAGCGATACGAGGCGGTTTCTCGCCCCCGCCGCCCCTACCCGTCCCGACCCGGGGGCCAGCCCCCGGACCCCCGCTCCTCAAAACGCCGGAGGGGCTGAATTTTTCGCCGGCCGGGCCTTGCTCTTTCAGCCCGTCCGGCGTTTGAGGACGAGGCCGTTCAGGCCGAAAAGCGGGGGTCTGGGGGCGCAGCCCCCAGGGGACGGGAAAGGCAGGGGCGGCTCACTAGTCCCCGAACCGCTCCCCCTTCTCCGCCTTCTCCACCAGCAGCGCGGGCGGGTCGAACCGCTCCCCGTACCGCTCGGCCAGCTCACGCGCGCGTGCCACGAAGCCCGGCAGGCCGCCCTCGTAGCCGTTGATGTACTGCAGGACGCCGCCCGTCCAGCCGGGGAAGCCGATGCCGAAGATGGAGCCGATGTTGGCGTCGGCGACCGACGTCAGGACGCCCTCCTCCAGGAGCTTGACCGTGTCGAGCGCCTCGGAGAAGAGCATGCGCTCCTGCATGTCCGCGAAGGGGATCTCGGCGCCCTCACGGGTGAAGTGCTCGCGCAGCCCGGGCCACAGGCCTGCCCGCTTGCCGTCCTCCCCGTACTCGTAGAACCCCGCTCCCCCACTGCGTCCGGGGCGCCCGAACTCGTCGACCATGCGGTCGATGACGGCCTCGGCGGGGTGTGTCGGCCAGGTGCCGCCCGCCTCCTCGACGGCCCGCTTGGACTCGTTGCGGATCTTCCGCGGGAGGGTGAGCGTCAGCTCGTCCATCAGGGAGAGCACCTTGGCCGGGTAGCCGGCCTGGGCGGCGGCCTGCTCGACCGACGCGGGCTCGATGCCCTCGCCGACCATGGCGACGCCCTCGTTGATGAAGTGGCCGATCACGCGGGAGGTGAAGAAGCCGCGGGAGTCGTTGACGACGATCGGGGTCTTCTTGATCTGGCGGACCAGGTCGAAGGCGCGGGCCAGGGCCTCCTCGCCCGTGCGCTCGCCCTTGATGATCTCGACGAGCGGCATCTTGTCGACCGGCGAGAAGAAGTGCAGTCCGATGAAGTCGGACTGGCGCTCCACTCCCTCGGCCAGCACGGTGATCGGCAGCGTCGACGTGTTGGAGCACAGCAGCGCGTCCGGCTCGACGAGGTGCTGGATCTCCTGGAACACCTTGTGCTTGAGCTCCGGGTTCTCGAACACGGCCTCGATGACCGCGTCGCAGCCGGCCACATCCTGCGGATCCGCCGTCGGCGTGATGCGGGCGAGCAGCGCGTCCGCCTTCTCCTTCGTCGTACGGCCCCGGGAGACCGCCTTCGCGCACAGCTTCTCGGAGTAGGCCTTGCCCTTGGCCGCGGCCTCCGGCGACACGTCCTTCAGGACCACCTCGATGCCCGCGCGGGCGCACGAGTAGGCGATGCCCGCGCCCATCATCCCGGCGCCCAGCACGGCGACCTTGCGGACCGGACGGGACTCGATGCCCTTGGGGCGGTTGGCGCCGGAGTTGACGGCCTGGAGGTCGAAGAAGAAGGCCTGGATCATGTTCTTCGAGGTCTGGCCCGCCGCCAGCTCGACGAAGTAGCGCGCCTCGATGACCTGCGCCGTCTCGAAGTCGACCTGGGAGCCCTCGACGGCCGCCGCGAGAATGTTGCGCGGCGCCGGGTAGGGCGCGCCGTTCGTCTGCTTGCGCAGGTTGGCCGGGAAGGCGGGCAGATTGGCCGCGAACTTGGGGTTGGCGGGGGTGCCGCCGGGGATGCGGTAGCCGGGCTTGTCCCAGGGCTGCTGCGACTCGGGGTTGGCGTCGATGAAGGCGCGGGCCTTGGCGAGCAACTCGTCCTGCGTGGCGGCGACTTCGTCGACGAGGCCGTTGTCGAGCGCGCGCTGCGGGTTGTACTGGGTGCCCTGCAGCAGCACCTTCAACAGCGCGTCGGCGATGCCGAGCAGGCGGACCGTGCGGACGACGCCGCCGCCTCCGGGCAGCAGGCCGAGGGTGACCTCGGGGCAGCCGATCTTCGAGCCGGGTGCGTCGAGCGCGACCCGGTGGTGGCAGGCGAGGGCGATCTCGTAACCGCCGCCCAGGGCCGCGCCGTTGATCGCGGCGACGACCGGCTTGCCCAGGGTCTCGATGCGGCGCAGGTTGCGCTTGATCGCCATGCCGCCGTCGAAGAGGTCCTGCGCGGTCTCGGGGGTGACCCGGATGAGGTCGCGCAGGTCGCCGCCGGCGAAGAAGGTCTTCTTGGCGGAGGTGAAGATGATGCCGCGGATGGAGTCCTTCTCGGCCTCCAGGCGGTCGGTGATCACGGCGAGGGAGTCGCGGAACGCCTGGTTCATGGTGTTCGCGGACTGGTTCGGGTCGTCGAGGACGAGGGTGACGACGCCGGTGCGGTCCTGTTCCCAGCGGATGGTGGTGCTCTGAGTCATGACGAGGGTCTCCGTAGAAGTCTCTGAAGTCTCTTGGTTCCGCCGGGTGTTCAGATGCGTTCGACGACGGTGGCGATGCCCATGCCGCCGCCGACGCAGAGGGTCGCGAGGCCGTACCGCTTGTCCTGGCGCTCCAGTTCGTCGACGAGCGTGCCCAGGATCATCGCGCCGGTCGCGCCGAGCGGGTGGCCGAGGGCGATCGCGCCGCCGTTGACGTTGACCTTGTCCAGGGACAGGCCCATGTCGCGCACGAAGCGCAGGACGACGGCCGCGAAGGCCTCGTTGATCTCGACGAGGTCGATGTCGTCGATGGTCAGCCCGGCCTTCGCAAGAGCCTTGCGGGTGGCGGGCGCGGGGCCGGTGAGCATGATGGTCGGCTCGGAGCCGGAGACGGCTGCGGAGACGATCCGCGCGCGCGGGGTGAGGCCGTAGCGCTCGCCGACCTCCTTGGAGCCGATGGCGACCAGGGAGGCGCCGTCGACGATGCCGGAGGAGTTGCCCGCGTGGTGGACGTGGTCGATCTTCTCGACCCAGTGGTACTTCTGCAGCGCCACCGCGTCGAAGCCACCCAGGTCGCCGATGTCCGCGAAGGACGGCTTCAGCTTGGCGAGGGAGTCGGCGGTCGTACCCGGGCGCGGAAACTCGTCGTGGTCGAGGACGACGAGGCCGCTGCGGTCCTTCACGGGGACGACGGAGCGGTCGAAGCGGCCTTCCTTCTGCGCCGTGGCCGCCCGCTCCTGCGAGAGGGCCGCGTACTCGTCGACGTCCCGGCGCGAGAAGCCCTCGATGGTGGCGATCAGGTCGGCGCCGATGCCCTGCGGCACGAAGTTGACGGCGAGGTTGGTCATGGGGTCGTTGAACCAGGCGCCGCCGTCGGAGGCCATCGGCACCCGGGACATGGACTCCACGCCGCCCGCGAGGACCAGGTCCTCCCAGCCCGAACGGACCTTGGCGGCGGCCATGTTGACGGCCTCCAGACCGGACGCACAGAAGCGGTTCTCCTGTACGCCGGCCACCGTGTCCGGCAGGCCGGCTGCGACCGCGGCGATGCGGGCGATGTCGGAGCCCTGGTCGCCGACCGGGCCGACGACGCCGAGCACGATGTCGTCGATCGCCGCCGGGTCCAGGCCGGGGAAGCGGTCGCGGATCTCGTGGATGAGTCCGACGACCAGGTCGATGGGCTTGGTGCCGTGCAAGGAGCCGTTCGCCTTGCCGCGGCCGCGCGGGCTGCGGATCGCGTCGTACACGTACGCTTCGGTGCTCACTGGAAAGCCTTTCGGGGATGAGGGTAGGCCGAGCGGGAGCGGCTTCAGCCGAGCAGGGAACGGCCGATGATCTCCTTCATGATCTCGGTGGTCCCGCCGTAGATGGTCTGGATACGGCCGTCGGTGAAGGCCCGGGCGACCGGGTACTCGGTCATGTAGCCGTAGCCGCCGTGCAGTTGGAGGCAGCGGTCGGCGACCCGCTTCTGCAGCTCGGTCGCCCACCACTTGGCCATGGAGGCGTGCACGGCGTCGAGTTGCCCGTCCGAGTGGTCCTCGATGCAGCGGTCGAGGAACGCGCGCGTGACGGCGCACTCGGTGGCCATCTCGGCTATCTCGAAGCGGATGTGCTGCTTGGTGGCGAGCGGCCGGCCGAAGGCCTCGCGCTCCTTGACGTACTCGGTGGTGATCTCCAGCAAGTGCTCGGCGGCGGCGATCGCGGAGACGGCGATGCTGAGGCGCTCCTGCGCGAGGTTGGTCATCAGGTGGACGAAGGCGCCGTTGAGCGTGCCGAGCAGGTTCTCCTTGGGCACGCGCACGTCGTTGAAGAACAACTCGGCCGTGTCCTGCGCCTTCTGGCCGATCTTGTCGAGGTTGCGGCCGCGCTCGAAGCCCTCCATATCGCGCTCGACGACCAGTAGTGACAGTCCGTGCGCTCCGCCCTCCGGTGTCGTTTTCGCGACCACGATCACCAGGTCGGCGAGGATCCCGTTGGAGATGAACGTCTTGGCGCCGTTGAGCAGCCAGTGGTCGCCGTTGTCCTCGGCGTGGGTGCGGATGCCCTGCAGGTCGGAGCCGGCGCCGGGCTCGGTCATGGCGATGGCGGTGATGATCGAGCCGTCGCAGAAGCCGGGCAGCCAGCGGCGTTTCTGCTCCTCGGTGGCCAGGCCGGTGAGGTACGGGCCGATGACGTCGTTGTGCAGGCCGAGGGCGAGCCCGGGCGCACCCGCGCGGGTGAACTCCTCGGCCAGTACGGTGGCGTAGCGGAAGTCGGACGTGCCGCCGCCCCCGAACTCCTCGGGCACGGCGAGCCCGAGCAGGCCCTGCTTGCCGGCCGCCCGCCAGGCGTCGCGGGAGACGATTCCGTCCTTCTCCCACTGCCCGTAGTACGGCAGCACCTCCCTGGCCAGGAAGGCACGCACGGTCGCGCGGAACGCGTCGTGCTCGGGGGCGAAGATCTGCCGCTTCATTCGAGGCCTTTCAGGAGGTCGGGTACGTCCCAGTCGCGCGCCACGTCGGTGGTGTCGGCGCCGGGCTGCGCGGGGCCGGTGCGTACGGCCGTGGGGGTTGCGGAGAAGCGGGGTGCGGGGGCGGGCTGGGTGATGCCGCCGTGGTCGGTGAACGTGCCGCGGGCGGCGAGGTGCGGGTGGTGCGGGGCCTCGCGCAGCGACAGTACGGGCGCCACGCACGCGTCCGTGCCCTCGAAGACGGCCGTCCACTCGTCCCGGGTGCGGGATTTGAAGCGGGCCGCGACCGCCTCGCGCAGCTCGCCCCAGCGGGCCCAGTCCTTGCGGGCTTCGGAGTGCTCCGGGATGCCGAGGACGCGCACGAACTCGTCGTAGAACTGCGGCTCCAGGGAGCCGACCGCCATGTATTTCCCGTCGGCCGTCTCGTACGTGCCGTAGTACGGGCAGCCGCCGTCCAGGAGGTTGGCGCCGCGCCGGTCCTGCCAGCCGCCGGCGGCGAGCATGCCGTGGATCATCGCGGCGAGATGGGAGGTGCCGTCGACGATGGCGGCGTCGACGACCTGGCCGGTGCCGCCTCCGCGCGCGTGATGGAGGGCGGCGAGGACGCCGACGACCAGGTAGAGGGAGCCGCCCGCGTAGTCGCCGAGGAGGTTGGCGGGGACGGCCGGCGGCTCGTCCGGGGCGCCGATCATGCCGAGGGTGCCGGTGAGCGCGATGTACGCGATGTCGTGGCCGGCACGGTGGGCGAGGGGGCCCTCTTGGCCCCAGCCGGTCATGCGGCCGTAGACCAGCTTGGGATTGCAGGCGTGGCAGGCCTCCGGGCCGACGCCGAGGCGTTCGGCGACGCCGGGGCGGTAGCCCTCGATGAGGATGTCGGCGCGTTCGGCGAGGTCGAGGACGCGCGCGGAGCCCTCCGCGGACTTCAGGTCGACGATCACCGAGCGCTTGTTGCGGTTGGTGATGTCGTACTCCGTGTTGATCGCGAGCCCGACGCCGCCGGGGCGGTCCACGCGGACGACGTCGGCGCCCAGGTCGGCGAGGAGCATGGCGGCGAACGGGCCGGGCCCGATGCCGGCCAGCTCCACCACGCGCACGCCGGTGAGCGGGCCGTGTCCAGGCGTCCTTGCCTCTGCCATGCAGTCCCCAGGGGTTGTGACACAACTGCTGTAACACTGGTGATGTTAGGAACACGTTCCAGCGGACACAAGACCCGGGAGAGCAAGCGCTTAGCCAAGTTGTGTCCGCGGAAGCCTGCGGCTCAGCGCGCGTCCAGCTCGACTATCAGGCGCTTCGGCGCGATCACCCGGTAGCTCTCCTCCACCCAGTCGCACAGCAGCTCCGCCGCCGGGGCGCCCTGCTCCGCGAGCGGAATGCGGACCCAGCCGGCCTTGCCCAGGCCGTATCCGGCGGGTTCCGCACCCGGGGAGGTGAGGGCGTGCGCGTGGGCCGCCTCGTCCCTGAGCTTCACCGTGATGCCCAGCGGATAGCTGCCGTCATCCACGCCCAGGAACACGAACACCTTCTTGTTGACCTTCGCCACGGTCTCACCCCACGGAAACTCCTCTGCGGCACCCGGCAGCCCGAGGGCGAACTCGCGCACTTTCTCCCACTTCTTCAGGGCGCTTTTGGGCACGGTCACCGCTTACCTCCGGGCTCGTCGTCGGGCTCCGCACTCTTCACGCTAGCCTCGGCCACCGACAACGGCGCGTGCTGCGGACCGAGGGGTGTCATGAGCAGGCTGAACAGGACGGACCGTCCGTACGACATCGTGCTCTTCGGAGCCACGGGCTTCGTCGGGACGCTCACCGCGGAGTACCTTGCCGCGCACGCACCCGACGACCTGCGCTGGGCGATCGCGGGCCGCAGCGAGCAGAAGCTGGAGCAGCTGCGCGAGCGGCTGCCCGGCACCGGGAAGGTCGGGGTGCTGCGGGCGGACGTGGCCGATCCGGCCTCGCTGCGCGAACTCGCCGAGCACGCGCGCGTGGTGGCCACCACGGTGGGGCCGTACGTGACGTACGGCGAGGAGCTGGTCGCCGCCTGCGCGGACAGCGGTGCGGACTATCTCGACCTGACCGGTGAGCCCGAGTTCGTGGACCTGACGTACGTCCGGCACGACGCACGCGCGCGTGAGACCGGTGCGCGGCTGGTGCACGCGTGCGGCTTCGACTCCATCCCCCATGACCTGGGCGCGTATTTCACGGTCCGGCAGCTGCCGGAGGGGGTGCCGCTGACGGTGGACGGGTTCGTGACGGCGGACGCCACCTTCTCGGGCGGCACGTTCGCGTCGGCACTCAACCAGTTCTCGCGGGTGCGGCCGATGCTGGCCGCCGAGCGGGACCGCAGGCGGCACGAGCCGCGCCTGGTGGGCCGGCGGGCCGCCGCTCCCACGGGTGTGCCGCGGTTCGCGAAGGAGGTCGGCGCGTGGGCACTGCCGCTGCCGACCATCGACGCGCAGATCGTGGGCCGGTCCGCCAAGGCCCTGGAGCGGTACGGCCCCGACTTCCGCTACCGGCACTACGCGGCGGTGCGGCACCTGCCGCTCGCGGTGGGTGGGATCGCGGCCGTCGGCGGCCTCATCGCGGCCGCCCAACTGCCGCCCGCACGGCGCTGGTTGTCGGGCCGGCTCAAGCCCGGCGACGGGCCGAGCGCCGAGAAGCGGGCGAAGAGCTGGTTCAAGGTCCGTTTCGTGGGCGCGGGCGGCGGCCGGCAGGTGCTCACGGAGGTCGCGGGCGGCGACCCCGGCTACGACGAGACGGCCAAGATGTTCGCCGAGTCGGCCCTGTCGCTGGCCTTCGACGACCTTCCGCCGACGGCCGGCCAGGTCACCACGGCGGTCGCGATGGGCGACGCGCTGACCGAGCGCCTGCGCGGGGCCGGCATCACCTTCCGGGTCGCCGCGAGCCGGTGAACCTGCCCTACAACGTCCACCCCGCCACCGTGTAGAGCATCCCGGCGATCCAGCCGAGCCCCGCCAGCACGGCGAGGACCAGCGCGGCCGTCACGGCACGCTCGACGGGACGGTTGGGGTCGGCGAGGGGCTTCGGGGCGCGGTGCGTCGTCATGCGGCACAGCCTGCCGAGCGGCGCACCGCGGCCACATCCGTACGGGTACTCAGTCCAGGTACTCAGATCATCCGTCGAGCGGCTCCGGCGGCCGGCCGCCGAGCGCGTCCGCGATCCGGTCCCGCACGGCCGGGTCGGGTGCGGCAGTGGCGAGCCGCCGGGCGAGGGGGCCGATCTGCCACCCCGCGTCGTGGTCGAAGAACGGAGGAGACCCGGCCTCGTTGTGGCCGACCTTGCCGACCAGCTCCGCGAGGCGGAACAGGATCCGCTGCTCCTGCGTGAGCTGCTCCTCGACCGCCCAGCCTCGGCGGACCAGCTCGAACACCTCACGTCCACGGCTCCACCGGCCGCGGTCCCCCGCGAGCTCCAGGGCCGCCTCGATCTCAGGGTGCGTCCCTACGACCGGGTGGGATCCGCCGCCGCACGGTCGGCCAGTGGCTTCCTCGGGGCAGCGGCCTCCCGCAACGCCTGTCGGCACAACGCATCCGCCCTGCGGGTCGTCTCCGGGAGGCGGTAGGCGGGGGTGAGCGCCAGCGTGTGGGCGCAGGCGTTGTCGAGGCTCATGCGATGGCCGACCGACACGAAGACCGGCTTGACGGACTCCCGGGTGCGCAGCGCGCGGCCGACCTCCTCGGTGTCCGCGAGGAGCGGTGACGTGCTGCCGCGCGGGGCGCCCGGGTCGTCGTAGGCGAAGGTGAAGGGGTTCTTGGCGACGCCCATCGTGGGCAGGCCCGTCAGGACGCCGAGGTGGCTGGCGAGGCCGAAGCGGCGCGGGTGGGCGAGGCCGTAGCCGTCGCAGACGACCAGGCCGGGCGGGCACGGCAGGGCGTCGAGGGCGCCGAGGACCGTGGGGATCTCACGGAAGGCGAGCAGGCCGGGCACGTACGGGAAGGAGATGCGTCCCACGGCCGTCGCCTCTGCGACGACGTCGAGACTCGTGGCGTCCAGGACGACCGCCGCGGCCGCGACGACGTCCCGCTCGTCGTCGTAGGCCACGTCGACGCCGGTGACATGCCCGGTGCCGGGCGGCGGTCCCGGCTCGTCGAGCACCACCCGTGTCCGCAGTTCGTCCTGTACGGCGCGGGCCTGTTCCTCGGTCGCGGGCCAGCCCGCGGGGATGCGTACGGTCATCATGGTGAGGACGAGCGTACGGGCCCCTCACTTGCCGCCCAGCGCCCGCTGCAGCTGGCTCTTGTTCATGTCCGAACGGCCCTGGATGCCACGGCGCTTGGCCTCCTCGTAGAGCTGGTCGTAGGTCGGGCCCTGAGAGCCCTTGCCCGACCGCTGTCCGCCCCGCCTGCCGGACGACATGTCCTGGGTCGAGACGCGGCTCGCGGTCTTCGACTCGCCGGACCGGGCGCGTTCCTTGTTGACCGTCCGCGCGGCGATCTCCTCGGCGCGCTTCTTGCTCTCTCCCCGGTCCTGCGCGCTCTCCGATGGGGGTCCCCCCGCTCGAGCGCAGTCGAGAGTGGGGGAGTGTTCGTACTGGCGTTCCCGCTTGGGGCTCGAACCGCGTGGCATGTGCGCTCACTCCTCTCGCCGTCAGCGTCCGGGTACCCGGATTCGAGCCCCATGCGTCACGGTTCCAGGCGCGCCACCCGCCCCTGCTCCCCCGCGGCCCAGCAGCCGAGGTCGGCGGTGCAGTCCACGGTGTCGTACGTGCCCGTGTCGACCGTCCGCCAGGTGCGTCCGCCGTCGGTGGTCAGGTCGGTGCCGGTGGGGCCGACCGCGAGGGCGGCGGTGCGGCTGTGCGGGAGCCAGGCGGCGCCGGAGCGGTAGGCGGGCGGTGGGGTGCTGGCGGGCTGCCAGGTGCGGCCGCCGTCGTCGGTGCGGGCCGCGGCCTGCGGTGAGGACTGGTCGGGGCGGTAGTCGCCGCCGACCGCGAGGCCGTGGGTGCGGTCGCGGAAGGCGAGCGCGAAGACGCCCTTGGCCGGGTCGCCCGCGGGGACGGGTGTGTCGGTGGCCGTCCAGGTGAGCCCGCGGTCGGCGGAGTGCAGCACGCGCGCGCGTGCACCGCCGCCGGTGGCCAGCCAGACGTCCGACGGGCCCGAGGCGACCAGGCACTGGCCGCTCGCCGCGAAGCCCGCCTCACCGTCCAGGGCGGCCGGCATGCCGTCGCCGGGAAGCACCTTCCAGGAGCGGCCGCCGTCGCCGGTCGACAGGATGCGGAACTTGCCGTCCACCGGGTCGCTCATGGCGAGGCCGTGGCGGCGGTCGAAGAAGGTCAGGCAGTCGTAGAAGGCCTTGGTGTCGGTGTTGCGGAAGGACTCGGTCCAGGTCGTGCCGCCGTCGTCGGTGCGGTACACGCGGGAGGCCTCGCCCTCGCCGATGGCCAGCACCACGGCGCGCCGTGCGTCGAACGCCTCGATGTCCCGGAACTGCAGGTCGGCGGCGCCCGGCGGCGAGACGTTCCGCCAGCTCGCCCCGCCGTCGGTGGTGCGCAGCACGGTGCCGCCGGTTCCGGCCACCCAGGCGGTGTCCCGGCTGACGGCCGACAGGCCCCGGAAGCGCACGCCGGTCGCGCCGGTGTCCTTCAGTTCCCAGTGCGGCGCCCGGTGCCCCCGCTCCTGTGCCTGTGCGGGTACGGCGGTCAGGGCGGCCAGCGCCGCCGAGCACACCGCCCCCGCGGCCACCGTGCGAAACGTACGTCTCATTCGTCGCGTGTTCCCCATACGCCTCATGGCGGGCGAAGCTAGCCGACGCCCCGGACCCCGTCCAGATGGCAGCCCCTCGCCACAACTGCCCATCGGGGCACGGGAAATGGACTCCGTCACTCCACTGCATGAATACGGTGACACAGGTCACTCGAAATCGGTGTGCACGGATTGGCTGATTCCAGCGTCTCTAGCAGTGCCCGGCCCAATCCGCCCGGAAGTCCGTCCGGCCGTCACAAGGGAGCAAAGGCGTTGTCCACCGTCATCGAACACCCCGTGGAGGCCCGCCTCGTCGCCGCCGCGCCTCGCATGCCGAGCATCCCGGCGAAGCTGCACTACGACCGCAGCGACCCGTTCGCGGTCCGTATGACCTTCCCGGCCCCGGCCACCCTGGAGGGTGTGGAGGTCTGCTGGACGTTTGCCCGCGACCTCCTCGCGGCCGGCCTGCACGGGCCCGAGGGCCACGGCGACGTGCGCGTGCGGCCGTACGGCTACGAGCGCACCGTCCTGGAGTTCCACGCCCCCGAGGGCACCGCCGTCGTGCACGTCCTGTCGCACGAGATACGCCGGTTCCTCGACGCCACGAGCGCTCTGGTGCCCGTGGGTCTGGAGCACCTGCAGCTGGACCTGGACCACGACCTGGCGGAACTGATCCGGGACGCCTGCTGAGCGCTCCGCTGGGTGGGGCCGCGATGGGTCGTTTGTCGTCTGCGGGTCCGTTGTGGCTGGTCGCGCAGTTCCCCGCGCCCCTTAGGGGGGTGCCGCTCAGCGTGTTGCTCCCAGCAGGGCGTTGAGCTGTCCATACTCCAGCCCGTCGGCCAGCGCCTCGTAGGTCCCGCCTCCAGTAGTTCCCGGGCGGTGCGGTGGACCAGGGCGTGTGTGGCGACCGGTGGCCCGTCGATTCCGTCGATGAATCCGCCAGCTGCGTGAGGCGTCGGGGACGGGTCAGTCGCCCGTCGCCACGGCGGCTGCCGTCAGGGATGCGGTCACCGCCGTCTGGACCTCGGTGACGATCTTCCGCAGTGCGGGCGCCGCCGCACCGCTGCGCTCGGTCAGTTCCGCCACGCGCGCGTGGTGGCGTTTGCGGTCCTTGCCCGGCACCAGGGTGCGCAGTTCCGCGGCGGCGGCGAGGGCGACGACGGCCGCGTCCCGGCCGGAGACGTCCGCGACCGACACCGGGCCCTCCAGAACCTGCCGCGCCTCCTCGCGCAGCGCGTCCACGACGGCAGCCTGCGCCAGTACGTGCTCCACGCTCGGGAAGACGCCGAGGACCCGCTTCTTCTGCGCCCGCAGATATCCCTCGGCGGTCAGCTGCTCCCGTACGGCGTCGAGGGTCACGCGCGCGTGCAGCGTCACCCAGGTCCGCCACCGGTGCGGGCGGGACTCGCGGACCAGTTCCAGGAGCCCGTCGAGGGCGGCGTCCCCGGTGAGGGAGTCCATGTCGGCGGGCGTGGCGATGCCGTCCTCGTCGACGAGCAGACCGCGCTGGGCCAGTTCGGTGAGGGCGCCGGCCCGCACCAGATGAGGAAGGCCGGCGGCGCCGGTGACCTCGGTGGTGTTCGTGTCCCAGGCCAGCAGATAGAGCCGGGCGGGCAGTGAGAGCGGGCCGTCGGGCACGGGGACTCCTTCGTGCGGTGGGGTCGGGGGTCACGTTAATTCGTTGACAGCCCGCGCACCCCCTCCTACGGTGTACAGCGGTTCTGTTGCCGTCGATTGGAGAAGGACGTTGCTCGTCTGAGGTCCTGAGACACCGTGTCACACACGTGAGGTGTGTGCGCAGCGTGCGACCTCGGCATTCGAGCCGTCCCGATGGAGCAGGGCTTTTTCGTGCCCCGCCTTCTGCCTCAGGGCTCTCCTTTCCCGCCTTTGGTCGCCGGTGTCTCGATACGCGTTTGCCCCCTTCCGCATCGAGCAACCGCGAGGCCCGTATGTCTACTTCCATCACTTGTACGTCCCTGTTCTTCACCTGGCCCGACGGCACCCCCGTCTTCGAGGGGCTCGATGTCGCCTTCGGTCCCGGCAGGACCGGGCTCGTCGGCGTCAACGGGTCGGGGAAATCGACCCTGTTGAAGCTGATCGCCGGTGAACTCTCACCGGCCGACGGCGCCGTACGCGTCGCGGGCGAGGTCGGCTATCTCCCGCAGAACGTCACGCTCGACACCCAGCTGCGCGTCGACGAGGTGCTCGGCATCGCCGCGCAGCGGGCCGCGCTGCACGCCATCGAAGCGGGCGACGTGGCCGAGGAGCACTTCGAGACGGTCGGCGACGACTGGGACGTGGAAGAGCGCGCCCTCGCCACGCTCGGCGAACTCGGCCTCGGCCACATCGAGTTGGACCGCACCACCGGCGAGGTGTCGGGCGGCGAGTCGGTGCTGCTGCGGCTGGCGGCCCTGCTGCTGCGCCGCCCGGACGTCCTGCTGCTGGACGAGCCGACCAACAACCTCGACCTGTACGCGCGCAGGCGGCTGTACACGGCCGTCGAGTCCTGGCCGGGAGTGATGGTCGTGGTCAGCCACGACCGCGAACTCCTGGAGCTGGTCGACCAGATCGCCGACCTGCGCTCCGGGGAGGTCACCTGGTTCGGCGGAAACTTCTCCGCGTACGAGGAGTCCCTCGCCGCCGAACAGGAGGCGGCCGAGCGGATGGTGCGCGTCGCGGAGGCCGATTTCCGCAAGCAGAAGCGTGAACTGGCCGACGCCCAGGTCAAGTTGGCCCGGCGCAAGCGGTACGGGCAGAAGATGTTCGAGCAGAAGCGCGAGCCGAAAATCGTCATGGGGGCGCGCAGGCGCGCGGCGCAGGAGTCCGCGGGCAAGCACCGCATCATGCACGAGGAGCGGCTCAGCGAGGCGAAGGAGCGGCTCGACGAGGCGGTGGACGCCGTACGGGACGACGACGAGATCCGCGTCGACCTGCCGTACACGGCCGTACCGCCGGGCCGTGACGTCCTCACGCTGATGGACCTGGAGCTCGCGTACGGCGCGCGCGTGGCCGGCGGGCTCGATCTGCGTGGCCCGGAGCGGGTCGCGCTGATCGGGCGCAACGGCGCGGGCAAGACCACGCTGCTGCGCACCATCGCCGGGGAGCTGGCGCCGGTGTCGGGCGAGGCACGCGCGCACGTGCCGCTGCGTTTCCTGCCGCAGCGCCTCGACGTGCTCGACGACGAGCTGTCGGTCGCCGAGAACGTGGCCCGGTTCGCGCCGGGCGCCACCAACAACCGGGTCCGGGCGCGGCTGGCCCGCTTCCTGTTCCGGGGCGCCCGCGCCGATCAGAAGGCGGCGACCCTGTCCGGCGGAGAACGCTTCCGGGCGGCCCTGGCCGCGCTGATGCTGGCCGAGCCCGCACCGCAGCTGCTGATGCTCGACGAGCCGACGAACAACCTCGACATGGCGAGCGTGCGGCAGCTGACGTCGGCCCTGGAGTCGTACGAAGGGGCACTGATCGTGGCCAGCCACGACCTTCCGTTCCTGGAGTCGATCGGGATCACCCGGTGGCTGCTGCTGGACGGTGAACTGCAGGAGACGACGCCGGAGGCGATCGGATAGCTCCCGATTGCGCATCTCAGGAGGGGCACAGCCTGGCAACGAGGGTTTTGCCGTCGCGGATCGGGGTTGCATGATGGCGGACCGGGTGTCGCGTCTTGGACGCCCGGTCTGCCGTCCCGCCGATTCGGAGTCCCTCCAGTGCCCAGCAAGAAGGCCCTCGTCCGCCGCCCGAGCCCGCGCCTCGCCGAAGGGCTGGTGACGCACATCGAGCGGGAGAAGGTCGACTTCGATCTCGCGGTCGAGCAGTGGGAGGCGTACGTCGAGGCCTTGCGCGAGCACGGCTGGGAGACGGTCGAGGTGGACCCGGAGGACGACTGCCCGGACTCGGTGTTCGTCGAGGACACCGTCGTCATGTACAAGAACGTCGCGCTGATCACCCGCCCCGGCGCCGCGTCCCGGCGGGACGAGACGGCCGGCGTCGAGGAGGCCGTCGCGCGCCTGGGCTGCTCGGTGAACTGGATCTGGGAGCCGGGCACCCTGGACGGCGGCGACGTGCTGAAGGTCGGCGACACGATCTACGTCGGCCGGGGCGGGCGCACCAACGCGGCCGGCGTGCAGCAGCTGCGGGCCGCCTTCGAGCCGCTCGGGGCGCAGGTCGTCGCCGTACCCGTCAGCAAGGTGCTGCACCTGAAGTCGGCGGTCACCGCGCTGCCCGACGGAACGGTCATCGGGCACATCCCGAAGGTGGACCGGCCCTCACTGTTCCCGCGCTTCCTGTCGGTGCCCGAGGAGGCCGGCTCCCACGTCGTGCTCCTCGGCGGCAGCAAGCTGCTGATGGCGGCGAGCGCGCCGAAGACGGCGGAGCTGCTGACCGACCTCGGCTTCGAGGTCGCCGTGGTGGACATCAGCGAGTTCGAGAAGCTCGAGGGCTGTGTGACATGCCTCTCGGTGCGACTCCGGGAGCTGTACGCCTGACGAGTGAGCGGATCATCCTTTCAGCCCCGGGACCTGCGGGTCCTGGGGCTTCCGGCATGTCCTTGGAAATCCTAGGAAACATGGCCTGATCAGGGATCTTTACATCGCACTTAACCTACGGCAACGTAACCTACGGTTTCGTAGCCTACGCTTTCGTAAGTTCCGGCACCGCTCGCCGGTTTGTTCCGCTTTGTACCGCGTCCCCCTGGAGTACCCGTGACGATCACGTCCCCTCAACTCGGCAGCTCGTCCGCCTGGACCGACGCCCGTCTGCTGTACGCGCTGGAGGAAGTGGTCGAGCAGGAACTCAACCGGCATCTGAAGGTCGCCAAGGACTGGATGCCGCACGAGTACGTCCCGTGGTCGGACGGCCGTAACTTCCCCGGTCTCTTCGAGGACGGCGAGGCCTGGGACAAGGAGCAGTCCAAGGTCACCGAGCTCGGCCGCATCGCCCTGGTCGTGAACCTCCTCACCGAGGACAACCTCCCCAGCTACCACCACGAGATCGCCTCGCTCTTCGGCCGCGACGGCGCATGGGGCACCTGGGTGCACCGCTGGACCGCCGAGGAGGGCCGGCACGGCATCGTGATGCGCGACTACCTGCTCGCCTCGCGCGCGGTGGACCCGGACAAGCTGGAAGCGTTCCGCATGGCCCACATGAGCGAGGGCTTCGAGTCGGACAACCGCCACTCGATGCTGCACTCGGTGGCCTACGTCGCCTTCCAGGAGCTCGCGACCCGCGTCTCGCACCGCAACACCGGCCACCAGTCGGGCGACCCGGTCTGCGACCGCATGCTGGCGCGCATCGCGACCGACGAGAACCTCCACATGGTCTTCTACCGGAACCTGCTCAAGGCGGCCTTCGAGCTCGCGCCCGATCTCACCATGCAGGCCGTGCGCGACGTGATCGTCAACTTCCGGATGCCCGGCCACGGTATGCCCGGCTTCGAGCGGGCCGCCGCACAGATGGCGATCGGCGAGGTCTACAACATGCGCATCCACCACGACGACGTGCTCCAGCCGGTCCTCCGCTTCCTGAAGGTCATGGAGATCGACGGCCTCGGCCCCGAGGGGCAGCAGGCCCAGGACGAACTCGGACTGTTCATGGGCGGCCTGGACGCGGAGGCCCTGAAGTTCGACGAGAAGCTGGCGGCACGCAAGGCGCGCATGGCGGCGCGCGCCGCGGGCTGACGGCACACCTGACTGCACGCACAGGCTCGTCGGTACGCACTCGTACCGGCGAGCCTGTGCTGTCATGTGGCCTTCAGTCTTCCGACTGCCGGGCCCGCACCGCAGCCTCCCGTTCCCGGTAGTACGAGCGCCAGATCAACCGGTGCACGCGCGTCCAGCGCGGGATGGACCGCACGCCGGGGATGAAGGGCACCAGCAGCAGGCCCAGGCTGAGCACGGCCATCAGGCCCCAGATCAGGGCGTCGGCGTTGCCGGACGACTTGAAGGGGTCGATCTGGTACCAGAACGTGTAGAGCCACAGCCACGCCTGGCCCGGGTAGTTCCCGGTCTCGTTCATCATTCCCCACTGGTCGCCGCCCAGGTGCTGGGCGCGGGCCAGGGACTCCAGGTAGGAGCCGTCGGAGAGGAAGAGCAGGGGGCGGGTGTAGTCGGTCTGGTAGAACTTGCCCTCGGCCTGCAGTTGCCCGTCCAGGGCACCGGACCTGGCCAGGCCGAGAAGGCGCGCGGTGAGGACGGGGACCGGGCCGTAGTCGCCGCCCGCGACCTTGGCGGGGTCACCGCCGGGCGCTTTCGCCAGGGCGTCGGAGTAGGCCTTGGTCCACGCCTGTTGCCGGGAGGCCGGCGCTGCGGACCAGGCGGCGAGTGCCACGCGGACGCCGGGAGGCTCGGGGGCGTCGGTCAGCGGGCGGAGCACGAAGTCGTTGGCGGTGTCGATCGGGATGCGGACCCCGGCGGCACTCTGCAGCCCGAGCGGGCCGATCTTCTGGGCCGCGTCGGGCGTGTGGTTGTACGGCGGTCCGTACTCGGCCGTTCCGCTGGTGCCGCCGAGTTCGGCGACTGCTGTGGCCGTGAAGTCCGCGCCGGCCGCACGCGACCAGGAGGCCAGGGTCACCGGCCTGTCGTCGGGCGAGGAGAAGAGTGCGGCCAGACCGGCGGTGAGGAGCGCGACCACCACCAGGGCGATGGTGAACTCCTTGACCAGGTCGTACGGCCGGGTGGGGAAGTCGGCCGGGTCCGGCACCGCGGACTTCTCGGATCGTCGGCGCATCACGACACCTCCCCCTGTGCGGGCGCGGACGCGGCCTTGGCGCCGTCAGCGGGATCGGTCGCCCCGATGGGCGGCACGATTCCGCGCCGCCGGACCAGCAGGATGTGCCAGGCGGTCAGCAGACCGAGGACGAACGGGAGCAGCACGATGTGCCACATCAGCATCTGCCCGAAGTCCAGCACGTTGAAGAACGCGCCGATACCGACCGAGTTCAGCCCGTCCTTGGCCTGCCCGGCGATCCACTGCGAGTCGAAGTTCTGCTGGACGAGGTAGCCGGTGAAGGCGGTGCCGATCGAGGCGAAGAAGCACACCGCGCCGGTGACCCAGGTCAGGGCCCGCCGGCCGCGCCAGGCAGCCATGAAGAACTTGCCCCACAGATGGATGACCATGAAGAACATGAACAGCTCGACGCTCCACAGGTGCAGGCCGTTCACATACTTGCCCGTCGCCGAGACATGCCACCACGCGGGCCCTTTCAGCGCGAGCACCCCGCCGGTGACGAGCACCACGATCAGCGAGGCCACGGTGAGCACGCCGAAGACGTAGATCCATGAGGCCATGTATGCCGGCTGGGTGTCCGGCAGCAGCTTGTCCGGGGGCAGTGCCGAGACCGCCCGCCGCCGCACCGCTCCGGTCCAGCCGCCCGAAGTGGACTCGTTCCCGTGCGGACCGGTGGCCGCGCGCTCGCCCGGGTCACTCATTTGCGGCCTCCGGGAAAGGGCAACAACAGGGCCACGACGAAGACGACCACCATCACACCGATGACCACGAGGTTCGCGACGGACAACTGGATCACACCCCAGTGCACATAGCGCCCGGTCCCGTTGAGATCGATGGGCGCGGCGAGCACACGGCCGCCCGACAGCAGGAGTCCTGTGATTGCCATGTTCTGCCTCCCCATCCCTCTGCACCGCCATGACAAGCGAAGCGCTTCGTTGAGATTTGGGCATCCGGGATCGCCCGGACCATGGGCCATAAGGCCCAACGGGAACATGCTTCGGTGGGGGCGCTCCGTGGGCTTTCGCCGCACTCCGGGCACTGCGGGGATCTTCGGCCATGCGGGTGCCGAATTTCGTCGGCCCGGCTCTGCCGGCGGCTTCCTTCGCTTCTGATCACCAATTGAGAGCTGTGAGCGACGCGAGGGCTACTGATCCGTCGCTTCTGGTGCCGGAGTGACGCCCCTCGGGCACGACGCCCCCCCGTTCGTCTCGAACAGGTCACCCAGCTTGAACCCGTCCCACCCAACGCGCAATACCTCGCCGGATTCTCGTCGAGGTGCTGCTCCGCCGGGACGCGGCCCGTCAGTGCGTCGTCCGCCTGAGTTCCAGCCGCTCCTTCTCCGACAGGCCGCCCCAGACGCCGAAGCGTTCATCGTTCTGCAGGGCGTACTCGAGGCAGGCGGGACGCATCTCGCACAGGCCGCAGATGCGCTTCGCCTCGCGCACCGAGCTGCCCGGCTCGGGAAAGAAGAAGTCCGCCCCCGTCTGCGCGCACAGCGCCTGGGCCTGCCAGGCGAGGTCGGCCGGGGTGATGGTGTCGATGTGCATGGGCGAGATAGTGCCGCGGACCGAAAAACGTTCGATCAACGCGTCATCAACGCCGCCCCGCAAGGCCCCCGACCACCCCGATGGTGGCGTCCCCGCACACCGCGGCGCACGGCGGCGCGCGGAAGAGGGCGGAAAGAACGCTCCGGCAGCGATTGTCAGTGGGCGGTGCAAGACTCGGCAGAGCAGAGAACGGGACCCTTCCGAGGAGGGCGAAGATGCTCACCACCCGTTTCGTCAACGGCGCTCCCAACTGGATCGACGTCGGCACGTCCGACATCGACGGCGCCATCTCCTTCTACGGCGGCCTCTTCGGCTGGAGGTTCCAGTCGGCGGGGCCCGACGCCGGCGGTTACGGCTTCTTCCAGCTGGACGGGAAGACCGCTGCGGGCGGGATGCAGACCACGCCCGAGCAGGGCCCGCCGTCCTGGACCGTGTACTTCCAGAGCGGGGACGCCGAGGCCACCGCCAAGGCGGCCGAGCAGGCACACGGCAGTGTGCTGATGCAGCCCATGGACGTGATGGGCGAGGGACACATGGCGATCCTCGCCGACAAGGCGGGCGTGCCGTTCGGCATCTGGCAGCCCGGCCGGACCAAGGGCGTCGACGTGGCGAACGAGACCGGCGCCCTGTCCTGGGTAGAGCTGTACACCCCGGACATCGCCGCGGCCGCCTGGTTCTACCACGAGACGCTCGGCCTGGAGACGGCGGCGGTGCCCTTCCCGGGTGGCACCTACACCACCGTCAACCCCGCCGGAGGCGGCGAGGACTCCATGTTCGGCGGCATCGTCCCGCTCGCCGACGACCCGTCGGAGGACCGCGCGTACTGGCTGCCGTACTTCGAGGTCGCCGACACGGACGCCACGGTCGCCAAGGCAAGGGAACTGGGCGGTGAGATCCGCGTCCCCGCCACCGACATCGAGGGCGTGGGCCGCTTCGCCAAACTCGCCGACCCCTACGGCGCCCGCTTCGCGGTCATCAAGAGCGCACCACCGCAGACTTGAGGGAATGACGCCGCCGGGCGGTCTCGCCCGCGGCGCGTCCGACGAGCCGGCCGGGCCCCGCTCCTGCGGCCCCGGCCGTGCGCCGGTGAGCGCGCGATCGTCACCGCCGGCAGTCACACACCCCGACGGAGCACCACGAGCTCCGGCGCCCGGTCAGGCCGGCGGGACGGCCGCGCGCGCCTGTGCGACGGCGGCCGCCGGCCGCTGCTGCACGCCCTCGGGCAGTGGCGTTCCCTGAACCACAGCGCCCGGATCCGCGACATCGCCGCGCACTGCCGCCTCACCGAACGCGCCGTCCAGAAGATCATTTCCGACCTGGAAACAGGCCGGCTATCTCTCCCACACCAGGGAGGGCCGCACCAACACCTACCGGATCGATCACCAGCTCCCCCGACGGCACGCGGCCCCACGCCAGGCCTGACCGCACCACCGGCGGTCACCGCGCGCTCCGGTGCGATACCGCGCCCCGCAAGGGGCGCGGGGCCGTATCCATATGCGGCTCAGGCCGAGACCCGCCGCACCAGTGTCGTAGGCAGGACCACGCTGGACGGTGCGCCCCCGACACCTTGGTCGGTGCCGCGGGGACCGAGGCGCCGCAGCAGCAGCCGGGCCATCAGCCGGCCCATCTCCTCGATGTCCTGACGGACCGTGGTCAGCGGCGGATCGGTCTGCTCGGCGACGGGCAGCATGTCGTCGAAGCCGATCACGGCAACGTCGTCGGGCACCCGCCGCCCGCGCTCACGCAGCACGCGCATGGCGCCCGCCGCGGTGAGGTCGTTGGCGGCGAACACGCCGTCCAGGTCGGGCCGGCGGTCGAGAAGTTCGCGCATAGCCCGCTCTCCCCCTGCAGGCGTGAAGTCGCTCTCGACGATCAGCCGCGGGTCGGCGTCGACCATGACGTCCCGGAAGCCGTCGAGCCGGTCCGCCGCGGACGTCTGGTCGAGGGGGCCGGTGATGTGCGCGATCCGGGTACGGCCGAGGCCGGCGAGATGGCGTACGGCCTCGCGGGCGCCGCCACGGTTGTCGCTGTCGACGTACACCACCCCGCTGCGGCCGTCGCTCCAGCCGGGCCGTCCGCCGAACACGGTCGGCACACCCGCGTGCTGAATCAGCCCGGGCAGCGGGTCGTCGAGGTGCAGCGAGAAGACGAGCGCCCCGTCGACGTGGCCCCCGGCGAGATAGCGGCCGACGCGGGCGTGGTCGTCGCGGCCCTCGGTGAGCAGCAGCACGAGCTGGTTGTCGTGGGCCGTCAACTCCTTGCTGATGCCGCGGAGTTGCAGCGCGAAGAAGGGATCGGCGAAGACACGGGTCTCCGGTTCGGCGATGACCACGGCGACGGCGTCGTGCCGCCTGGTCACCAGGCTGCGGGCCGCCTGGTTCGGCACGTACCCGAGCTCCTCCACCGCGCGCCGCACCCGTGCCACGAGGGGTTCGCGCACCCCGTCGCCGCCGTTCACCACCCGGGAGACGGTGGCCCGGGACACGCCCGCCCGGGCAGCCACGGCCTCCAGTGTGGGGCGCGGTGCGGTGTCGGTCACTTCGAAGCTCCTCGTCGGCAGGTGCCGATCAGGATAGCTCCGGGAGGGTGGGCACGGTGAGAGCGCTCTCAGTGTTCGTGCGGCTCGTACCCCGGAATCGTGCCGTCCGGCTTCTTCACCAGGAAGAGCCCGACCATCCCCATGTCGGAGTGGCTCTGGACGTGGCAGTGGTACATCCACGCGCCCGCCCCGACGCCCTCTCCCGCGAGGACCTGGAAGCCGAAGGAGTCCGCCGGGCCCACGATCTTGTTGTCGATCACCTGGCTGGGGTCGTCCGGGCCGGTCAGCATGCCCGTGCGGTTGTCCGCCCAGCGGTGACCGTGCATATGGAACGTGTGGTAGTACTCGCCGTGCGTGATCATCACGAACTCGACCCGATCGCCCACCGTGGCCTCGAAGTTCGGCCCGGAGTGCGCCGGCTTGTTGTTGATCGACATGTCGTTGAAGACGATCGTGTACGTCGTGTCCGGCAGGACGTCTCCCTTGCGGCGCACGATCACCGGGCCGTACAGGCCCTTCCTGATCCCGCCGGTCCCGTGTTCCGTGCCGACGACGTGGTCGTGGTAGTGCCAGTAGCCCGCGCTGCCCGCCCGCCAGGTGCCGTCGGAGCGGCGGCCGGGGGTGTGGGTGCGCCAGGTGTAGGTGCGGGTCCCGCCGGGCTCGACGTCGCTCTTGTTCAACTTCGTTCCGTCGCTCGAGACTTCGTAGTCAAGGCCGTGGACGTGCAGGCTCGCCGCCACATCCATCGTGTTCTCGAACTCGATGTGCAGCGTGTCGCCCTCGTTGAGTTCGATGAGCGGCCCGGGGATCGTCGCCTTGCCCTTCTCCAGGCCGTAGCCCATCTGTCCGTCGGCGAGCTTCTCGGCGTACAGCTTGATGCGCTTGACCTCTCCCCCGGCCGGCGCGGTCCCCGCCGGACCGGCGGCGCTCGCGGCCTCCGGCACCAGGGACAACGATGTCGCGACGGCCGCGCCGCCCAACAGCACGTGCCGCCGGTCGAATCGGCGTCTGTCCATGCAGAACTCCCCACGTCGATACGGGATTTGCGGAGACGTACCTGTGATGAACCTGTGAGACGGTACCGGCCCCGAAGCGGTTTATCCACACTCAGGACAAAGTTCGTGCGATTGCGGTCATAGGTATTGGCGAGTCATGCAAAGCGGTCTAGCTTCCTTGGCGTTGTTGCTGTGACCAAGGAGGTGCCCATGCACTTACGAGGGTTGAGCACAAGAAGCGCGAGAAGACGGGCCTGGGCGGCCACCGTCACGACGGGGGTCCTCGGGGCGGGACTGCTCTCGGGTCCCGTCGCCAACGCGCGCCCGGCCCCGGAACCATTCCTGACAACGATGTCCGTCAAGTCGCCACCGGGCGGCGCGAATGTACGGGTGCTGATCTTCTACGGTTCCGCGGCGGCCGGGGACGAGTCGCCGGTCGTGAACGCCGGTATCGAGGCGATCGAGAAGATCGGCCTGTCCGGCCCCGCGAACCAGCGGTTCAAGGTCGAGGCCACGGACGACGCCTCGGTCTTCACCAACGAGACCAGGCTGGGCCGTTACAACGCGATCGTGTTCCTGACCGGCGGCGGCGACGTCCTGGAACCGGAGCAGGAGGCGGGGCTCGAGGCCTATATGGAGGCGGGCGGCGGGTTCCTCGGCATCCATGACGCGGCGCGCGCGGAGCCGTACTCGGACTGGTTCACCGGTCTGGTCGGCGCCCGGCCCGCCGCTTCCAGCCCAACCACCGTGCAGCGTGCGGTCGTCGAGGTCGGCGACCGGCAGCATCCGGCGGCCAAGGACCTGCCGCTGCAGTGGAAGCGGCCCGATCAGTGGTTCAACTGGGTGAAGAATCCGTCCGGTGACGTGCACACCGTCGCCCGGGTGCGCGAGTCGACGTACAAGCCGGGCACGAGCGCCAACGGCTGGGATCATCCGGTCAGTTGGTGCCGTGACTACGACGGCGGGCGCTCCTTCTACACGGGCATGGGCGGCACGGTGTCGTCGTACGACGAGACGGACTTCCGCGACCATCTGCGCGGTGCGCTGCTGTGGACGACGCGGTTGGTGCAGGCCGACTGCAAGGCGACGATCAACGCCAACTACAAGGCGGAGCGGCTCACCCAGCCGAACCAACCGGGCCGGAACGATCAGATCGGCGAGCCGCACGGCCTGGTCACCGCGCCCGACGGACGTGTGCTGTACATCGGGCGCGGCGGCGCCGACTCCTCCCAACCCGTGATCACCGACTGGAACAACCCCGACGTCGGCAAGGGCACGGGCCAGATCCACGTCTACGACCCGAAGACCAAGAAGGTCACCCTGGCAGGCGAGTTGACCGTCTTCGGCAACAAGGGCGGCGGCGACGAGCTCACCAAGGTCGAGGAGGGGCTCCTCGGCATCGAGATCGACCCGAAGTTCGAGCAGAACGGGTGGGTCTATCTGCACTACACACCCCACTCGCAGCTCAACCGCGACACGCAGACGGCCGAGCGGCGCGTCTCCCGCTTCACGCTCGACCTCGCCACCGACAAGCTGGACCTGAGCAGCGAGAAGGTGCTGCTCAAGTGGCCGGTGCAGGTGCACAGTTGCTGTCACGCGGGCGGCGGGATGACCTGGGACTCGAAGGGCAACCTGTACATCGCGACCGGCGACAACAACTCCAGTGGTTTCAGCGGCGGTTACTCCGGCAACAACCCGCAGCCCAGCTACAAGGGCGTCTCCTTTGCCGACGCGCGCCGCACCGCAGGCAACACCAACAACCTCAACGGCAAGATCCTGCGCATCCACCCGGAGCCCGACGGGACGTACACGCTCCCGGAGGGCAACCTCTTCACCGGCAGGGAGACCGACGAGGGCGGCGGCAAGACGCGCGGCGAGATCTATGTGATGGGGGTCAGGAACCCGGCCCGGATCTTCGTCGACAAGAAGACCGACGTGCTGTACGCGGGCTGGGTCGGCCCCGACGCTTCGGCGCCCTCCACGACATGGGGTCCCGCCAAGTACGACACGTTCGCCGCCATCACCAAGGCGAGCAACCGGGGTTGGCCGTACTGCATGGGCAACAAGCAGCCCTACCGGGACCGCAACCTGCCGGACCCGTCGAAGCCACTGGGCTGGTACGACTGCGACCACCCGAAGAACGAGTCCCCGAACAACGACGGTCTCGTCAACCTCCCGCCGGTCACCGGCAACAACATCTGGTACTCGCCCCAGGGCGGCGCCCCGGACTACCCGCGCGACGCGAACGGCATCCCCTCGTACAAGCAGGAGGAGGCCACCTATCTGCTGCCGTGGCTCAAGGGCGGCGGCCAGGCGGCGATGAACGGGCCGGTCTACCGCTACGACGCGGCGAGCACCAGTGAGACCAAGTGGCCGTCGTACTGGGACGGCAAGTGGTTCGTCGGCGACTTCTACGACGCCGACCAGCCGCGCAACGCGGTCATCACCGATCCGAAGACGCAGGGAGACGGCGGTCTGCCCGTGCACTCGGAGTCGCTGAAGAAGATCGTCCCGGTCGGCAACGACGGGATCAAGAACCTCATGGACTGGAAGTTCGGTCCGGACGGGGCGCTGTACGTCCTCGACTACGGGCGCGGGTTCTTCACCTCGGACTCCAAGTCGGCGCTGTGGCGGGTCACTTACACCGGCGGCGGGCCGACTCCGGCCGCCGACCAGCTGGCGAGGGGAGGCCAGTGATGCGGCAACAAAGAGTCCTGACGGCCCTGTTGGCCACCATACTGATGATGCTGGGGCTTCAGACGACGGCCGGTGCGCAGCCCGAACGAACCGATCAGGCCGCCGCCGCTCAGGTGCTCACCTGGACGGCTGGTGACGACATCACCAAGTACGCATCGGCGCCCACGACGGCGGTCGCGGGCACGGCGACCATCGTCTTCGAGAACAGCACGGCGACCGGCAACACCACCGGCATGCCGCACACGCTGACCTTCGAGACGTCCGACCCCGAGTACAACAACGACGTCCAGCTCAACATCCTGGCCAACCCGAACGACGACATGGGCGGCCGCCACACCGCCGAGGTCACCCTCACGCCCGGCCGGTACTTCTACCACTGCACGATCCCCGGCCACGGGCAGATGCAGGGCACCCTCGTGGTCACCCAGGGCGGCGGCGAGGACACGACGGCACCCGAGACGTCAGCGGTCGTGACCGGTACACAGAACTCGCAGGGCCAGTACGTCGGTTCGGCGAGCGTGGCGATCAGCGCGAGCGACACGGGCGGTTCGGGCGTGGATCGGATCGAGTACGCGATCGGCGACGACGGCGCCTGGCAGCCGTACACCGCACCGGTCGTGGTCGACCAGGTCGGCAGCCACAAGGTCCGCTACCGCGCCACGGACAAGGCAGGCAACGTGTCCGCGGAGAATAGCGTGCAATTCACGGTGGTGGCGCCGCCTTCGGACGACACGACCGCGCCGGACACCTCGGCAACGGTCAGCGGTGAAAAGAACGCCGACGGGGCCTACCTCGACATGGCGACGGTGACCGTCTCCGCGTCCGACACCGGGTCCGGGGTCAACACGATCGAGTACGCCGTCGACTCCGGGGCCTGGACGCCGTACACCGCGCCCGTGATGGTGCACCAGCTCGGCACTCACAGCGTGAGGTACCGGGCCACCGACAAAGCGGGCAACGCATCGGCCGAGAAGAGCGTGCAGTTCACGGTCGTGTCGGCGCCCGCGCAGGACACCACACCGCCGGTGACGGGTGTGACGGTGGAGGGCACGAAGAACTCCGACGGTGCATATGTGGGCAGCGCCAAGGTGACCGTGACGGCCACCGACGAGGGCGGGTCGGGCGTCGACCGGATCGAGTACTCGCTCGACGGCGGACCGTACCTCGCCTACACCGCCCCGGTACTGGTCGGCCGTGCGGGCGCGCACACCGTGGCGTACCGGGCGACCGACAAGGCGGGCAACACCGCCGAGGCCCGTACGGTGAGTCTCACCGTGGTGTCGAGCCCGGTGCCGCCGCCCAACTGCCCTGAATACGACGAGCGGTTGACGGTGATCGTCGGCACGGTCGACTCGGGCGTACCGAACCGGGTCACCAACAACCGATGCCGCATCAACGAGTTGATCGAGGACGAGAAGGAGTGGACGTCTCACGTCCTGTTCCTCAAGCACGTCAAGACCGTCCTGGACAAGCTCCTCAAGGAAGGCGTCGTCGACCAGCGCGAGTACGACGCCATCCAGAAGGCCGCCCGCCAGTCCGGGATCGGCAAGCCGGGTCAGACCGAGGGCTACCGGAAGATCTTCGACGGGACGGCCGACTCCCTCGCCAAGTGGGAGCAGGTGGGCGGCGGTTCGTTCGCCCTGAACCCCGACGGTTCGATCACCAGCGGCACCACCAAGGACGGCCTGGGCATGCTGTGGTTCCCGCAGCGCAAGTACGGCGACTTCTCGCTGAAGCTCCAGTGGCGGGACGACGCCCCGGGCACCGGGAACGCCAACTCCGGTGTGTTCGTGCGCTTCCCGTGGGTCCACGACCACCCGGAGGAGTCACGCCCTGAGTGGGTCGCCATCAAGTACGGGCACGAGGTGCAGGTGCTCGACCGGCCCGACGGCGACATGTACAAGACGGGTTCGATCTACGGCTTCGACCGGGTGGGGCTGGCCGGCGCCGGCGTCACCCAGAAGGGCACCTGGAACGACTACGAGATCCGCGTGGTCGACCAGCACTACTCGGTCTACCGCAACGGCGCGCTGATCAACGAGTTCGACAACACCGGCGGCCAGGTCTTCTACCCGCCGCGCTCGGACGACCCGGGCACGGACGGGCGGCGGTTCGCCTCCGGTTACATCGGGCTGCAGGTGCACAGCACGACGGACGTGATCTCCTACCGGGACATCCGGATCAAGGAGTTGTAGTCGTTGTAGTCACCTGATCTGGCCCCGTTGCCCGTGGCGTACGGCACGCCGACTACGGCACCTGCCGTACGCCACCGGCGTCTTGGCCACATGCCCCTTCCCCCCGGGCCAAGCCCGCAGGACGCTTCCTGCAGGGGGCGAGCGCGAGAGCCGGCCCTCGGGAGACGGGGGCACCATGTCCGGGTATAGCGCAGCGCCGCAGGACGCCGACGGACAAGGCGCGATGAAAGCGTTCGTGGAACGGCTGGATTCGCTGGTCGTACGCACGGAAGGCACCTCCGAGGTCGACTGGGATGCCCTGATCGAACTAATCCGACAGGAACCGGAGTTGAGCGTCATCACGTGCCGCGCCTTGGGGTCCCTGGCCATCGACCGGGTCGGCAGCTGGCACGCCTATGGCCAGTTGGCGACCGTGATCGCCTGGGCCTACGACGCGGCATTCGAGGACGACGTGCTGTCGGCGTGGGTGGCCGGTGAACTCGAAGCGGGAAAGGTGGACATGCGCAGTCCCAGGCTGGCGCGGCAGGTCGCGGAGGACTCTCACGAGGAGGCGCAGACCGTGGTCATGGCGGTCTCGCGCGACCTTCTGGCCGCCGGTGACGTCTACCCGTTCGTTCTCGCCTTCTCACACCACGAGTTCCGTCATGGCACCGAGCGCATGGCAGAGCTTAGGTCGATGCGCGGCCGACTGGTCATCACCTTCGACATTCCACTGGACGATCCACGGGAAGTCTGGGAGTTCCCGGAGGTCCGCGCGTATGCGAACAAGCTCGCCGACCACCTGCCGTACCTGCCGTATTACTTCGACCAGGGTCCGCAGTTCGCGATGATGCGACTCTGGCTCTGCTGCCTCGCTCCTCCTTCCGCGTGGACACAGGCGGGTCTCGACCTCCGCGACAAATCCGTCATGGTGCACGGCGCGTACGCCATGTACACCACAGAGGGCCTGGCCGAGCTACTGGGCGAAGACCCGCACGAGGTCCGGGCAACGGTCTTCGGATCGCTGCCCGAAGACTTCGTCGCTCACATCTCCGACGTCGCAGACGCGTTCGCGGCGGACCAGAACGGGAGCGCAGGGACGGATGGCTGACGAGCACGGGGTGGCTGGGCTCGTGGCCGCCGTACTCAACGGCAAAGTGTCCAGCAGCGATGCCAGTCGGTTGCTGGAACAACTTCCCGGCGACCCGGAGGACGCGTCCACGCGGTGGAACGAAGTGGCCGAGCTCATCGGGTCCATTGGAGCCGAACCGTCGGTGCTGCGTGCCACCACGATGATCGAGCTCGGCGAGCATGCTGCCCGCCCGCTCGGTCCCCGTGCGCAAGGCGTCGTCCTGCTTCTCGGCTCCCGTCGGTTGGCGGACGACCGGATCTCCGAACGGGTCCGCGGATTCCTGGACCGGGCCGTCGCATACTTTGCCGAGTCACCCGAGCTCCGCCTGACGGCACGCCGGTTGCGCCTGCAGGTTCTCAGGAAGGCCGGAGCATACGAGGAGTTGGACCGCGAGGTTCCCTCCGTCATCACCGAGGCCGAACAGCGGGCGAGCAGGGCTGATCTGTGCATGGCGCTGTTCGAAAAGGCGGAGGCTGCGATGCAGCGCGGCCGTGCGGCCGACTCGCTGGAGACAATCCGCACCGCCCGACACGTCAGGGAGTGCCAGGTCGACGAGGCGACTGTCCCGGTGATCGAGCCGTACCGGCTCGCCGGGCGGCACGGGGTGATCGCGCGCGAGGCCGGCCGCTTCGAGGAGGCCCTGGGCGCTCTGGAGGACGCCAGGACTCTCGCCCTCGCCGCCGGCGACCCGTCGTACGCGTCCTTCGCACTCAGCGAGACGGGCATTACTTGGGGCTACTTCGGTGACCACGAGCGGGGTCGGCAGATCATGGAGCAGGCGGCTGCCGAGGCAGAGGCAGCGGGTCGTCCGGACTGGGCCGCGCACTGGGGGTATCGGCTTAGCGCGGGCTCGGCAGAGGGAAACGAGCCAGAGGGCTCCCCCTGGCAACGCGCCTGCGCGCTCCTCGAACGTCATCCGGAGCGGGCTGACGAAGCCGTCCCGCTGCTGCGTGCCTGTCTCAAGGAGGCACGCAGCAACCACGACCCGTCGTACGAGCTCGCCGCGCGCCACGGTCTCGCCGTTGCCCTGCTCAGGACGGGGCGGACTGTGCAGGCCGAGCTCTCCTTCCGAGTCGCCGTCGGCGCCGCCCGACGGCTTGGGGATCAGCTGCAGGAAGTCCACTGCCGAACGAACCTGGCCCGCTGCCTCCTGGTCCGCAAGCGGCTCGAAGAGGCACTCGCCGAAGTGCGTCCCGCCATGGAGCTCGGCGAGCGGCTGTGCAGGCGATCCGCCGCGGCCGAGCTGCGACAGAGCATTGCTCTCGCGTTGGGCAAGGCGTACGACGTGGCTGTGATCATCGCGTCGGCGAGCTACCGTCCGAGCCCGGGCATGATCGCAGCCGGGGCGGATCCCGCGGGGTTCGAACCGCGACCCGACACCCTGCTGGAGATCGGTCAGCGGGCCCGGGCCGCCACCATGACCGAGGCGCTGCGTGCAGGCCGAAGCGTCGAGGACGCCGGGCCGTCCGAACTCGTCGATGCGATGCTTCGGCTGCGCGCCGCCGAAGCCGCCGTGCAACTGGCCGCAGCCGAACACCGGCATCTGGCCGAAGCGATCGCGGAGAGAGAGGACAGTGCGGCTGCGCTCACGAGGCAGGCCGCTCGGTCCGGTGTCAGGCTCAGCGTCAGCTCCGATCCGGTTCCCCTGGACGAGTTGAGCGGTTCGCTTGCGCCCGGTGAGGTCCTCGTCGATCTGCTGACCGTGCCGGAGGGTGTCGCCGTCACGTGTCTCACCAGCGAGGGCTCGGCCAGCACTACGTTCGCCCACTGGCCGCAGGAGGAACGCATGAGACTGCTGCGCCGACTCCAGCGCACCCGTCGGGAGCTGCTCGGTGCGCACCCGGACGACCGTGAAGAGGCGGAGGAGGACGCCGCACGGGCGCTGGGCGTGCTCGACGCGTCCCTGTGGTCGCACATCGCCTCGGTGGTCGGCGAGGCCGGCGCGCGGCCCCCAGACCGAATCATGCTCACGCCCGAGAACGAACTCTTCCAAGCCCCTTACTGGCGACTCGCGTCACGCTTTCCCGACTGCGCCGTTAGCGTCCTGCCCACGCCCGGCGCACTGCCGATCCTGCGCGCCCGTGCCAGCGACGGGCGCCGCCCGTGGGTGTCGGTGGCGGATCCCTCCAGCACCCTGCGCCACGCGGCCCGTGACATCCCCGCGGAGCTGGGTTACGAAGCCTGTGCTCCACGGACCGGAGCGCTGCTCTCCGCGCTGCCCGCCGCGGGCCGGGTGCACTTCGCCTGCCACGGACACTTCAACGCCCTGAGCGCCTTCCGCACCGGCCTCGAGGTCGAGGCAGACGCGGAGCGCGATCCGCTCGGCGCCCCGATACCACGTGCGGCGGACGGTCTGGAGCTGTTCACCGCGGCGCAGATCACCGGACGGCTCCATCTGCCGCACTGCGCCCTGGTGGTGCTCGCGGCCTGTGATTCCGGGCTGCCGCGGCTGCACGGGGCCAGCGAGTTCACCAGTCTTCCGGGGGCATTTCTGGTCGCCGGGGCACGCAACGTGGTGGCATCGCTGTGGCCGGCGCACGACGGGGCGGCCGCTCTGCTCATGAATGCCTTCTACACGGCTGGGCCCGAGCACCCGTCAGCCGCGCTGGCCTCGGCTCGGGCGCGACTGGCCACCATGTCCCGTGCCGAGGCGGCCGAGCGGCTCGGCACGTCCCGGCTCCCGCGCGGGGATCCACCGTTCAGCGACAGCGTTTACACGGACTGCTTCCAGCACTACGGAGTCGACTGATGGCCAATCCGGCACGAGCCTTCATACACGAACTCTCCGGCCTGTGGGGCAAGGGGTACTGGGTGACCTGGCATCCCTCGGCCCGCCACGTGCTGGGCGAGATCGGCACGGTGAGCGGCGGGGGTCTCGTCCCCATCAGTTCCCTGGAGGAGCACGGCATCACAGTCCCATCCGTCACCCCCGCGACACGGGACGAGCTGACCTGGCGCACCAACGGTCAGGTGAACATCGTGTTCAAGACCTCGGGCCAGGCCGGCGGCCCGTTCACTGCGCTGACCGATGGACAGGCGGGCGCCCTCGTCGAGTTCACCCGCGGCAACTCGGTCCTTGTCGCCTATCGGGGACTCGCGGAGAGAAGGCTCGCCTCACAGCCGCTCCTGGCCACCGAGCTCGTGCGACGCCACTGGGCGGGGACCTGGCCTCTGGAGTGGTGCGTAGTGAGCCACCTAGTGACAGCCGAGCATGCCACGGTGCTCATCGGGGGTGACAAGGGTTCAAGCATCGAGCTCGCTGCCCGTGCGGCCCTAGGCTCGGGCCCCGTCGCCCTGGCCGACCTCGCGACGCGTATGGGCGTGGCCCGTTCCACCGGGCTCGCTCTCGAACTGATAGGGGAGAACGTGACACCGTTCTTCCGCGTGCTGCGGCTGCGCCGCAGGTTCATGCGCGGTGTCGAGGCCCAGTACGGAGATCTGCGGGAACTGCGCAACGCGGCCGGGAGGCCGACGGACGTGCCCACGGACGTCCTCGACGACGCCGGGGCCGATCCCGAGGCCGCACTCGAAGCGCTGCCCCAATTCGGGAGCGGTGACCTCGGGAGGCCCTAGGTCTTCTTCGCCCGGCTCGGCTGTACCCGCTTGGGCTCCCCCGGCATCTTGGGGTACTCGGGCGGGTACGGCAGATCACCCAGCCCGTGGTCGTGCTCGTCCCGGCGGGCAAGTTCCAGCAAGGCCTCCAGCGAATAGCGGTGGTCGTCCATGTCCGCGTGCACATCGCCGAGTTCGGCGAAGCGCGCGGGCATGGTCGCGATGTCGAAGTCCTGGGGGTGCGCGACGCCGACCTCGTCCCAGGTCAGGGGTGCCGAGACGGGGGCGTGCGGGCGGGGTCGTACGGAATAGGCGGAGGCGATGGTGCGGTCGCGGGCCGTCTGGTTGTAGTCGACGAAGATGCGCTCGCCGCGCTCCTCCTTCCACCACTTGATGGTCACCTGCTCCGGCATCCGCCGCTCCAGCTCCCGGCCCACCGCGATGGCGGCGCGCCGGACCTGGGTGAAGGTCCAGCGCGGCTCGATCGGCACGAAGACGTGCAGGCCGCGGCCGCCGGAGGTCTTGGGGAAGCCCCGCAGGCCGCCGAACTCCTCCAATACGTTGCGGAGTTCAAAAGCCGCGCGCACGGCGTCGTCGAAGTCGGTGCCGGGCTGCGGATCGAGGTCGATGCGGAGTTCGTCGGGGCGGTCGACGTCGTCGCGGCGCACCGGCCAGGGGTGGAAGGTGAGGGTGCCGTACTGGGCTGCCCACAGGACGGCGGCCTCCTCGGTGGGGCACATCTCGTCGGCGCTGCGGCCGCTGGGGAAGGTGATGTGGGCGGTCGGGATCCAGTCGGGCATGTTCTTGGGTGCCCGCTTCTGGAAGAAGTTCTCGCCGTTCACACCGTCCGGGTAGCGCTCCAGGGTGGTGGGCCGGTTGCGCAGGGCACGGAGGATGCCGGGGCCTACCGCGATGTAGTACCGGGCGAGGTCCAGCTTGGTGAAACCGCGCTCGGGGAAGAAGATCTTGTCCGGGCTGGACAGGCGGACGGTGCGGCCGGCCGCCTCCAGTTCCACCGCTTCACCCATACGGCAACGGTAGGCACACATCGTAAACCTCGCATACCGGGCGACAGACGACGTATGCGAGCAGAATCGGAGGCATGGATCTCCCGGTGATGCCTCCCGTGAAGCCGATGCTCGCCAAGTCGGTGGCGAAGATCCCGCCGGGCATGCACTACGAGGCGAAATGGGACGGGTTCCGGGCCATCGTGTTCCGCGACGGGGCCGAGGTCGAGCTCGGCAGCCGTACGGGCAAGCCGCTGACCAGGTACTTTCCCGAGGTTGTCGTTGCGCTGAAGGAGCGGGTGCCCGAGCGGTGCGTGCTGGACGGGGAGATCGTGATCGCGCGGGAGGGGCACCTCGACTTCGACGCGCTCACCGAGCGCATCCACCCGGCGGACTCGCGGGTGCGGATGCTCGCCGAGAAGACCCCGGCGTCCTTCGTGGCCTTCGATCTGCTGGCGCTGGCGGACGAGTCGCTGCTGGACGTGGCGCTGACCGACCGGCGGGCGCTGCTGGAGCGGGCGCTGGCCGAAGTCACCGCGCCGGTGCACCTCGCCCCCGCCACGACCGACATCGACGTGGCGCAGAGCTGGTTCGAGCAGTACGAGGGGGCGGGCCTGGACGGCGTCATCGCCAAGCCGCTCACCGGGCGCTATCTCCAGGACGAGCGCGCCATGTTCAAGATCAAGCACGAGCGGACTGCGGACGTCGTCGTCGCGGGCTACCGCTTCCACAAGAGCGGCCCGATTGTCGGCTCACTGCTGCTCGGCCTCTACGACGACCGCGGCGCCATGCAGCACGTGGGCGTGTCGGCGGCCTTCCCCATGAAGCGGCGCGCGGAGCTGGTCGAGGAGCTGGAGCCGCTGCGGATGGCGGACGCCGAGGGGCACCCCTGGGCGGCCTGGTCCGACGAGGCGGCGCACGAGACGGCCCGGCTGCCCGGCGCGCCCAGCCGCTGGTCGGGCAAGAAGGACCTGTCCTGGGTGCCGCTGAGGCCGGAGCGGGTGGCCGAGGTGGCGTACGACCACATGGAGAACGGGGCGCGGTTCCGGCACACGGCCCGTTTCCGCCGCTGGCGCCCGGACCGGACCCCGGAGAGCTGCACCTATGCCCAGCTGGAGGAGCCGGTGCGCTACGACCTGCGCGAGATCCTCGGCTGACTCAACGGCTCAGGGCTGCATCAGCACCTTGACCGCACCGTCCTGCTTGCGCTGGAACATCTCGTACGCGTGCGGCGCGTCCGTGAGCGGCAGCCGGTGGGTGGCGAAGTCGTCGACGCCGAGCGGGTCCTCGTCGGTCAGGTACGGGAGGATCTCGTCGCTCCAGCGGCGCACGTTGGCCTGGCCCATGCGGATCTGGATCTGCTTGTCGAACATGGTCAGCAGGGGCACCAGGTCGGCCGTGCCGCCGTAGACGCCGACGAGGGAGAGCGTGCCGCCGCGGCGGACCAGCTCGATGGCGGTGTGCAGGGCGGCGAGCCGGTCGATGCTGAGGCGTTCGGCGAGCGGGCCGGCGATCTTCCGGGGCAGCAGGGCCGAGGCCTGCTGGGCCAGCCGTGCGGCCGCGCTGCCGTGGGCCTCGGTGCCGACCGCGTCGATCACGGCGTCGGGGCCGCGGCCGTCGGTCCGGTCACGGATCGCGGCGACCAGTTCCTTCTCGCTGTCGAAGCTCCTCAGGTCGTACGTCTCCACACCCCGCGCCTTCGCCCGGCGCAGCCGCTCGCTCACCAGGTCCACCCCGAACACCCGCTCCGCGCCGCGCACTTGGGCGACCCGGCAGGCCATGTCACCGATCGGCCCGAGACCGAGCACGGCGACGCTGCCGCCCTCCGGGACACCCGCGTAGGAGACCGCCTGCCAGGCGGTGGGCAGGACGTCGGAGAGATAGACGAAGCGGTCGTCGGGCGGACCGTCCGGGACCTTGATCGGGCCGTACTGCGCCTGTGGCACACGCAGGTACTCGGCCTGCGCGCCCGGCACCGCGCCGTACAGGCGGGTGTAGCCGAACAGGGCGGCGCCCATGCCCTCGCCGGTCACCTGCGTGGTCTCGCACTGCGTCGGCAGACCCGTGAGACACATCCAGCAGTTGCCGCAGGCGATCTGGAACGGCACCACGACACGGTCGCCCGCCGCAAGGTCCGGTACCCCGGCCCCGACCTCCTCGACGACGCCCATCGGTTCGTGTCCGAGGATGTCGCCCGGCGTCATGAACGGCGTGAGCACCTCGTACAGATGCAGATCGGAGCCGCACAGCCCCGTCGAGGTGATGCGGATGACGGCGTCGGTCGGCTCCTGGATCCTCGGATCCGGCACGTCCTCCACCCGCACGTCCCGCTTCCCCTGCCAGGTCACAGCCTTCATCGCGTGGCGCTCCCTCCGTCGCATCGGTGTGTCCGGTCCTGTGGTGCCGCCCGGGTACCCGCCCGGCCGCATCCCGAAGCGGGAGCAGGAGCAAGGCCGGCGAGCAGGGCCGGAGCTGGGCCAGGGCCAATGGGCCTATCGAACGCGCACAATCAGAACCGAGCGGGTATGGCCATCAATGAACGTATAAGCGCACAATCATTGACAACGGGATGTGGTGGCCACGGTGAGCACGGGACGGTTGGCGCGTCCGCGACGCGCCTCGATGGCAGTGGCGCTGCTGGCCGCCACGGCGACGGCCGCGCTGGCGGCGGGCTGCACGGATCACCACGGCCCGGCACAGGACGGACGCGGCCGACAGCAGACGCCGACCCCCGGGCAGTCGCAGCAGCTCGTCAGCGGCACCCCCGTACTCGCCGTAAAGATCGACAACGCGCCCGCGGCCCGGCCCCAGACGGGGCTCGACTCGGCGGACGTCGTGTACGCGGAACAGGTCGAGGGCGGGCTGAGCCGCCTGATGGCGGTATACGCGACCACGCTGCCGAAGGTGGTCGGGCCGGTGCGCAGCGCCCGCGAGTCGGATCTCGAGCTGCTGCGGCAGTTCCACAATCCGACGCTCGCCTTCTCCGGGGCGCAGCACAAGCTGCTGCCGCTCATCAACAGCGCGCCACTGCAGGCGGAGCCGCCCGCAAAGGCGTCCGGCGCCTACTTCCGCGGCACCGACAGACCCGCACCGCACAACCTCTACCTGCGCCCCGCCCGCCTGTTGGCATCACCACCGGGCGCGAAGGCGCTGACGACCGGTTTCCGCTTCGGCTCCGCACCCGCCGGCGGCAAACCGGAGAACAGACGCACCATCCGCTACCCTGCCGCAGGCTTCGCCTTCACCTGGTCCGCGAACCTGCACCGCTACCTGGTCGCGATGGACGGGACACCCACGAGGACGGCCGACGGAAAGCCGGTGGCGCCGGCGACGGTCGTCGTGCAGTACGTGAAGGTGCGCCAGTCCGCCTTCCACGACGTGCTCGGCAACAACACGCCGTACACCGAGACGGTCGGCTCCGGGAAGGCGCAGGTCCTGCGCGACGGACGGGTCTACGACGTCAACTGGCAGCGCAGGAAAGCCACCGACGGCACACAGTTCACGACGAAGGACGGCAAGCCCGCCAACTTCGCGAAGGGCCAGGTGTGGGTGGTCCTGGCGAAGGCCCCGTGATCGGTCCGGCGCGCTCAGCCCTGCGTTACGAGGGATTCCGCCGGGTTGCGGAGCCCCTCGGCCGCATCGGCGACCCGCCGGATGAGATCGAAGAACACCGACTGCTCCTCGGCGGACAGCGGCGCCAGGAAGACCTGGTTCATCCGTGCCGTGCGCACGGTCAGCTTGCGGTGGGTGCGCACACCGTCGTCGGTCAGGCGCAGCAGGAAACGGCGGCCGTCCTGCGGATCACGCACCTTGTCGAGCAGCCCGCGACGCCCGAGCCGGCTGATCACCTCGGCGATCGTCGACCGGTCCAGCCCCACCCGCTCCCCCACCGTGCGCTGGTCCAGGCCCGGCTCGGCGACGAGCGCGTTGAGGACCGCGAACTGCGGCGAGGTGATCTCCTCCGAGACCATCGTGTTCCACAGCAGGTAGTGGGCCTGCTGCAGCCGCCGGGCCAGGTGCCCGGGGTGGGTGGTGAGGTCCACCGCGGCCATGTGCGCTCCCGAGGTCGAATTCGTTGGTGCACTGAACGATACCGGGTGCCCCATCGACTGTCTGTAGCACTGTCCGCACCGCTGACCTTGCAGTTCCCCTGGGTCTTGACGCTGCGCCGCGACAGTGGCAGCGTGAAAGAAACTTCACCGAAATACTCAGTGCCCTGATTAATTCGTGACCGGGCGCTCGGACGGGATGGGGCTTCACGGATGGACAAGGTGGTCGCCACGGCCGCGGAGGCGGTGGCCGATGTGCCGGACGGCGCGACACTCGCCGTCGGCGGCTTCGGACTGAGCGGTGTGCCCAACGTGCTGATCCAGGCGCTGTACGAGCGCGAGGTCACCGGCCTCGGCGTCGTCTCCAACAACTGCGGGGCGATGGAGACCGGCCTTGCGGTGCTGCTGGCGGCGGGGCGGATCGCCCGGGTGACCGGCTCCTACATCGGCGGGAACAAGGAGTTCGCGCGGCAGTATCTGGCCGGGGAGCTGGAGGTGGAACTGATCCCGCAGGGCACGCTGGCGGAGCGGCTGCGGGCCGGCGGCGCCGGTATCCCCGCCTTCTTCACCCCCGCGGGGGTGGGGACGCAGGTCGCCGACGGCGGGCTGCCCTGGCGCTACGACGGTGAGGGCGGCGTCGCGCTGGCCTCGCCGCCGAAGGAGGTGCGGGAGTTCGACGGCACCGAATACGTGCTGGAGCGCGGCATCCGCACCGACTTCGCGCTGGTGCGGGCGGCGAAGGGGGACCGGCACGGGAACCTGGTGTTCAACAAGTCGACCCGGAACTTCAACCCCCTCGCCGCGATGGCCGGGCGGGTGACGATCGCCGAGGTGGAGGAGTTGGTGGAGCCGGGGGAGATCGATCCGGATGCGGTGCATCTGCCCGGGATCTTCGTGCAGCGGGTGGTCGCCTTGACGGCGGAGCAGGCGGCGGACAAGAAGATCGAGCAGCGGACGGTGAGCAGCTGATGGCCTGGACACGTGAGCAGATGGCCGCCCGGGCCGCGCGCGAGCTGCAGGACGGGCAGTACGTCAATCTGGGCATCGGCCTGCCGACGCTGATCCCCAACTACCTCCCCGAGGGCGTCGAGGTGGTCCTGGAGTCGGAGAACGGGATCCTGGGCACCGGCCCGTACCCGGCCGAGGACGCCGTCGACCCGGATCTGATCAATGCCGGGAAGGAGACCGTGACGGTCCTGCCGGGCGCCTCCTTCTTCGACTCGGCGCTGTCCTTCTCGATGATCCGGGGCGGGCACATCGATGTCGCGGTGCTGGGTGCGATGCAGGTGTCCGCGGGCGGTGACCTCGCCAACTGGGCGATCCCGGGCAAACTGGTCACCGGCATCGGCGGGGCGATGGACCTGGTGCACGGGGCCCGCACCGTGATCGTGGTGATGACGCACACCGCGAAGGACGGCAGCCCGAAGATCCTCGAGGAGTGCGCGCTGCCGCTCACAGGCAAAGCGTGTGTGAACCGAGTCATCACCGATCTGGGCGTGATCGACGTGACACCGGACGGGCTGGTGTTGACCGAGGTCGCGCCCGGTGTGGCCGTTGACGAGGTCGTCGCCAAGACCGACGCCAAGCTGACCGTCCCGGAGGACCTGCTGTGAACACGGTTTACATCGTCGACGCGGTCCGCACGCCGATCGGCCGCTACAACGGCGGCCTCGCATCCATCCGCCCGGACGACCTGGCCGCCCACGCCATCCGCGAACTCCTCGCCCGCACGCCCGACTTGGAGCCGTCCCGGATCGAGGACGTGTACTTCGGCAACGCCAACGGGGCGGGCGAGGAGAACCGCAACGTTGGCCGCATGGCCGCCCTGCTCGCCGGACTGCCCACCTCCGTGCCGGGCGTGACGGTCAACCGGCTGTGCGCCTCCGGCCTGGAGGCGGTCATCCAGGCGGCCCGCGCCATCGCCGTCGGCGACGCCTCGATCGCCGTGGCGGGCGGGGTGGAGTCGATGACGAGGGCGCCGTACGTACTGCCCAAGAACGACCGGCCCTTCCCGGCCGGCCACGCCGAGCTGTACTCCACCACGCTGGGCTGGCGCATGGTCAACCCAAGGATGGACCCGCAGTGGACCATCCCGCTGGGCGAGTCCGCCGAACTGATCGCCGACAAGCACAAGATCAGCCGAGAGCAGCAGGACGAATTCGCCCTCGCCTCCCACCGCAAGGCGGCCACGGCACAGCAACAGGGCCTGTTCGAGGCCGAGTTGGCGCCGGTGAGCATCCCGCAGCGCAAGGGCGACCCGGTGGTCTTCGCCGCCGACGAGTGCATCCGCCCGGACGCCTCCCTGACCGCGATGGCCAAGCTCAAGCCGTCCTTCCGCACGGAGAACGGCACCGTCACCGCGGGCAACGCGTCTCCCCTGAACGACGGTGCCGCCGCCCTGCTCCTGGTCGACGAGGAAGGCCTGAAGGCCACCGGCCGCGAGCCGCTGGCCCGGATCTCCGCCACCGGGGTGAACGCCCTCGACCCGCACTACTTCGGGCTCGCCCCGGTCGAGGCCGTCAACCGCGCCCTGGCCAAGGCGGGCAAGACCTTCGCCGACCTGTCCGTCCTCGAACTCAACGAGGCCTTCGCCGCCCAGGTGCTCGGCTGCGTCGCCGAATGGCCCGAGTTCGACCCCGCGATCCTCAACCCGCAGGGCGGCGCCATCGCCCTGGGCCACCCGCTCGGCGCGTCCGGTGCCCGGCTCGCCGGGACCGTCGCCCACCAACTCGCCCGCAAGGGAGCGGGAGTTGGCGTCGCCACCCTCTGCATCGGCGTCGGCCAGGGCCTCGCCCTCGTCCTCGAACGCTAAGAACCCCCGAGGAACCTCCCATGACTCTCACCCAGCAAGACATCGACCAGGAGATCGCGGCCGAGCACGCCGCGTACGAGAAGCGGATCGCCGACGGTGCGCCCGTCGAGCACCAGCCGCGCCGCGACTACGCGCCGTACCGCTCGTCCGTCCTGCGTCACCCCAAGCAGCCGCCGATCACCATCGACGTGACGAAGGACCCGGAGCTGGTGGAGCTGTCCTCCCCCGCCTTCGGCGAGCGCGACATCACCGAGATCGACAACGACCTCACCAAGCAGCACACCGGCGAGCCGATCGGTGAGCGCATCACCGTCTCCGGCCGGCTGCTGGACCGCGACGGCCGCCCGATCCGCGGCCAGCTCGTCGAGATCTGGCAGGCCAACTCGGCCGGCCGCTACGCGCACCAGCGCGAACAGCACGACGCCCCGCTGGACCCGAACTTCACGGGTGTCGGCCGCACGCTGACCGACGGCGACGGGCAGTACCACTTCACCACCGTGCAGCCGGGCCCGTACCCGTGGCGCCAGCACCTCAACGCCTGGCGACCCGCGCACATCCACTTCTCGCTCTTCGGCACGGCGTTCACCCAGCGGCTCGTGACGCAGATGTACTTCCCGAGCGACCCGCTGTTCCCGTACGACCCGATCATCCAGTCGGTGACGGACGACGCGGCCCGGCAGCGGCTGGTCGCGACGTACGACCACGGCCTGTCCGTGCCGGAGTTCTCGATGGGCTACCACTGGGACATCGTGCTCGACGGGCCGAACGCCACCTGGATCGAAGAAGGGCGCTGACCTGCCATGACGAAGATCGACACGAGCCGTCCGGAGACCGTGCTCCCGACCCCGTCGCACACGGTCGGCCCCTTCTACGGCCACGCCCTGCCCTTCCCCGGCGGCGGCGACATCGCCCCGGTCGGCCACCCGGACACGATCACCGTCCAGGGCTATGTGTACGACGGCGAGGGCAACCCACTGCCGGACGCCTTCGTGGAGCTGTGGGGCGCCGACCCCGACGGCAACGTCCCGCAGGTGGACGGTTCGATCCGGCGTGACCCGGCGAGCGGAGGCTACCTGGGCCGCAACGGGGTGGAGTTCACCGGCTGGGGGCGCATCCAGACGGACGCCAACGGCCACTGGTATGCGCGGACGCTGCGGCCCGGCGCACGCGGGCAGAGTGCGCCGTACATCAGCGTGTGCGTCTTCGCGCGCGGGCTGCTGGTGCACCTGTTCACCCGGATCTATCTGCCCGGTGACGAGGCGGTGCTCGCCGCGGACCCGGTGCTGTCCCAGGTGCCGGACGGGCGACGCGGCACGCTGATCGCGAAGGACGACGGCAAGGGCACATACCGTTTCGACATCCGCCTTCAGGGCGAAGGCGAGACGGTCTTCCTGGAGTTCAAGTGACCTCTGTCGGTTCCGACGACACCGGCCTGCTCGCCCCCGGGTGGGCAGGCTCCCCCGCTGCCTCCGCAACCGGCGACGCGGCCTTCCTGCAGGCCCTGCTCGACGCGGAGGCCGCCCTCACCCGGGCCCAGTCCGCTCTCGCCCTCGCTCCGGCCGAGGCGGCGACCGCGGTGACCGAGGCGGCCGACGCCGCCCGTTTCGACGTACGCTCCCTCGCCGAGCGCGCCCGCGGCGGCGGCAACCCGGTCATCCCCCTGGTCGCCGATCTGACGAGGGCGGTCGGCGAGGAGTACGGGCCCTACGTCCACCGGGGCGCGACCAGCCAGGACATCATGGACACGGCGACGATGCTGGTGGCCGTGCGCACCCTGGACCTGATCCTCGCCGACCTCGACCGCACCGAACGGGCGCTGGCCCGGCTGGCCGCCGAGCACCGCGACACCGCGATGCCGGGGAGGACGCTCACCCAGCACGCCGTACCGACGACGTTCGGGCTGAAGGCGGCCGGCTGGCGGTCGCTCACCCTCGACGCACGGGACCGGATCAAGACCGTACGGGACTCGCTGCCCGCCCAACTCGGCGGCGCGGCAGGGACGTTGGCGGCATTCACCGTGTACGGCGCCCAGGACACGCAGGCCCTGACGGCGGCCTACGCCCACGAACTCGGGCTTCGGGAGCCGCTCCTGCCCTGGCACACCCTGCGCACGCCGATCGCCGATCTCGCCGGATGTCTGGCCTTCGCGGCCGGGGCGCTGGGCAAGGCGGCCGCGGACGTCCTGGCCCTCGGCCGTACCGAGATCGCCGAGGTCGCGGAGGGCAGTGGCGGCGGTTCGTCGGCCATGCCGCACAAGGCGAACCCCGTACGGTCCACGCTGATCGCGGCCGCGGCCCGGCGGGCTCCGCAGCTCGCGGCCACGCTGTACGGGTCGCTGGCCGCCGAGGACGAGCGGCCGGCCGGGGCCTGGCACGCCGAGTGGGAGCCGCTCCGGGAGCTGCTGCGGCTGGTCGGCGGAGCGGCCCGCGACGCCGCCGAACTGATGGAGGGGCTGCGGGTGCATGCGCACGTGATGCGTGAACACCTGGGCCTCACCCGCGGGTTGATCGTCTCGGAGCGGCTGTCCGCCGAGCTGGCCCCCGTCCTCGGCCGCGCCCGCGCCAAGACCCTGCTCACGGGCCTCGCCAAGCGCACCTACACCGAGGGCCGCCCGCTGGCCGAACTGCTCGCCGAGGAGCCGGAGTTGAAGGACGTGGACCTCGACGAGCTAACCGATCCCGCCCGTTACACCGGCTCCGCCGGAGTCCTCACCGACCGTGCCCTGGAGCGACGTTGACCGAGAAACTCCTCAACCACCGTACCGAGGGGCCCACTTCCGCTCCCCCGCTGCTGCTCGGGCCCTCGCTCGGGACGTCGTACGCGCTGTGGGACAAGGTGGCGCCCGAGCTGTCCATCACCCACCGGGTCGTCCGCTGGGACCTGCCGGGGCACGGCGGGTCCGCGCCCGGCCTGATCGGCCCCGGCGCGACCGTCGGTGACCTCGCCGACCTGGTGCTCGCGCTCGCCGACTCGCTCGGGATCGAGCGGTTCGCGTACGCCGGGGTGTCGCTCGGCGGTGCCGTGGGCCTGCATCTTGCCCTCCACCACCCGGAGCGGGTGTCCTCGCTGGCCGTGATCTGTTCTTCCGCGCACTTCAATGGCTCGAAGCCGTGGGAGGAGCGGGCCGAGCTGGTGCGGCGCGAGGGGCTGGGCTCGCTCGTGGCGAGTGCCGACGCCCGGTGGTTCACACCCGGCTTCACTGTGCCGGAGCTGGTGCGGGACCAGGCGGAGGCCGACCCCGAGGCGTACGCCGCCTGCTGTGAGGCGCTGGCCGCCTTCGACCTGCGCGACCGGCTCCCGGAGATCTCCGTGCGCACGCTGCTGATCGCCGGACGCGAGGACAAGGCGACCCCGCCGCCCCATCTGCGGGAGATCGCGGACGCCGTGTCCGGCTCCACCACGCTGGTCGAGCTTCCGCACGCCGCACATCTGGCGCCCGCCCAGTGCCCGGAGGCCGTGCTGACAGCCCTCCGTGCGCACCTCGGCGGCGGCGCCAAGCGCGGGATGGAGGTACGGCGGGAGGTGCTCGGCGATACGCACGTGGATCGGGCGCAGGCCCGGCAGACGCCCTTCACCGCCCGCTTCCAGGACTTCATCTCGCGCTACGCCTGGGGCGAGATCTGGACCGACCCGACGCTCAGCCGCCGCGAACGCAGCATGATCACACTGACGGCGCTGGTCGCGCACGGGCACTACGACGAGCTGGCCATGCACGTGCGGGCGGCCCGGCGCAACGGGCTCACCCCCGAGGAGATCGGCGCCGTACTGCTGCAGACGGCCGTGTACTGCGGGGTCCCGGCGGCGAACTCCGCGTTCGCGGTGGCCCAGCGGGTGCTGGCGGAGGAGGACGACCTCTAGACCGGCCCTGAGGGTGACCCTGCTGGTCGTAGCTTCAGCAGCACCTCGCACATGTCTCCACCGCGTGCCTACGGTGGAGACATGTCCACCATCCTGATCACCGGCGCCACCTCCGGCCTCGGCCGCTACGTCGCCTTCGAGCTGGTCCGCTCCGGACACGTCGTCCTCGCTCACGGCCGCGATCCGGGCCGTACGGAGCAGCTGGTCGAGGAGCTGCGCACCGAGGGCGACGCCGAGGGATACGTCGCCGACCTCGCCTCACTGACCCAGGTACGCGAGCTGGCCGCCCACGTCACCGACGCCCACCCCGACCTCGACGTCCTGATCAACAACGCGGGCGTGGGAGCGGGCGCGCCCGGCGCGGAGCGCGAACTGAGCACCGACGGCCACGAACTGCGCCTCGCCGTGAACTACCTGGCACCGGTCGTACTCACCCGCGCCCTGCTGCCCGTTCTGCGCGCGAACACACCCTCCCGAATCGTCAACGTGGGCTCGGTCGGCCAGGACCCCCTCGACTTCGACGACATCGAATTCCGCCGCGGCTACGACGGCTTCGCCGCATACCGCCGCGCAAAGTTCGCCCTGGCGGCCCATACGTTCGCCCTCGCCGAGGAGTTGGCGGGCACGGGTGTCTCGGTGAACGTGCTCCACCCGGCGACCTTCATGGACACGGCGATGGTGCGCGAGGGTGGGGTCACACCGTGGAACACGGTGGCCGACGGCGCGCCGGGAGTACTGGCCCTGGCAACGCAGGACCTGGGTACAGGCGCCTACTTCGACGGCACAAGCCCGTCGAGGGCACACGAGGCAACGTACGACAGCGAGGTGCAGAAACGCCTGTCGGCGGTCACAGACCAACTCCTCGCGCTGTAGCCGCCCTTAAGGGGCGCGGGGCTGTGTCGATATGCGGCTCCGCCGCGTGGGCGCGCCCAGCCACAAACGACCCTCAGTCGCCGTAGCACCTTTCGTACCGAGCTCTTCAGCGCAACCCGCGGCCCACTTCCAGCACCTCCTGAGCCTTCGCCACCAACCCGTCCGCCCCGCACGACCGAGCCAGCGCCAACCCTCGATTCAGCTCAGAAACAGACCTCGCAGCGATCCCGTACTCGATACGCGCCGCCGCATGCTCGTACTGGCAGGGCGAGGCCTCCAGATACGCCACGGCCTGCGCCGCCAGCCGTACGGCCCGTTGCCCGGTCTCCAGCGCGGCAGCGCACCGCAGAGCCTCCCCGATGGCGGTGTCCGTACCGAACAGCTCGGCCTGCCGGCGGACATCCGCGGCGAGCCGACCCGCTCGGGCCGGGTCCTCCGAGGCGAGGGCCCGGGCGAGGTCGAGGGCCCAGGGGACGAGCACCGGGTTGTGGTGACCGCGCGCGACGACGGCCTTCTCGGCCTCCTCCAGTTCGTTGATGCCGTCCTTGGTGCGGCCGACGGCGAGCAGCAGCCGGCCGCGCACGGACCGCGGGTCCGGCATCACCATGGCGTAGGTGTAGGGCGGCGCGAAGCCGGTCTGGTCGGCGATCGCCCAGGCGTCGTCGACATGGCCACGGGCGAGCAGGACCTCGACGAGGTTGCAGGAGATGCACCAGTACAGGGGCAGTCCGCGGCCGACGCGCTCGGCGAGGCGCAGCGACTCGCGCAGGGACTCCTCGGCCTCCCGCAGCCGGCCGCGCCTGCGGTGGGCGATGCCGACGTGGGCGTGGGCCAGGGCGAGGTGGCCGCCGCTCCAGCCGGCCGACTCGTAGGTGCGCAGGGCCTCGTTGTACAGGCTCTCGGCACGGTCGAGGCGGTCGGTGTAGGTGTAGGAGTTGCCGAGCATCAGCAGGAGTTCGATGCCCCACTCGGTGTCGGTCCAGCCGAGTCCGGGTGCGAGGCGGCCGTTGACGAGAGCGCGGTCGCACAGTTCGACGACCTCCTCGGCGTTCTCGCCGCGGAGCAGGGCGTCGAAGCCGCGCAGCATGAGCAGGGCACGCTCGGAGTTGTCGCGGCCGGTGCAGGTCGAGGCGAGGTCGGCGAGGCGCTGGGAGCGTCCCGGCGAGGTCGACTCGCCCGCGTAGATGCCCTCCCACATGTACTGCACGGCCTGCAGCCGCATCTTGGCGGGCCCCTGCTCGTGCCGGGCGGCCTCCGCCTCGACCGTGCGGACGGCCTCTTCCATCTGGTCGTTGTGGAGGAGGGCCTGGGAGAGGCGGAAGACGGCGTCGACGCGCTCGTCGCCGTCGAGGCCGGGCATGCCGAGCGCGGACTGCAGGTGGTCGATGGTGGTGGCGGGCGCGGTCAGGAGGGTGGCGCAGCCGAGTTCGAAGAGCACGCGCGCGTGGACCTCTGGAACGGGCGGTTCCAGCAGGGCGCGCTCCAGGCAGCGGCGGGCCGCGTCCGGGGCGCCGACGGCGAGGTGTTCGCGGGCGGCTTCGCGCAGCTGCTCGACGAGTTCCTCGTCGTCGTCCGGGTGTACCTGGAGAAGGTGCCGGGAGGCCATGGCGGCGCCGAGTCCGGACTCCGTGACGACCTGGGCGGCGATACCGTGCATGGCGGTGCGCAGGGCGTCCGGGATGGAGTTGTAGACGGCGGTGGCGATCAGCGGGTGCACGAACTCCAGGTCGCCGTCCCCGGCCTGGGCGCTCGCCGGGTCGGGTTCGGTGAGGATGCGGGCGCCCTGCAGCAGTTCGGCGCAGCGCAGCGCGTCGTCCTGGTCCATGGTGGCGAGCTCGGCGACCAGACCGACGGAGATGCCGGTGCCGAGGATGGCCGCCGCCCAGGCGAACCGGGTGGCGTCGATGCCGAGTTCCTCGAGGCGGGCGACGAGACCGCCGCCGCGGGCCGAGCGGTTGAGGGCGCGCAGTTCGGCGGCGGCGCCCTCGGTCGGCTCCAGTTCACTGTCCTGGACCTTGGCGAGGAGTTCCACGGTCTCGTACGGGTTGCCGCCGGTGACGGCCCAGACCTCGCGGCAGAACGGGGCGTCGGCGTGCGCGCCGAGGGTGGCGCGGGTGAGGCCGGCGGTGGCGTCCGGGGTGAGGGCGCTCAGGGTGGCGTCGGGGCGGCCCGCGGCGGCGGCGACCGCGTCGAGGTGGCGGGCGCTCTCGCCGCTGACCTCGCCGGGCCGCCTGGCGACCACGACCAGGACGGACAGGTCGTCGAGCCGCTCGGCGAACGCGGCGAGCCAGCGCAGCGTCTCCTGGTCGGCCCAGTGCGCGTCGTCGATCAGCAGGACCAGCGGCCAGTCGCGGCGGGCCAGCCGGCGCACCCCGGCGACCAGGCCGTCGCACACGCCCTGCGGGTCGGCCTGGCGTTCGCCCGGCTCCGTCAGCCCGAGGGCGGGGCCGGCGATGTCGTACCAGTCGCCGAGGTACTCGCGGGCCTCCTCCGGCATCAGCGACACCAGCGCGGGCTGCAACAACTGCCGTACCACGTTGAAGGGGACGGATCTGAGGGTCTCGCCGCCGCGGGCCGACCACACCGTGCAGTTGCGCCGTTCGGCGATGCGGCGGGTCTCGGCCAGCAGGGCGGTCTTGCCGAGTCCCGCCTCGCCCCGGACCATCAGCAGACTGCCCGAGGACGAGCGGTCGGCGCACAGGGTGTCGATCGCCTGCTCGACGGCGGCGATCTCCTCGTCGCGCTCCCACAGGGAGGCCGAGGCGGCCTCCATGGGCCGGACCTCCGTCATCCCGCTACCTCCCCAAGTCGCCCGAACGACGTACAGACATCGAGCGTAGCCGTCCGATTGCGGAAGTGGAGGCCGGTCCGGGTAGCTGTTGCCGTGATGGGTGACAGCGGGTGCAGGCAGGCGACGCATGAAGCTGGTGATCTGCCTGTGCGAAGGTAACCGACAGTCAAAAGGCGCTGAAATGACGCTGTTTTTCGGACAACGCCGGGCCGTGCGGGACTCGTCTGCGGTACGGGCCCTGGCGGCGGGTTCGGTGGGCAACCTGGTCGAGTGGTACGAGTTCGGGGTCTACGGATACTTCGCGACCGTGATCGCGGCACGGTTCTTCACCCCGGAGGGCGGCAGCGAGGTCGAGGCGCTGGTGAAGACGTATGCGTCGTTCGCGCTGGCGTTCTTCTTCCGGCCGGTCGGGGCTGCCCTGTTCGGGCGGCTGGGCGACCGGATGGGCCGGCGTCCGGTGCTGATCCTGGTGATCGTGCTGATGACGGTCGCGACGACGCTGATCGGTGCGCTGCCGACGTATGCGAGCGTCGGGGCTCTTGCTCCGTGGCTGCTGACGTTTCTGAGGGTGCTTCAGGGGCTGTCGGCGGGTGGGGAGTTCGGTGGTGCGGTGGCGGTGATGACGGAGTCCGCACCGCCGGGCCGGCGCGGGCTGTACGGGTCGTGGCAGTCGTTCACGGTGGCGCTGGGGCTGCTGGGCGGTGCGGGGGTGGCGGCGCTGCTGGGCTCTCTTCTGACGGAGGAGCAGCTCGGCGACTGGGGCTGGCGGGTGCCGTTCCTGCTGACGTTGCCGCTCGGGCTGGCGGCGCTGTGGCTGAGACTGCGGCTGGAGGAGACGCCCGCGTTCCGGCGCGAGACCGACACCGCGAGCCCACCCCGGCGCGAGGTCGCCGGCGCCATCGCACTGGGCGCGGCCAGGATCATGGGCTGGGCGGCGGCCGGGTACACCTTCCTGGTCGTGCTGCCGTCGTATCTGCAGAGCACCCTCGGCGCCAGCTTCCAACAGGCACTGATCGCAACCGTGTTGGCCAACTCGGGCTTCGCGGTCACGATCGTCCCGGCAGGCTTGCTGAGCGACCGGGTGGGGCGGCGGACGGTGATGCTGACGGGGGCGCTGCTGGTGGCGCTCCTGTCCCTGCCGCTGCTCAACCTCCTTCAGAACACGGGGACTTCGAACACCGTGAAGGGTGCGGCGGTGTTCGCGGCGGGTGCGGTGGTCGGACTGATGGCGGGGCCGGGACCGGCGATGCTCTCGGAGCTCTTCCCCACGAACGTGCGCTACACGGGCCTGGGACTCGCCTACGCACTCTCGAATGCCGTGTTCTCGGGCTGTGCCGGGCTCATCATTACGGAAACCGTCAAGCGGACCGGGAACGTCGACGTCCCCGGGTACTACGCGGCGGCGACGTGCGCGGTGAGCGTCCTCGCCCTGGTCAAGGCACCGAAACGGAAAGCGGGTTGAGCGGATGCGGGTGATCGGTCTGATGTCGGGCACGTCCTACGACGCCATCGACGCGGCGGCGGCCGATCTGAGCCTCGTCGGCGACAGCCTCGTACTGGAGCCGCTGGGAATGGTGAGCGAGGCCTACGACGAGGAGCTGCGGGAGGCGCTCGCGGCCGCGCTGCCGCCGGGTGCCACGTCGCTTGCGGAGGTGTGCCGGCTCGACACGGGGATCGGACAGGCCTTCGCGGCGGCGGCCGTCCGGGCGGACCGTGAACTGTGCGACGGGCAGGCCGAGTTGGTGGCCTCGCACGGGCAGACCGTCTACCACTGGACGGACGGCGGCAAGGTGCACGGCACGCTGCAGCTCGGGCAGCCCGCCTGGATCGCCGAGGCGACCGGGCTGCCGGTGGTCGCCGACTTCCGGCCGCGCGACATCGCCGCCGGCGGCCAGGGCGCACCCCTGGTCGGCCTGGTCGACCTGCTCTGGCTGCGCGGCCGCCCCGGCACCCCCGTCGCCCTGAACCTCGGCGGCATCGCCAACCTCACCGCACCCGACGGCACGGCCTTCGACACCGGGCCCGCGTGTGCGCTGATCGACGCGGCGGCACGGGGGTTCAGCGGCGGGACCATGGCCTACGACGTCGACGGCGCGCTGGCCGCTCGCGGCACCGTCCACGAACCGCTGCTGCGGCGGCTGCTGGAGGAGCCGTACTACGCGCTGCCCGCGCCCAAGACGACGGGCAAGGAACTGTTCCACCTCGGCTATCTGCGGGACGCGCTGGCCGGTTTCGGGACGCTCCGGGCCGAGGACGTGGTCGCCACGCTGACCATGCTCACCGCGCGGACGGTCGCGGACGCCGTGCTCGCCCTGCGCGCCACCGAGGTGATCGCCTCGGGCGGCGGGGTCCGCAACCCGGTGCTCATGGGGATGCTGGGGCAGCGGCTGCCGGGGCTGGCGGTGCGCAGCTCCGACGAGCTGGGGCTGGTGTCGGACGCGAAGGAGGCGTACGCGTTCGCCGTGCTCGGGTTCCTGACCGCGCACGGTCTGGCGGGCACCGAGCCCGCGAGCACCGGGGCGCGGCATGCGAGCGTGCTCGGTTCGATCACACCCGGCCGGGACGGACTGCGGCTGCCGGCGCCGGTCGCGCGGGCGCCGAAACGGCTGGTGGTGACCTGAATCCGGAATCCTCTCATCCCGCTTTCACCGAGGCCTCATACGGTGGGGGCATGACGCAGGTGACTCCTCCCGGGTGGTATCCCGATCCGGGGCAGACAAGTGAGGGTCCCGCCACCGAGCGCTGGTGGGACGGCAAGGCATGGACGGACCGGACCCGCCCGGCGGGGTCGGCCACCGTATGGGGTCCCCCGGCGCAGACGCCGACGGCCGGGGCGGATCCGGCGAGCACTGCCCTTCCGGCGGATCCGGCCTATGCGGCATATCCCGGCTATCCGGCATACCCCGCCCAGCCGCCGGCCGCTCCGCGGCGCGGTCTGCGCACGGGCATTGCCGTCGGGGCGGCCGTGGTCGTCCTCGCATGCATCGGTGTGGGTGTGTACGCGCTGGCGGGCAACGACAGTTCGGGCGGCGGCAACGTCAACTCGCAGCAGGGACAGGGCGGCACCGGCGGCCAGGGTGGCCCGGGCGGCGGTCAGGGCGGCCAGGGTGGTCCGGGCGGCGGCAACGGTGGCTCGGGCGGTTCGGGCGGGACCCAGCCGCCCGCCCCCGGTCAGTCCGAGGCTCCGAAGATCGAGAGCGGTTCGGTGACCGACGCGATCAGCGGGATCAGCCTGCCCATCCCGGACGGCTGGTACGGCCAGCAGACCGAGGCCGGCGCGCAGATCTCGTCCAACGACTCCTACAAGTGCCCCGGCGACACCACCCAGACCTGCACGAAGGGCGGGGCGTTCTCGGCGCCGGCTCTGGCGTTGAAACACCAGGACAGCACGGCCGAGGCGGTCGCGAAGGCCGACATCTCGGCGAACGCCGAGCAGAACTACGGCAAGGTCTACGGCTCGATCACCTCGCACGACGTGCTCGAGTCCAAGGCGGTCACCGTGGCCGGACAGAAGGGCTACCTGGTCCGCTGGAAGGCGGTCACCAGCAAGGGTGCCGACGGCTATGTCGAGTCGCTCGCCTTCCCCTCCCCCGCGGACCCGCAACAGATCGTCATCGTCCGCTTCGGCGTCGACGTCGGCCAGAAGCTGTCCGTGATCGACGACATCACCAAGGGCATCAAGGTGTCGACCGGCGGCGGCAACGGCCAGAAGGTGTGAACCGCCCCGGACACCGGTCGGCCGGGTGGGGCACCCCTCCGCTCAAGAGGAGCCCCACCCGGCCGGGGGGTACGCGCCGCCCCCGTCCCCACGGTGCGGCGCGAGCAGGTCGCCGTCCAGTCATCCCATGGACGGCGGCCTGATTCTCAGGTGAGTCCCAGTGCCGGAAGCACTGCGGCCTCGACGAAGCGGACCAGGTAGTCGGGGTCGGCGTACTCGCCGTCCACGACGGGCCGGGCGCGCACGACGCCGAACATCTGCGCCGGGATGTACTCCAGCGCCGGATGGTCGGCGGTGACCTCGCCACGCTCGACCCCGCGCCTGAGGATCTCCTTCAGCGCGGCGATCTCCGGGTCGACGAGCGCCTCCCGCAGTGCCTTGGCGAGGTCGGCGTCCTGGGTGACGGCGTGCCCGAGGGCCTGCAGCAGCTTGGTGTCGTTCAGCGACCAGCGGCCCACGGCCCGCGCGGCCTCGCGCAGGTCGTCCGCGAGCGATCCGGTGTCGATCCCCTCGAAGCGGGCCTTGCGGCGGGAGCGCAGGGCGGCCACCACGAACTGGGGCTTCGTCTTCCACTGGCGGTACAGCGTGGACTTGCTGCAGCGCGTGCTGGCGGCGACCCCTTCCATGGTGACGGCTTCGTATCCGCATTCGCGGATCTGCTCGAGGACGGCGTCGAAGAACTCCTGCTCACGCTCGCGCGTGATCTTGGAGCGGCGCGAGGCGGCGACCGTCTCCGGTCCGTCCGCGGCCTGCGACGTCATCTGCTCTTCTCCCTTGCCTCTCGTCCCGCTCTGTCCGCTGCATCCGCTGGATCTATTCCCTGGATCCAGTGTGTCCTACCTCAATCGATACGCCAGTGTACCGGAACGGCCGCGTATCGGTACACTCCCGTATCGGAACGCTTTCGTTTCGGCACGCAAGCGTACCGATGAGTTCGGGCTCCGGCCCGGGTCTCACCACGTACCAGCACACGCACCACCGTCAGCGAAGGGGCCGGGGGATGAATGCCCGCACCGAGCCTGCAGAAGCAGAAGGAGAGACCGACGCGATAGCGCGGCCTCCGGTCGTCCGTGAGTTCCTGCTCGTCGCAGGGCTCTTCCTCGTCTACAAGTTCGGCCGTCAGCTGGCGACCGGCCACACCGGCGAAGCCCTTCGCAACGCGCACCGCGTGTGGGACCTGGAACGGACGCTCCATCTGCCCGGCGAGGGCGCGGTGCAGTCCGTGCTGCTGCACAGCGACACGCTGGTGCGCCTGGCGAACACCTACTACGCGACCGTCCACTTCCCGGCCACCGCGGCCTTCCTGATCTGGCTCTACCTGCGGCGCCCCGCGCACTACGTGTGGGCCCGCCGGGTCCTCGCCACGGTCACCTCCGCCGCCCTGGTGCTGCCCTTCCTGTTCCCGCTCGCCCCGCCGCGGATGCTGGCCGCCACCGGTCTCGTCGACACGGCGCACGTGTACGGGCCTTCGGTGTACGGCCCGCCGTCCTCGGACCACCTCTCGAACCAGTTCGCGGCGATGCCGTCACTGCACTTCGGCTGGGCCCTGATGGTCGCGATCGGCCTGATCGCGGCCACCCGGTCCCGCTGGCGCTGGCTGTGGCTGCTGCATCCGCTGGTGACACTGCTGGTCATCGTGGGCACGGCGAACCACTACTGGCTCGACGCGATCGTCGCGACCGCCATGCTCGGTGCCGCGCTGGCGCTGATCCACCGGCCGCACCGCACCGTCACCACGGCCGGGCGCGGCAGCGAGAAGCTCGCCGCACCCGTCGCCGACGACAACGTCCTCGTAGGAGCGGGCCGATGACCGCCACACTCGTCGCCGTCGCCCTCTCGCTGGTCTCCGCCGTCGCCTACGCGGCCGCGGCGGTGGCCCAGGAGCGGCTCGCCTCCCGCAGCTCCGACACCGGCATGCTGCGCCTGCTGGGCACGGGCGCCTGGTGGGCGTCGGTCGGCCTCAACGCCGGCGCGGCCCTGCTGCACGTCGTGGCCCTCAAGTACGGTCCGCTCACCGTCGTTCAGCCGCTCGGCGCGCTCACGCTGGTCGCCGCCGTGCCGATGGGGGCGCGGGCGGCCGGGCGGAAGGTCAGCGCGACCGAGTGGCGGGGCACCGCGCTGACGCTGGCCGGGCTGGCCGCGCTGCTGGTCACCGCCTCCGGGTCGGCCCCCGAGCAGGTGCTGAGCCTGACCGAGGCGCTGGCGGTCGCGGGGTCCACGGCCGCGCTGATCGGGCTGCTGTCGCGGCCGGGTGCCCGGCCGGGCCTGCGGCACGCCACCGCCTCCGGGTTCGCCTCGGGCGTCGCGTCGGCGCTCACGCAGACCGTGACGGTGGCCGCGACCGACCGCTCGGGCTCCGCGCTGAGCCTGCAGGTCGTCCTGGTGGCGGTGCTGGTGGCCGCCTTCGCGGTGGGCGGACTGCTGCTGTCCCAGACGGCGTACCGGGGCGGGCTCGGTGCCCCGCTCGCGATGGTGACGCTGTCCAACCCGGTGGCGGCCTCGGTGATCGGCCTCACACTGCTCGGACAGGGCCTGCGCGGCGGCGCGGAGGGCATCCTGCTCGCCCTCGCGGGCGCGGCACTTGCATCCTGGGGCGTCGTACTGCTGACCCGGGTAACTCCCTCTCCCGTCGCTGCGGTTGCTCCCGCCGGCACGGTCGATGAGGAGCACCCGGTGGCCGCGGTCCTGGCACTACGGCCGGAAACGGCGACACCGGAACCGGCGTTGGTCCCCCGGCAGCCTTCGGATCCGGGGCACCTCACGCCGCTCTGACCAAGCCGGCGGTCCGGCACCGCCCTGAAGGGGCGCGGGCTATCAATATGCGGCTCCGCCGCGTGGGCGCGACCAGCCACGACGACGCCGCAGTGGGCCGACCACCCATCGCGCCGCTAGCCCAGGCCGCGTGAGTCCTGCTTCAACGCCGTATCCACAGTAAGTGCCGTCGCCACGACAAGACTCAGCAGCGGCTCGGGCAGCTTGTAGTGGATCTGCAGGACGTAGTTGTCCGCGGTGGTGAACATCGTCTTGGCGAGGCCTTCCCAGGTCTTGGTGATCCGGGCGACCTCGTTGTCGGCGTGGTCGACGATCGCGAAGTTCCAGGCCCGCCAGTTCTCCGCCTTGATCGCGCCGACCTGCTGGCCGTTGGCGTCGTTCATCGCGAAGTTGATCTTCCCGATCATGTTCTGCTGGACGATCTCGCCGACCGGCGAACCGTCCGGACGGGACACCAGCACCTTGGACTTGAAGACCTTGGCGGGCCGGGTCAGCACCAACTGCGGCTGGCCGTAGGCGTCACGGATCTCCAGCCGGTGCGTCATGAACTGGTCGAGGCTGGAGACGAAGCGCAGCGCCTTCTTCAGCGCGCTCTGCCCGATCTCGCTGACCGAACCGATCTGGTTGCCGTTCTGATCCATGACCTTGTACTCGTTGGTCAGCTCGATCAGCTTGGCCTTCTGATTGACCACCAGGACCGGCTCGGTGAACAGGCTGCCGCCGCCGGGGCCACCGGCGGCGACCCCGGCCTGCTGCTGCACCTGACGCTGCACACGCGGATCCGGCCCGGCGGCCTGCTGCGGCACCTGCTGCTGCGGCACTTGCTGCTGGGGTGCCTGCTGCTGGTCCGTGTTGGTGTGCTGGGTCCACTGGGTGCCGTCCCAGTAACGGAGGGTCTGAGGCGCTCCGTGCGGATCCGGGTACCAGCCTGCAGGAGTGTTCGAATGCGTGGTCACCGGGGCACACTACCGCGCACCCACCGGCACCTGGCCAGTCCCCGCGATCCGCTGTTCTCCAGCCTTTACCCGACAGTTCACCCGGTGATGATCGCCGGGTCGCTCACCCCCGGCCGCCCGTTCTCGACATGCCCGGCGAATCGCCGCAGGAACGTCGCGTCGGCCTGGGACGTGACGGTGAGGTCGTACCAGCGCCGGCTCGCCGTGAGGTCGACGGTGTACTTGACCGTGGCACCGGCACGCACCGTGAAGGTCCGCGGCTTGTATCCGTATCCGCCGGACACCTTCAGACCGACCGTGCCGGAGCCCTTGTTGGTGAAGGTCAGCTCGATGTCGTCGCCGGCGTGGCGCACGGTGACCTCGGGCCCTGCCACCTTGTTCGGCCCCTTGAAGACGCGCAGGAAACCGTTCGGGCCGTGCACGGCGAGGTCGTACGAGCCGTTCGAGTACGCCGAGTTCCAGGCGTCGGATACGGTCTTGCCGGCCTCGGTGGTGTAACTCCACGGGCCGTCGGTGCGGTTGCCGGAGGTCACGAGGAAGGCGGCGCCCGCCTTCGCGCCCGAGGCGAAGGTCAGGGTGAACTTCCCGGAGGCCGTGTCCGCCGACCCGTCCACGTACGGGGCGTACTTGAGGGGACGCGCCGGGCGCAGGCCGGGTTCCTGCTTGGGCAGGACCGGGCTGGCCGGCGGGGTCGGCACATAGTCGGGGTGGCGGTTGTGGTCAGGGGGCTGGTAGCCGTCGGTGCCCGGCAGGGCGACCGGCTTCGTGTCCGTGCGGGAAAAGTCGAACGCGGAGGTCAGGTCGCCGCAGATGGCCCGCCGCCAGGGCGAGACGTTCGGCTCGTGGACACCGAAGCGGCGCTCCATGAACCGGATGATCGAGGTGTGGTCCATCGTCTCGGAGCAGACGTAACCGCCCTTGCTCCAGGGCGAGACGACGATCATCGGCACGCGCTGGCCGAGCCCGTAGGGACCGGCGGGGTGGCTGCTGTCGCCCTTGAACAGGTCGAGGGCGGGGTCCACCGTGGACTTGCCCTGCGCCGCGGAACCCGGTGCGAACGGCGGGACCAGGTGGTCGAAGAAGCCGTCGTTCTCGTCGTACGTGATGAACAGGGCCGTCTTCGCCCACACCTGCGGGTCGGAGGTGAGCGCGTCGAGGACCTGGGAGACGTACCAAGCGCCGTAGTTGGCGGGCCAGTTGGGGTGCTCGGTGAAGGCCTCGGGGGCGACGATCCAGGAGATCTGCGGCAGCTTGCCGCCCTTCACGTCGGCCTTCAGCTGGTCGAAGAAGCCCTCGCCCTTGCGGGCGTCGGTGCCGGTGCGGGCCTTGTCGTAGAGCGGGTCGCCGGGCTTGGCGTTCTGGTACTGCTTGAAGTAGAGCAGCGAGTTGTCACCGTAGTTGCCGCGGTAGGCGTCCTGGATCCAGCCCCAGGAACCGTTCGCGTCGAGGCCGTCGCCGACGTCCTGGTAGATCTTCCAGGAGACGCCGGCCTTCTCCAGGCGCTCGGGGTAGGTCGTCCAGCCGTAACCGGCCTCGTCATTGCCCAGGACCGGCCCGCCCCCCTGTCCGTCGTTGCCCGTGTAACCGGTCCACATGTAGTAGCGGTTCGGGTCGGTCGAGCCGATGAACGAACAGTGGTACGCGTCGCAGATGGTGAAGGAGTCGGCGAGCGCGTAGTGGAACGGGATGTCGTCGCGGGTCAGGTACGCCATCGTCGTGGAACCCTTCGAGGGGACCCACTTGTCGTACTTGCCCCCGTTGAAGGCGGCATGTCCGTCGTTCCAGCCGTGCGGGAGGTCCTGGATGAAGGCGAGGCCCAGGTCGTCCCCGTCCGGGTGGAAGGGGAGGAGGTCCTTGGTGCCGTCCGACTGATACCAGACCGGCTTCCCGTCCTGCCGGGTCACCACCGGACGCGGGTCGCCGAAGCCGCGGACGCCCCTGAGCGAGCCGAAGTAGTGGTCGAAGGAACGGTTTTCCTGCATCAGGACGACGATGTGCTCGACGTCCTCGATGGATCCCGTGCGGTGGTTCGCGGGCAGCGCGGCGGCGCGCTGGATGCTGTTCGACAGGGCGGTGAAGGCGGTGGTCGCGCCCGCGAGTTGCAGGAATCGGCGCCGGTTGACTTCGGGCATGGGTGGGTGCCTCTCATCCTGGTGCGGATGGCGGGAACATGACGGATTGTGCGCGGTGCGAGTGTTCCAAGAGCACCAAACGTCAGGGAAGGGTCCGGTGGCGCCAATGTGAAAGTCGTCGGTACGTGAGGTGTACCGCGCCGGCCGCGTCTGCCGGCCGGATGGCCGGGCGGGCAGGGCGAAGAGCTCGCCGACATCAACTCTGCGGCGAGCAGCGCCGCTTGTGTCCGGCGCGCGGCGGCGACGCGGATCAGGATCGCCCGCTCGGGTGCGGCAAGGCGGCCGAACCGGAGAAGGCGGCTGCGCGGGTGGAACGCCTCGACCAGCACACGCACGACCGGGCAGCGGGTCGGCGATGACGATCCGCTCGTCCTCGGACGGACAGCGCGGCGAGACCTGGCAGCAGGCGTCCGTGACGGCAGGGCCCGAACTCATGGCGCGGGACGGAGGCGTTGGCATAGCGTTGATCAGGTGAGTGACGACTTCACCGGGACCGACGGGATCGAGCTGGCGGACGCCGTCCAGGCCGTGCGCGACGAACTGCTCACCGCCGCAGCGCGCGGAACGGGCAGTGAACTGCGCTTCGAGGTGGGGGACATCCATCTGGAGTTCACGGTCGAACTGCGCCGTGACGTGCGCGTGAAGTCCGGTGTGCGCGCCTGGGTGCTGTCGGCCGACGCCGATGCCGGCCGGTCCACGGCGCACACCCACCGGGTCGGCTTCACGCTCCGGCCCAAGAGCGCGCGTACGGGTAATGGCTGGGAGGTCGGCAACGACGCCCCCGCCGACACCTCGGCCTTCGGCCGCACCGACTAGGCGGGGGATGCGCGTGTCCGGTCCGCGCAAGGAGCGCATCGCCGCCGTCCTGGGCGTCTCTCACCAGGGCAGCGGATATCTCCTCGGCCCACGGCTGGTCCTCACCGCCGCCCATGTCGTCGTGGGCAGCGACAGCCTGCATGCCGTCGTCCCCGAGGGGCGCGGCCGGATCCCCTGCCGACTGGTCTGGGAGGGAACCCACGAGAACTGCGATGTGGCACTGCTGCTGGCCGCCGATGACCTGGTCGCGCCCGAAACCGCCGCTGACTGGGGGCCGGTCCGCTGGGGGCAGACCAGCGATCTGAAACCGCGCCCCGACTGCCAGGCGATCGGTTTCCCCGCCGTTCAACGCGGTGGCACAGGGCAGCTCGACAGCGAGCAACTGGTCGGGACCCTCAAGCCGGGGTCGAGCATGGTGCGTGGACGGTACGTGGTCGACCTCGTCCATACGCCCCCGGCGCCCCGGCAGGACGGCGGCTCCCCGTGGGCGGGGATGTCCGGGGCAGCTCTCTTCGACGGAGAGCTGCTGGTGGGCGTGGTGACCACCGACCCCGACGGCTGGCAGCATGGTCGTCTCACGGCCGTCCCGGCAACCGCGATCCACATCGCCGGCGGGTTCTACGACGCGCACTTCGAACACCTTGGAGAGCTGCCCACCCTGGAAGACGCGGGCCGGAGCCGCGCACCACGCACCGGTTTCGAATCCGACTACCGCTCGTACGTGGAGCGGAACTACGGCGAACTCCGCATCTTCGGGCTCGACTTCAGCCGGAGTGACCATGCGCAATGGCCGCTCGACACCGCCTATCTGAGCCTGGAGCTGTCCCACCAGAGCAGCCAGGACCGTACCGACTTCCTGGAAACCGCCCCCCGGCACGAGATGTCCAGCGCCCGTCAGCGCGTCGAGTCCGCTCTGTCCGGAAGGCGCCGGGTGCTGCTGCGCGGTCTGGCCGGATCCGGGAAGACCACCCTCATCCAGTGGCTGGCCATCACCGCGGCCCGGGACGACTTCAGCTATCGGCTCGGCCATCTCGACGACTGCGTGCCCTTCGTCCTGCCGTTGCGCACCCTGATCAGACAGGGTGCGTCGCTGCCCGGTCCCGGCAATTTCCTGGCCGCCACGGGTACTCCGCTCAGCCCGCCGCCCGACTGGGCGGAGGAGGTGATGCGCTCCGGCCGTGCGCTGCTCCTCATCGACGGCGTGGACGAGATCCCCGAACGTGACCGGGAACGAACCCAGGAATGGCTCACCGGGCTGCTGGCCGCCTACCCGGACTGCAACTGCGTCATCACCACCCGCCCCACCGCCGTGAGCGAGGGCTGGCTGGCCCGCCGGGACTTCACCGAGCTGACGCTGCTGCCCATGAACCAGCAGGATGTCGAGGCATTCGTGGGGCGCTGGCACCTGGCCGCGTTCGGAGAGAGCGCCGAGGCCGCGCCGGAGCGTGACCGGTACAGAGAGCGCCTGCTGGACACCCTGCGACGGAAGCGAGACCTGGCCCGGCTCGCCACCAACCCGCTGATGTGCGCCATGATCTGCGCGTTGCACCGCGATCGCCGTACCTACCTGCCGGAGAGCCGGATGGAGTTGTACGGCGCGGCACTCACCATGCTGCTCGTCCGCCGTGACAAGGAACGCGATGTGGGCGAACCGGAGGGCTTCGACATTCCGGAGGACGCTCAGCGTCAGCTCCTCCAGGAGCTTGCCTGGTGGCTGATCCGCAACGGCCAGACCGAGGCGGAGCAGCACAAGGTGGTCAGGCTGATCGAGCGGTTGTTGCCCGCGATGCCCGGTGTGGCCCCGCCGGACCGGGCAGGGGATGTCCTGCGCCACCTTGTGCGCCGCAGCGGTCTCCTGCGGGAACCCACCCCGCAGACCGTCGATTTCGTCCACCGCACGTTCCAGGACTATCTCGGGGCGAAGGCGGCGGTCGAGGCCCAGGATCTCCCGCAGGTCGCGGAACATGCCGCCGACCCCCAGTGGGAGGACGTCGTCCGGATGGCCGTGGGCCACGGCCGCCCCGAGGAACGGGCGATGTTGATCGGCGGGCTGCTGGAGCGGGGAGATGCCGCGCCGGACGACGAGATCCGTACCCGGCTGCACCTGCTTGCCGCCGCCAGCCTGGAACACGCCACCATGCTGGCACCGGCGGTGCGGCGCGAGGCGGAGGAACGAGCGGCCTTACTGCTCCCGCCTCGGGATTCCGAGGCGGCGGAGAAACTGGCCGGTGCGGGTCCGGTCGTGCTCGATCTCCTTCCGGGGCCGGATCAGCTGGACGACCGGGAGGCGGCGGCCACCGTGGAGACGGCCGCCCGAATCGGCGGCGAGCACGCCTTCCAGATCCTGCGGCAGTTCCGAGACCATCCGGATGCCGTGGTACGGAAAAAGGTGGTGGACGCCTGGAGTTCATTCGACGACCAGCGGTTCGTCGACGGGATCCTGTCCGGGATGGAACTGACCGGTGCGTATCTCACCGTGAGCACGGATTCCCAGCTGTCCGCACTGGACCGGATCGGTCGGGTGATGACCCTGGAGATCAACGGCTCCTTCGTGACGGATCTCATGCTGCCCGGGCTGGCCGCCACCGAGCCCACCGAACTGCGGCTGGTCAGCAATGACTCCTTCCGTGATCTCGGCTTTCTCAGCGGTTGTGCGCCACGCCTGCGCTCGCTGGGGCTCCAGGACTGCGGCAGCCTCAAGGACTACTCGCACATCTCCGAGACGAACATTGAGCATCTGCAGTTGGAGAAGATGCCGGTGGGGCCGGACATGAGCCCCCTCGCCGAACTGCGGCGACTGACTTCGATCGCCGTCAACAGCCGCTGGCCCTGGGGGAGGCTGACGGATCTGCCCCTGCCTTCGGGTCTGCGGGGCCTCACCTTGGGGCCGACAACTCTGAGCGCGCCATCACTCGACGGCATAGAACGCTGGCCGGGGCTCACGAGACTTCATCTGGCCGCTGATGCCGGTACTCCCTTTGCCGCGGCCGAGTTGAGACATCTGCCGGCACTGCCCGAACTCGTCGAGCTTGATATGGATCTCGACCAGCTGTCCGGTCTTGCGGAACTTCGTCTGCCGCCGCTTCCGCAGATCCGGTCCCTGTACCTGAGGGCGGAAGTACAGAACCGCATTGATTTCGGCGAACTGCGGGATGTGTTTCCCAACCTCACGACATTCAGTGCCCAGTTGGAGCACCGCTCTTTCATGACACTGGAAGCGGACGTGTCGGCTTTGCGGGCTGTCCCCGACTCTTCCGTCACCATCAACGCGTCCGGGAGAGTCCGTCTGACCGGAGAGAAGGAACTGCCGGGCGAGCATCGAGTGCACATCGACAGCAGAACCGCTCCCCTCGCGAAGAAACCCCGCTTCCGCCTCTGGAAGACCCCCTGACCCCGGCCGCACCCTTACCTACACTCACGGGGATGAACAACAACTACACGTGCACCCATTGCGGCACCGTCGGTCTGGTGGAGGGTTTCGTCGAGGACACCGGCGAGCACTCGCGCGGGTACGCGCGCTGGATCGAGGGCGCGTTGGAGCGCGGGATTTTCGGGGGTGCCAAGCGGATGGGTCGTCCCCGCCGGCAGATAGAGGCGTTCCGCTGCCCCAAGTGCGGACACCTCGAGCTCTTCGCCAACGGCGAGGTGTAGTTGTCCGATGGAGGTCTCAAGAGGTTCGTGGGTCAACACCACGCACGATTGGTCCAGCTTCATCGACCTGGGTCATCTGGCGCATATCCAGCAAAGTCCCGCGGAGTTCGCTCCGGGGGGCCCGTGGCACCTTGTCCTCGAGGTGCTTGCCTATGCCGCCGATGAAGCATCGAGCAAGGGCGGCGGGCACTGCCTCGTCACTCTCCACCCGGATGGCTCCTTGTCCGTGGCGGATGACGGACGGGGCACTGACACCCGCATGGACGATCAAGGCCAGATCGTGAAGAAACCCGTCATGGCGTCAAAGGACCTTCGGTTCTTCGACTTCCCCGACGCGGAACTGCTTCCGGACGGCCACCCACGTCGGGGCATGTCTGTTGTCGCAGCCCTCAGCGAATGGCTCATCCATACCAACCGCCGCCTCAACGGGGCCTGGACCCAACGCTACGAACACGGCGTCCCGGTCACCGACCTGGAACCGGTCGAGACCGACGGCACCACCGGGACACTCGTGCACTTCAAACCGGACGCGCCATCTCGTTCGGTAGGGATTTCGGTAGGGGTTTCGGAAGGGATTTCGGCAGAGCTATTGGCGGAGGGCCGGCTGAAGCGTCTGGCCACAGCCTGGCCGGACCTGCACATTCGGGTGGACGACCGGTCCAATGACTGACGGTCGGGTGCCGCTCAGGCACGCCCCTGGGCGGCTCCCTCGGTCTCCTCGCTGCTGAAGACGTACTGGGCCGTCTCGCCGTACGACGCGTCGTAACTCAGTCCGAAGGCGTCCGATCGCCCTGTGGTCCTGCCGACCTCGAATTCGGGGGCGAACCCGAACATGGCGTTCTTGATCTTTGTCGAGCTGCCGTCCGGGCCGGTCAGCGGCTCGTACGAGAGTTCTGTGCGGCCCTCGACCGTGAAGCCGGGCTTGTCCTCGCCGGCGAGGGAGACCCCGGCCCGCTCCATGCCCAGGTATTCGCCGTAGAACTGCGACAGCTGGCCGAAGGGGCCGCCTTCCCGGCCGGACAGGATGCGCTCCAGGGCCTCGGCCTGCTCACCGCTGGCCGCGCTGTCCACGACCAGCCCGACCTTCCAGTTTCCCGCGGACAGATGGGACGGGAAGTGGTTGTAGAACGCGAAGTCGACGCCGGACAGGTCCAGGCCGTCCAGATTCCCGTCGGCCACATGGAACACGGCGGTGCCCAGGCACTCGGTACCGCCCTTGGCATCCCGCGGCTGACCGTCGTACGGACAACTGCACAGCACCACGCACGAGCAACCGGCCACATACGTGCCGGAGATCGACCATGACATGACCGCTCCCCTTCCGGATGGAGATGGCGGCGAGCGTCATCTGTATGTTTACGCCGTACTCTCACGCTAGACCCGTCAAAGGTGCATGTAAATGGCAATACGGTGCATACCGCCCACTCGCCCGGAGAAGGTCATCCTGCGATCGTCATGAGACCGCGGCCGGGATGCCCAGGTCGGCGAGCAGGCCGCGTACGCGCTGCTCGATCTCGTCCCGGATCGGCCGGACGGCAGCGACGCCCTGACCGGCCGGGTCGTCGAGCTGCCAGTCCAGGTAGCGCTTGCCGGGGAAGACGGGACAGGTGTCGCCGCAGCCCATCGTGATCACCACGTCCGAGGAGTGCACGGCCTGGGTGGTGAGGATCTTCGGCGTCTGGGCGGAGATGTCGATCCCCACCTCCTTCATCGCCTCGACCACGGCCGGGTTGACGGTGTCGGCAGGGGCCGAGCCGGCCGAACGGACCTCGACCTGCTCGCCTGCTAGGTGAGTGAGGAAGGCGGCGCCCATCTGCGAGCGGCCGGCGTTGTGCACGCAGACGAACAGGACCGAGGGGCGCGGGGCGGGAGTACTCACGGCGGGTGTCCTTCTCGAAGGGGATGGGGTCAGGGGGAGGCGAGTTCGGGCTCGCCGTGCGGGACGGCACTCTCCTCCACGGCAGGGCCGGGACGGCCGTACACGACTGTGACGGCACTCAGCCCGACGACAACGCCCAGCAGCTGGGCGGCGATGAACGGGGCGACGGAGGCGGGCGCGATACCGGCGAAGGTGTCGGTGAAGGCGCGGCCGACGGTCACCGCCGGGTTGGCGAAGGAGGTGGAGGAGGTGAACCAGTAGGCGGCCCCGATGTACGACGCCACCGCCACCGGCGCCATGGCCGTGCGGGCGATGCGGTCGAGGCCGAAGATCAGGGCGATCAGTCCGGCGGTCGCCACGATCTCGCCGAGCCACAGATGGGCGGCGGAGCGGTCGTGGGTGGAGAACTTCACCAGCGGCTTGGCGAACATCGCATCGGCCAGCACCGCCCCGCCGACAGCACCCGCGATCTGGGCGGCGACGTACGCGGCGACGTCCCGCGCGGTGAGGCCGTCCGGGGCGCGTCGGCCGGTGAACCACGCGGCCAGGGTGACCGCGGGATTGAAGTGCGCGCCGGACACCGGGCCGAACAGGGCGATGAGTACTCCCAGGCCGAACACGGTGGCAAGCGAGTTGGCCAGCAGTTGGACGCCGACGTCACGGGAGAGCTCGGTGGCCTGGATGCCGGAGCCGACGACGATCGCGACCAGCAGTGCGGTGCCGATGGCCTCGGCCGCGACGCGGCGGCCCAGCGACGGGATCACGCGGTGAGTCCTGCCGGCTGGGGCGTGGTCAGGAATCCGGCGAGGCGGTCCAGGGCGCCGGGCAACACCCAGTAGTAGACCCAGGTGCCACGGCGCTCGCAGTCGATCAGGCCGGCCTGGCGGAGCAGCTTGAGATGGTGGGAGATCGTCGGCTGGGACAGGTCGAAGGCCGGCGTCATCTCGCACACGCAGACCTCCCCGCCCTCCCGGGAGGCGATCATCGACAGCAGTCGCAGGCGGACCGGGTCCCCGAGGGCCTTGAACACCTTCGCCAGCTCCGCCGCCCGCTCGTCGTCCAGCGGCGCGGATGCCAGATCGGGGCAGCAGCCGGAGTCCTGGCCGATCACCTCAAGCTCTTGTTTCGACATGCCTCTATGTTGACGTTTCTCGATCCAAGGCGCAAGGTTGCATCAACGAACGTCAATACAAGCCGCTCCGGGCCGATGTCGCGCCCCGCCATCCAGGAGAAAGCCATGAGTCATCCGGGAGAAAGCCATGAGTGAGCAGTCCACCGACCTGCGCGAGACCGTCCGGCAGCGGTACGCCGCCGCAGCTGTGAAGGTCACCGAGGGCAGCACCGCCTGTTGCGGGCCCGAGCCGGTCGAGGTCGACGAGAACTTCGGCTCCACCCTCTACGCCGCCGACGAGCGCGACGCGCTTCCCGCCGAGGCCGTCGCCGCCTCCCTCGGCTGCGGCAACCCCACCGCCGTGGCCGAACTGCGCGAGGGCGAGCGCGTCCTCGACCTCGGCTCCGGCGGCGGCATCGACGTCCTGCTCTCGGCCCGCCGCGTCGGGCCGTCGGGGAAGGCGTACGGCCTGGACATGACCGAGGAGATGCTCGCCCTGGCGCTCGCCAATGCCGAGAAGGCAGGGGCCACGAACGTCGAATTCCTCAAGGGCACCATCGAGGCCGTTCCGCTGCCCGCCGGAACCATCGATGTGGTGATCTCCAACTGCGTGATCAATCTGTCCGTCGACAAGCCCGCCGTCTTCGCCGAGACCTTCCGCGTGCTGCGGCCCGGAGGGCGTATCGGCGTCTCCGACGTCGTCGCCGACGACGACCTCGCCTCGGACGAGAGGGCCGAGCGCGGGAGTTACGTCGGCTGCATCGCCGGTGCGCTGTCCTTCGCCGAGTACCGGGCGGGCCTGGAGGCAGCCGGGTTCACCGACATCGAGATCACCCCGACCCAGCCGGTCGCCGATGGCATGCACTCCGCCATCGTCCGCGCCACCAAGCCGGCGAGCACCGAAGCACCTTCCGGTACGGCCGAGTCGGCCGATGCGTGTTGTGGCGTCAACGCCTGCTGCACGTCGGCCGAGACCGCCGCCGACCCCGCTCTCGGCGTCGCCGAGGCCAAGTCGGCCTCGGGGTGCGGCTGCCAGGAGAACTGAGCCGAGCAGACGCGGCCGGTCAGGAGCCGTCCGGGGCCGTCAGCAGGGTCAGATGGGCGAGGTCACCTGGCGGCGGCGTGGTGACCGACCACAGCGGGGCGGGGGAACCGTCGGCGATCGCGGCCGGGGCGTCGGTCAGGTTCATCCGCTCGCGCAGGCGGCCGTAGAAGTCCATCGGGCCCAGCCGGACGGCCCGCAGGCGGCGCGGGGCGGCGTACACGCCGATCCAGTCCCCCGGGTCGAGCACGCCCCGCAGCTGGCCGTCGATGCTGACCGCGGCCGGTCCCGAACGTTCCAGCAGGCGCAGCCCGACGGGCTCGTCGGGGGCGGTGACGACCGAGCGGTCGAAGGCCATGTGCGGGGCGACCGGGGTGAAGACGAGGGCCTCCGCACGGGGCGAGACCACGGGCCCGCCGGCGGCGAAGCTGTAGGCCGTCGAGCCGGTCGGCGTGGCCACCAGCAGCGCGTCGGCCGAGTAGGAGGCCAGGAGTCTGCCGGCGACGTAGACCCCGACCGACACCTGCCGGTCCCTGACCAGCTTCTCCAGCACGATGTCGTTGAGCGCGGTGACCTCCAGGGGGATGCCCCAGTCCTTGTCGACCTCGCAGTCGGGCCGCACCTGCGGTGGCGGCAGGAGCGGCCCGCGGCCGTACTCGATGAGGGTCTCCATGCCGGACGGCACCTCCAGCCGGCGCGAGGCGCGCAGCGCGAGGAGCATGCGGCTGTCGATCTCGAACCGGTCCTCCCGCACCGCGTCCAGTGCCGAACGCACCGCGGAGGCCGACACCTCCGTCAGAAAGCCCACCCTGCCCAGGTCGACCCCCAGGACCAGGGCGTCGCTCGCGGCGGCCAGCCGGGCGCCGCGCAGGAAGGTGCCGTCGCCGCCCAGGGTCACCACGAGGTCGGGTTCTCCCGCGGCCTCGACCTCCTCACGGGCACTGCGTCGCCCACCGTCGTGCCACACGTCGATGTCCGTGCACCGCACGCCGTGTTCCGCGCACCACGCGCGGACCAGGCCGGCCGCCGCCACGGCCTCCGGGCGTCCGCCGTGCACGACCAGGCCCAGCCGGTTCACTGTCACTTCCGCCTCCGGAGGTTCTCGGCCACCTGGTGGTGGCCTCGGTGCGCAGGGCGACCCCAGTGTCGCTCTTGCGGACGCAGTCGGCGGCAGTTGCGGCGGCCAGCGCGCCCGAATTACCACGGCTGCGCCTTCGTAGCTGCCGGCGCGGAGGCACGGCACGGCAGCGCCATCGAGGAGGCGTCCGACGCCTCCCGGGCGTGGATCCGGGCCCTGTTCACCGACCTCGCCCGGGACGCCGGTGCCCCGGATCCCGAGGCACTGTCCCGCCAGCTCCACCTTCTGTACGACAGGGGCGGCCCGCCGTGAGGTGGACGGCACGCAGGGTGCCCGCTCAACTCCCTTTCCTCAACTCTTACTTCATGTCTTGACGTAAGTGGTCCGTACCTTTAGTTTCACCGGGCGACCCCACCCCCCACGAAAGGCCGCCCCCGCCATGGCCAGACCGAGGCCCCTCCCCGCATCCGCCGTCCTCGCGGTCACCGCCCTCACCCTGTCCACCGGCCTGCTCACGGCATCTCCCGCGCAGGCCGCCACCGGCACCATCACCGGACTCGCCGGCAAGTGCCTCGACGTCGCCGGCGCCAACTCCGCCGACGGCACGGCCGTACAGCTCTACGACTGCAACGGCACCGCGGCTCAGCAGTGGACCGTCGGCAGCGACGGCACCGTCCGCGCCCTCGGCAAGTGCCTTGACGTGACCGGCAATTCGACCGCCGACGGCGCGAAGGTCCAGCTGTGGAGCTGCAGCGGCGGCGCGAACCAGCAGTGGACGGTCACCGCCGCCCACGACATCGTCAACCCGCAGGCCGACAAGTGCCTGGACGTCACCGACAACTCCTCGGCCAACGGTGCCCGCGCACAGATCTGGAGCTGCAGCGGCGCGGCCAACCAGAAGTGGACCGCGCCCGCGACCGGCGACGGCAGCACCCCGTCCGCGCCGATGGCCGTGGCGCCGTACCTCTACAACGGCTGGGGCAGCCCGCCGAACCCGAGCACGATCACCAACGCGACCGGCGTCAAGTGGTTCACCCTCGCCTTCGTCCTCAGCAACGGCTACTGCAACCCGCAGTGGGACGGCAGCCGGGCCCTGACCGGGGGTGTCGACCAGCAGACCGTGAACACCGTGCGGGCAGGCGGCGGTGACATCATCCCGTCCTTCGGCGGGTACAGCGGCAACAAGCTGGAGAGCTCCTGCTCCAGCGCCGGGGAGCTGGCGGGGGCGTACCAGAAGGTCATCAACGCCTACGGCCTGAAGGCGATCGACATCGACATCGAGGCCGACGCCTACAGCAACCCCACCGTGCAGCAGCGCACGGTGGACGCGCTGAAGACCGTAAAGGCCGACAACCCCGGCCTGAAGGTGTACATCACCATCGGCACCGGACAGAGCGGCCCCGACACCAGCCTCATCAACCGGGCCGCGTCCTCCGGGCTGACCGTGGACGCCTGGGCCATCATGCCGTTCGACTTCGGCGGCGCGGGCCAGAACATGGGCAACCTGACCGTGCAGGCCGCCGAGGGCCTGGAGTCCGCACTCAAGAGCGCCTACGGCTACGGCGACGACCAGGCGTACCGGGACATGGGCATCTCGTCGATGAACGGGATCACCGACAACAACGAGACCGTCACCGTCGCCGACTTCCGCACCATCCTCGCCTACGCCCAGCAGCATCACCTGGCCCGGCTGACGTTCTGGTCCGCCAACCGCGACCGCCCCTGCACCGGCGGCCCCGCCGACAGCTGCTCCGGCGTCGGCCAGTCCGACTGGGACTACACGCGCGTCTTCGCCGCCTACACCGGCTGATCCTCGGCCGCTCACCGCCTCTCTCCCCCTCCCGCTTCCGGCTAGGAGTACCCATGCCTTCCCTACCGCGCCGCGGCAGATCCGCCGCGGCCGCCCTGGTGGCCGTAACGGCCGCGTCCCTGCTCACCGGCAGCCCCGCGCGGGCCGCAACCTCCGCCCTGCCCACGGGCTTTGCGACCGTCATGAACGCCGCGAGCGGCAGATGCCTCGACGCCAAGGCGGCCGCCACCGCCAACGGCACCGTCGTGCAGCAGTACAGCTGCAACGGCACCACGGCCCAGCAGTGGAGCTTCACCGCCACCAGTGACGGATACGTCCGGATCAACAACGGCAACGACACCGACCAGGTCGCGGACGTCGCCGACGTCTCCACCGCCGACAACGCGCAGGTCCACCTGTGGAGTTACGGCGGCGGCGCCAACCAGCAGTGGCTGCCGGTGGACGACGGCGGCGGCGCCTACCACTTCGTCAACCGCAACAGCGGCAAGTGCCTGGACGACCCCGGCGCCTCGACCGCCGACAGTGTGCAGTTCGTGCAGTACACCTGCAACGGCACCGCGGCCCAGCGCTTCCAGGTGGTGCCGGTGAACCAGTCGGCCACCGACCCCGACCTCGGCCCGAACGTCGTCGTCTTCGACCCGTCGATGTCCTCGTCGACGATCCAGAGCCGGCTCAACTCCATCTTCCAGCAGCAGGAGACCAACCAGTTCGGCTCGCAGCGCTACGCCGTGCTGTTCAAGCCCGGCGCCTACAGCGCGGACGTCAACGTCGGCTTCTACACCCAGGTGTTGGGCCTCGGTCTGTCGCCCGACGCGGTGACGATCAACGGCGCGGTGCACGCCGAGGCGGACTGGTTCCAGGGCAACGCCACGCAGAACTTCTGGCGCGGCGCGGAGAACCTCTCGGTCAACCCGACCGGGGGCAGCGACCGTTGGGCGGTCTCGCAGGCAGCGGCGTACCGCCGGATGCACCTGCGCGGCAACCTCGCGCTGGACGACGGCGGTTGGTCCAGCGGCGGTCTCATCGCCGACAGCAAGGTCGACGGCCAGGTCAACTCGGGTACGCAGCAACAGTGGTTGACCCGCAACTCGCAGCTCGGCAGTTGGACCGGCTCCAACTGGAACATGGTCTTCACCGGCAGCACGGGCGTCCCCGCCACCAGCTTCCCCAACCCGCCGTACACCACGGTCGCCCAGAGCCCGGTCTCCCGCGAGAAGCCGTTCCTGTACGTCGACGGCAACGGCGCCTACCAGGTGTTCGTGCCGTCGGTGCGGTCCAACTCGTCAGGGACCAGCTGGGCCAACGGGGCCTCCGGCAGCTCGCTCTCGCTGGACTCCTTCTACGTCGTCAAGCCGGGCGCAACCACCGCACAGATCAACTCCGCGCTCGCCGCGGGCAAGAACCTCCTGGTCACCCCGGGGGTCTACCACCTCGACCAGACGCTGAACGTGACCCGTGCGGACACGGTCGTCCTCGGCCTGGGCCTGGCCACCTTCGTCCCCGACAACGGCGTCACCGCGATGAAGGTCGCCGACGTCGACGGCGTGAAGATCGCGGGCCTGCTGTTCGACGCCGGCACCACCAACTCGCCCTCCCTGCTGGAGGTCGGGCCGACCGGCTCCTCCGCCTCCCACACCGCCGACCCGACCTCCCTGCACGACGTGTACTTCCGCATCGGCGGCGCGGGCGTCGGCAAAGCGACCACCAGCCTCGTCGTCAACAGCGACAACGTCATCGGCGACCACATGTGGATCTGGCGCGCCGACCACGGCAGCGGAGTCGGCTGGACGAGCAACACCGCGGACACCGGAATGATCGTCAACGGCGACGACGTCACCATGTACGGCCTGTTCGTGGAGCACTTCCAGAAGTACCAGACCGTCTGGAACGGCAACGGCGGCCGCACCTACTTCTTCCAGAACGAGATGCCGTACGACCCACCGAACCAGTCCGCCTGGATGAACGGTTCCACCCAGGGCTACGCCGCCTACAAGGTCGCCGACTCGGTCACCAGTCACCAGGCCTACGGGCTCGGCAGCTACTGCTACTTCAACGTCAACCCGAGTGTCGTCGCCGCGCACGCCATCGAGGCGCCGAACACCTCGGGCGTCCGCTTCACCAGCATGGTGACCGTCTCCCTCGGCGGCACGGGCACCATCAGCCACGTCATCAACAACACCGGCGGCCCGTCCAACTCCGGCACCAATGTCGCCAACCTGACCAGCTACCCGTAGGAGTTGACGTGCGCAACCCACTGCTTGCGGCAAGAAGGCCCCGCAGGACGGCGCTCGCCGCCGCCATCGGAGCGCTGGCTCTCGTCATGGCACTCCCGGCCCAGGCGAGCGCCAACGTCCTGACGCTGCTCCCCCAGAACGCCGACGGCCTGGAACAGATCTTCTCCCCCGCCTACGACTACGACGGCGACGGCTGCTACGCCACCGCGGCCATAGGCGCCGACGGCACCATCAACCCGGGCCTGGCGCTCGGCGGCGACGTGAACGGCCACTGCCACGACTACGCCCAACTGGCCAACGCCAACACGTACTCGCGCGAGAAGTGCAACAACGGCTGGTGCGCCGTGATGTACGCCAGCTACTTCGAGAAGGACCAGGCGACGCTCGGTCCGGCGGCCATCGGGCACCGGCACGACTGGGAGCACGTCGTGGTGTGGATCAGCGACAACCAGGTCCAGTACGTGTCCGTGTCGCAGCACAGCAGCTACCAGGTGGCGGCCGCCTCGGCCGTCCGCTTCGACGGCACCCACCCCAAGATCGTTTACCACAAGGACGGCGTCTCGACCCACGACTTCCGCTTCGCCAACACCAACGACGAGCCTCCGGAGAACGCCACCGGCGGCTGGTTCTACCCGCGCCTGGTCGGCTGGAACGGCTATCCGGCCGGCTATCGCGACAAGCTCCTGAGCGCCGACTTCGGCGCGGCCACCATCAAGATCAAGGACGGAGACTTCGAGTACGCCCTCGCCCACTCCATGCCGTCGGGCATCCCGTTCGACCCGAACGCCTGACGACGTCTCCCTGATCGGGCCCGGCACCCCTTTCACCGCATAGCGGTGTGCCGGGCCTGCATCTGCTCGTGGGTGGCGTGCCGTTCGGCGGCGAGGGCCGTGACGATGTCGGCGAGGGCCGCGAGCGTGCTGGTCGGGTGGGCGGTCACGGCGATTGGCGTGCGCTACGGGCGTGCGGTGAACTTCCCGTCCGGGCGTTTGTGCTGCCGGCCGCGGTCGGCGAGCTTGGTCGTCTTCGCTCGCAGCGGCTCCAGCTTCCCGCGCACCACCACCTCAAGTCCAAGCTCCCGGCCACCGCCCTGACCTGCACCGGGCCGTCCAAGTCCCGCAGCCCTCCCCCGCGATCCATCCCGGCCTGGTCGACACCGTCCTCGTCGCCGGCTGCGTGGTCAAACGGGACGGTGTACTGGTGGACGTCGACCTGCCGACGCTGAGGACTCGACTGCTCGCATCACGCAATCGGTCCCGTAGGCCATCTCCAGGGACGCACCAGCCGGATCAAGGCCCCCCTCGTCATATGAGAGCCGACAAGCCCCGTGAAGCCTCCGCTGCCGTCCAAGCCCACCGCATGCCTCAGGGGGCTTTCGTGGCGGACCTCTTCGCGGTCCTGCTCCTGCTGGCGCCCGTGCTCTTCCGACCGGTCTTGGCGGGCACGCTCTTCCGCCTCGCCGGCTCCTCTGTGCTCGCGACCGCCCGCGACGTCGCTGTCCCGGTCGATCCGGTCGGCCACTTGAACTCGATCTCCAGCTCGATCTCCCCGTTACTGACCTCGACCTCCACCTCGCTACGAAGGTCGTCGGGGATCCGCAGGCTCAGCGTCCCGGGACCGACTTCCCATTCGGCATCCCCGCCTTCCCTCAGCGCATCTGCCAGTGCCGTGAGCCGGTCAGCCGCCTCAATGCGAGACAGCGTGCTCTTCTGCTCAAACTTGAGGTCCTTCATGGGAATCTCCGATCCGGAACAAACAGGCCATAATGCCAATTCTGAGGCCATTCATGGGATCGGACATCCTCATGGCCAAACGCAGAGCCGGAACCCGCGCCGCCGGCGCTGAATCCGACGGAACTCCGCCAGGCCGGACCCTCACCTAACTTTCCGCCCGCCACCATGGCGGCGGGCGGACCATGAGCGTCCCCATGCGCAAGGCTCGGATGGGTTCTACGGTTGAGGTGAAGCCCCAACAATCGCGGAACTCGGTTCCTTCCCTCCCACACCCCCTCGGGCCCCAAAACTCACCAGGAGGGCATGCGACATGTCCACTGCGTCGGAAACCCCTGTCCTGGACACCCTCGCCGCCATGACGGTCGACTCGATCGAGCGATGCGGGCTGGCTCCAGACATGTTCATGCTCACGCGTATCGCGGCGCTCGCCGCCTCGGACGCCCCGCCCATCTCCTACGTGGCTCACATCGACCCCGCCCTGCAAGCCGGCCTGACCCCCGACCAGCTACAGGACGTCCTGGTCGCCATCGCGCCCATCGTGGGCACCGCCCGCGTCATGACGGCAGCAGGCAACATCGCCACGGCAATGGGCATCGCCATCGCCGTCGCCGACGCCCAGATCGAGGCTGAGGGCTGAGAGCAGCCGCCCCCCCCCGGCATCGATGATCCGCGGGTACGCGAGGCGTCGCCCGTGTTCATCGTCGGCTACAACGAGGCCGAGGCCAGCCACGTCGCCGACATCAACCTGTCGGACTTCGACAACCAGCTCATCTCCCAGGTGACCGCGGCCAATCCGCGCACCATCGTCGTGTGGCCCAGCTCAACCTGTGCAGTCCACCGACGTCACTTTCACACCTCCAGCCAGGCAAAAACCCTCACGATGCTGCGCCGCGCGCCCGCCTCGATGCGCTCGCTCGCGACCGCCCTCGCCTGCGACGCGTCGGGCCGCTTCCGCCGCGCACCACAACCCTGCCGTCTGCTTCGGCTTCGGCTTCGGCTTCGGGGACTGGCTGCGATGCCGCCGGGCCGTGGCCACTGGGGTAGAAGACGGCGTCGTAGTCGGCGAGGGCGGCACGACGCCGCCCGGCGTGGCGACGACGATCTCGTGGCAGGCGGCCGCGAACGCCTGGTACGGGGTGACGGCCTCCTCGGCCCAGAAGCCGGTCGGGTCCTTGGTGCCGTCCGCCAGCGTCCAGTGGTCGTCGGCGCCGGTCATCACGAAAAGGATCTTTGGCATGGTGCGGCGTCCTGGAGCCGGGTTGTTCGGGCGGCCCACCACAGATGCGGGCGCCCCCTGTCTCCGTCGTGGTTACTCGGTCCCGTTACTCAGTCCGGTTACTCGGTCTCGGCCAAGGCCGCGAGGATCAAGTCGCTGACGGCCTTCGTAGACACCGGGTTCTGGCCCGTGATCAGGCGGCCGTCGCGCACGGCGTGCGGGGTCATCGGGACAGTGGAGCGCACATACTTGGCTCCCTTCGCGCGCAGTTCGTCCTCCAGCAGGAACGGCACCCTGCCCTTTACACCGGCCAGTTTTTCCTCGACCGTCGCGAAGCCTGTGACGGTGCGGTCCCGTACGAGCGGATTCCCGTCGGTGTCACGGAGGTTGATGAGGGCGCAGGCGCCATGGCAGACCGAGGAGACGATGCCGCCCCCGGCGTAGATGGCCTCGGCTGTTCCCCGCAGGCCGGCGCTGTCGGGAAAGTCCCACATGGTGCCGTGTCCGCCCGTGAAGAAGATCGTGGAGTAGTCGTCCGGATCTGCGTCGGCAACGGATGTGGTCGACTTCAGGGAGGTCATGAAGGCCGCGTCGGCTCGGTAATTGCGAACCGTCCGGTCGGTGAACAGGCGGCCGAGGCTTCGAGGGTCGAGTGGCACCTCGCCGCCGGCCGGGCTGACCACATCCACGGTGTGGCCGGCCTTGATCGCCTTGTCGTAGAAATGGACGAGTTCACCCAGCCAGAGGCCGGTCGGATGCTTGCTCGCCCCGTAGGTGGCCTGATTTGTCACCACCGCCAGAATCTTTTTCCGTCTCACTTTTCACACGTCTCCTGTGTCGGCCGGCTGTGGCTGTGCATTCGGGACCGGGTAAGGAGGAACGTCACCGACGCTGGTGGTCCAGAGAACCCAGTGGTCTCAGGTCTCGAAACTAAAGCTGCTGAAGTATCCGCGCCAATGAACAGACCGATGCCAGGTATCGGTGACCCGATGACTCGTCCCCGAGAACGGGCGGCATGTGGCTGCCGTGCGTATCTCGTAGGCTCGAGGCCGTGAGCGATCACGACACTCAGGGGTCCGGCCCGCTGGACCTGAACCTCCTGCGCACCTTCCTCGCGGTGCACCGCCTGGGCTCCTTCACCGCCGCCGCACGTCAGCTGAGCCTGTCGCAGTCCACCGTCACCACGCAGATCCGGGCACTGGAGAACCGCCTGGGCCGCAAGCTGTTCGAACGCCGGGCGCAAGGCGTCACCCCGCTGTCCCACGCGGACGAACTCGCCACCCGGCTGTCGGCCCCCCTCGACCAGTTGGCCGTCATCACCGGCGAGGAGCCGAGCAGTACCGTGGCACCGGTGCATCTGGCGGGACCCGCGGAGTTCATGAGCGTGGCCGGCCTGAAGGTGCTGGCCCCGCTGATCGCGCAAGGCGTCCGGCTGCGGGTGGCCATCGGACTGACCGAACCGCTGCTGGAAGAACTGCGGGCCGGACGCCACGACCTCCTCGTCGCCACCCGGCGGCCCCGCGGCCGGACGCTGCACGTCGAACTCCTCACCGACGAGGAATTCGTGCTGGTCGCCGCTCCCGCATGGGCCGAACGGCTCAAGGGGCAGGAGCTGCCCACCGCCCTGGAGAGCTTCCCCCTGATCGCCTATGCAGAGGACCTGCCCATCGCCCGCCGCTACTGGCGCCACGTCTTCGACCGCCGCCTGCACGCCCAGGCCGCAATCACCGTCCCCGACCTGCGCAGCGTCCTCACCGCCGTCACCGCCGGCGCCGGCTGGAGCGTCCTGCCCAGCTACCTGTGCCGAAGCGAACTCGCCTCCGGCGCTCTGCGGTTGCTGCACCAGCCGGAGGACCCGCCGATCAACACCGCCTACCTAGTGCAACGCCCGGGCAGCTCCACCAACCCGCACGTGACACTCGTCCGGGAGCACCTCCTGGCCGCGGCGAAAACCTGGGAGCCGACCTAGCAACGCCGGGGCCAACGCGACGTATCGCTCAACCGCATCGGCCTCACCCCACCGGCGCGCTGATCTCCCTCTTGAGAATCTTGCCGCTGGGGCCGGTCGGCAGCGTGTCCACGAGCCACACTTCGCGCGGGTATTTGTACGCCGCCACCCGCTCCTTGACGAACTGCCGGAGCTCGTCGGGCGTGGCCTGCGCCTTCGGGCGCAGTACCACCGCGGCAGCGATCTCCTCGCCCAGGTGTGCGTCGGCCACGCCCACCACCGCGGCCAGCGCAACGGCCGGGTGCTCGTGGAGCACCTCCTCGATCTCGCGCGGGTAGACGTTGTAACCGCCGCGGATGATCATGTCCTTCTTGCGGTCGACGATGTACAGGTAGCCGTCCTCGTCCTGACGCGCGAGGTCGCCGCTGCGCAGCCAGCCGTCCGGGATGGTGGCCGCCGTCTCGTCCGGGCGGTTCCAGTACCCCTTCATCACGTTCGGCCCGCGGACGGCCAGTTCACCGATCTCGCCGGGAGCCACGTCCTTGCCCTTGTCGTCGAGGAGCCGCACCTCCACGTCCTTGATCGGGGTGCCGATGGACCCGGCCTTGCGCGGCCGGTCGGGGTGGTTGAAGGTGACCACCGGACTCGTCTCCGACATGCCGAAGCCCTCCAGCACCATGCAGCCGAAGCGACGCTCGAAGCCGTGCAGGATCTCCACCGGCAGCGAGGCTCCGCCGGAGACGCACATCCGCAGCGTGGACACGTCGGCCTCCGACGGGTGCTGGAGCAGTGCCGCGTACATGGTCGGCACGCCCTCGAAGACCGTCGCCCGGTCGCGGGCGATGGCGTCCAGCACGGTCTGCGCGTCGAAGCGGGGGATCAGGACGAGCGAGGCACCGGCGCGGAGGGTCACGCTCATCGTGCAGATCTGGCCGAAGATGTGGAACAGCGGCAGACAGCCCACGACCACGTCGTCCGCCGTCATCCGCTGCACGTGGACCGCGTTGACCTCGGTGTTGTGCCGCAGCCCGGTGTGGGTGAGCGTGGCGCCCTTGGGGCGGCCGGTGGTGCCGGAGGTGTACAGCAGCACGGCCACGTCCTCGCCGCCCGGCTCGCTGACCTCCGGCAGCGGCTCGTGCCCGGCCAGCAGGCCCGCGAAGGCGGCGGGCTCGACGGCCATGTGCCGCACTCCGGCAGCGGCCGCACCCTGCGCACCCTCGCCCGGCGCCTGGTGCCACTCGAAGAGCATCTGCGCGCCCGAGTCGCGCAGGTGGTACTCGGTCTCCCGGGTCTTCAACAGCGGGTTCATCGGTACGACGACTGCTCCGGCGCGCAGCACGCCGTAGTACAGGACGACGAACTCGGGAACGTTGGGCAGCATCAGAGCGACCCGGTCTCCCGGCCGTACACCCTCGGCCCGCAGCAGCGCGGCGGCGCGGGCGCTGCGCTCGTCGAGCTCCGCGTAGCTGGTGACCTGGCCCCCCAGCCGCAGCGCGGGGCGTTCCGGCTGCCGCCGTGCCGTCTCCACCAGGAACTCCGCCAGATTGGCCATGACCGCCTCCACGAATGTCGCCGTCGAAATCCGCTGTTCACGCTCACGACATCGTGCAGATGTCCGAGGCGACGGCCTATATGGGCCATGACAGCGTCTGGCCTCCCGGATTGTTCCCAAGGACAAAACAGGGGCGTTACGCTGCGGGAATGGATCTCTCAGGGGTGGTCTCGGCGCTTCATGCGAGGCTGCCGGAACTGGGCGAGCGGATGGCGCAGCGTATCCGCTCGGACGTCGATGCCTACAAGGACGAGTCGCTGATCCCCTTCGACTCGCTGCGCCGCTCGTGCACCGCCAATGCGGACCTGCTCCTGGAGCAGCTCGGCCGCGCGGGCGCGCAGGATCCGAGCCCGGCCCGGGAGACCGGCCGCCTCCGCGCCGAGCAGGGCGTGCCGCTGGCGGACACCCTGCACGCGTACCGGATCGGCTTCGAGCTCCTGTGGACGGACATCCTCGCCGAGGCACGCACCCATCCCGAGGTCACCGACGCCCAACTGGTGTCCCTGTCCGCGGAGGTCTGGGCCCTGTTCGGCCGCTACGCGGAGGCGGTCGCGGCGGCCTACCGGGAGACGACCGCCGAGCTGACCTCGCGGCGTCAGGCGCGCCGCTCGGCCCTGGTGGAGGCGCTGTTCACCGGCGTCATCGCCGACCGCACGCTGTGGGAGGCCGCCCGCGAGCTGGGTCTGCCCGACCGCGGGCCCTACGTGGTCGCCGTGGCGGCGGCCGACGCGCCCGGCGAGGAGCCGCTGGCGGGGACGGAAGCGGCGCTGCGTCAGGCCCAGGTCCACTTCGCCTGGCGGCTGCTGCCCGACCAGCAGATCGGTCTGGCTGCGCTGCCCACGGCGACCGCGGAGAGCACCTGCCTGCGCATCCTGCGGCGCGCGGGCGCCCGCGTAGGTGTCAGCCCGTGCTTCCACTCGCTGCGGGACACCCCCCAGGCTCTGCGCTTCGCCCGGCTGGCTCTGGCCGGCCTCAAGGGCACCGGCCCCGGCGTCGCGCGGTTCGACGACAACCCGTTGGCCATGGTCGTCGCCGCCGCCCCGGCCGAGGCGGCGCACCTCGTGGAGGTCGTCCTGCGGCCCCTGCTCGATCTCCCGGCCGCGGAGCGCTCCCGTCTCCTGGAGACCCTGGAGCACTGGTACGCCGCCGCAGGCTCCGCCACGGACGCGGCGCGCAGCCTCTTCGTCCACCCCAACACCGTCCGCTACCGGCTGCGCCGCATCGAGGAGTTGGCGGGCCGCTCCCTGTCCGATCCGCGCGCGGCGGCGGACATCGGCGCGGCACTGCTGGCGGTCCGCCGGGCGGGTGCGTGACTCAGCGGCGCCCGTCGGTGACTCCCCCGCCCGGCTCCTGCCGGCCGAGCTCGTCAACGCTCCGGTCGGCGTCCCGCTCCGCGCACGTGCAGGACGACCCGACACAACGCCCCTGATTCCAATCACGGCAGGCGGCGCCGTCTGCTGCTGCGGTCCAACGGGATCGGTTCAGCCGAGGAGTCTGCGCTTCTGCTCTTCGAACTCGGCCTCGGTGAGCACGCCTTGTGCCTTGAGTTCGCCGAGCTGCTTGAGCTGGTCCAGCGTGCTGCCCATGTCGTCGGCCGGTGCCGCGGCCTGCTGCGGCTGCGGCTGCGGTTCCTGGGCGGCCCAGCGGCCCTGCTGACGGCGCGACACGCGGTTGGACACCGCAGTCGCCGTTCCCGCGACGACCGCCGTGCGGGCGACTCCGCGAAGAAGACCTGGCATGGCGATTCCTTTCTCACCTGGAATCGACGAACGCCCCACCGAGTCGGCGCACCCCCTTGTCGGCGCACCGCGCACTTCCATTGCACCACCGCTCGGATCGCCCTGCATTTCGGCATTTTTACCCGTTCCGGGCCATCGCTCCGATCGTCGTGGACGGCTTCGTCATCCGGGCCCTGTGCGCCCGGACGGGCACCGACGCCGCAGCCCGGTGAACCCGACCGGCAGCAGCACGATCAGCGCCGAGATCCGCAGCCGGCTTGCGGAATTCATCCAACTGGTCGCGCATCAGATGACGCGGACCGGTGGTCACGGCAGCGTGGGCCGGAGAGGCCGCAGGCTTCCCGCTGACTTCCCGCACAGACGAGGACTCGTCGCCATGATCTGTCGTCGCCGCGTCGGCCGCCGGGCCGGAGCCATCGTTCTCATGCTCGCCGCAGCGGGATGCTCGGACTCCGCCATGGGCCAGATCGTCTACACGACACCGGCCAAGCGGGAGGTGGTGATCCAGAGCACGCCGGTCACGGGCTGCCATCGCCTGCCGGGCGGCGCCTACCGCGTGGTCAACTACACGCAGTACGACATCCGGCTCTACACCAACGCCCGCTGTGTGCTGACATCGGCCGGTCAGGACCAGAGCGGCCGGGTCGGCGGACAGAGCTTCTACCTCGCGACACAGACGTCCGTCGCCTTCACACCCGGCCAGTCCCCGTGGCTGAGCTACTACGTCGTTCCCGGTACCAGCTGAGTCCGCGGCCGGCGCCTCAGGAGGCGGCCTCGGCCGCCTCGAGCGAGGCGAGGACTGCCTGTACGGGGAGCCGTCCGGAGGCGACCAGCTGGGCTCCGCCGTGCCGCAGGGCGGCGGCGAAGGGCGCGGCCCACACGTTCTCGTAGATCAGCAGGCCGGCGGAGTTGCCGGGCTCCACAGCCTCGGCGGCCTCCTCCAGGTCGTCCTGGCCCAACAGGCCGGAGTGGACGCCCTCGAAGACGGCTAGGTCGAGTTTGCCGTCACCGGTGAGATCGGCGATCTCCAGGGCGGTCACCGAACCGTCCTCTTCCTTCCTGATGAACATCAGGTCGAGGATCCGGATGAGGCCGCGGTCCACCAGATCGACCAGCAGCGGAAAGCCCTCGCCCGTCATGCGGTTGCCGGGGAACTCCACCACCACGTAGTCGATGGGTCCCATCTCTTCGAGTTGCTCGCTCACAGCGTCACCTCTGGTGCTCGTGGATCCCCTGATGCCATTGCATCACCGGGCATCGGCCGTCGCACCCGGTACGAACCGTCACCCCACCGGCCCATCCCGGTCGCTGGGCGGCGCCCGCCGGGATCTCATCGAAGGCATGACAGGCAGCGACACACCCCAACCCGAGCCGGAGCGCCCTCCTGTGACTCCTGCCGCCGAAAAGGGGCTCTCGTCACAGAAGGCCGAAGAACTTGACGAGTTGCGCCGCCGGGTGAGCGAACTGGAGAGCGCCCGGCACGAGCCGAAGCACCGGCTCCGGGCGCTCGGCTCGGTGCTGCTGATCATCCTGGCGTCCCTGCTGGCGCTGCTCGCCGTGGTCGCGGTCTGGGCGAACAGCATCATCCGCAACACCGACCGTTACGTCGCAACCGTGGCACCGCTGGCGTCCAACCCCGACGTCCAGCAGGCAGTCACCACCCGGGTCACCAACGCCGTACTCAAGCAGATCGACGTGGATGCGCTGGTCGCGCAGCTGAGTGACGCGGCGTCGCAGAAGGGTGTTCCGCCCAAGGCCGCCAGCCTCATCGGGAACCTGAGCGGTCCCATCGACAGCGGTCTGAAGGAGCTGGTGCACAGCACCGTGTTGCGGGTGGTCTCCAGCAGCGCCTTCGAGACGGCCTGGACCAACGCCAACCGCCGGGCCCACACCGCCGTGGACAAGGCGCTGACCGGGTCGGCCGACGCGGCGGTCTCACTGAAGAACAACCAGGTCGCCATCGATGTCGGACCCATCGTGGCCCAGGTGAAGGATCGACTGGTCAGTTCGGGATTCGCGGTGGCCGCGAAGATCCCGGACGTCCACACGGACTTCGTCGTGGTCCAGGGGAAGGACGTCGGCAAGATCAAGTCGTATCTGAGGGTGCTGCAGATCATCGGCAACTGGCTGCCCGTCATCGCGGTGCTGATCGCCGCCGCGGGCGTGTTCCTGGCGTCCCATCGCCGGCGGGCGCTGATCGGGGCCGCGATCGGAGTGTTCCTCGCCATGGTGCTACTGGGTGTGTGCCTCACCGTCTTCCGTGCGGTGTATCTGGACCATCTGCCGCAGGGGACGAACGCGGACGCCGCGGGCGCCGTCTACGACTCACTGGTGAGGTTCCTGCGCTCCAGCGTGCGGGCCGTGGGGGCGCTGGCCCTGGTCACGGCCCTCGGGGCCTTCTTCATCGGCCCGTCCCGAGTCGCCGTGCTCACCCGCCACTTCTGCACCAGGGGCATCGGCGCCGGGCGGGACGTGGCCGTCTCGGCGGGGCTGCGCCTGGGAGCAGTGGGCCGGTTCGTGCACCGCTTCAAGGCGTGGATCGGGGCTGCGATCCTGGTGGTGGCCGCGATCGTCCTGTTCACCTGGAACTACCCGACCATGATGGTCGTGATCTGGACGGCGGTGATCGTGCTGGTGGCCTTCGCGATCCGCGAGTTCCTGGACACCGCGCCCGCGTGAGACCCGTCGCCGCGGCGGTGTCCGGTGAACCGCGCGTTCGTCCCGGCGCTTGCCCACGCGGCGCCGGATCGCCCGCCGGCACTTGAGCATGGCGGTGCCGACCACGATCAGGTTGCCGAGGTTCAACAGCAGTGCTTCGGCGAGCCTCACGCCTCGTCCCAGCCGACGGAAGCGCACGAGACACGCCAGGAACAAGGTCCCGACGATTCCGGCCGGCGCGGCGACCAGCCACCGTGAAGAGGAACGTGGCGGCGTCGGCGAGCAGGAACCGACGAGCAGGGCGGCGCTCCCCCGCCGGATCCTGTGCCCCGAGTACCGGTCGACGCCGAGCGTGACGCTGGTGATCGCCCCGCAGTCCGGTCCGACGACCATGGCCGCGACGACGAGGATCCGGGAGTTCGCGATGATGCCCGTGTTCCTGTGTGTGATCGCGCCTCCACGGCTGCCTTCCGCGACCGGCTCCCAGGTCGATCCGCTCACCGTGCTGTGAGACCCCGGCCTCCCGCGCTCAGGACGTCAGCTGGTAGATGCTCCGCCCCACCAGATACAGCCCCACCGCCAGTGACAGCCCGATGAGCCCCTGGTCCTGATGCTCCTGCAGCCCGGTACGCAGCTTTCCGAGCCGCACGCGGGCGGAGTCGGGGGCGAACGTCGCGTAGATCTCCATCGCCAGCAGGCTGCTGGTGGCGAGGAGGCAGTAGCCAAACAGTGCCAGGTAGGAGGAGGCATGGGACAGGTCGGCATGCACCACCGTCGCCGCGCCCGCCGCCACCAGCCCCCACGGCTGCAGCAGCGGCGCCAGCCCAGCCGCGGCCCACGGAGAGATCTGGTCGAGCCGCGTCATCATCCCGCCGGAGGGCCCCCGCCGGGGGCCGGACCGGTGGCGGTGCCCGGCGTAACAGACCAGGCCCACCCCGATGGCGAGCTTGACGGCGGTCGAGGCCGTGGAGGGCGGGGACTTGGGAGCCGGCGGCTTGCCGCCGGTGGTGAGCAGCACCGCGGCGAGGACAGCCACGAAGCAGGCGAGCCAGGCGATGATGAAGGCCAGGCCCTTCCAGATCCCGCGGCGCGCCGACAGCACCAGGACGAACGCGGTCACCGACAGCGGAAAGACAGCGATCGCCAGACCGATGAGGATCAGGTCAAGCACCATCGCTGCCCCCTCGGGGGCCGCGCGGGCCCCACCGGCCGGCCGGTCTCGCTCATGGCCTCATCGTCACCGCCGCTCCGGATGCCCACAAATCCTCGGCACCCCGGGGCGTCGGCCCAGGCCCTTTCCCACCCGTTCGGCCCTCACCAGTGCTCACGCCACGGGCCGCGAGGCGGTTGCGACGGCACTCTGACACCATGCAGCCAGGCACCGGCCCCGGACCGGACCGCCCGACCTCGCGCCCCCTCCGGGAGCGGGGCGCCTCGGTTCGCGCCCGACTGCTCGGGCTGCGCAGCCGGGCCGAGACGCGGTTCCCGGTGATCACGCATCTCCTGTCGCACCTGATCTCGGTGAACGTGCTGGACTCCGCGACGCGGCTGGCCGCACAGACGTTCCTCACTGTGGTACCGCTGCTCTTCGTGGTGGCCTCCGTCGCCCCGCAGGCGCTGCGCGACCAGTTCGTCAACTCCGTGCACGACGTCTTCGGACTGACCGGAAGCGCGGACGACCAGTTGCGGAAGGTCTACCAGGGGGACATCTCCGAACTGCGCCAGACCACCGGCATCCTCAGCGGGCTGATGGTGCTGCTCTCGGCCACCGCGTGCAGCCGTGCCATGCAACGGCTCTGCGAGCGCGCCTGGAGTCTTCCGAAAGCCGGTGCGAGGGTGGCCGCGTGGCGCTGGATCGCCTGGCTCGCAGCGTGGCTGGGCATGATCGCGGTGCAGGGAGCCCTGCGGAACGGCTTCGGCCACGGACTGTGGCTGGGCGTGCCGCTGCTGCTGGTCGCCGAGGTCGGCATCTGGTGGTGGACCCAGCACCTGCTGCTGACCGGGCGGGTGCCGTGGCTGCCGCTGCTGCCGGGTGCTCTCCTGACGGGAACGGCCCTGAGCGTCCTCACCTCGGCCGCGCAGCTGTATGTGCCCAGGGCTCTCAACCACAGCCTCGACAGGTACGGATCGCTGGGTGCGGTCTTCACCCTGCTGTCGTGGCTGATCGCGCTGTGCGCGGTCGTGACCCTCTGCATCACCGCAGGTGTGGTGATCGCACGTGAACCTGCGGTGGCGCGGCGCCTGGGTACACCCGAGTCGCCCGGCGTGACCTCCGGAGATACGTTGGAAAACGGATAGCAGTCGACCGATTCACCGGCAGGACCGGGGCGTGCCCCGAGAACGGCGGCCGGTATGAACGACCCGCGACACCATGACGTCACCGGCACCGGCACCGGCGCGGGCACCGGCGCGGGCGCGGGCGCGGGGACTCTCGCCCGTCGACTGACGCCCGGCGGGAAAGGGGCCCCCTTCTCGAGCGGGGTGACCATCTCTCCCGTGAACGGGCCGACTGGGATTCCACGGCGGTCTTCATCAAGGGAAAAACCGGGCTCGCTGCGACCAGGGCCGACGGCTTCCTCCGACTCAGGGGCACGGAGTCCGACGCCCAGGGCCTGGCCAACAGCTCGGGCGTGGCCGGCCATTACTACATGCGGCACAACAACCTGGCACTGACGGCCATCGCCAACGCAATGCGTGTCGGCGACCACATCGTGGAGCGTCTGCAATGAACGAGAACAACCCCACCGGCCACGACATGCGGCACCGCACCCCGAAGGAGCGGGCCGCGCTCGGCAAGGCCGCCCGGACCACGGCACCTCGGTCCGCGCACGCCGAGTTCACACCGCCCCCGAAGCGCACCGACCCGGTGGATGTCATCGAGACGCAGTCGGCGAAGCGGGTCCCGGAACTCGTACCGATCCGCTACGGCAGGATGAGCGAATCACCGTTCCGCTTCTACCGTGGAGCCGCCGCCATCATGGCCGCGGACCTTGCCGACACCCCACGCAGCGGCATCAGGGCGCAGTTGTGCGGCGACGCGCACATGCTGAACTTCCGACTGCTGGCCTCCCCGGAACGCCGCCTGATGTTCGACATCAACGACTTCGACGAGACGCTGCCCGGCCCGTGGGAGTGGGACGTCAAGCGCCTGTCCGCCAGCCTGGTCATCGCGGGCCGGGCGAACGGCTTCAGCGCCAAGGAACGGGCATCGGTGGTGCGCTCGGCCGTGCGGTCCTACCGCGAGCAGATGCGCACCTTCGCTGGGCTGGGCAACCTCGACGTCTGGTACACCCGCTTCGAGGCGGACGAACTGCAGCAGCAGTTCGCGTTGGAGCTCGGTGCCAAGAACAGCTACCTCTGGGAGCGGGCCCGGGAGCGGGCCCGCGCGCATGACACGGTGCAGGTCTTCGACAAACTCACCCACATCGTCGACGGAGAGCGCCTGATCGCTCCCGACCCGCCGCTCCTGGTACGGCTGGCGGACCTGCTTCCGGAAGCCGAACGCAGCACGCTGGAGAAGGAGATCACACGGCTGATCGAGCACTACGGCCAGACTCTGCAGTCCGACCGCCGGTTCCTCCTGGAGAGCTACCGCGTCGCCGACATGGCGCGCAAGGTCGTCGGGGTGGGCAGTGTGGGAACCCGCTGCTGGATCGTGCTGCTGCTCGGCAGGGACGACGAGGACCCGCTGTTCCTGCAGGCCAAAGAGGCCGACGAGTCGGTGCTGGCGCCCTACGCCGGCGCCGGCGCCTTCCGCACCCAGGGCGAGCGCGTCGTCGCCGGCCAGCGGCTGATGCAGGCCACCAGCGACATCTTCCTCGGCTGGGAACGCACCCAGGGCATCGACGGCAGGCGCCGGGACTTCTACGTACGCCAGCTGCGCGACTGGAAGGGCGTCGCCGTGGCCGAGAACATGTCGCCGAAGGGGATGGGCCTGTTCGGCCAGCTGTGCGGCGCCACGCTCGCCCGCGCCCACGCCAGGTCCGGCGACCGGATCGCGATCGCCGCGTATCTGGGCAGCGGCGACACTTTCGACCGCGCGCTGGCGACGTTCGCCGAGCTGTACGCGGACCAGAACGAAAAGGACCACCAGGCCCTGGTGGATGCCATTCGGGCAGGGCGGGTCCCCGCCGAAGCGGCGTGAAGCGACACCACCCCGGAGCGCCACCCGCCCATCGCCGACCACGGACTGATGGGGGACCCGCAGACCGCTGCCCGGCCGGCTCCGAGCAGGTGATCGACTGGTTCGCGGCACCGCGCTTCGACTCTCCCGGCACCTTCGCGTCGCTGCTGGACCACGACGGCGCGGCGGACACTTCCCGTTCGCGCCCCCCCTCCTCCCATGTGACGCGCCGACAGCTCGAGCATCAGGCCCGCTGCACCTTCGAGCAGATGGATGCGCGCTGCTCCCCGCCGGGCGGCCTTCACCCAGCCGTCGTCTCATGATGGCCGCGACGCCCCCGAACGACGCGCTCGACCGGCAGGCGGCTCACTGAACGCGGGGATCCGCGGGCCCTGCGGCAGCAGCTCGACCACGACGAAGGACACCACGGCGGCCAGCACCACCAGCGCCACCGTGTCCACGTTGCCCAGCAGGAGCACGACAAGGACCACACTGCTCACCGGCACCCGCAGGGCCGCGGTCAGCGACGCCGCCATCCCGACCGCCATCGCCGGCACCAGCCCCAGACCGGGCAGCGGAGCCAGCAGGACACCGGCCGCCCCGCCCAGGAACAGGGAGGGGAAGACGGGGCCACCGCGCAGGCTGCCCAGACAGAACGTGTACGCGAGGGCCTTGAACACCAGCACCGCGACGAGGGCGCCCACCGACCAGGCGTGCGGGTCCTGCGCCAGGCCGGCCAGGGCGTCCTCCCCGGACAGGGCGGCCTCGGCCGGCGAACGGCCGGTGGCGATCGCGAAGAGGGTGATGGATCCCGCCGCCCCCAGCGCGCACAGGGTGGTGTTCCGTACAGTCCGGGTCGTCACGAAGCCGGCCACGAACCTGCCGCCCACGAAGACCCAGTGGATGAGGAAGGCGAGGGCCGGCGCGATCAGCAGGGCCCACAGGACGTCCGCCCAGTCGAGCGGCGGCGGCTTGGGCAGCCCGATGTCCAGGCTCCCGGTCTCCAGGCCGGTCCAGTGCACGAACCCGGTGAAGATCAGGTCCCCGACTCCGCTTGCCAGCAGGGCCGGCAGCATGACCGCGAAAAGCTGCGGCCCGCCCATCCCGGCCACCTCCATCAGGAGTACGGCCCCCACCACCGGGTTCCCGAAGAGCGCCGAGATGGCCGCCGCGGCCCCGGCCGCGCCGAGCAACGCCGTGCTCGCCTTGGTCTGGGGCGCGCGGACCAGGCTGGCGAAGAGCAGGGCCAGACCGCCGCCCAGGGCGATCAGCGGCGCCTCGGGACCCAGTACGACCCCGAGCGGCAGACCGACCAGCGCGGCGATCAGGACACCGGGGAGTGCTTCTTTGGTGACCCCGCCGGAATGCAGACCGCCCGCCGGGATGTGCCCGCCCCGCCCGGGAAGCCGGGCGACCACCAGACCTACGACCACCCCGGCCACGGCCATCAGGGGCAGCGCCCACCACCAGGGAGCCTGCTTCCAGCCCAGGTCCCTGGGCCAGTCCGTCCAGATCAGCTGCTCCAGCTCGTGGAGCGCCACGAGGAACCAGAATGCGAGCAGCGCCACCGGAACACCGATCAGCCCGCAGAACACCAGCGCCTTGCGGTATTCGGGCCGGCGCAGCATGTTCCGCAGCTGGTCGGCCTCTTGGGGCTGATTCCCCGGCGCGGACACGGCCGCTGACGATTTCGTCCCGGCGATGGGGTCCTCCCGAGGTCAGGACACAACAGGTGATTCAACCCATAACGCCACGATGCTATCCAGTCGGTCATCCATTGCCCGTCGCCACGCTGCCGAGCCAGTGGGGAAAATCCCCCCTCCTCGCGAGGGACGAGGAACAGGGCCGAGGCTCGCCGAGTCATGCCCGAGATGGCCTACGTCCTCATGCCGGACCCGGGGCCGATCCGTAGCGTCGGATTCAGATCTGAGACTGCTACGTGAGGTGACTTGTGGCTCTGCACAACGCTCAGGAGCCGGCGGCCGACCCTGCCGTCGACATCTTCGCCTCGCCACTGAGCGAGCGACCCCTGCCCAAGCGGTCGATGCCGGAGTTCCCCGCGCCACCGCCCGTGGTCTTCCAGCTGCTGCGCAACGAGCTGCTCCTGGACGGCAACGCCGCACAGAACCTGGCCACCTTCTGCACCACCTGGACGGACGACGAGATCCGCCGCCTGATGGACCTCTGCCTGGACAAGAACATCGTCGACAAGGACGAGTACCCGCAGACCGCAGAGATCGAGTCGCGTTGCGTCAACATCCTCGCCGACCTCTGGCACGCGCCGGCCGGCACGGGCGGCGACGCCAACGCGGTGGGCTGCTCGACCACCGGTTCCAGCGAGGCCGCCATGCTCTGCGGCCTCGCCCTGAAGTGGCGCTGGCGCGACCGGCGGCGCGCCGCCGGCCTGTCCACCGACCGCCCGAACCTCGTGTGCGGGCCGGTGCAGGTGTGCTGGGAGAAGCTCGCCCGGTACTTCGACGTGGAGCTGCGCCAGGTCCCGGTGGAACCCGGCGCGACCGGTCTGCAGCCGCACCAACTGCGCGAGTACGTCGACGAGAACACCATCGGCGTCGTCGCGATCCTCGGCGTCACCTACACCTGCACCTACGAACCGGTCGCGGAGATCGCGGCCGAGCTCGACCGCCTGCAGGCGGAGACGGGCCTCGACGTCCCGCTGCACGTCGACGCGGCCTCCGGCGGCTTCATCGCGCCCTTCCTCCACCCCGATCTGACCTGGGACTTCCGGCTGCCGCGCGTCGCCTCCATCAATGCCTCCGGCCACAAGTACGGCATGGCGCCGCTCGGCGTGGGCTGGGCGCTGTGGCGCGACAAGTCCGCCCTGCCGGAGGACCTGGTCTTCCACGTCGACTACCTGGGCGGCGACATGCCGACCCTGGCGCTGAACTTCTCCCGCCCCGGCGGACAGGTCGTCAGCCAGTACTTCATGTTCCTGCGCCTCGGCCGCGAGGGGTATCGGCGGGTCTACCAGTCCTGCGCCGACACCGCGCAGCATCTGGCCCGCCAGATCACCGAGATGGGTCCCTTCACACTCCTCTACGACGGCGCGGGCGCGCTGCCGGCCGTCTCGTACACGCTGACCGACCCGGCGTCGTCGAGCTGGAGCCTCTACGACCTCTCCGACCAGCTGCGACTGCGCGGCTGGCAGGTGCCCTCCTATCCGCTGCCGCCGAACCGCCAGGAGACGGTCGTCCAGCGCGTCCTGGTCCGGCACGGCGTCGACCGTGACCAAATCGAACTCCTCGCCGACGACATGCGCAGAGCGATCAAGCACCTCGATGAAGGCGGTCCGCACGACGCGGAGCGCGCCGGCTTCCACCACTGACGGCCAGGACGGGGGGAGTCGGCCGACGGCCGGTCGAGGCTTCAGGCTGTCCAGAGCCCGGCTTGCCAATGGCCCGCAGAGAAGCGGCGTGGTGACCGCGCGTTCGGCACGCGGGCCCGGGCCATGTCCTCCGGACGACCATCCCGCCAGGCGGGGCCTGGACCAGGTCCGCCAGCGCCCACCGTCGCTCGGGCCGGCGGCGGCAGGCTGCCCCCGGGCACGGGACCGGGTCGGCGTTTCGCCCGGGAGACGGCCTGCTCAGCGGTCTAGTCTCGGGCCGTGGAGCAGCCCGAGCAGCGCGCCGAGGGCGCGGGACCGTTCACCACCCGAGTCACCTGGCGCCTGCCCGGCGGCGGCGAGGCGGTCTGGGAGTCACGGCTCGCACGGCGCCGCGGACTGCTCGCCCTCCACACACCCGGCGAGGAGGGCCGTCGGCACACCCGTGCCGACGAGATCTCGGTCCGCCGCATGCGCAGGCTCAACGCCATCGCCGCGACCGCCTTCGTCATCGGCGGGGCCCTGTTCGCGGCCGGCGCCGCCGTGTCCCAGTTCGGCTCCGGCGACGCCACCGACAGCGCCTCGATCTACTTCGCCGGCGGGCTGTTCTTCAACACCGGCGGGTACGCCTCGCTGCTGCAGGTGATCAACGCGCCCCGTCACGTGATCGGCGGCAGGGCGCTGGTCACCCACCGCTGGCACTGGTGGAGCTACGAGCCCACGCGGGTGGACTGGCTGAGCGCTTTCCTGCTGTTCACCGGCACCCTGGTCTTCGGTGTCAACCTGCTGAATTCCTTCCTCCAAGGGCTGAACGTCCACCAGGTCAACCGTCTGATCTGGGTGCCCGACGTGGTGGGCTGCGTGCTGTTCCTGGCCTCCGGGCATCTCGCCCTGGTCGAGGTCTGCCACGGCCGGCCCCGGCTGCTCCTGCGCAGCCTCGGATGGTGGGTCGTGGCGGTGAACCAGCTCGGGTCCGTCGCGTTCATGGTCTCGGCACTCGCCGCGTACACCCGCCCGGCCACCGGCAGCCCGGTCAATATCGACATCGCCAACTGGGGCACCCTCATCGGCGCCCTGTGCTTCTCCGTCGGCGGCATCCTCCAGATGCGCGAGCACCCGTAGAGCGCCGCTGGTACGTGCCACGGCACGCGGGGCGACGGCGCTCCGCCGACAGGGAGTGGGAGATCGGCTCGATGGCGGGTCCGCACGGCATGTGGTTGTTGTTGCCGGAAGGGCCCTCGGGCCTCACTAGTCGCTTCTGCCGTAGGTGAGGCGTTCGACCTGGCCGGGCTGGAACTCGTCGGGGACCTCTTTGCCGTTGACGACAAGCTGGAGAACGGAGGCATCGCCAAGGACCAGGGTGATCTGGGTCTTGTCCGTGAAGTTCTTGCTCTCGCCGTTGCCCAGCAGACCGTCGAACAGAATTCGGCCGTTGTGGTCCTTCGCCGAGATCCAGCTCCGCCCGCTCTTGGCGGTCACCAGAACGGTGACGCGGTCCTTGGGGGCTGCGCTCACCCGGGAGGAGGCGGGCGTGGACGGTGGAGCGGAAGCCTGTGACGTGGCCCGCCGGGAATCCGAAGCGGTGACGGAGGGGCCGCCGCCCTTGTTGTCGTCCCCCTGCCGTGTGAGGGCGAGGAGGCCGCCCACGAGCGCGCTCGTCACGGCCGCGGCCACGATCAGCAGGGTGACCACGCGGGGCATGCGCGAGGCTTCGGCCGGGGCGGGCCGGAGAGGTTCGTCGACGCGGCCGGGATCGGCGGGAGGCTCGACCGGGACCGGCGGTGCGACGCGCGGCCGGTCGGGGGTGGCGAGCGCGAGGGTGTTCGGGTCCGGTACGAGCTCCGGGCTCGGGTCCGGGTCCGGTCCGAGCGAGCCCAGGAGCGCCTCGGGCGTGGGACGGCCGGCCGGATCCTTGGAGAGGCAGGCGGCGACCAGCGACCGCAACTCCCCCGGCAGCGCGGAGAGATCAGCGGGCTCGTGCACCGACCGGTACATCAGCCCCATGGGCGTGCCGGTACCGAACGCGCTGCCTCCGGCGGCCGCGACGAGTACGGCCCCGAGCGCGAACACATCGGCGGCACCGCCGACTTCGTCGCCCTGCGCCTGCTCGGGCGCGAGGTATCCGGGAGTGCCGAAGGCCGCCCCGGTGGCGGTCAGCCGGGTGGACTCCACGGCCCGCGCGATACCGAAGTCGAGGACGCGTGGGCCGTCGTCGGCCATGATGATGTTGCCCGGCTTCAGATCCCGGTGTACGAGCCCGCAGGCGTGGACGGCTTGGAGCGCCTCGGCCAGCGCTGCCCCGAGAGACCTCAACTGCTCTTCGCCCATGGGCCCTTGACGCTTGATCAGCTCGGCGAGCGTGGGCCCGGGGATGTATGCGGTGGCCAGCCAGGGCGCCTCCGCGTCGGGGTCGGCGTCCACGACCGGAGCCGTGTGGAAGCCGCCGACTCTGCGGGCGGCCTCGACCTCTGCGCGGAACCGTGCACGGAAGTGCGGGTCGGCCGCCAGCTCGGGGCGGGCCACCTTGACCGCGACGGCCCGACCGCCCCGTGACCGGGCGAGGTAGACCGTCCCCATGCCGCCCGCGCCCAGCTCTCGCTCGACGGTGTAGACACCGATCCGCCGTGGCAGGTCCGCGCCGTTCTCCATCGCCTGCACGCCTCCCCCTGCGCACGGTCACCCGTACGCGACGCCGTCCGCTGCACCCCGGCCGATCTCCGGTCCCGCGTATCCGTCCAGCAGCGTAGACGAAGGCACCGCCCGGAGGTCCGGGAAGCCCGGCTCAGCCGCCGCGCCGCACCCGGGCCGCCTTGCGGGCCTCCGCGAGCTTGCGGGCCTCGCTGCTCTTGCGCGACGGCCTGCCGCCGGAACCGGTCTTCGCGTCCTTGGTGCTGCCCAGGCCGCGGAACGGGGCGTTGTGGTTCTTGGGGCGCGGTATGGCCGGCCCGCCGTCGAGAGGCGTTCCGGAGGGGGCCTTGGCGCCGGTGATCCGGCTCAGCTCCGCCTCGCCGGACCGCACTTTGGTGACCTTGGGGGCGACGTCCGCGTCCGCCATGACCTGGCTCGTCTCGCGGCGCTGTCCGGACAGGACGAGTGTCACGACGGTGCCGGAGCGGCCGGCCCGGGCCGTGCGGCCCGCCCGGTGCAGATAGTCCTTGGGGTCGGTGGCCGGGTCGACGTTGACCACGAGGTCGAGGTCGTCGACGTGCAGGCCGCGTGCGGCGACGTTCGTCGCTATCAGCGCGGTGACCTGCCCGTTCTTGAACTGGGCCAGGGTCCGGGTGCGCTGCGGCTGGGACTTCCCGCTGTGCAGGGCGGCGGCGGCCACACCGCTGGCCCGCAGATGCCGCGTGAGCTGGTCGACACCGTGCTTGGTGTCCAGGAACAGCAGGACGCGGCCGTCCCGGGCGGCGATCTCCGTGGTCACGGCGTACCGGTCCGGGCCGTGCACGACGAAGACGTGGTGCTCGATCGCGGAGACCGAGCTGGACGAGGGGTCCACGGAGTGGACGGCGGGGTCACGCAGGTAGCGCTGCACCAGCTGGTCGACGTCGCGGTCGAGGGTGGCGGAGAACAACATCCGCTGCCCGTCGGGGCGCACCTGGTCCAGCGCTTCTGTGACCTGCGGCAGGAACCCCATGTCACACATCTGGTCGGCCTCGTCCAGGACCGTGATGCGCACCTGTCCCAGCCGGCAGCCCTTGCGGCCGATGAGGTCGTGCAGCCGGCCGGGCGTGGCGACGACGATCTCGGCGCCGTCCCGCAGCACGGCGGCCTGCCGTCCGATGGACACCCCGCCCACCACGGTCGCGAGCCGCAGCCGCAGCGCCTCGGCGTACGGGGTGAGCGCCTCACCGACCTGCTGCGCCAGCTCCCTGGTGGGCACCAGAACGAGCGCCAGCGGCTCCTTCGGCTGCGCGCGCCGCCCGGCCGTCCGGGCGAGCACCCCGAGCCCGAAGGCGAGCGTCTTGCCGGATCCGGTGCGGCCCCGGCCCAGGACGTCCCGTCCCGCGAGCGCGTTCGGCAGCGCCGCCGCCTGGATGGGGAAGGGCACGGTCACGCCGTGCTCGTCGAGCACCCGCAGAACCTCGGCCGGCAGCCCCAGCTCCGCGAAGGACGCCGCCGGCGGCAGAGCCGCAGTGGCGCCCGACGCCTCGGACACATCGTCCTGCTGCCGGGCATCGGCACGTGCTGATTCGCTCACAGAAAGCCTTCCTCCGAAGGGGGACCGTACCGAGGAAGGCGCGGCGGGGACGCGGCCACCTGCCAGGGACCACGAACCGGACACCGACACAGCGACACTGCAAACGCGCAACGTTAGCACGGGGCACACCGCCCGGGCCCTGCCGGTGACCGCCCATCGGCCGAGGTCGAGCACCAAGGCGTATCCAGATCAACCCTCTGACCAGGCCCTTTACATCGAACCTTCCGTGAGGCGGAAGCCGTATTGCGCCCCCGTGACGCCCTTCCCGACGATGTCGCCATCACCCAACGACGGGAGCCGCAGCCATGCCGCACACGACGAGTTTCGCCAGGAACCAGTGGTACGTCGCCGCCTACAGCCACGAGGTCGGGCGCGAGGAGCTGCTCGGCCGGACGATCCTCGGTGAACCGCTCGTGTTCTACCGGACGGAGGAGGACGGGTCGCCGGTCGCGCTCGCCGACCGCTGTGTGCACCGCCGCTTCCCGCTGCACGAGAAGCCCAGCCGGCTGGACGGCGACAAGCTCGTGTGCGGCTACCACGGGTTCACGTACGACACGACGGGTACCTGCGTGTACGTGCCGGGGCAGAAGCGCATCCCGCGCACCGCCCGTGTCGCCTCCTACCCGGTGGTCGAGCTGGACTCGCTGGTGTGGGTGTGGATCGGCGACCCGGCGCTCGCCGATGCGCAGACCATCCCGCGGGCCCGGCACCTCGATGCGCCCGGCTGGGTCACCGTCCGCGGTATGGAGCCCATCGACGCCGACTACGGGCTGCTGGTCGACAACCTCCTCGACCTGTCCCACGAGACGTATCTGCACGGCGGTTACATCGGCACCCCCGAGGTCGCGGAGACACCGATCACCACCGAGGTCGACGAGGGGGCGGGCATCGTCCGGGTGAGCCGGCACATGGACGACGCCGAGTGCCCGCCGTTCTACGCCAACTCCACCGGCATCTCGGGCCGGATCACGCGCTGGCAGGACATCGAGTACCACGCGCCCTGCCTGTATCTGCTGCACAGCCGTATCGCACCGGTGGGCGTCCTGCCGGAGGCCGACGGCAGCGACCCGGGCGGCTTCCACACCGAGATCACGTACGCGATCACGCCGTCGACGGACGGCAAGGTGTACGACTTCTGGGCCGTCTCGCGGGACTGGGCGACGGAGGACGCCGAGGTCACCGAGTTCATGCGGAGCAACAACCACACCGTGGTCATGCAGGACGTGGTCGCGCTCAATCTGCTGCACAAGACGCTCGGCACCGAACGCACCGGCTACCAGGAGCTGAGCATCAACATCGACACCGGTGGCCTGGCCGCCCGCCGTATCCTCGCCCGGCTGGTCGAGGAGGGCGACAAGCCGGTGGAGAAGGTCCTGTGAGCAGCCCCACCGGCGAGATCTACCGCATCGACTGGCTGCCGGGCACCGACATCCTGCACGGCACCTGCCACTGCGGCGCCGAGCAGAGCGCCCAGGATCCGATCGAGATGTGGGAGTGGATGCTCGGCCACCCCGAAGGACACTCCCCCAGCGCGCCCCGAGGGAACAGCTCATGACCGTGTACGAAGCCGAACTCGTCGTCGACCAGCGGGAGTTCGCGGCCGACGGAGTGCTCGCCCTCACCCTGCGCCACCCGCTCGGCGAGGAGTTGCCGGCCTGGGAGCCGGGCGCCCATGTCGACGTCGTGCTCGGGCCGGAGCTGGAGCGGCAGTACTCGCTGTGCGGCGATCCCGCGGACCGTTCGGTGTGGCGGATCGCCGTGCTGCGCGAGCCGGACGGGCGCGGTGGATCCGCCCATGTGCACGAGCAGTTGGGGCGCGGGGACAAGGTGCGGGTGCGCGGGCCGCGGAACCACTTCCGGCTGGAGACCGCACCTCGGTACCGGTTCATCGCCGGCGGGATCGGCATCACGCCGATCCTGCCCATGCTGGCCGCCGCCGAGGCCGCAGGTGCCGAGTGGACGCTGCTGTACGGCGGTCGTACCCGCAACTCCATTGCTTTCACCGAGGAGTTGGGGCGGTACGGGGAACGGGTGACCGTCGCCCCGCAGGACGAGACCGGGCTCCTCGACCTCGGCTCCGTGCTGGACGAGCTGCCCGAGGGCACGCTCGTCTACTGCTGCGGTCCCGGACCGCTGCTGGACGCGGTGGAGGAGCGGTGTCCGGCCGAGCGGCTGCGGGTCGAGCGGTTCTCGCCGAAGGCCCAAGAGGTCGGCGAGAACAGTGAGTTCGAGGTCGAGCTGGCGCAGAGCGGCCGTACGGTGGCGGTCGCGGCGGACGTCTCCGTGCTGGACGCCGTGCGTGCCGCCGGGGTCGAGGTGCTGTTCTCCTGCACCGAGGGGACCTGCGGCACCTGCGAGACCGATGTCCTCGACGGCACCCCGGAGCACCGGGACTCGGTGCTCAGCGACGAGGAACGGCAGAGCGGGGAGACGATGATGATCTGTGTGTCCCGCTGCCGTGGGAAGAAGCTCGTGCTGGACCTGTGACCGCGAGGTCGGCGTCGATGCGGGCGACCGTCGCGAGCAGGTGCGGCAGCAGGTCGCGGCGGATCGATTCGACGGAGTTGCGGCCCGCCGGGACGGCGATGTTGACGGCCGCGACCACCTCGCCGTCCCGGCCCCGCACCGGGGCGGCGACCGACCTCAGCCCCTCCTCCAGCTCCTGGTCGACGACGGCGTACCCCTGACGCAGCACCCGGCCCAGTTCGGCCCGCAGGGCCGGTGCCGACACGATGGTGCTGTCCGTCAGGGGGCGCAGCTGTGTGCGGGTGAGCCGGTCGTCGATCTCCGCGTCCGGGAGGTGCGCCATCAACACCCGCCCCACCGAGGTCAGATGGGCCGGGAAGCGGGTGCCCACAGTGATCGTCGCGGACATGATGCGGCGGGTCGGGACCCGGGCGACGTAGACGATGTCGTCCCCGTCGAGGACGCACAGCGACGACGACTCCCTCACCTGCGCGACGAGTTGCTCCAGATGCGGTTCGGCGATCTGCGGCAGGGTGACGCTGGAGAGGTAGGAGTAGCCGAGTTCGAGCACCCGCGGGGTGAGGCGGAAGAGCCGGCCGTCCTGGTGGACGTAGCCGAGGTCGGCCAGGGTCAGCAGCAGGCGGCGGGCGGCGGCGCGGGTCAGGTCGCAGCTGTCGGCGACCTCGCTCAGCGTGCGGGCGGGATGCTCGGCGTCGAAGGAGCGGATGACGGCGAGGCCCCGCTCGAAGGACCTGACGAAGTGTGGTGGACGGGCTCCCGCCGGCATCGCCACCTCCAAAAGTGTCAACAATGTTGTCGGCGAACCCATTGACCGGACCCGTTGCGGCTTCTACCTTCCCGCTCAGCAAGTCCGCGCACTACTGTGCGCCTTGCGCACAACCTGTCGGAACACCGCTGCACCGTTCTCTGCACAGGAGGAGCCATGCGCCGTCTGTTCGCCGGTCTCACCGCCGGCGCCTTCCTGCTCGTCGCGACGGCCTGTGGCTCGTCCGGCGGGAGTTCGCCGAAAGCGGGCGCGTCGTCCGGGGGCATCACCACGGTCAAGGTCGGGCTCATCCCGATCGTCGATGTCGCGCCCCTCTACCTCGGCGAGAAGAAGGGCTTCTACGAGAAGCAGGGCCTGAAGCTGTCGCCGACGCTCGCTTCCGGCGGGGCCGCCATCGTGCCCGCCGTGGCCTCCGGCCAGTACCAGTTCGGCTTCTCCAACGTGTTCTCGCTGATGCTCGCCCAGTCCAACGACGTGCCCGTGAAGGCGATCTCCAACGGCGTCGCCTCAACCGGCGTGCAGGGCAAGGACTTCGGGGCGACCCTGGTGAAGAAGGACAGCTCGATCAAGACGGCGAAGGATCTCGAGGGCAAGAAGGTCGCCGTCAACACGCTCAAGAACATCGTCGAGTTGTCGGTGCGGGCATCGGTGAAGAAGGCGGGCGGCGACCCGGACAAGGTGAAGTTCGTCGAGATCCCCTTCGACCAGATGCCCGCCGCGCTGGACAAGGGCCAGGTCGACGCCGCCATGGCCGTCGAGCCCGCGCTCACCACCATCAAGAACCAGGGCGGCCGCGAGATCGCCTCGCCGCTGGTCGACGTGGCGCCCGACCTCACCGTGGCGATGTACTTCACGTCGACGCAGTACGCGCAGCAGAACCCGGAGGTGGTGAAGAAGTTCCAGACGGCCACCGCCCAGTCCCTCGCCTACGCGGACGCCCACCCGGACGAGGTCCGTCAGATCGTCACCACGTACACGAAGGTCCCCGCCTCGGTGCTGGCCAAGGTGACCCTGCCCAAGTGGCCGGCCGAGGCGAACCGTTCCTCGATCGACGCGCAGGAGAAACTGGGCCAGGAGTTCGGCTTCTTCAAGAAGGCTCCCGACCTGGACACGCTGCTGCCATGAAGGGTGCGAACGCCGCACTCGGTGCGGCCGGCCTCGCGGCCTTCCTCGCCCTGGGCGAGGCGGTGCCGCGGCTCGGCCTCGTCAAGGAGGACTACTTCCCGCCGACCAGCCGTATCGCCTCGGCCCTGTGGGACGAGGTCACCGACGGCACGTTCTGGTCGGCGCTCGGCGACACCCTCACCGGCTGGGCCATCGGCCTGGCGATCGCGGTCGGCGCGGGGATCGTCGTGGGCGTGGTCCTGTCCGTCGTGCCGTACCTGCGCGAGGCGACGGCCTCGACGATCGAGTTCCTGCGCCCGATCCCCTCGGTCGCCCTGATCCCCCTGGCAGTGCTGTTGTACGGCACCGAACTCAAGTCGGTGCTGCTGCTCGTCGTGTACGCGTCCTTCTGGCAGGTGCTGATCCAGACCCTGTACGGCGTCCAGGACGTCGACCCGGTCGCCGAGGAGACGGCACGCTCGTACGGCCTCGGCACCTGGGCGCGCGTGCGCCATGTGCTGTGGCCGACCGCGCTGCCGTACGTCATGACGGGCGTGCGGCTCGCCGCGGCGGTGGCGCTGATCCTCGCCGTCACCGCCGAACTGGTCATCGGCGCACCGGGGTTGGGGCAGCAGATCGCGGTCGCGCAGACCTCGCAGGCGGTGCCCGAGCTGTACGCGCTGATCGTGGTCGCCGGACTGCTGGGACTGCTGATCAACGTCGGCGCGCGCACGGTGGAGCGGCGGGCGCTGGCCTGGCACCAGTCGGTGCGCGGGGAGGTGATGGTGTGAGGCACGCAGTCGTCCGGCTGTTCTTCGTCCTCGCCCTGCCCGTGGTGCTGGTCGCCGTCTGGTGGGTCGCGTCGGACGGCAGCACCGACCCGTTCTGGCCGCCGCTGCGGACGATCCTGCAGACCTTCCCGGACGTCTGGACCGCCGACCGACTGCGCACGGACGTACTGCCGAGCATCCTGCGGCTCGCGGCGGGTTGTGCCACGGCGGCCGTCGTCGGCATCGCACTCGGCACGGTCATCGGCTCCTACCGGCGGGTGCGCGCGTTCTGCGAGCCGGTCCTGGAGTTCCTGCGCGCGGTGCCGCCCCCGGTCCTCGTCCCGGTCATCATGCTGTTCGCGGGCATCGGCGACACGATGAAGATCGTCGTGATCGCCGGCGGCTGCGTCTGGCCGGTCCTGCTCAACACGGTGGAGGGCGTGCGCGCGGTCGACCCGGTCATGCTGGAAACCGCCCGCTCCTACGGCATCACGGGCCTCGCCCGGCTGCGCAGCCTGGTCCTGCGCTCGGCGAGCCCGCAGATCTTCGCGGGCCTGCGCCAGGCTCTCTCCATCGGCATCATCCTGATGGTCATCAGTGAGATGTTCGCGGCCAGCAACGGCATCGGCTTCACCGTCGTCCAGTTCCAGCGCAGCTTCGCGATCCCCGACATGTGGACCGGGATCCTCGTCCTCGGCCTGCTCGGCTTCCTGCTCTCCGTCGTCTTCCAGGTCGTCGAGCGCCGGGTGCTCGCCTGGTACCACGGCCTGCGCGCGTCCACCCGGCGGTCCTGAGTGAACATCGTGGAAGGGCGATCCATGCAGGCGCTTCTCTCCGTATCCGGTCTGAAGAAGGTCTACGAGGGATCGGGCCGCCGCGTCGAGGCGGTCCGCGACCTCACCTTCACGGTGGAGGCGGGCGAACTCGTATGCCTGGTCGGCCCGTCGGGCTGCGGCAAGACGACGCTGCTGAAGTGCGTGGGCGGACTGCTCGCCCCCACGGCCGGCCAGGTGCTGCTCGCGGACAAGCCGGTGAGCGGGCCGCCTCCCGGCATGGCGTTCGTCTTCCAGGAGTACGGGCGCAGTCTCTTCCCCTGGATGCGGGTCGCCGAGAACATCGAACTCCCCCTGAAACAGAAGGACTTGAGCAAGGCGCGACGCAGGGAGCTGGTCGCGGACGCTCTGGAGTCGGTCGGGCTGACGGACGCTGCGGGGGCGTACCCGTGGCAGCTGTCCGGCGGTATGCAGCAGCGCGTCGCCATCGCCCGGGCGCTCGCCTACGAGCCCGACGTCCTGCTGATGGACGAGCCGTTCGCGGCGGTCGACGCGCAGACCCGCGCCGATCTGGAGGACCTGGTACGGCGGCTGTGGCGGGAGCGCGGGATGACGATCCTGTTCGTCACCCATGACATCGACGAGGCGGTCTACCTCGGCGAACGGGTGGTCGTTCTCTCCGCCTCCCCCACCGTCGTACAGGAACAGCTGAAGGTCGATCTGCCCGACGAGCGGGACCAGTTGCACACCCGGGTGGCCCCGCGCTTCGCCGAGCTGCGGACCCATGTGTACGAGCAGATCCAGGCGGCGAAGCGCGGCACCCCGCGGGACGCGGTCACGAAGTCAGATACGCCTCCACCTCGCTGAACTGCCCGGCCGGCCAACCCGTGTTGGCGCTGACGGACAGCCGCAGATAGCGCAGGTTGGTGCCGGCGGGCAGGGAGACGGCAGCCGTGTTGCCGGTCGCCGGATCGAAGCGGTAGCCGGTGGAGCCCACGACGGTCGAGTAGGTCGAACCATCGGTGCTGCCCAGCACGGTGATGGTCTGTGTGCGTGCGCCCCAGGCGGTCGACGGCGGCAGCTTCAGCACCAGCCGGCGCACGGCCTGCGCCGAGCCCAGGTCGACCGTCCAGGACTGCGGGAAGGCGTTGTTGGTCGACTCCCAGTAGGTGTTCGCGTCGCTGTCGACCGCCTTGCCGGGCGTGTAGACGTCCTGCGAGCCGGTCGCGGTGGCCTGGCGGCCCTTGGCGAGGTTGCGGGCCGGGTCGGGGTCGGGGTTGCCCTGGCCGGGCTGCGGCCAGGTCGAGCAGTCGTCCCAGGTGCTGCTCCAGCCGGAGTTGCCGCCGCCGTCGGTGAGGGTGAAGGTGCCGGAGCCGCTCGGGTAGGGGCAGTTGTAGATGCCGGCCGCGCCGACCCCGGTGGCCTGGACGTTGCTGAACTTCGCCGAGCCCTGTGTCTCCGCCTGGACGACGACCGTACCGGTGTTCTTCACGGTCGCGCCGCTGACGGTGATGTTGCCGGCCGGGTAGCCGTGCCCGCCCCCGGAGACGAACTCGAAAGCGCTGTACGGGCTGTCGGTGACGGTCGTGTTGGTGATGTTGACGGTCGCGTTGATGGCGCTGTCGTAGGAGTCGACGCGCAACGCGCCCATCGGGTGGTTCCAGTTGGGGTTCATCGCGCCGGTGCGCACGAGCGTGTTGCCGTCGACGGTGATCGTGCCGGCCAGCGGGGAGAAGGGGTCGAGGAACTTCTGGTTGGAGATCGCGATGCCGCTGCCGAGGGCGTTGGTGTCGGCGACCAGGTTGTTCTTCACGGCGATGTCGGTGCCGCCGTAGACCGCGATGCCGTTGGCGAGGTTGGGCTGCGAGATGGTGTTGTTCTCGAAGCTGCTGTCGGTGTCCGGCGCGTACAGCGACCACATGGCGAGCGCGTCGTCGCCCTGGTTGCGCAGGAAGTTGTTCCGGACGCGGACGCCGCGGGCGTTGCCGTTGAGGTTGAGGCCGTCTGCGGTGGTGTCGAGGATGCGGTTGTTCTCGACGACCAGGTTGTCGTTGTTGCCCATCAGCCAGAGGCCGACCTTCAGGTGCTGCAGCCACATGCCGGACACCGAACTGTTCGGCCCCAGCGAGCCGTTGACGAAGTTGTCCGGGTTGGAGTCGACGCGCTCGGTGACCTCGCCGATCACCGCGAAGTCCTTGATGTGCACGCCCCCTGAGGAGCTGGACTGGTCGATGAAGCGGGAGGTGTGCACGACGGAGTACCAGCTGCCTGCGCCCTGGAGCGTGACGTTCTGGATTCCGCTGAGCGAGGAGGTCAGCCTGTAGTCGCCCGGCGGGATCCAGACCACTCCCCCTTGCGCGGCGGAGATCGCGTCCCGGAAGGCCTGCGTGGAGTCGGCGTTGCCGCTGGGGTCGGCGCCCTTGGAGGTGACCGAGACCGAGCCGGCCGGCTGGCCGGCGGCCGCGGCGACCTGCTCGAAGTCGGCCACGTCCACGGTGACTTGAGTACCCGTCGACTCGAAGGCGACCTTGTCCCCCGCCTGCAGGTTCTGACCGAGCAGCATCCGGGCGTTGTCGAAGAAGTGGTGGGTCTTCGCGCCGGGGATCCAACCGGTGTCGATGTACGAGTACTTGGACGTGACGGCGAGGGTCTTGGCGATCTTCTGGCCGTTGACGTACACGTCGAGTGCGCCGGACTGGCCGTCCGGGACGCTGTAGGCGAGGTTCACGGCGTTGGTCGCACTCGGCACGGTGAACTCGACACGCTGACCGGAGGCGAGGCGCACGGCCTGGCGCCCGGACGCCTCGGAGGCAAGGGTGCCCTGGGTGTAGTCGGGGCCGATCTTGGTGCCGGTGGTGGTCGCCGACTCGGCCTCGACCGAGGTGAAGGGCAGGGTGGCGCCGGAGGCCGCGTGCGCGGCGGGGGCGAGGGTGACGAGCATGCCGGCGGAGAGGGCGACGACTGCGCCGATCACTGGCATGGGCCTGACAGGTCTGGTCCTGTGCATGTGCTGATCCCTTCGGGGTGGGGGTGCGGGGATAGCGGGGTGTTGCGGTCGGGTGTGGTCTCAGGCACGCAGCCAGACCGCGGTGTCCTTCGGCAGGCGGCCGTCACTGGCCAACGGACCACTGGCGAGGATCAGTTGAGTGTGGGGAGGCAGGCTGGCGGGGGTCTCCGCGAGGTTGACCACGCACAGGACGGCGCCCTCGGCACGGGCGAAGGCGAGGACGCCGTCGGGTGCGGGCAGCCAGGTGAGCGGGCCGACGCCGAAGACGGGGCGGATCGTGATCGCCATGCGGTAGAGGCTCAGCATCGAGCCGGGGTCCTCGGCCTGGCGGTCGACCGCGTACGACGCCCAGTCCTCGGGCAGCGGCAGCCACGGCTCCTCGCGCGAGCCGAAACCCGCGTACGGCGCGGCCGCCGCCCAGGGCAGCGGCACCCGGCAGCCGTCGCGTCCCGGGTCGGTGCCGTTCGACCGGAAGTGCATCGGATCTTGTATGCGGTCGACGGGGATGTCGGCCTCGGGCAGGCCCAGCTCCTCGCCCTGGTAGACGTAGACGGCTCCGGGCAGGGCCAGCGACAGCAGGGCGGCCGCGCGGGCGCGCCGGGTGCCGAGGGCGAGGTCGGTCGGGGTGCCGAAGGCCTTGGTGGCGAAGTCGAAGCCGGTGTCGGTACGGCCGTAGCGGGTGACCGTGCGGGTGACGTCGTGGTTGCACAGCACCCAGGTGGCGGGGGCACCCACGGGTGCGTGCTCGGCGAGCGTCTCGTCGATGGACGTACGCAGCCCGTCGGCGTCCCAGGGGCAGGTCATGAAGGCGAAGTTGAAGGCCGTGTGGAGTTCGTCGGGGCGCAGATAGCGGGCGAAGCGCTCGGCGTCCGGCAGCCAGACCTCGCCGACGAACACTCCGTCGTACTCGTCGGACACGGCCCGCCAGGAACGGTAGATGTCGTGGAGTTCGTCGCGGTCGACGAAGGGGCTGGGGTCGCGGCCCTGGACGAAGTCCGGCAGCTGCGGGTCCTTGGCGAGCAGCGCCGCCGAGTCGATCCGGACGCCCGCCACGCCGCGCTCGAACCAGAACCGCAGGATGTCCTCGTGCTCCTGGCGGACGGCAGGATGCGCCCAGTTGAGGTCGGGCTGCTGCGGCGTGAACAGGTGCAGGTACCAGTCGCCGTCGGGCAGCCGCGTCCACACGGGCTCGGTGGAACCCACGAACTGGGACGGCCAGTCGTTGGGCGGGAGTTCACCGTCCGGGCCGCGTCCGGGCCGGAAGTGGAACAGTGCGCGCTCGGGGCTGCCGGGTCCGGCGGCGAGCGCGGCCCGGAACCACGGGTGCTGGTCGGAGACGTGGTTGGGCACGATGTCGACGATGGTGCGGATGCCCAGCTCCCCGGCCTCGGCGATCAGCTTCTCAGCCTCGGCGAGCGTGCCGAAGGCCGGGTCGACGGCGCGGTAGTCGGCGACGTCGTAGCCGCCGTCCTTCATCGGCGACAGATACCAGGGGGTGAACCACAGGGCGTCCACGCCGAGTTCGGCGAGGTGGGGCAGTCGCGAGCGGACGCCTGCGAGGTCGCCGGTGCCGTCGCCGTCGCCGTCCGCGAAGCTGCGGACGTAGACCTGGTAGATGACTGCGGAGCGCCACCAGTCGCGGTCCTTCGGCTGCTTGAGGGCATGGGTGGGCTGTCCCACTGAGCTTCCCTTTCTGTAGAACGGGAGAACGGGGCGGCTGCGTCAGCCCTTGGTGCTGCCCGCGCTGATCCCGGCGATGATGTGCCGCTGGAAGAGCAGGAACAGGGCGACCATCGGGATGCTGGCGATCACCATCGCGGCGATGAGCACCGTCAGTTGGATGTTCTGCGACAGCTGGACGAGGGCCACGCTGATCGGCTGTTTGCCGGTGTCGGAGAAGACCATCAGCGGCCACAGGAAGTCCTGCCACACGGCGACCAGCGCGAAGATCGACACGACTCCCAGGACCGGCCGCGACATGGGCAGCACGATCGACCACAGGGTGCGCAGCCTCCCGGCGCCGTCGATCTCCGCGGCCTCCAGGACGTCTCGCGGAAGCTGGTCGAAGAACCGCTTGAGCAGGTACAGGTTGAAGGCGTTGGCGACGGCGGGCAGCCAGATGGCGAGGGGGTCGTTGAGCAGGCTGGTGTGGATCAGGGGGAGGTCGGCGACGGTCAGGTACTTCGGTACGACGAGGGCCTGGGCCGGGACCATGAGAGTGGCGAGGATGCCGCCGAGGATCAACTTGCCGAAGGCGGGCCGCAGTTTGGACAGGGCGTAGGCGGCGGCCGTGCAGAAGACCAGCTGGAACGCCCAGGCGCCGGCCGCCTGGACCACCGTGTTCCACAGGTGCTGCGGCAGCTCCATGAGGTCCCAGGCGTCGGTGTAGCCGCCCAGGCGCCAGTGCTCGGGGATGAGCGTCGGCGGGGTCTTTGCCACCTCGTCCGGCGGCTTCATCGCACCGGTCACCATCCAGTAGACGGGGAACAGGAAGGCGAGCGCGAACAGGACGAGGACGACGGTGAACACCGTCCAGTACACGGCCCTCCCGCGCGGACGGGCGAGCGTCGCCGGGGAGACGAGGGTGCGGGTGGCGCTCATGCGTCCTCCTCTCCGGAGCGGGTGAGGCGCAGGTATACGGCGGAGAAGGCGCCCAGCAGCACGAGGAGCATGACGCTGAGCGCGCAGGCGCCGCCGAAGTCGTTGTAGAGGAAGGCGTACTTGTAGATCAGGTAGAGGACGGTGACCGTGGCGTTCTCCGGTCCGCCGCCAGTGATCACGAACGGTTCGGTGAAGACCTGCATCGTGGCGATGATCTGCAGGAGCATCAACATGAGGATGACGAAGCGCGTCTGAGGGATCGTCACGTGCCGGATGCGCTGGAGGAGGTTCGCGCCGTCCAGTTCGGCGGCCTCGTACAGCTCGCCGGGGATGGACTGGAGGGCGGCCAGGTAGATCAGGACGGTGCCGCCCATGTTGGCCCAAGTGGCCACGAGGACAAGGGAGATGAGCGCGGTGTCGGCGCCGTTGGACCAGTTCGAGGTGGGCAGGTGCAGGAAGCGCAGCGCCTCGTTGGCGAGGCCGGCTCCGGGGTCGTAGAACCACTTCCACAGCAGTGCGCTGACCACCGGCGGGATCATCACCGGCAGATAGACCACGACTCTGAAGAAGGCCTTCGCGTGGCGGAGTTCGTTGAGGACGAGGGCCATCACGAAGGGGATCGCGAAGCCGATGAGCAGGGCGAGCAGGGTGAAGGTGAGGGTGTTGCGCCAGGCCGCGGTGAACTCGGGGTCGTGCCAGACGCGGGTGAAGTTGGCGGTGCCGACCCACTCGGGCGGTGAGCCCGGCGTGTACTTCTGGAAGGCGATCACGACGGCGCGGATCGCCGGGTACCAGGAGAACAGGGCGAAGCAGACGAGGCCTCCGAGGAGGAAGGCGTAGGCACGGGCCTGGTCGGCGAGGCGGCGCCGCCCCCGGTCCCCTGCCGGGGGCGGCGCCTGGACCGGATGGACGGCGACCTTGCCGACTGGTTGCCGCTCGGCCGTCTTCGTCATGTGCGTCAGCCCCGCGCCAGGATGCTGTCGATCTTGCCGGAGGCGTCCTTGAGCAGCTGGTCGATGTCGGCGTCCTTCTTGGTGAGGACGGCGGAGACGGTGCCGTCGAGGACGGAGTAGATCTGCTGGGCGTCCGGCGGCTCGATCTTCAGCTGGAGGGTGTGGTTGCCGTCGAGGAAGGGCTGGTAGTTCTCCACCGGCACATTGGCGTTGGCCTTCTTGACCTGCTGGTCCTTGGCGTCGGCGGTGCCGGTGAACAGGCGCGGCTCGGGCAGTCCGACCGGGGCGTCCGCCTTCTTGGCGCGGGCGTAGTCGCCGAGGAAGCCCGTGCCCGGGGTGAGGAACATGTGGTCGAGCCACTTCAGGCCGGCGCGGATCTGGGCGGGCGTGTCGTGCTTGTTGAACATGTAGCCGTCGCCGCCGATGAGCGTGCCCTTGCCGCCGGGCATCGGACCGAGGGCGAGGTCCTTGTAGTTGCCGCCCTTCTCCTTCACCAGGATCGGGATGTTGTCCGGGGCGGAGAGGTACATGCCGAGCTTGCCCGAACCCATCATCTGCTGGACGTCGTTGATGACGAGGAGCTGCTTGCTGCCCATGGAGTTGTCGCTCCAGCGCATGTCGTGCAGGTTCTGCAGGACCGCATGCCCCTCGGGTGTGTCGATGGTGGCCTGCTTGCCGTCGGCGCTCACGACGTCGCCGCCCTGGGAGTACAGCTCGGCGGTGAAGTGCCAGCCTCCTTGGTTCTGGGCGCTGTAGTCGGCGTATCCGACGGTGCCGCCCCCGAGAGCGGCGATCTTCTTGGCGTCGGCGCGGACCTCGTCCCAGGTGGCCGGGGACTGGTCGGGGTCGAGGCCGGCCTTCTCGAAGAGCTTGCGGTTGTAGATCAGACCCATCGAGTAGCCGGTGCGCGGGATGCCGTAGATCTTCCCGTCGACGGTGTAGATGTCGCGCAGCTGCTTCTGGAGGGTGCCGTAGCTCTTCAACGCCTTGATGTACGGGGTGAGATCGGCCGCCTGGTGGATGTCGACGACGTGCCCGGCGTCGGTGAAGTACGTGTAGAAGACGTCCTCCATCTGCCCGCCGGCGAGCTTGGCGTCGAAGGTCTTCGGGTCCTGGCAGGGGAACGCGTCGTGCGCGACGACGTCGACGTCCGGGTTCTGCTTCTCGAAGGAGGCGACGTCCTGCTCGAAGAACCCGCGGTCGACCTTGGCGCTTTTGGGCGGCTCGCAGTTGACCGTGATGCGGGTCTTGCCGCTCGCCGAGTCGTCGTCATTCGACCCGCAGGCGGTGAGGGCAAGAGAGCAGACGCTGAGCGCGACGAACGTACGGCGGAACCCGGTGCTTCTCATCTGTGGACCCCTCTGGGCAGGAGCGGTGGGCGCCGCACACTCAAGCACCGGCGACATCTGTCCGCAAGATGTCGCGCGCAATCTGTAATTATTTGACAGTCGGGTGGATCTCAGGGACGAGACGTTTGAGCGGTCGACCCGCGGACCACCAACTCGGGCTCGAACAGCAGCTCTTCAGGCGCTACGGAACTGCCGTTGATCTGCGCGTTCAGCAACTCGACGGCTGCCCTCCCCATGGCCTCGATGGGCTGGCGGACGGTCGTCAGCGGGGGCTCGGTGCAGTTCATGAACGCGGAGTCGTCGTAGCCGACGACCGAGACCTGCGCGGGGACGCCGAGCCCCTTGCGGCGCGCGGCCCTGATCGCGCCGAGCGCCAGGGGGTCGCTGGCGCAGATGATGCCCGTGACACCCCGGTCGATGAGCCGGGAGGCCGCCGCATGTCCGCCCTCGATCGAGAACATGGCCCGGGCCACGCGCTCGTCCGGCAGGTCCCCGAGAGCCCGCGCGGCAGCCAGCTTGCGCGCCGACGGCACATGGTCGCCCGGTCCCAGCACCAGCCCGATCCGCTCGTGTCCGAGCGAGGTGAGATGCCGCCAGGCCTGCTCCACCGCCACCGCGTCGTCGCAGGAGACGCCGGGGAAGCCGAGGTCGTCGATGGACGCGTTGACCAGTACCACCGGGATGTTGCGCTCGGCGAGCCGGCGGTAGTGGTCGTGCGGGGCGTCGGCCTGGGCGTACAGGCCACCGGCGAAGACGACGCCGGAGACCTGCTGTTGCAGCAGCAGCTCCACATAGTCGGCCTCGGAGACGCCGCCCTTGGTCTGCGTGCACAGCACCGGAGTCAGGCCGAGCTGGGCGAGCGCCCCGCCGATCACCTCGGCGAACGCCGGGAAGATGGGGTTCTGCAGCTCGGGCAGTACAAGGCCGACGAGCCGCGCGCGCTCGCCGCGCAGCTGCGTGGGCCGCTCGTAGCCGAGGACGTCCAGGGCACTCAGCACCGCCTGCCGGGTGGGCTCCGAGACCCCGGGCTTGCCGTTCAGCACCCGGCTGACCGTGGCCTCACTGACCCCGACCTTCTTCGCCACCTCAGCAAGTCGTCGCGTCATGCGCGCAAGAATAACGCAAGAAACGCAAGCGGCTTGCGTAGATGCGTCATTCTTCTCTGCCGGCCGCCCACAGACCGCGGACGTGCCCGAGGTGCCGGGTCATCACCTCACGCACGGCCTCGGTGTCGCGCGCGAGCAGCGCATCGAGGAGTTCGAGGTGTTCCTCGGCGGAGGCCTGCAGCTGCTTCGCCTCGATCAGAGCGGTCAGTCCGTACAGCCGTGAACGCTGCCGCAAGTCCCGTACGACCTCCACCAGATGGTCGTTGCCGGCCAGGGCGAGCAGGCCGAGGTGGAAGTGCAGGTCGGCCTCGACGTAGTCGAGGAGATTGCCTCTCGTGGCGGAGGTGACGATCTCCACGGCCAGCGGGCGGAGCGCCTCCAGGTCGTCGAGGTCGGCGGTGGTCGCGAGGCCGACGGTCGTCGGGATCTCGATCAGGGAGCGGATGTGGGTGTACTCGTCGAGCTCCTTCTCGGAGACCTCGGTGACCCGGAATCCCTTGTTCGGGACGATCTCGACCATGCCGTCCTTCACCAGCTCGAGCATCGCCTCGCGCACCGGAGTCGCGGAGACACCCAGCCGGGGGGCGAGGGCCGGCGCCGAGTACACCTGGCCGGGGCGCAGCTCACCGGAGACCAGGGCGGCCCGCAGCACGTCCACGACCTTTTCCCGGAAGTTGGGCTTCCTGCCGCCGAGCGAGGGAATGGCAGGGCGTTGCTGCTGGGCCATGGTGATCGTCCTCCTAGGGTCACCGGACATTATCGGGTCGCCTACAACACGAATCCCGCAGGGAAGGGATCCTCCGGGTCCAGCAGATACTGGGCGGTTCCGGTGATCCAGGCGCGGCCGGTGAAGCTGGGCAGCACGGCGGGACGGCCCGCGACCTCGGTGGTGCCGAGGAGACGGCCGGTGAAGCGGGTGCCGATGAACGACTCGTTGACGAACTCGGTGTGCAGGGGGAGTTCGCCGCGCGCGTGCAGCTGGGCCATGCGCGCGCTCGTCCCGGTGCCGCAGGGTGAGCGGTCGAACCAGCCGGGGTGGATCGCCATCGCGTGCCGGGAGCGGCGGGCGTTGGAACCGGGGGCGTAGAGGTGGACGTGGTGGCAGCCGCGGATGGACGGGTCCTCGGGGTGGACGGGCTCGTCCTCGGCGTTGATGGCGTCCATGAGGGCCAGGCCCGCGGCGAGGATGTCGTCCTTGCGGGAGCGGTCGAAGGGAAGGCCGAACTGGTCCAGCGGGAGGATGGCGTAGAAGTTGCCGCCGTATGCCATGTCATATGTTACTGACCGTCCGTCAGCCAACACCGCCTTGCGGTCGAGCCCGACCGCGAACGACGGCACGTTCCTCAGCGTCACCGACCTGGCCGCGCCGCCCTCCACCGCCACCTCGGCGACCACGACTCCGGCCGGGGTGTCCAGGCGGATGGTGGTGACCGGTTCGACGACCTCGACCATGCCGGTCTCGACGAGCACGGTCGCGACGCCGATCGTGCCGTGCCCGCACATCGGCAGATAGCCGGACACCTCGATGTAGACGACGCCCCAGTCGCAGTCGGCCCGGGCCGGCGGCTGGAGGATCGCGCCGCTCATCGCGGAGTGCCCGCGCGGCTCGTTCATCAGCAACTGCTTGATGTCGTCACGGTGTTCGCGGAAGTACAGCCGCCGCTCGTTCATCGTCGCACCGGGGATGGTCCCGATCCCACCGGTGATCACCCGGGTGGGCATGCCCTCGGTGTGCGAGTCGACGGCGTGCAGGACGAGTCTGCTGCGCATGGTCCTCGGTCCTCCGTTATACGAGTCCGGCGGCGACGGCCTTCTCGGTGGCCGCGCGGACGGCCGCCTCCTGTTCGGGCAGCAGCGGCATACGGGGCGGCCGGACCGGGCCCCCGTGCCGCCCGACGATGTCCATGGACAGCTTGATCGCCTGCACGAACTCCACCCGGGAGTCCCACCGCAACAACGGGTGCAGCTGCCGGTAGAGCCGGTTCGCGGTGACCAGGTCTCCCTCGACTGCCGCGTGGTACAGCTCCACGCTCGCGGCGGGCAGGGCGTTCGGGTAGCCGGCCACCCAGCCCTTCGCACCCGCGATCGCGAGTTCCAGCAGGACGTCGTCGGCGCCGATCAACAGGTCGAGTTCCGGGGCGAGTTCGGCGATCCGGTAGGCGCGGCGGACGTCCCCGGAGAACTCCTTGACGGCGCGGATGTACCCCTCCCCGTGCAACTTCGCGAGGAGTTCCGGTACGAGGTCGACCTTGGTGTCGATCGGGTTGTTGTACGCCACGACCGGCACCCCTGCCTTCGCGACCTCCGCGTAGTGGGCGAGCACCGAACGCTCGTCCGCGCGGTAGGCGTTGGGCGGCAGCAGCATCACCGCGTGGCAGCCGGCGTCACGGGCCTGCTCGGCCCAGCGGCGGGACTCCGCGGAGCCGTACGCGGCCACGCCGGGCATGACGCGCTGCCCGCCGATCGCACCGACCGCCGTCTCCACGACCTTGGCGCGCTCCTCGGGGGTGAGCACCTGGTACTCCCCCAGCGAGCCGTTGGGGACGACGCCGTCGCAGCCGTTCTCGACGAGCCAGGCGCAGTGCTCGGCGTACTGGTCGTGGTTCACGGACAGGTCGTCGTTCAGCGGCAGCGCGGTGGCGACGAGGACGCCGCGCCAGGGACGGTGGTCGGTCATGAGGATCCTCTCTCGGTGGGGTGAGCGTGCTCGCGGGCGAGGACGCCGAGCGGCACGGGCCGTGCGAACGGCCTTCTGGACGGGGCGAGTTCGCACCCGGCGAGCCCGGCGACCGCGGGTGCGCACATCCGGCCCTGGCACCAGCCCATGCCGGCCCGGGTCAGCAGCTTCACGGTGCGTACGTCGCCGGCGCCGAGTTCCGCGACGGCCTCGCGGACGGCGCCCGCGGTGACCTCCTCGCAGCGGCACACGACGGTGTCGTCGGTGGCCTGCTCGCTCCAGTGGGCGGGCGGGGTGTACACGGAGTCGAGCGCGGCGGCGAACTCCCGTAGCCGGGTACGGGTCCTGGCGGCCGCGGCCCACTCGCGCGGGTCCGGTGCGCGGCCCGCGAGGCGTGCTGCCGCCGAGCGTCCGGCGATGTGGCCCTCGGCGAGCGCGAGGGCCGAGCCGCCGATGCCGGTGGTCTCGCCCGCGGCCCAGACGCCGGGCACGTCGGTGCGCTGCTCGTCGTCGACGTGGACGTTCATCGCGTCGAGGCGGCAGCCGAGGGTTTCGGCGAGGTCGGTGTGCGGGAGCATGCCGTGGCCGACGGCGAGGGTGTCGCAGGGGATGCGCCGCCCGGTGCCGGGCCGGACCCGCCCTTCGCCGTCGAGGGCGGCAACCGTCACCGCCTCCAGGCGTTCGGTGCCGTGCGCCTCGACGACGTTGTGCCGGGTGAGGGTGCGTACGCGGTGGCGGGCCAACTGGGCGGCGTACCGGGCCCCTTCGGCGAGCTTGCCGGGCTGTGCCGCCAGCGCCCGGGTCCGCCGTACGAACGCCCGGGGGTCGGCGGACTCCACGAGCGCCGCCACTTCCACTCCGGCCGCCGCGAGGCCGGTCGCGACCGGCAGGAGCAGCGGTCCGGTGCCGGCGACCACGGCGGTACGTCCGGACACCGCGAGGGTTCCCTTGAGCATGGCCTGGGCGCCGCCCGCGGAAAGGACGCCGGGGAGGGTCCAGCCGGGGAAGGGCAGCACCTTCTCGTAGCCGCCGGTGGCCAGGAGCACGGCGTCGGCGTGCACGGCCACCGGGTCCTCCTGCTCGGGGCCGAGCAGGGCGTGCACGGTGAACCGGTCCGCGTGCCGCTCGACGAACCAGACGTGATGGTCCGTCAAGTGCGTTGCTGTGCCTGCCCTTACGTGTGTGTCCAGGCCGTCCCGCAGCCGCTCCCACGTCCGCCAGTCATGGTGCAGCGCCTGGGGGCGGTGCGCGCGCAGTTCGGCGGCGGGCTGCCGGTAGAACTGGCCGCCCGCCTGCCCGGCAGAGTCGACGAGCGTGACCCGGACACCGTGCGCCGCGGCGGCCACGGTCGCGGCCAGGCCCGCCGGGCCCGCACCGATGACGGCGAGGTGGGGTCGGTCAGTCATCGTGGCCGGTCCCCTCCTGGGTGCGGATCGCGTCGCCCGGCTGCAGGGGAACCAGGCAAGCCCGCCTGCCCGGGCGGTCGTTGACGGTGACCAGGCAGTCGAAGCAGACGCCGATCCCGCAGAAGACGCCGCGCGGGCGGCCCGCGCCCCGAGTGGTGCGCCACGATGTGACGCCCACCGCCCAGAGCGCGGCGGCGACCGTCTGGCCGGGCAGCGCCTCGATCTCGCGGCCGTCCAGCGTGACCGTGAAGGCCGGGCGCGGGTGGGCCTGTGCCAGGTCCAGGGGGGAGCTCACGGCGCCTCCTCGGGGAAGCGGTCGGGTCGGAACGGGTCCAGGTCCAGGTCGGGTGTCTTCGCGGTCAGGGTCTGGGCGATCAGGTGCCCGGTGCCGGTGGCGAGCCCGATGCCCGCGCCCTCGTGTCCGCAGGCGTGGAAGAGGCCGGGGACCCTGGGGTCGGGGCCGATGGCGGGCAGATGGTCGGGCATGTACGGGCGGAAGCCGGCGTAGGAGCGGATGGCGTGGACGTCGGCGAGGAAAGGGAACAGGCGGGTCGCGCCCGCCGCGAGGGCCCGCAGGGCGGGCAGCGAGAACGAGCGGTCGAAGCCGACCCGTTCGCGGCTCGCGCCGATCAGGATCGGTCCCGCCGCCGTGCCCTCCACGACCGGCGAGGTCTGCAGCGCGGCCGAGTCGCTGGCCACGTCGGCCACGTAGTCGGCGGCGTACACCTTGTGGTGGACCATGCGCGGGAGCGGTTCGGTGACGAGGACGAAGCCGCGCCGCGGGAGAACGGGCAGGCTCGTGCCCGCGAGCGCGGCGAGGTCGGCACCCCAGGTGCCGGCCGCGTTGACCACCGCCGGGGTGTGGATGTCGCCTTTGTCGGTGCGAACTCCCAGCACAGTGCCGTCCGCCCTGTGCAGGACGCCGGTCACCGTGCGGCCGGTGAACAGGCGGGCGCCGGAGGCCCGGACGAGGTGGGCGGCGGCCAGGGCGGGCATGACCTGGGAGTCCTGCGGGTAGTGGACGGCGCCGGGCAGGCCGGGGGCGAGATGGGGTTCGAGGGCGTACAACGCGTCGCCCGCGACGGGTTCGGCGACGACTCCGGCCGCCCGCTGCTCGCCGGCGAAGCGCTCCAGCGCGGTGAGGCTGCCGGGGGAGGTGGCCACCACGACGCCGCCCTTGGCCTCGTACTCGATGGCCTCCCCGAACTCCTGCGCCAGTTCGGCCCACAGGCGGTTGGAGAGGAGTGCGAGGTCGAGCTCCGGGCCGGGCTCCTTGTCGGAGACGAGGAGGTTGCCTTCTCCCGCACCGGTGGTGCCGCCGGCCACGGGGCCGCGGTCCACGACGATGACGTCCAGGCCGGCGCGGGAGGCGTACAGGGCGCAGGCGGCGCCTGTCATGCCGGCTCCGACGACCATGACGTCGCAGGTCAGTGGCTGACTCACGTCAGTACTATGTCACATATCACTGAGGCTGGGAACAGGGCGCGAGCGCCCTTCACCCACGAGCGCCCGTCACACGCGACTACCCGTCGCCGTATCCGCCGACAGCCGCTGAGCGACGTAGATCGGTATGACGGAGAGCAGGACGAGCACGGCCGCCACCACGTTCACCACCGGCGCCTGCTGCGGGCGGGTCATGTTGTTGAAGATCCAGATGGGGAGCGTCTCGATGCCGGGCCCGGCGGTGAAGGTCGTCACCACGATCTCGTCGAAGGAGAGCGCGAAGGCGAGCAGTCCGCCCGCGAACAGCGCCGAGCGCACCAGCGGGAAGGTGACGTCGGCGAAGGCCCGGAAGGTGTTGGCACCCAGGTCCATCGCCGCTTCCTCGTACGAGCCGGCGGTGCGGCGCAGCCGGGCGACGACGTTGTTGAAGACGACGACGATGCAGAAGGTGGCGTGTCCGACGACCACCGTGAACAGGCCGAGGCCCACGCCGAGCGGCGCAAGGACCGTACCGAAGGCCGAGTTGAGGGCGATGCCCGTGACGATTCCGGGCAGGGCGATCGGCAGGACGACCACGAAGGAGATGGCGTCGCGGCCGAAGAACCGGTGCCGGGCGACGGCGAAGGCGATCAGAGTGCCCAGGACCAGGGCGATGGCGGTGGCGCCGAGGCCCGCCTTGACGGAGACCCAGAGGGCTTCCCTCGCACCGGAGTTCTGCCAGGCGACGGACCACCAGTGGAGGGTGAGGGAGGGCGGTGGCCAGCTCGCACTGCGGTCAGGGTTGAGGGAGTTGACGAGGACGAGCAGCAGTGGCACGTAGATGACGGCGAAGCCGAGGCCGGCGGCGATGCGCAGCGCGATACGCGCGGATCGGGAGAGTGGCATGTGACATAGCACCCCCTTTCAGAGGCTCAGAAACGCAGGGATTCAGGGACTCAGAGGCTGCTCAGTGCACCTGTACGACGCATCGCCAGCAGATACACCACGATGACGACGACCGGCACGGTGCCGAGCGCTGCCGCCATCGGCAGGTTGAGTTCGATGTTGGAGTAGACGACGTTGCCGATCAGCTGGGTCTTGCCGCCGACGATCTGCACGGTGATGTAGTCGCCGAGACTCAGCGAGAAGGTGAAGATCGACCCGGCGGCGACGGACGGCAGCACCATCGGCAGCACCACCGACCGGAAGGTCCGCCAGCCCCGCGCGCCCAAGTCGGCGGACGCATCGACCAAATTGGCGGGCAGCTGCTCCAACGCCGTGTGGATCGGCAGGATCATGTACGGCAGCCACAGGTACGTCAGTGTCAGCACCGTGGCCGGCAGGCCGAACCCCGGCCCGCTCAGCCCGAACGGCTTCAGCATCCAGTCCGCGAGCCCGCCTTCGGACAGGATCAGCCGCCACGCATACACCTTCACCAGATAGCTGGCCCACAGCGGCGTGAGGATGGCGACCACCAGCAGCGGCCGCCACCTCGGCCCGGCCACGCGCGCGGTGTAGAAGGCGAGCGGGAAGGCGATCACCGCGCACAGGGCGGTGACGGCCAGAGCCACGCCCACGCTTCGCAGGATCACCTGACGGAACACCGGTGTCGTGAACAACTCGCGGAAGTTGTCGGTCGACCAGACCTTCACGACCTCGGAGGTGAAGGAGTTGGTGGTCCAGAACGCGGAGACGAACAGCACGGCGAGCGAGCCGAGATAGAGCACGGCCAGCCACAGCAGCGGGGCGGCCAGCAGCAGGGTCAGCCGGAGCCGGGGACGGCGGTGCAGCGCCCCGGCGAGCCGCCGGACGGTGCCCCGCCCGCCGGCTCGCTCGACAGCGACGGTCATCCGGCTCAGCCCTTGATCTCGGTCCAGGCCTGGACCCACTTGGCGTACGGCACGCACTTGACGTCGGTCCGGCCGTCGAGGCACTGCTCGATGGGCGTGTTCCAGAAGGCGATGTTCTTCCAGTAGCTCTCGTCGGCCGCGTGGTAGGTGGTGCAGAAGTTCTTGTCCGAAGTCAGTTCGCAGGCCTTGGAGTTGGCGGGCGCCTCGCCGAAGTACTCGGCGACCTGGGCGTTGACCTTCGGGGAGACGATCCAGTTCAGCCATTTGTAGGCGCAGTTGGGGTGCTTGGCCTTGGCCGAGACCATCCAGGTGTCGGACCAGCCGGTCGAACCCTCCTTGGGCACGAAGGCCTTGACCTTGGCGCCCTCGCCGGCGGCCAGGTTGGCGATGACCTGCCAGGTGGTGCCGACGACGGAGTCGCCGCTCTTGAAGGCGGAGATCTCCTTGAGGTAGTCGCTCCAGTACTCGCCGATGTCCGCGTTCTGCTTCTTCAGCAGGGCGACAGCGGCGTCGAACTGCTTCTGGTCGAGCGCGTACGGGTCCTTGATCTTCAACTCGGGCTTGGTGGCCTTGAGATACAGCGCGGCGTCGGCGATGTAGATCGGCGAGTCGTACGCAGTGACGTGACCCTTGTACTTGGCGGCGCCGTCGAAGACCGCGGACCAGGAGGTCGGCGCGGGCGTGACCTTCTGTGTGTTGTACATCAGCAGGTTGGCGCCGCGGCCGTGCGGGATGCCGTACATCTGGCCCTTGACGGAGTTCCAGCTGCCGTTCTTCAGGCCGCTGAAGATGTCCTTGTAGTTGGGTACGAGCTTGGTGTTGACGGGTGCGGCGTCGCCCGACGCTATGAGGCGCAGGGATGCGTCGCCGGAGGCGGAGACGGCGTCGTACTCGCCGGTCTTCATCAGCTTGACCATCTCGTCGGAGCTGGCGGCGACCTTGGAGTTGACCTGGCAGCCGGTCTGCTTCTGGAAGTCGCTGACCCAGTCGACCTTGGGGTCGTTGGAGCCGTCCTCGACATAGCCGGCCCAGGCGATCAGGTTGACCTTGCCCTCGGTCTTGCCGAGTTTCGTGGGCGCCTTGAGATCAGGGGGGTTGAGGCCGGTGGCCGAGGAGCCGCCGTTGCCGGAGGACGAGCAGGCGGTGGCGGCGAGGAGCAGGGCGGCTGCGGAAGCCGCGACCTGGAGCGTTCGGGTGGGGCGCACGTCGTTCTCCCTACGGGACAAGGGCTTCAGCGGGTGTCGGGGACCTGGACGGTGTGGCGGCGGTGCCATTGCAGTCGCACCCGGGTGCCGCGGTAGGCGGCGACGTCCTCGGCGGAGGTCTCCAGGTTCTGCTGGAGTGCGGTGAGGCGGCCGCCGGCGTCGAGGTCGACCAGGAAGCGGGTGGCGTCCCCGAGGTAGACGACCTCGGCGACGGTGCCGGTGGCGGTGGTGTGGTCCGGCTGGTCGGCCTCCGCGGACTCCTTCAGGACGCGGATCTTCTCGGGGCGGATGCTGTAGATGCCGGGGCTGCCGACGACGCGCTGGGCGGACTCGCCCTCGAGCAGGTTCGAGGTGCCGACGAAGGAGGCGACGAAGGGGGTCGCGGGGCGTTCGTAGATCTCGGCGGGGGTGCCGACCTGCTGGATGCGGCCCTGGTCGAAGACGGCGATGCGGTCGCTCATCGTCAGGGCCTCCTGCTGGTCGTGGGTGACGAAGACGAAGGTGATGCCGACCTCGCGCTGGAGCTCCTTGAGCTCGACCTGCATCTGCTCGCGCAGCTTGAGGTCGAGGGCGCCGAGCGGTTCGTCGAGCAGCAGCACACGGGGGCGGCCGACCAGGGCACGGGCGAGGGCGACGCGCTGGCGCTGGCCGCCGGAGAGCTGGGCGGGGCGCCGCTTGCCGAAGCCTTCGAGGCGGACCTCGGAGAGGGCCTTGCGGGCGCGGACGAGGCGTTCGGCCTTGGGCACCCTGCGGATCTTGAGGGCGTAGGCGACGTTCTGCTCGACGGTCATGTGCGGGAACAGCGCGTAGTCCTGGAAGACGGTGTGCACGTCCCGCTCGAAGGGGGCGAGGCCGGTGACCTCCTGGCCGGCCAGTTCGATCCGGCCCGCGGTGGGGATCTCGAACCCGGCGATCATGCGCAGGACGGTGGTCTTGCCGGAGCCGGAGGGGCCGAGCATCGAGAAGAACTCGCCGTCCCGGATCTCCAGGTCGATCCCGGCCACGGCGGTCGTCTCCCCGAACGACTTCCGCAGATCCTGCAGCCGGATCGCAATTCCCTCCATGGACGGGAACCTTTCTGGCGTTCTCGTACGTTGCTACGTTGCACGGAAAGATATGAAGTCATAGTTCAAAGCTCAAGGCCCCCTTAGGGTAAAGCTTGAGTCAACGCACAAGGTGGTGGCCGTGAAGCAGCAGCAGATGAACGGCGGCGCCCGCAGAGCCGTCTTCACCCCGGTGGACAGCCGGGCGCGCGTCGACGCCGTGGTCCGCCGGATCGGCGACGCCATCGAGCTCGGGCTGCTCGCCGACGGCGAGCAGCTGCCCGGCGAGAGCGAGCTGGCCGGGCAGCTCGGGGTGTCCACGGTGACCCTGCGCGAGGCCCTGATGGCCCTTCGCCAGCAGGGCCTGCTCACCACCCGCCGGGGCCGCGGCGGCGGCTCCTTCGTGTCCCTGCCCGAGGTCCCCGGCGAGGAGCGGCTCAAGGTGCGTCTGCGCGGCTGGAGCACCGAGGAGCTGCGCGACCTCGGCGACCACTGGGCCGCCCTGTCGGGCACGGCGGCCCGGCTCGCCGCCGAGCGCACCGAGCCGGACGACCTCGTACAACTCAGGCGTACGGCCGAGGAGTTGGAGCAGGCGGCGGACGCGGCGGCCCGCAGTCGTGTCTACGGCCGCTTCCATGTGGAGCTGGCCGCCGCCGCGCAGTCGGCGCGCCTCACCCGGGAACAGGTGGCGCTGCAGACCGAGATCGGGGCGCTGCTGTGTCTTGTGCTCGGGGACGACACATATCGTGAAGAGGTGGCGGACCGTCACCGCTCCGTAATCTCGGCCGTGCAGGATGGGGCCCACCAAACGGCCAGGGAACTGGCCGAGCGGTGCGTCCAGGACTCCACGGCGCGGCTCATCGCCCTGCGCCTGACCCTGTAGCGCCGCGACCGGTCCCCGTCCGCTGGAGGGCGCGCATGAGCCTCGCGACGGCAGTAGTCGGCACGGCACCGGAGAAGTCGGTCGCGGCAGGGGTCCGCTCCGCTCTGGAGAGCGTTTTCGACGCCGTGGCCGCCACCCGCACCGACACCGCCGAGCTGCTGGGCCGGGTGGCCGCCGAGGGCCGCCGCCCCGCGACCGTGGACCTCGCCGCACTCCGCCCCGGCCTGCATCTGCGCCTCGCCCGCAACGAGTTGGTCTCCGGCGTCGGCTTCGTCGCCGCACCGGGGCTGCTCACCGACGTACCGGCCTGGCTGGAGTGGTGGCAGAGCGGCTCGGACGGCGATGTGCGGCCGCTGCTGCTCGACCTCGACCCCGAGCAGTCGGCGTACGCGGACTACACCCACTGGGACTGGTTCGCCCTCCCCCGCGACACCGGCAAACGCGCGGTGGCCGGGCCCTACGTCGACTACCTCTGCTCCGACGAGTACAGCCTCACCCTGTCCGCGCCGGTCGAGATGGCAGGCCGGTTCGCCGGAGTCGCCGCGGCGGACGTGTACCTACGGCACTTCGAGGCGGCCGTGATGCCGATGCTGCGCCGACTGCCCGGGCCGGCCCATCTGGTGAACGCACGCGGGCGGGTGACGGCCTCCGCGGACCCCGCCCATCTCGCCGGATCCCTCACCAAGGGGCCGGACTTCGCCGCCGTACTGGAGCGGGCGCGGCCGGCACGGTATCGCGGACTGCGGCTGGTGCCCTGCCGGGACATCCCCCTCGTGCTGGTGATCTCCCCGCGCTGACGGTGGGGGGGCGGTCAGGCCTCGGCGGCCGGCACCACCCTCAGGTGCGCCGCCGCATGCCGGGCCTTACGGGCCTTGGAGCGGGCGGGGCGCGTCTCCCGCAGCACCAGCGTCATCCGCGTGTACCCCATGTCCTGCAGCGTCCTCGGGGTCTCGTCGACCACGCGGCAGTCGGTGGCGCCCCAGCGCGGATCGGGGTGCGTCAGGGGGCGTACGGCGCCGTCGTGCGCCACCGCCTGTTCGCCGACCGCGCGGATCCAGTGCGGCAGGCCCTGCCGGTAGGCGGCCTCCATGATCGGGTCCTGGGCGATGTCGCGGCGGATGGACTGCAGCCCGTGGTCGTGGCCGTAGCGCTCGACCGCGGCCGCGAAGTGCGCCAGCATCGGCAGGCACCAGCTGGACTCGTGCTCGCCGAGGACCGTGCCCGCGTCCGGGTGGAACAGGACGAACCTGAGGAAGTTGTCGCCCGGCATCGCCGTCGGATGCGGGCTCATCTCACGGAAAAGTGACGCGAAAGCGTTGTTCGAGAGAACGACGTCCCAGCGGTGGTCGAGGACGAACGACGGAAAGGGAACTGCCTCCAGGAGGGCGGCGTAGTCCTGCAGATACGCCTGGGCCTCGAGACTCTCGGGGACGGGCCGCGGTGCCGGACGCTGCCCTCCTGCCTGATACGCCATCGGGAGGTCACCCCTCTTGCCTCTGCGGCCTTCACGCGGCGCCTTGATCCTGCGGCCCCGACTCAAGTCGTGTCAACTATCGTGGCATTTCGTGCTTGTTGACGGCTGAAATTGGCCACAGTTGTGGCGACACCTGGATGCGAGTTCGAACTACCCGGTAATCTCCGTCGAGTTCACGGCAACCGCTTGTGAGAAGCCTGTGAGAAACGTAGGAGATCTGTCGGTGACGGATGGCTTCGAGGGTCCGGGCACCACGGCTACGACCGCTGCGCTACCGGCCGTCGTCGCACGCGTCACCGCGCTCGCCGACCGGCTCGGCGTGCCGCACGCGGAGGTCTTCGACACCGGCCGCCTGTCCACCGCCTCGGGCGTCCCCGAACCCGTGGTCAGGGCCCTGCTGAGGGGCCGCCCCGCGGGCGAGCCCGATGTGCAGGAACGGTTCCTGCAGCGGCTGGACCTGCTGCGCCGCACCCGGCTCAAGCCCAACGGGCGCAAGTACACGCAGCAGGAGATCGCCGACGGCGCGGGGATGTCGCGCCAGCAGGCCGGCGCGCTCATCAACGGCGACCGGCGCCCCACCATGGAGCACTGCGACGCCATCCAGCGCTTCTTCCGGGTGCACGCCGGATTCCTCACGGCCGAGGACCCCGAGGCCCTCACGGGCGCCCTGCAGGGCGTGGAGCAGGAACTCCTGCAAAGACTCGCCGAGCGGGAGGCGGCCGCGGCCGCCGACGACCCGCTCGAGCGGCTGCTGCAGGACCACGGCGTCCGCGGAATCGCCTGGCGGGCCGCACAACTGCCCACCGACCAGCACCGCGACAAGGTCGCCGAGTGGCTGGACATGCTCCTGGAGAGCGTCAAGCGGCCCGAAGCGTGAGCCTGGGGAGAGCTGTGGGCATCGGAAGGGAAATGCGCCGCCTGTGCGGCGAACTGGTCGCGGAGCTCACACTGGCCGCGCCGGCGCCGCCCGACGACCTGTACGGGGCGCTGTGCGACGCGATGAGCAGGCGCCGCGGCCGGCCGGTCCACTTCCGCGTGGCCGCCTTTCCGACCGGCACGGCGAGCGGGCTGTGGCTGGACATGACAGACCAGGACCTCGTCGTGATCGAGGAACGGACCGCCCCGGACCACCAGTTGGTGATCCTCGGCCACGAACTGTGGCACATGAAGGCCGGGCACTGCAGCCATCACGTCGAGGGCGCCAGGGTCGCGGCCCGCCTGCTCAGCGACGACGCGGACCTGCGGGCCACCGTCCGCAAGGTGGCCGCCCGCAGCCATTTCGACCTGGCCGACGAGCAGGAGGCCGAGACCTTCGGCCTGCTCCTCGCCAGCAAGTGCCGTACCTGGCTGGCGGGTTCGGGGCTGCGGGGGCCGGTGCCGCGCGATCATCTGGCGGGGCGGATCGAGGCGTCGTTGGGGTATCTGGGGCCGCAGGGCTGAGTACGCGTCGGTCGGCTCTGTCACGTGGTTGGCAGGCGGGGCGTCGCGCCCGCCGCGGTGAGGAGAGCGGCGGTTGCGGGATGAGGGCCGTTGTCCGCCCAGTCCAGCGGGGACCAGCCGGTGCCGTGGTCCTCACGAAGATTCGGGTCGGCGCCGTGTGCCAACAGCTCGCGCACCACCTGCGTGTGCCCCCAGCACGCGGCAGCGCACAACGGTGTGCCCTCCGCGCCGATTCCACGGCTCTCGGTGTCCGGGGCGGCACCGGACGTCAGGAGCAGACGGACGATGGCGGCTTCCCCGTTCACGGATGCCGCATAGAGGGGCGTGGTGCCCTCGCCGTCGGCCCTTGCCGGATCGGCCCCGGCCCGCAGGAGAGCCCTCGCGCGGGCGGTGTCGCCCATCGGAATCGCCGCGAAGAGATGACGCGAGAGCTTCTTCTGCCGCCGACGGTTCATGAGAGCCGAGGCTACCGACGGATCACCTGAGGGGGCAAGGCAATATCCACTCGTCGACGGCCGCGACCAGCCGGGATCTGTCACGTTGCACTGCGCTCGCTCGCCTCCCTCAGATCCCGCTCCACCTCCCGATTCCGGGCCGTGTCCGGCCGCCCGGCACTGCTCCCGGGACGCCCCTCGACGAGGAGTTCACGCCAGTGCTCCCGACTCCAGTCGGCCGGATGCGTGCTCGCCGTGAACTCCTCGACCAGCGACACAAACCGCGCGGGGTCGCTGTGGAACGGAAAATGACCTGCCTGTTCGAAGATCTCCAGCCGGCTCCCCGGCATCGCCTCGTGCGCCCCGTACGCGTGCCGCACCGGCACCACACTGTCCCGGTCGCCCCACAGCAGCATGGTCGGCATGCCCTCGGTGAGATAGCACCGGTCGAGCATGGTGACGACCTGCCCGCGCCAGTCGACGACCGCGCGCAGGGTGCGGATGAAGGCGTTGCGGGAGGTCTCGTCCGGCAGGGCGTCGACGAGGGTGAGCAGTTCGGGTGCGTCCTGGCCGAGGTCGGTGTCCAGGAGCTTCATCAGGCGCACCGCCAGCCCCACTTGCAGCCGCATTCCCGGCAACCGCAGGGTGGACAGCATCAGGTGGGCCCCGGGCAGGGAGACCAGCCGCAGCACGGGATTGACCTCGCGTCCCACACCGCCCGCGCTCACCAGGATGAGCCGCTCGGTGCGCTCGGGGAACTGGTAGGCGAACTGCATGGCCACGCCCCCGCCCAGCGAGTGCCCGACCAGGGTTGCCGACTCGATGCCGAGCGTGGTGAGCAGGTCCCGTACGCCGTTCGCGTACGCCGCCACCGAGTAGTCGGCGCGCGGTTTGTCCGAAGCCCCGTGGCCGAGCAGGTCGGGGGCGATCACGGTGTGCGTGCGGGCGAGGTCGGGGATCAGCTCGGCCCAGGTCGCGGAGGAGTCGCCGATGCCGTGGATGAGCACCAGCGCCGGACCCTCGCCGGCCATGCGGAAGGCGCGCCGGTATCCGTGCACCACGCGGTACTGCAACTCGAGTTCTCCGTCGCCCACCGGGCGCAGCCGTACGGTGCGCACCGGGCGCCGGTGCGGGACGTCGACCACGCACTTGCCTCCCGTTCCGTGGCCGCCGCGGAAGCGGCCGAAAGCCCTTGTAATCCAGCGTAGGGCCGGTTTCCCACAAGGGATTTCGGGGACGTTTCGCCTCCGCTAAGCGGGCGAATCGACACACAGGCAAACCCGATTGTCAGTGGCGGGCGGCAAGCTGGAGTTGCGCCCCCTTGTGCGGGGTGTGCGCACCGACGGGTGCGGGAGAGACGACGCCGACACGGGGAGAGCCGACCGATGCCCACTGCTGTACTGACCGACCGCGAGCGCACCGCCGTACAGGCCTATCTCCGGCTGCTGCACACCGTACGGGCCGCGTTCGCAGACGTGCCCGGTCCGCCGGAGGCGTGCCGACCAGCCGTCGTCCCGCCCGCCGTGCTGGCCGAGGCGGAGCAGGCGCTCGCTGCCGCGGGACTGGCGGGGAACGAGGAGGAGTTCTTCCGGCTGCTGCAGAGCTGGTGCCCGCAGCCGTGACGGCCGGCGGCCGCCGGGCGGGGGCTCAGGGCGTGTGCGGGACCGCGATCGCCGTCGCCACCAGCCCCCGCTGGACGGTCCACCGGCCCTCGAAGTGGCCGAGCCGCCGGCCGCCGACCATCGGGCCGGGGACGAGGAGTTCGGCGCGGAAGCCGCCGTGCAGCCGCTCGTCGGGGTCGACGAAGACCTCGATGTCGGCCTCGGTGAACTCGAGCCACAGTCCGGTGAGGGGGAACCATGCCTTGTAGACGGACTCCTTGGCGCTGAACAGGAGCCGGTCCCAGTGGACCTCGGGGTGCTGCACTGCCAGGTGGCGCAGCCTGGCCGCCTCGGCGGGCAGGGCGACCGCGTCCAGGACGCCCCCCGGGAGCGGCCGGTGGGGTTCGGCGTCGATGCCGACGGAGGCCAGGTCGGTGGCGCGGACCAGGGCGGCGGCGCAGTAGCCGTCGCAGTGGGTCATGCTGCCGGCCAGGCCGGGCGGCCAGCCCGGTGCGCCGCGTTCGCCGGGCAGGAGGGGCTGCGGCGGCACGCCGAGCTTCTCCATGGCGCGGCGTGCGCAGGCGCGTACGAGGGCGAACTCGCGGCGGCGTTTCTCGACCGCCTGCGCCACGACCTGTGCCTCCTCGGGGTACAGCGGCGCGGGCTCGCTCCCGTCGTCGCCGTGCACCTCCACGGCCACCACCTCGTCCGGCAGCAGCTCCTCGATCACCCGACCCCGACCTCCTTCGGCAGTACGCGGCGCAGTCTCCCCGGCGGCTGCGGCCGCTTGCGCCATTCGCGGGGGTAGCCGACGGACACCTCCTCGAAGCGGACACCCTCGTGCCAGGTGGTCCGCGGGATGTGGAGGTGCCCGTACACCATGGTCTCGACGCGGTAGCGGCGGTGCCAGTCGGCGGTGAGTCCGGTGCCGCACCACATGGCGAACTCCGGGTGCCACAGGACGTCGCAGGGGTGCCGGTCCAGCGGGTAGTGGTTGACCAGGACGGTGGGCAGGTCGGCGGGGAGGGCGGCGAGCCTGCGTTCGGTCTCGGCGACCCGGGCCCGGCACCAGGCCTCGCGGCTCGGGTAGGGGTCGGGGTGCAGCAGGAACTCGTCGCTGCAGACGATGCCGGTGCCGTGCGCGTACTCCAGGCCCTGCTCCTTGGTGGCGCAGCCGGCCGGCAGGAACGAGTAGTCGTAGAGGAGGAAGAGCGGTGCCACGGCCACCGGGCCGTCGGGGCCCTGCCACACCGGGTAGGGGTCCTCGGGTGTCGTCACGCCCAGCTCGCGGCACATGGCGACCAGGTGCTCGTAGCGGGCGACGCCGCGCAGGGTGACGGGGTCCTTCGGGTGGGTCCACAGTTCGTGGTTGCCCGGCGCCCAGACGACCTTGCGGAAGCGGCTCGCGAGGGTCTTCAGGGCCCAGCGGATGTCGGAGACGGTCTCCGAGACGTCGCCGGCCACGAGCAGCCAGTCCTCGTCGGACTCGGGGCGCATCGCCTCGACGAGGGCGCGGTTCTCGGCGTATCCGATGTGCAGGTCGCTGATGGCCAGCAGTTGTCCGGCACCACCGGCCGTCGACGTCACCTCTCGCCCCCTCCGTGCACCCTGAGCACCCCGCGCACTCACGAATGAGACCACGAGAACACATTTCCCGGCTCACCTTCAAGGCGGCAAGATCGCGGAATCCGTAACACGGACGTTGCACGCGCGGCCTCTTCGAAGCCGTATGATCGCCCCAACACCACCGCCACGAACTTCCCTTCATTCAAGGGCGGTTTGGTGACCCTCCAACTCCCCTGCCCGGGCACGGGCTGCTCAGCCGTGCCCGCGAACCGTGAAAGGACGGCCCTGCATGGTCTCTCGCGTACGCGTCTGGCTCAACCGCACGTACGCGGAGAACGTGTTCTTCATGGATCAGCTGCGGCGAAATCCCAGCGATCGGGCCGTGGAGATCCATGCGACGCACGGGGACGCGGACTCCCCCGTGCTGGCCGCCGCCGACACCGCCGAGCTGGAGCCGGAGGGCCTGTCCCCGGCCGCGTATGTGGAGTTCGCACTGGACCAGTGCGCGCGGCGCGGCATCGACGTGTTCGTGCCGCGGCTGCACCAGTCGGCGATCGTGGCGCACCGCGCCGAGTTCGAGGCGGTCGGTACGGCGCTGCTGGCGCCGCCTCCGGAGGCGGTGGCCGTCTTCCACGACAAGGTGATCGCGTACGAGGCGGTCCAGGCGATCGGTGTGCCCGTGCCGCCGTGGTGGCGGGTGCGGACCGCGGGTGAACTCGTCGCCGCCGTGGAGGAGTTGGAGGCGGGCGGGCACAAGGCGTGCTTCAAGCCGGCGTCCGGCGCGGGCGGGGTGGGCTTCCGCATCGTCACGCGCGCCCCCTTCTCACTCGTTCACCTCAACGGCTTCCCGGGCCCGTATGTGCCGCTGGATCTGGTGGTGGAGGCGCTGCAGCAGGCCGACGAGCCGGTCGACTGGCTGGTGATGCCGCGCCTGGAGCAGCCGGAGGTGTCGGTGGACTGCCTGACCGGGCCGGACAACCGGGTGCGGCTGGCGATCGGGCGCACCAAGAACGGCCGGCGGCGCGGGTTCACGCTGCACGAGCAGTGGCTGGAGCCGGCGCGACGTCTGGCCGAGGGTTTCGGGCTGCACTATCTTTCCAACATCCAGTTCCGGATGTTCGGCGACGAGCCGGTGTTGATGGATGTCAACACGCGGCCGGCGGGTGGACTGCATCAGCTGTCGCTGTGTGGCGTCAACGCCCCTTGGGCGGCGGTGCAGTTGGCGCTGGGCGAGGACCCGGGCGAGATGGTTCCGCCGTTCGTGGGGCAGGACTACACGGTGGTGTCGGGGCCGCGGCCGTTGCGGGCGGTTTCGCTGCCGCAGCAGAGGGTGGAGGAGGCCGGGCCGTTGCTGCCGGCGCTGCCCGCACCCGTATCCGAGCCGGTTGACTCCGTCGGGGCTGCGGCGTCGGTACTGCCGCTTTAGGTTGTCGGCCGGGTGCGGGTTGTCTGTGGCTTGTCGCGCCCACGCGGCGGAGCCGCATATCGGCACAGCCCCGCGCCCCTAAAACCCCGGGTCCACCCACCGGTATGGACCAATTCGGCGTCAGGCCTTGACACCGGGATTGGTCCATACCAACTTGTGTTGCGCACCTCTCTGCACCTCTGTGCACTCCCGAACGCCCCCATTCCTTCAGGGAGATCGCGTGCGCAACACACTCGGACGTCACAGACGTCGGCTTCTCGCACTGCTCGGCTCCGCCGCCCTCGCGCTCGCCGGAGCCATCGCCCTTCCCGGCACGGCCCAAGCGGCCAACATCCTGACCAATCCCGGCTTCGAGTCGGGCAGCCTCTCCCCCTGGACCTGCACCGGCAACCTCGGTTCGGTCGTCTCCTCCCCCGTGCACGGCGGCTCCAAGGCCCTGCAGGGGGCGGTGACGGACAGCGACAACGCCCAGTGCACGCAGACCGTCTCCGTGCAGCCCAACACCACGTACAGCCTTGCCGGTTGGGTGCGCGGCAGTTACGTCTACCTGGGCGTGAGCGGCGGCGCCTCGAACTGGACCACGTCCCCGTCGGCGTACAGCCAGCTGTCCGTCTCCTTCACCACCGGTGCCTCGCAGACCAGCGCCACCATCTACGTCCACGGCTGGTACGCCCAGGGCGCCTACTACGCGGACGACATCAGCCTCGACGGACCCGGTGGCGGTGGCGGCTCGGACACCCAGGCGCCGACCGCGCCGACCGGGCTGACCTCCACCGGCAAGACCTCGTCGAGCGTGTCGCTGAAGTGGAACGCGTCGACGGACAACGTGGGTGTCACGGCGTACGACATCTACAGCGGCTCGAACAACGTGCTCACCGTGTCCGGTACGTCCGCTACGGTCAGCGGGCTCTCGCCCAGCACGTCGTACACCTTCACCGTCAAGGCGCGGGACGCGGCCGGGAACACCTCCGGGGCCTCCAACTCCGTGAGCGTGACGACGGACGCGGGCAGTGGCGGCGGGAGCGGCTTCAAGCAGGCCGCGCCGTATCTCTACGAAGGCTGGGGCGATCCGCCCAGCCCCTCGACGGTGATGAGCGCGACCGGCATCAAGTGGTTCACGATGGCCTTCGTGCTCGACTCGGGCGGCTGCACCCCCGCCTGGGACGGCAGCCGGCCGCTGACCGGCGGCGCCGACCAGTCCGCGATCAACGCCATCCGCTCCGCCGGCGGTGACATCGTGCCGTCGTTCGGCGGCTGGCAGGGCAGCAAGCTCGGCGCCAACTGCTCCTCCGCGAGCGCGCTCGCCGGAGCCCTGCAGAAGGTGATCGACGCCTACTCGCTCAAGGCGATCGACATGGACATCGAGAACTCCGACGAGTTCGAGAACGAGGCCGTCCAGGCGAAGATCCTCACCGCCCTGAAGACGGTCAAGGCCAACAACCCCGGCCTGAAGACCATCGTCACCTTCGGCACGTCGACCACCGGCCCGACGTACTACGGCAACCGGCTCATCGAGCAGGCGCAGTCGCTCGGCGCCAACATCGACGTCTTCACGATCATGCCGTTCGACTTCGGCGGCGGCTCCGACATGTACGGCAACACCGTGAACGCGGCGGAGGGCCTGAAGGCCAAGCTGAAGTCGACGTTCGGCTGGGACGACACGACCGCCTACTCCCACATCGGGATCTCCGGCATGAACGGCCTGTCCGACCAGCAGGAGACCACCACTCCGGCGATCTGGACCCAGATCAAGGACTGGTCGAACGCGCACCACATCGCCCGGCTCGCCTTCTGGTCGGTCAACCGCGACCGGCCGTGCCCGGGCGGCGGCGTGGTGAGCAACTGCTCCGGCATCAGCCAGAACAACTGGCAGTTCACCTCGATCACGGCCGGCTTCACCGGCTGAGGAGCAATTGAGGAGGCTGGAAGAAGGGCTGGCGCCCGGGCCCCCGCGGCGGGAAGAATCTTGAACCGACCCGCCGCGGGGGCTTTCCCGCGGCTCGACGGCACGGGATCCGGGGGCGGCTCATGACCGAGGCGGCGCAGGCGTGAGGAGAAGGAGCATCACTGCCGGCCGGCGTCTGTCGTTCCTCTTCGCTCTCGGCCTCGTCGCCCTCCTCGCCTCCTGCGGTGTGGGCGACACCAGCGGCGGCAGTGGCGAGGCGCCGGGGCTGCGCCCCGGGCAGGCGGACTTACAGGCCTCGGTCGTGAGCGACCGCAAGCACCTCTTCAACGGGTCGCTCGCCTACGACCCTTCGGTCTCGATGTCCGTCGGGGGCAGCCTGACGTACGACGTCCTGCTCACCGCGCGCGGAGAGAAGTCGGTGGGCTTCGCACAGGCCGTGCTGGTGACCCGGGCCTTCCAGGTGGGCGGGGTGGAAGGCGCCGCGCTCACCTGCGGGAGCAGGAATGTGCGGGTGGTCATGCTCACCGACTCGAAGCCCGAACAGATCATCGCCCAGCCCGGCGACCCCGCGGAGTGGCAGTGGAGCGTCTCCGCCGACGAACCGGGCGACTACGACCTGGCGCTCACCGTCACCACCTACCAGGGCGACACAAAACGCGCCCTCGACACCCTGCGGCCCCCGATCAAGATCCATCTGACCGTGCACAACACGTGGTCGCACCGCATCACTTCACTGAAGGACTGGCTCATCGCGGCGGGCGGTATCGCGACCGCGCTGGTCGCCGTCTACGCGCTACGGGCTCCCCTCACCGAGTTCGTGCGAGCTCGCGGGGAAGCCCGTCGGCAGCGCGATCAGAGCCGGGACGGCTATATGTGAGTGCCCGTCAGAAGCGTCCGGAGCCGCGGTACAGCTCCAGCTCCCCCTCCAACTCCACGGCCAGCACAGTGGCGTACGGATCCAGGTCCGCCTGCGCCGGCGGGTCGATCCACAGCACGCCGACCGCGTCGTGCAGCCCGCCGACGACCCGGTGGCCGAGTTCGGTGCCGGTGCCGAGGACGGTGACCTTGCGGACCGCCGTCGCCAGACCCCGGACGCCGATCTCGGATCGGGGGATGTCGAACAGGGTGAGGTAGAGCGTGCGGCGGTCGGCCGACAGGGTGCTTGGCCCGTAGTGGTGCCCGGCCGGGAGCCCGCGCACCGTCCCGTACACCGCCTCCGCGTGCCTGCGGATCCACTCCCCCAGCCCCTCCAACCGCTCGACCTGCGGCTGCGGGATGGTGCCGTCCTCCATGGGGCCGACGTCGAGGAGCAGGTTGCCGCCCCCGCCGATCGTCTCCGTGAAGTAACGGATCAGCTGGGACAGCGACTTGTGGTTGTGGTCCTGGTGCTGGTAGCCCCACGAGTCGTTGATCGTCAGGCACAGCTCCCACGGGCCGTCCGGCGGCACGATGGGGGCGCCCTGCTCCGGCGTCGCGTAGTCACCTTCGCTGAGCATGCGCGCGTTGAAGACGACGTCGGGGACGTACGAGCGGATGAGCGCGGCCAGCTCCGGGATGCGCCACTGCTCCTCGCTGCGGTCCCACTCGCCGTCGAACCACATCAGGTCGGGCCGGTAGCGGGAGGCCAACTCCCGGATCTGGCCGTCCCGGTAGGCGATGAACCGCTCCCAGGCGTCCAGGTCCTCGTCCTCGGCCGCGACCTCGGAGTAGCGGTTGTCCTCCTGCTCCGGCGGGCGGCCCGGCTTGCGGGTGGAGGCGTAGTCGGGGTGGTTCCAGTCGGAGTGGGAGTAGTAGAAGCCGACCTTGAGGTCCTTCTCGCGCAGGGCCTCGGCGTACGGGCCGAGGTAGTCCCTGCCGAGGTTGAGGTCGCCGTACTGCGTGTCCCACAGGGCCACGCCGTCGTGGTGACGGCTCGTCAGGACCGCATACTTGGCGCCCGCGCGGGCGAACAGGTCGGCCCACGCCTTCGGGTCGTACTTGGCGCCCGTGAAGCGCTCCAGCTGGGACATGTACTGGTCGTGCGGCACGATGTCGTCGTAGAACGACCAGGACTCCTGGACGCCGTCCACGGCGTAGATGCCCCAGTGGATGAAGATCCCCAACTTGGCGTCGGTGAACCAGGGTTGCATGACCATGGGTCAGGCCCTCCGCAGGCGGAGCGTCAGGATCTGGAACGGACGGAGGGAGACGGGAACTCCGCCGTCGGCCAACTCGGCTTCCTCCAGCGGGCGTTCCAGCAGGTCGGTCACCTGGGCGCCCGCGAGCGGGAAGCCGGTGCGCAGCACGCCGGTCGCGCGGCCGCCGCGGGACTCGTAGAGCCGTACGACGACATCGCCGGAGGCGTCGTCCGCGAGCTTGACCGCCTCGACCGTCACGCCCTCGCCGTCGACCGAGACGACCGGCTCCGGTGCGCCCGCCGAATCCGCAAGGCGAAGCGGGAGGTTGAGGGCGTAGCCCTCGGCGACCGCGTCCTCGATGCTCGCGCCGGGCAGGAGGGAGTAGGTGAAGCGGTGCTTGCCCTGGTCGGCCTCCGGGTCCGGGATGCGCGGGGCGCGGACCAGGCTGAGGCTGACCCTGGTCGTCGTACCGCCGTCCTCGCGGACCGTGCGGGAGACGTCGTGGCCGTAGGTCGAGTCGTTGATGACCGCGACGCCGTAGCCGGGCTCGGCGATGTGCACCCAGCGGTGGCCGGAGACCTCGAAACGGGCCGCCTCCCAGCTGGTGTTGGTGTGCGTGGGCCGCTGGATGTGGCCGAACTGGATCTCGGCGGAGGAGTGCGGGGCGCGGATGTCGACCGGGAAGCCCGCCTTGAGGATCTTCTCGGCCTCGTGCCAGTCGATGTCGGTCTCGAAGTCGATACGGGGGCTGCCCGCGCGCAGGGTGATCGTCTGGGTGAGCTTCGAGCCCTTGCCGAAGCTGCGCTCCACGCGGATCGCGCCGAGCAGCGGGTCCTCCTCGACGACGGTCACGGAGTCCGTGGCCAGGAGATCCGTGTAGCGGTTCTTGTAGTGCTTGTCGATGTCCCAGGCGTCCCAGTAGTTCGGGAGGTCGGTGTGCAGGCGCAGCAGGTTGCCCTTGTCGGCGAGGACTTCACGACCGCCGGCGCGCAGGTCGCGTACGGAGGCCAGTGTGCCGTCCTCCGCCACCTCGACCCGCACCAGGCCGTTGTCGAGCACCCGTCCGCTCACCGTGACGGGGTCCGGCGCCGACTCGGCGCCCACGACGGCGCTGCCGCTCGCCGGCACCTCGACGTACGTCGGGACGCCCTCGGGCGTACGGACGACCTCGGCCCGGTCGAAGGGGCTGGTGTTGAAGACGCGGGTGGCGCCACCGCCCAGCGCGGCGACCGCCTCGGCGGTCAGTTCCTCCAACTCCTTTGCCACACGGGCGTATTCGGCCTCGGCCTCCCGGTGCACCCAGGCGATCGACGAGCCGGGCAGGATGTCGTGGAACTGGTGCAGCAGCACCGTCTTCCACAGCCGGTCCAGCTTCTCGTACGGGTAGGAGTAGCCCGGCGCGTGCAGCGCGGCCGTCGTCGCCCACAACTCGGCCTCGCGCAGGCGGTGTTCGGAGCGCCGGTTGCCCTGCTTGGTGCGGGCCTGGGAGGTGTAGGTGGCGCGGTGCAGCTCGAGGTAGAGCTCGCCGTTCCAGACCGGGGCGTCCTCGTACTCCGCGCGGGCCTTGGCGAAGAACTCGTCGGGGTGCTCGACGACGACCTTGGGCGAACCCTCCAGGTCGGCGAGCCGACGGGCGCGTTCCATGATCTCGCGGGTGGGGCCGCCGCCGCCGTCGCCCCAGCCGAAGGGGGCCAGCGAGCGCGTACCGGCGCCCTTCTCCGCGTAGTTGCGGACCGCGCGGTCCATCTCCTCGCCGCTGAAGCGGGCGTTGTAGGTGTCGACCGGCGGGAAGTGGGTGAAGATGCGGGTGCCGTCGATGCCCTCCCACCAGAAGGTGTGGTGGGGGAACTTGTTGGTCTGGTTCCAGGAGATCTTCTGGGTGAGGAACCACTCGTTGCCGGCGAGCTTGGCGAGCTGCGGGTAGGCGGCGTTGTAGCCGAAGGAGTCCGGCAGCCAGACGCCCTTGGTCTCGATGCCGAAGTGCTCGATGAAGAACCGCTTGCCGTGGACGAGCTGGCGGGCGATCGCCTCGCCGCCGGGCAGGTTGCCGTCGGACTCGACCCACATGCCGCCGACCGGCGCCCACTGGCCCTTCTTCACGGACTCCTGGATGCGCGCCCAGACCTTGGGGTAGTTGTCGCGCACCCACTCGTACTGCTGAGCCTGGGAGCAGGCGAAGATGAAGTCGTCGTACTCGTCGGCGAGCGAGGTGACGTTGGAGAAGGTGCGGGACGTCTTGCGCTTGGTCTCGCGGATGGGCCACAGCCAGGCGGAGTCGATGTGCGCGTGGCCCACGCCGGAAATCTCGTGCGCACTGGCATGCGCGGGCTTGGCCAGGACCGGCGCGAGCACCTCGCGGACGGCGGCGGCGCTGCCGGAGACGTCGTCCAGGTCGAGGGTGTCCATGGCCCGGTCCAGGGCGTGCAGGATCTCGTGGCGGCGCGGCTCGTGCTCGGCGAGGTGGACCATGAGCTCGCGCAGCACCTGGAGGTCCAGGTCGAGGTGGAAGACCTCCTCGTCCAGGACGGCGAGGTCGGCACGCTTGAAGGTGTACAGCGGCTTGTCGCCGGCCGTCAGGACGTCGCCCAGAAGCGTGGGCTCGGCGAAGTTGTTGGCCAGGATGTCCGGGTTGGAGGCGGCCTCGACCAGGTAGTGGATCTCCTCGCCGCCCGTCGCCGGGTTGGCGATGGCCACGTACTGGTTGAGCGGATTGACCGCCTTCAGCGGCGTCCCGTCGGTGAGGTGGACCAGCGCCTCGGCCTGGTTGCCCGGCCAGTCGCCCACGAAGCCGAGGTCGATGACCGCCTCGACCCGCTTGCCGCCCCACTCGGCGGGCACCTGCCCCCGCATCCGGAACCAGGTCGTACCCCAGGGCGGACCCCACGGGGTGTCCATCGCGAACGGCTTGTACGGGGCTGCCGCGGCCTCCTCGAAGGGGACCGGCTCGCCCGGCGCCTGCCAGGCCTCGACCGTCAGGGGGACGGTGGCCGCGTAGATCGCGGGCTTGATGCGCTGGTTGTGGAGGCGCTCGGCGCGCTCCTCGATCCGGCGGCGTTCGTCGTGCATGGGAAGTCTCCAGAAAACCAGGAAGCCGAAGAGGGGCAGGAGGCCGGAGAGACGGCAAGCGCTTTCCGGCGGCGCGTCTACTTAAGGTACGACAGCCCGGGATGCACGTCCGTGTAGCCCTCGACCAGCCGTCGGGCCACGTTCACGGAATCCACCAGCGGGTGCAGCGCGAACGCCTTCACGGCCGTCGTACGGGAGCCGGACTCGGCGGCGGCCAGCACCTCGCGCTCGACCGCCTTGACCGCGCAGACCAGGCCGGTGGCGTGGTCGGGCAGCGGGGCCACGGAGACCGGGTGCGCACCGTTGGCGTCGACCAGGCAAGGAACCTCGATGACGGCCTCGGTGTCGAGCACCGAGAGGGTGCTGCGGTTGCGGACGTTGAGGATCAGGGTGGTGCGCTCGTCGCGGGCGATGGCCCGCATCAGGGCGAGGGCGACCTTCTCGTAGCCGCCGGAGAGGTCGTCGGCGTCGCGTTCACCGGCGCCCGCGGTCTCCCGGTTCTCGGCCATGTACGTCGCCTCGCGCTCGGCCCGGGTGCGGTCCCAGGCGGCGAGGGCCTGGGCGTCGGGGTTGCGCATCTCCTCGTAGAAATGGGCCTGCTGGTCGCGCAGGAAGGCGCCGCGGGTCTTCTCGGCCTGCTGGTAGGCGCGGACGGCCTCGCGGTTGAAGTAGTAGTAGTGCAGGTATTCGTTGGGGATCGCGCCGAGGGACTGGAGCCAGTCGACGCCGAAGAGCTTGCCCTCCTCGAAGGAGCCGAGCAGGTCGGGGTCGGCGAGCAGCCGCGGCAGTTCGTCACGCCCTGCGATGTGCAGGCCGCGGACCCAGCCGAGGTGGTTGAGGCCGACGTAGTCGATCCAGGCCTCCTTCGGGTTCCCGCCGAGCACGCGGGCGATACGGCGGCCGAGGCCGACCGGCGAGTCGCAGATGCCGATGACGCGGTCGCCGAGGTGGCGGGACATGGCCTCGGTGACCAGGCCGGCCGGGTTGGTGAAGTTGATGACCCAGGCGTCGGGCGCGAGGCGGGCCACGCGCTGGGCGATGTCGACGGCGACCGGGACCGTGCGCAGGCCGTAGGCGATGCCGCCCGCGCCGACCGTCTCCTGGCCGAGGACGCCCTCCGCGAGGGCCACCCGCTCGTCGTTCGCCCTGCCCTCCAGGCCGCCGACGCGGATCGCGGAGAACACGAAGTCGGCGCCGCGCAGGGCCTCGTCGAGGTCGGTCGTCGCGGTCACCTCGGGGGCGTCGGCGACCTGCGCGGCCTGCTCCGCGAGGACTCGGGTCACCGCGGACAGCCGGCCCGCGTCCAGGTCGTGCAGGACGACCTCGGTGACCCGGCCCTCGCCTCTGTCGCCCAGGAGCGCCCCGTACACGAGCGGCACCCGGAACCCGCCGCCGCCCAGAATCGTCAGCTTCACGCTTGCACCTCTCCTGCCACGACCACCTCGACGCCCGCCTCCTCCAGGGAGGAGCGGGTCGCCGGATCGGCCGACGCGTTCGTCACCACCATGTCCAGGTCCTCGGGACCGCAGACCTTCGCCATCCCCGTACCCGGGAACTTCGCCGCGTCGGCGAGCAGCACCACCCTGTCGCTCGCCTTGATCATGGCCCGCTTGACCGGCACCTCGACAACCGTCGTGTCCATCACCTGCCCACCGGGGCGCACTCCACTGGTGCCGAGGAAGAGCCAGTCGGCGTGCAGCTGACGCAGATTGTCCTCGGTGAGGAAGCCGACCAGGGAGCGGTACTCGCGGCGGACCATGCCGCCGAGCAGCACCAGCTCGATGCCCTCGTCGTCGGCGAGCTCCTCGTAGACCACCAGGTTGCTGGTGATCACGGTGAGGCGGCGGCCGTGCAGCTGGCGGGCCAGCCGGAAGGCCGTGGTGCCGATGTCGAGCAGCACCGACTGGCCGTCCTTGACCATCGCCGCGGCGCGCTCGGCTATCGCGTCCTTCTCGGACACGCGCACCTCGGCGACCTCGGCGAAGGGCTGGTCGCCCTCCTCCACGACGGCGCCGCCGTGCACACGCGTGAGCAGGCCGTCCTCCTCGAGTTTGACCAGGTCGCGCCTGATCGTGGCGGGGCTCACACCCAGCTGCTCTGAGAGGTCCGTCACGGACGCGGGACCGCCGGAGCGCAGGGCCCGCAGGATGAGTTGGTGTCGTCGTTCTGCCAGCACGACGTGAACACTACTCGTCATCTTCAATCAAATCCATGCTCAGTTCTGCTCGGGTATTGACCAATCTCCTGGATCAGCGCACGATTCCGGTCATCGAAAATGACGAGTTTTGACGAGAGGCTGTGCGCGTGGACGACGACAGGCCCGACGTGCTGCTGACCGGGCTGCTCTTCTACGACCTCGTCCTCACCGGGCTCGGGAAGCCCCCGACGCCGGGCGAGGAGATCTGGACGGCCGGCATGGGCTGCGGCCCGGGCGGCATCGCGAACCTCGCGGTGGCCGCATCCCGGTTCGGTCTGCGCACCTCGCTGGCCACGGTTTTCGGGGACGACTTCTACGGCGAGTACTGCCGTGACGTCCTGTGCGACCAGGAGGACATCGACCTCTCGCTCTCCCGCACCGCGGACGGCTGGCCCACCCCCGTCACCGTCTCGCTCGCCACCGGCCACGACCGGGCCCTCGTCACCCACGGCCAGGAACCCCCGTACTCGCAGGACACGCTGATGGGCGACCCGCCCGAGGCGCGCACCGCCCTCGTGCACATCGAGGCCGAACCGCGCGAGTGGCTCGCCAAGGCCGCCGCGAACGGCACCCGGATCTACGCCGACGTCGGCTGGGACCCCACCCAGGAATGGTCCACCGACCTCCTCGACCAGCTGAAGCTGTGCCACGCCTTCCTCCCCAACGAGACCGAGGCGATGGCCTACACCCGCACCGACACCGCGGTCGCCGCGCTCGGCACGCTCTCCGAGCTGGTGCCGGTGGCCGTCGTCACGCGGGGCGGCGACGGCGCGGTGGCCGTCGACCAGTCGACGGGCGAGTACGCGGAGGTCCCCGCCCTCGACGTCGACGTCCTGGACGCGACGGGCGCCGGGGACGTCTTCGGCGCGAGCTTCGTCGCGGCCTCGCTCGGCGGCTGGCCGCTGGCGGAGCGGCTGCGGTTCGCGGTACTGGCCGCGGGCCTGTCGGTCCGGCACCGCGGCGGGGCACTCGCCGCCCCCGGCTGGTACGGCATCGACCGCTGGTGGCGCTCCCTGACCGACCCGGAGCTGAAGCGGGCGTACGGCTTCCTCTCCGACCGCATACCGGCGGACGTCGGCCCGCCGGTCCGGTACGCCCCCGTGACCCCACCCGCCCACACGCCCGTCGGCCCACGCGCCTCCTAACGGCGGCGCTGACCCTCCCACCTCCCCCTCTCCCCCTCTCCACGTCGAACAGGAACAACAGGAGTGACCCGTGGACCTTTCTCGTAGAGGCTTCCTCCAGGCCGCCGCGCTCACCGCGGCCGCATCAGGCCTGACCGTCGCATGCGGTGGAAGCTCAGGATCGGGCGGCACCAAGAACGGCAAGGACCTCACCCTGTGGTACTGGGGTGGCGCACTCAGCGACAAGGTCGTCGCGGAGGCCAAGACGCACTTCGGCAGCTCGGTGAAGCTGACCGCCGCCTCCATAGGCGGCGACTTCAAGCAGAAGCTCACCACCACGCTGGCCGCGGGCACGTCCGTGCCCGACATCACCGGCATCAAGGGCGAGGACATGGCGTCCTTCCTGCCCAACGCCGCCCGCTTCCTCGACCTGAACGACCTGGGCTTCAAGAAGATCTCGTCCCAGTACCTGGACTGGAAGACCAAGCTCGCCCAGACCGAGGACGGCAAGCAGATCGGCTTCCCGATCGACATCGGTCCCACCGCGCTCTTCTACCGCGCGGACCTGTTCGACAAGGCCGGGCTGCCCACCGACCCGGACAAGGTCGCCGCACAGGCCAAGACCTGGGAGGACTACTTCGCGCTCGGCACCGAGCTGAAGAACAAGGTCCCCGGCACCTACCTGGTCAACAACATCGGCTCGGTGTTCACCCAGGCCGTCGGCCAGGGCACCAAGCGGTTCATCGACAAGAACAACCACTTCATCGGCGACCAGGACCACATCCGCACCGCGTGGACCACGGCGATACGCCCCTACACCCTCGGCCTCGACGCCAAGATCAACGACAACACCTGGAACGCCGCCGTCGGCAAGAGCCTGAGCACCGAACTCGGCGCGGCCTGGCACGCGCTGGACATCGAGCAGGCGGCCCCGGGCACCAAGGGCAAGTGGCGGGTCTGTGCGATGCCCGGCGGACCGGCCAACCAGGGCGGCTCCTACCTGGCCCTGCCCAAGCAGTGCCGCAACCCCGAAGAAGCGTTCAAGATCATCAGCTGGATCCTCAGCCCCGCCAACGACGCCCGCGGCTTCACCGACGCCGCCATCTTCCCCGCCGCCCCGGCCGCGTACTCCATGCCGGCCATGACGGGCCCCGACGCCTTCTTCGGCGGGCAGAAGATCATCGAGGTCTTCGGCCCGGCCGCCAAGGCCATCCCGGACAGCTACGAGGCTCCCGCCGACGCCGCTGTCATGGCCCCCTTCATGACGGAACTGACCAACATCGAGGCCAAGGGCAAGAAGCCCGACGACGCCTGGAAGGACGCCGTCAGCCAGGCCAAGCAGATCGCCCGCCGGCAGGGGGTGAGCTGAGGTGTCGTCCCCTCCGGTCACCGGTTCCGCCGAGGTGCCGCAGCGCCTCGGCGGGCCGGGCCCGGCCCGCTTCCGCCCGCGGCGTACACCGCCCGCGGGCGCCGTGCGGCCCAGGCGCCGTGGGCTGCTGTCCTACTGGCGGCAGTACCTGGCGATCTCGCCCTTCTTCCTGATCTTCATCGCGTTCTCGTTCTTCCCGGTCTTCTACTCGCTGTATCTGGCCTTCCAGCGCTGGGACGGCCTGGGTGACATGCAGTTCGTGGGCCTGCAGCAGTTCAAGTTCCTCTGGTCGGACCCGGTCTTCTGGCTGTCGATCCGCAACACCCTGGTGATCTGGGTGCTGTCCACCGTGCCCACCCTGTTCGGCGCCCTGGTACTGGCAACGCTGCTGCACTCCGTGCGCCGCTTCAAGGGCTTCTACCGCATCGCCCTCTATGTGCCGAACGTGACCTCGATCGTCGCCGTGTCGATCTTCTTCGGCGCGGTGTTCAGCAACAACTTCGGCCTGGTCAACGCGATCCTGGGCACGGTCGGCATCTCGCCCGTCCCGTGGCTGAGCAATCCGTGGCTGATCAAGCTGGTCATCGCGCTGCTGATGACGTGGATGTGGACCGGCTACAACATGATCATCTACCTGGCCGGTCTCCAGGCCATCCCGAATTCGATCTACGAAGCGGCCAAGGTGGACGGCGCCGGCCCGATCCGTACCTTCTTCCAGATCACCATGCCGATCATGCGGCCCATCATCCTGTTCACCGTCGTCATCTCGACCATCAACGGCCTGCAGAGCTTCAGCGAACCCCAGGTCCTGTTCGCCAGCAACGCCGCCAACCCCAATCTCGGCGGCCCCGGCCAGGCCGGCCTGACCACGCTGCTGTACTTCTACCAGTCGGCCTTCGTCAACAACGACTACGGCTACGGCGCGGCCATCGTGTGGGCCTTCTTCGTACTGATCCTGGTCCTGGTCGTCATCAACTGGCGCGTCGTGCAGCGCGGGAGGAAGTCATGACCGCAGCGGTTACCAGGCGGTCCCGGCGCCCCAGGGGCCTGACCGCGCACCTCTTCCTCATCCTGGCCGTCGTGATCTCGGTCTTCCCCTTCGTGTGGACGATCGTCATGGCGACCAACACCACCGAGGACATCTACAAGAGCCCGCCGAAGCTGACCCCCGGTTCGCACCTGTTGGAGAACATCCGGCACGTGCTGAACACCATCGATTTCTTCGGGTCGATGCTCAACACGCTCCTCGTCGCGTGCGTGACCACCGTCCTGGTCCTGTTCGTCGACTCCCTGGCGGCCTTCACCTTCGCCAAGTTCGACTTCCCCGGCCGCAGGCTGCTGTTCGCCACGCTGCTGGGGTTCATGATGCTGCCGCTCCAGCTGGCCGTGCTGCCGCAGTTCATCCTCATGGGACACATCGGCTGGGTCGGCACCCTGCAGGCACTGGTCCCGCCCGCCCTCGCCAACGCCTTCGGCATCTTCTGGCTGCGCCAGTACATCGAGAACGGTGTCCCGGACGAACTCCTGGACGCCGCGCGCATCGACGGCGCCGGATTCTTCCGGCAGTACTGGAACATCGCGCTGCCGATGATCAAGCCCGGGCTGTCCTTCCTGGCCATCTACGCCTTCGTCGGTGCCTGGAACGACTACATCTGGCCGCTCGTCGTACTGACCGACCCGCAGCGCCTCACCCTCCAGGTGGCGCTGGCCCAGCTCCATGTCGGCCACACCACCGACTACAGCATGGTCATGGCCGGCGTGCTCATGGCGGCCGTCCCGCTGGTCGCGGTCTTCACGATCTTCGCCCGGGGCTTCATCGCGGGCGCCACCGAGGGAGCGGTGCAGGGGAGTTGACCTCGCGCGCGGTGAGCGAAGGGAGATGGGGGTCCCTCGGCCGGATGCCGGGGGAGGGTACAGGGTGTGCGGCAGACGCGACGACGCGAGAGGGGGACGCGGTGACGGACATCGACGGCGAGGACCGGCAGGCAGCGGGTGAGCGTGGCGGCGCCGGCCGCCACAGGGTGCTCGTGGTGGGCATGGACGGGCTGCGCTTCGACCGGCTGACCCGCTCACCTTCCCACGCGCCCGTGCTGCACGGCCTGATGGCCACGGGCGCCCACGGCACCAGCCTGCTCCCCTACGGCGAGACCGACGGCCAGGCCGGGAACGGGCCCTCGGCCAGCATGGCCTACACCGACTCCGGACCCGGCTGGTCGAGCATCCTGACCGGGGTCTGGCCCGACCGCCACGGAGTGACCGGCAACGACTTCATCGGCGCCGACTACGCCCGCTACCCGGACTTCCTGACCCGCGCCGTCACCGCCCGGCCCGGTCTGCGCACCGCGGCCGCGGTGTCCTGGCCGCAACTGGTGCGCCGCGGCGTCCTGGGCGCCGCCATCGGCCGACGGGCGCGCTACAACGGCGAATTCCGCGGCTACCGGACCGCGGACCGCCGGGTCGCCCGCACCGCCGCAAGCTGGCTCACCAAGCACGACCCGCACGTCGTGTTCGTGTACTTCGGCGCCACCGACGAGGCCGGCCACGCCACAGGCCCCCTCTCCCCCGCCTACGACCGTGCCCTCCTCGCCCAGGACGCCCACCTCGGGCGGCTGCTGGAGGCGATCGACGCCCGCCGTTCGGATCCCGCACGCGCCGACGAGCGCTGGACCGTCCTGGTCACCACGGACCACGGTCACCTCGACACCGGCGGCCACGGCGGCGACACACACGCCGAACGGGAAGTCTTCGTCATCCTCGCCGAGCCCGGCAGGACCGGCGGCACCCTGCTCGACACACCCCGCCTCATCGACATCGCCCCCACCGTCCTGGACCGGCTCGGCATCCCCGTCGACCCCGCCTGGGGCCTGCAGGGCCGCGCCCTGCCCCGGCCCACCACACCGACTTCGGAATGGCCATGACCGACGCACTCCCCGCCGACCCCCTGATCGCCCTCCGCCCCTGGGAGGCCCCCGAGGTGACCTCCTTCGGGCGCCTCCCCATGAACGCCGTCGACCGGCGCCCCGGAGCCCTCTCCCTGGACGGCGACTGGCGTTTCCAGTTGCTGCCTGCTCCGGACGCGCCGGTCGGCGGTACGTGGTCGTCGTCGTACGTCCCCGGCGTCTGGACCATGCAGCCCGCCGGTGCCGACGACCTGCCGCAGTACACCAACGTCCGTATGCCGTTCCCCGAGTTCCCGCCCGCCTCGCCCGCCGCCAATCCGACGGGCGTCTACGAGCGCGAGGTGGACGTCCCCGCCGACTGGGCCGGACGCCGGATCGTGCTCCAGGTCGGCGCGGCCGAGAGCGTCCTGCTGGTGCATGTGGACGGACGGCCCGTCGGGGTCTCCAAGGACTCCCATCTGGCCGCCGAGTTCGACCTCACGGACGTGGTGCGGGCCGGCGGGCGCTCGGTCGTACGGCTGACCGTCGTGAAGTGGTCGGACGCCTCGCACATCGAGGACCAGGACCAGTGGTGGCACGGCGGGATCACGCGGTCCGTGCTGTTGTACGCCACCGATCCACTGCACCTGGCCGACGTGACCGTGCGGGCGTCGTACGACGGCGAGCTGCGCATCGACTGCCGGGTGCGGGACACGCACGGTGCGCTGCCCGACGGGTGGCACGTCAGCGGCGAGCTGGAGGGTCAACTCCTCACCCAGGACCGGGAGTTCGACCGGGCCAACGCCGAGGACGACCGCGTCTCCGACTTCCTCGGCGAGGCCCGCCTCCACACCACCATCCCCGAGGTGCGCACCTGGAACGCCGAGACTCCCGAGCTGTACGGCCTCACCGTCCGCCTGCACCGCCCCGACGGCACCGTCGCCGACACCTCGCAGCACCGCATCGGATTCCGCGACGTCGAGATCGTCGGCCGGGACCTGCTCGTCAACGGCGAGCGCGTCTTCATCCGGGGCGTCAACCGGCACGACTTCCACCCGCTGACCGGCCGCACGCTGTCGTACGACGACCTGCGCGCGGACCTGGCCCTGCTCAAGCGGTTCGGTTTCAACGCGATCCGCACCTCCCACTACCCGAACGACCCGACGCTGTACGACCTCGCCGACGAGCTCGGCTTCTACGTCGTCGACGAGGCGGACATCGAGTCCCACGACCACGCCCACGAGATCGCCGACGACCCGCGCTATCTGGGCGCCTTCGTGAACCGGGTCTCGCGGATGGTGCTGCGGGACAAGAACCACCCGTCGATCATCATCTGGTCGCTGGGCAACGAGTCGGACTACGGCGCCAACCACGACGCGGCCGCCGGGTGGCTGCGGCGGCACGATCCGACGCGGCCGATCCAGTACGAGGGGGCCGCCAAGCTGGACTGGGCGGCGACGGACGACGCCTCCGACATCGCCTGCCCGATGTACGCGCCGCTCGAGGAGTGCGTGGCCCACGCCCTGTCGGGCCGGCAGACCAGGCCCCTGATCCAGTGCGAGTACTCGCACGCGATGGGCAACAGCAACGGCACGCTGGCCGACCATTGGGCCGCCATCGAGTCCACGCCAGGTCTTCAGGGCGGGTTCATCTGGGAGTTCTGGGACCACGGAATTCTGCAACGCGTGAGCGATGGCAGACCGGTCGGGCGCGCGGGCGCCGGGCTGTATGACAACGGTGTCGCCGCGCCCGGCCACCGCTGGGCGTACGGCGGCGACTTCGGCGAGACGATCCATGACGGCGCGTTCATCGCCGACGGAGTCGTCTTCCCCGACCGCACCCCGAAGCCCGCGATGTACGAGCACCGGGAGATCGCGGCGCCGGTGCGCATCGAGTGTTTCAAGCACGAGGGCATCGTGCTCGGCAACCACCAGCACTTCCGGGGCCTGGACTGGCTGACCGGCGAGTGGGAACTGTCCCTCGCCGACGGCCGCACGCTGACCGCGCCCGCCGAACTGCCCGCCCTGCGGCCCGGCGAGACGGCCGCCGTACCGCTGCCCTTCGACATCCCGCGCGACGGCGGCGAGGCCTGGCTGACGCTGCGGGTGACGACCGCGCAGGACCAGCCGTGGGCGCCGCGCGGCACCGATGTGTGCGCGCCGCAGGTGCGGCTGCGCGGGCCCTCGGTGTCCTGGGACGTCCCCGTGGACGGCACCGTCGAGGTCGACGGCGAGGGCCTCCTGGTCCATCCGCTGCTGACGGCCGCCCCCACGCTCTCCCTGTGGCGGGCGCCCACCGACAACGACGAGCTCGGCGGTATCGCGCTGGGCTGGCGGACCTGGGGGCTCGACTCGCTCGTCCGCAAGGTCGTGTCGGTGCGGCAGGACGGCGGCCGGGTGACCGTGGACGCCGAGTACGCCGGCACGGTCGGCGTCGTGCGGCACCGGCAGGTCTTCACGCCGGTCGAGGGCGGCATCCGGATCGACGAGGAGGCCGAACTGCCGGACGAGTTCCACGATGTGGCGCGGGTCGGCTCGGTCTTCGAGACGGCGGAGGGCCTGGACCTGCTGGAGTGGTTCGGGCAGGGGCCCTGGGAGTCGTATCCCGACCGGAGCGTCGGCGCGCCCGTCGGCCACCACTCCCTGCCCGTCGACGAGTTGTTCACCCCCTATCTGCGTCCGCAGGAGAGCGGCGGCCGGCACGGTGTACGGCACTTCACCCTGTCCGCGCCGGACGCGACCGGCCTCGCGGTCGTGCTGGACGAACCGCGCCAGGTCTCCGTCACCCGCCATCGCGCCGAGGACCTGACCGCCGCCTCGCACCACGACGAGCTGGTGCCGCGCTCCGGTTGTGTCGTGCACCTCGACGCGGCGCACCGGGGACTCGGCACGGCGTCGTGCGGCCCCGACACCTTCGCCTCGTACCTGATTCCCCCGGGTGTCCACCGCTGGAGCTGGACCCTGCGCGTTCTGTAAGACCTCCCTGATCTCCCCCCTTCCTGTCGTATGTCACATGTGACATGTCACATCTCACGGAGCCCACGTGTGCACTTCGCATGACCACAACCAGGGCGAGGCCGCACAGGCCGGCGCCGGAAGACGCAGTTTCCTGCGCGCCACCGCGCTGCTCGGTGCCGCCGCCACCGCCGGTGTCACGCTGCCGGCCGTCGCCGAGGCGGCTGAGGCGAGCGCAAGCAGCCGGCGGCCGGACACCGACAGCCGTCGCTTCACGCTCGCCGTGATGCCCGACACCCAGTACCTCTTCGACGGACCCAGCATCGACAAGGCGCCGGTGGAGGCGTCGCTGCGCTACCTGCTGGAGCACGGCAAGGAGGAGAACATCGTCTTCCTGTCCCACCTCGGCGACCTCACCCAGAACGGCGCCGAGGCCGAATTCGCCGCGATCGGCAAGGCGTTCAAGCTGCTGGACAGGCGGGGCGTCGGCTACAGCGTCCTGGCCGGCAACCACGACGTGAAGTCGTCGACGGACGACCAGCGCGGCTCGACGCCGTACCTGGACACGTTCGGGCCGCAACGCCTCAAGGGCAGCAAGACGTTCGGCGGCGCGTCCGACGACGGCTACAACACCTACCACCTGTTCCGGGCGGCCGGCCGCGAGTGGCTGGTGCTCGCGCTGGACTGGCGGCTGTCGGCCAAGGGGTACGCCTGGGCGAAAGACGTGCTCGCCCGGCATCCGAAGACGCCGGTCATTCTCACCACGCATGAACTCGTCGTCGAGGACGACCAGTTGTCGACGTACGGTCAGCAGCTGTGGGACCAGCTGATCGAGGACCACGACCAGATCTTCCTGACCCTGAACGGCCACTACTGGCCCGCGGGCCGCGCGACCCGCAAGAACGCGGCCGGCAACGAGGTGCACCTGCACCTCACGAACTACCAGAACCGCTACTTCGGCGGCGCGGCGATGATCCGCCTGTACCGCTTCGACCTGGACCGGGGCGTCATCGACGTGGAGACCGTCTCCCCGTGGATCCTCGGCCGGGCGGGCAAGGGCCTCAACGAGCTCGAGCGGCAGGAGATCGAGCTGAGCGGTGATGCGGACCGTTTCTCGGTGGAGATCGATTTCGAGAAGCGTTTCGCCGGATTCGCCCCCGTCCCGGCACGTCCGGCCCGCCCCGCCTCCAAGGTCGTCATCCCCGGCACGGTCGCCTACTGGCGCTTCGACGGCCACGCCGACGCCACGGCCGTCAGCGGCACCGTCCGTGACCTGTCCGGGCGCGGCAACGACCTCACCCTGGTCACGGTGGGCGGCGGCGCCCTGAACTGGTCGTCCGACCACCACCCCGACCAGCCCGGCCACGGCAGCCTGGAGTTCCAGGGCTACAAGTCGCCGCTGAAGGGCGCGTACCTGAAGACGGTCGACGGCGCCCCGCTCAACTCGGCGACGTTCAAGGACGGTTACACCATCGAGGCGTTCTACCGCCTGCCCGCCGACTGGGACCCGGACCACCACGCCTGGTCCGGCATCGTCAGCCGCACCGGCACGGGCGGCGCCGCCGGCAAGACCGCGGACGACCCCGACGAGCCGCTGGCCACGCTGTCGCTGTCCAACGACCGCGAGCCGCAGTGGGCGATGCGCCCGCTCAACCAGCAGGGCATCGCCACCAACTGGGGCCAGGAGACCCCGCTGGAGACCTGGTGGCACCTCGCGGTCGTCAACGACGGCAAGCACACGACCCTGTACGTCGAGGGCTGCCCGGTCGTGCGCAACCCGAAGGCCGCCGCCGTCGGCATCAGCTCCGTCGGACTGCCATGGCTGCTCGGCGGCTACGAGTACGCGGGCAAGATCGACCAGATCCTGCACGGCCGCCTCGGCGATGTCCGGATCGTCTCGCGGGCGCTGCCCGTCACCTCCTTCATGAACCACTGACCGGCCCACGACCTGCACAGGGATTCACGATGACCGAGCAACAGCTGCCCGCCTGGGCCGACCCGTCCGTCTCCCCCGCCCATCTCGACGCCCAGGGCGTCTCCCGACGCGGGCTCCTGCGCCGCGCAGGCCTGTTCGGCGCCGCTTTCACCCTCGGGTCGGTGGCCACCCCTGCCTTCGCCGCCTCCTCGCGGCCCGGCTTCGGCGGCGACGACCCGCGCCTCGCGTACCTCGTCGGCGACCACCACGTCCACTCCGTCTACAGCCACGACGCCAAGTACACGTTCTCCCAGCAGGCGCAGGCGGCCGCCAAGTACGGCCTGGACTGGATGGTGTTCAACGAGCACTCCAACTTCGGGCACGCCCGCTACGGTGCCGCGCTGGAACACCAGGAGATCCTCAAGGCCCGGGCCGCAAACCCGCGCCAGCTGATCTTCCAAGGCCTGGAGTGGTACATCCCGGCCGCCGAGCACTGCACCGTCTTCGCCGCACCCGGCCCCCACGAGGTCGACCTGCTCACCCAGTTCGAGCTCGCCTACGACGGCAAGCTCCTCGGCTACACCGACGGCTCCGCGACCGGCGCCGACACCGCCCGCAACGAGGCTCACGCCGTAAAGGCCATCAAGTGGCTGGCCGAGCAGCGCGATTCGGGCTACGTCGACGACGTCCTCGTCCTCGCCAACCACCCCCTGCGCCTCGGCATCGACTCCCCGCACGAGATGCGCAACTGGCGGGACGCGGCCCCCGAGATCATGATCGGCATGGAGGGCGCACCCGGCGCCCAGGGCGCGGCCATCCCCGGCTGGCGCGGTGCGACGTCGATCCGCGGCGAGTACGAGAACAAGCCGTCGGCGCAGTCCTGGTCGGGCTACCCGGCGGATGCCTACCTCACCTACGGCGGCTTCGACTGGGCGACCGCGACCGTCGGCGGCCTGTGGGACTCGATGCTGGCCGAGGGCCGGCTGTTCTCGATCACCACCAACTCCGACAACCACCGCACCGTCTTCGACACCTGGAAGAACGGCGACTGGCCGGCCGGGCAGAACTTCGACAACACCGGCAAGCTGCCCGACCCGGTGAACACCGATACCCCGCAGCCCGGCAGCGACTTCTGGCCCGGCGAGTTCAGCCGCACCCACGTCGGCGTGACCCGCTACGGCTACCGCGCGGTGATGGCGGGGCTGCGCGCGGGCCGCGTCTGGCTCGACCACGGGCACCTGCTCGACGGCCTCGACGTCCGGCTGAAGCGGGACTGCGACACCGGCCGGGGCGTCACCCTCGGCGGGCGGCTGCGGGTCCGCAAGGGCGAGAAGATCACGCTGTACGTCACCGTCACGACCGCCTCCCGGGCCAACCCGCAGGGAATCCTGCCGGAGTTGGCGCACGTGGACGTCATCCGGGGCGCGGTGCGCGGCCCGGTGACCGACCTCGACACCTGGAAGGCGCCGGACACCAAGGTCGTACAGACGAAGGACGTGTCCGGTCGCCAGGGGACGTACACCCTGCGCATCCCGCTGACCGCCGGGGACGAGTCCTTCTACGTCCGCCTGCGCGGCAGCGACGGCAACCGCCACGGCACGGGCTATCTCGGCGCCTCGATCGACCCGAACGGGCCGATTCCGCACGAGCCCGGAAACGGTGACCCGTGGGCGGACACGTGGTTCTATTCGAACCCCGTGTTCGTTGACGTGGCAGGTGCGTGAGCGCTGCGCCGGCTGTGCCGCAATGGCCGTCGATCGTCTGCCGCGTCGTCGTGGCTGGTCGCGCCCACGCGGCGGAGCCGCATATCGATGCAGCCCCGCGCCCCTTCAGGGCGCGGCCGACCGTACCGCCAGGTCACGAAGTGATCCATCGCGTCGTACCGTGGCCGCATGACCGGTGAAGAGTCGCTGCGGCCGCAGTCCCTCCTGCTCACGTTCCTGGGTGACCAGGTGCTGGGGCGGGATGTCTGTGTGTACTCGGGCAGCGTGATCGACGTGTTCGAGCGCGCCGGGGTCGGCGAGCAGGCGACCCGCTCGACGCTGACCCGGATGGTCAAGCGGGGTCTGCTGCGCCGCCAGCGCGAGGGCCGCAAGATGTACTTCGGGCTGACCGAGCACTCGGCGGCGGTGCTGCGGGACGGCGAGCACCGTATCTGGCAGACGGGCGCGGTCAACCGGAACTGGGACGGCACCTGGACCCTGCTCGGCTTCTCGCTGCCCGAGTCCTGGCAGCGTCAGCGTCACGATCTGCGTTCAAAGCTGACCTGGAGCGGTTTCGGACCGCTGTTCAGCGGTCTGTGGATCGCGCCGGGCGAGGTCGACGTGGCGGAGCTGGTGTCCGAGCTCGGGCTCGCCGCCCACGTGAAGGTCTTCCGTGCGCACGCCGACGCCGGCATGGACATCGGCGCGATGATCGAGGAGACCTGGGAGCTGTCCGAACTGGCCACGAGCTACGAGGAGTTCGTGCGCCGCTGGGAGGCGTGGGAGAGCCGGTTGCCGGATGCCGACGAAGCCCTCGCGCTGCGGCTTCGGCTGCAGGCCGAGTGGCTGCAGGTCATCCGCCGCGACCCGCGCCTCCCGGTCAAGCACCTGCCGGACGACTGGCCGGCGGAACGGGCCGAGAAGACGTTCCGGGCGGTGCACGACCGGCTCACGCCGCTCGCCCGGGAGGCCTCGGAGCGCCTTCTCGACCTGGTGCCGGTACGCCCCGATCAGGCGTAGAACCGGTCAGGCGTAGAACCGCGACAGGCTCTGCAGCACCGCCGCCGGCTTTGTGCCGCCCTCGATCTCGATCGTGCCGTCGACGGTGATCTGCACGCCGCCCGGCACCTCCTCGACCTCCGCGAGCTTTCCGACCAGGCGGATGCGGGAGCCGACCTTCACCGGGGAGGGGAAACGGACCTTGTTCAGGCCGTAGTTGACCTTCGTGGTGACGCCCTGGACGTCCAGGAGTTCGGTGAAGAGGGGGATGAAGAGGGAGAGGGTGAGGTAGCCGTGGGCGATGGGGGCGCCGAAGGGGCCGTCCTTCGCGCGCTCGGGGTCCACGTGGATCCACTGGTGGTCGCCGGTGGCGTCGGCGAAGGTGTCGATGCGCTCCTGGGTGACCTCGATCCAGTCGCTGGTGCCCAGGTCGCTGCCCGCGAGCTTCTTCAGTTCGTCGATGCCGTTGACGGTGACGCTCATGTAACTTCCTTAAGTTCAAACGGAGTTCAGGAATTGGTGCCGTAGCGCTTGCGCACTCGGGACTTGAGGAGTTTTCCGGAGGCGGTGCGCGGGAGTTCGTCCGCGAGGACCACCGACTTCGGGATCTTGTACTTGGCGAGCTGCCCGGAGAGGGACGCGAGGATCTCGTCGGGGTCGAGCGTGGCCCCCTCGCGAGGCACGACCACCGCGCGCGGCACCTCGCCCCACTTCTCGTCCGGCACGCCGATGACGGCGCACTCGACGATGTCGGGGTGGGCGAGGAGCCGGTCCTCGATCTCGGCGGGGTAGATGTTCTCGCCCCCGGAGATGATCATGTCCTTGATGCGGTCGACGATGTACACGTAGCCGTCCTCGTCGACGCGGGCGGCGTCCCCGGTGCGGAACCAGCCGTCGGCGAAGGCCGCCGCCGTCTCCTCCGGCAGCCCCCAGTAGCCGGACATCACGGCCGGGCCGCGCGAGACGACCTCGCCGGTCTCTCCGGGCTCGACCTGGGTGAGGTCGGGGCGCACGACGCGTACGTCCGTGAAATACATCGGGACGCCCGCCGAGCCGGCCTTGGCGACGGAGTTCTCCCCGTCCAGGAAGAGCACGCCGAGCGCCTCGGTCATGCCGTAGCCCTGGAGGAAGGTCAGTCCGCGTGCCTGGTACGTCTCGATCAGCGGGGTCGGCACGGGGGCGCCGCCGCAGCTGAGCATGCGCAGGGACGACAGGTCGGCGTCCGGCCAGCGTGGCTGGCGGGCGACCTGCTCGAACATCGCCGGTACGCCGAACATGTAGGTGATCCGGTGCCGTTCGACGAGGTCGAGGGTGGCGCCCGGGTCGAAGGCCTCGACCAGGACGCACGTGCCGCCCTTGAGCAGCACGGGCAGGGTGAGCACCGTCAGCCCGGCGATGTGGAACAGCGGGGCGGAGACCAGGGCCCGCTCGTCGGCGAGGAGGTCCTTGTCGATGAGGAAGTTGACGCTGTTCCAGGTGACGTTGGCGTGCGAGAGCATCGCGCCCTTGGGGCGGCCGGTCGTACCCGAGGTGTAGAGGATCAGGCACGTGTCGTCCGCGGCGACGGGCTCGTCGATGGGATCGTCGGGGGATCCGGACAGCAACTCCTCGTATTCCGGGCCCACTTCGAGATACACGCGTACGTCCGTGCTGCCCGGCAGTCCGGCCACCAGCCCCGCGTGCGAGGGGCCGTAGACGAGGACCTTCGCGCCGGAGTCGGCGAGCTGGTAGGCGATCTCGGGGCCGGCGAGGCGGGTGTTCTGCGGTACGAAGATCGCGCCGAGCATGCCCGCCGCGAACAGCGTCTCCAGGAAGGACGGGTGGTTGGGTCCGAGGTAGGCGATCCGGTCGCCGCGCCTGACGCCCCGGGCGCGCAGGGCGTGCGCGAGGCGGGTGGTGCGGGTGTGCAGCTCGCCGTAGGTGAGCGTCGTGCCGCCGTGGACCAGTGCGGTGCGGTGCGGGGTCTTGCGGGCCCGGCGTGCGGGCCACGACCCCAGTCCCTCGTTGCGCATGTCCGGCCCCTTACGGTTTGGTCAGCCCGAGCAGACGGGCGGCGTTCTCCTTGAGGATCTTCGGCTTCACCTCGTCCTTGATCGGCAGCTTGGCGAAGTCGGCGAGCCAGCGGTCCGGGGTGAGGACGGGGTAGTCGGAACCGAAGAGGACCTTGTCCTTGAGCAGCGTGTTCGCGTACTGCACGAGCTGCGGCGGGAAGTACTTCGGCGACCAGCCGGACAGGTCGATGTGCACGCCCGGCTTGTGGGTGGCGACGGCGAGGGCCTCGTCCTGCCAGGGGAAGGACGGGTGCGCCAGGATGATCTTGAGGTGGGGGAAGTCGGCGGCCACGTCGTCCACGTGGAGGGGGTTGGAGTACTTGAGGCGGATGCCGCCGCCTCCCGGGACTCCGGCGCCGATGCCCGTCTGGCCGGTGTGGAAGAGGGCGATGGTGCCGGTCTCCTCGATCACCTCGTAGAGGTCGTACGCCACCGAGCGGTCGTTGGGGAAGAAGCCCTGGATGCTGGGGTGGAACTTGAAGCCCTTCACCCCGTACTCCTCGACCAGGCGGCGGGCCTGCTTGACGCCCGCCTTGCCGCGGAAGGGGTCGATGGAGGCGAAGGGGACGAGGACGTCCGGGTTGGCGGCCGCGGCCTCGGCGACCTCCTCGTTCGGGACGGGCGCGGTGCCGGTCGCGGACTCGGCGTCGACCGTGAAGATCACGGCGGCCATCTTCCGCTCCCGGTAGTAGGCGGCCGTCTCCTCGAGGGTCGGCTTCCGCTTGCCCTCGACCTTGAAGTAGGCGGAGGACGCGTCGTGCAGGTCGTCGTCCAGGGAGGAGTGGCCCTTGGAGGAGACCTCCGCGTGGGTGTGGACGTCGATCGCGACGAGTTCCTCGACGTTGAGGGTCGTCATGGTGTCAGGCCTCCGGGAACTTCGGGGCGGGGACGCCGACGCTCTGCAGTTCCGCGCCGACCGAGGTGGGGAAGGCCTCGGCCAGGGTGTCGGGGGTCCAGCCGCCGTCGGCGTACGCCGCCTTGATCTCCTGCGGATGCGACCAGAGTGCCACCTTGTCGCCGCCGATGCCGATGGCCTGGCCGGTGATGGAGCGGGCGGCCTCGGAGGCGAGGAACGGGACGAGGGCCGCACAGTCCTCGGGGGTGCCGAAGCCCTCGCCCTTGCGCAGGAAGTCCGGGAGCGGCTCGCCGTTCTTCATGGCCTCGATGTACGGGGCGAAGGCGGGGATGGTCTCGGTCATCGCGGTCGCGGCGACCGGCACGATCGCGTTGACGGTGATGTTGGCGCGGCCCAGCTCCATCGACCAGGTGCGGGCGAAGGCGGCGATGCCGGCCTTGGCGGCGGAGTAGTTCGTCTGCCCGAAGTTGCCGCGCTGGCCGGCCGGCGAGCCGACCAGGATCAGGGTGCCGCCCTCGCCCTGCTCGCGCATCCGGACGGCGGCGGCGCGGGCGCAGGTGAAGGTGCCCTTGAGGTGGGTGGTGATCACCGCGTCGAAGTCTTCGTCGGACATCTTCCACAGCACCTTGTCGCGCAGGATGCCGGCATTGGTGACCAGGATGTCCAGCCGCCCGAACTCCTCGACCGCACGGCCCACCAGCCGGTCGGCGGCCTCGCTCGTGCCGACCGGGACCACCTCGGCGACGGCGGTACCGCCGGCCTCGGCGATGGACTTCACGGCCGCCTCGGCCACTGCCTCGTCGACGTCGTTGACGACCACGGACGCGCCGTGGGCGGCCAGGGCGTGCGCGTAGGCGAGGCCGAGGCCCCGGCCGCTGCCGGTGACGACGGCGACCTTGCCGGTGAGATCGATGCTGGGCACGGATGGGTCCCTTCACGAGGTGATGCGGGCACGAGGTGATGCGGATGGTGCGGCTGCCGCACCGCGGCTTCGAGATCGAAGCTAAGAGCAATAATTGTTGACGTCAATAGTTGTTGAAGACCTCCGGGTGCGACATGCTGGAATCTGCACCGAGAACCGCGCCCCTGAGGGGCCGAGACCAGGGAGCCCGCCATCACCCGCCAGCACGCCACGAACGCAGCCTCGATCGACGCGGACGAGCCATGGATGCGTGGGCTGCACGCGGACACGGGCTACCTGCTGTACCGCCTGGGCCTGCGCTCCGGACAGCTGTTCAACGCATTCCTGCAGGAGTCGGGGCTGCGCCTGCGCCACTACGCGGTGCTGCGTTTCCTCGCCACCTCCGACGGCGCCCTGCAGCGCGCACTGAGCACCCGCCTCGGCTACGACCCGAGCGCGATCGTCGGCCTGGTCGACGACCTGGAGAAGCTGGGTTTCGCCGAGCGCCGCCCCTCCCCCGACGACCGCCGCAGCCGGATCGTCGTCCTCACCGAGGACGGCCGCGCCTTCCTGCGCGACACCGACGACGCGGGCCTGCGCGCGACGAACGAGCTCTTCCAGCCGCTCGAACCGGCCGAACGCGAGACGCTGCACGCACTGCTGCTGCGGATCGCGGAGGACGGGCTCGGCTGATGCGGAAAGACGCCCGGCCATGACCGTCCGCTCCGCGCCCGACCGGCTGCTGGCCGTGCTCGCCGCATTCGACCACGAGCACCCGGCCCTGTCCCTGACCGACATCAGCAGACGGGCCGGGCTGACCCTCACCACCGCGCACCGCCTCGTGGGCGCCCTCACCGACTGGGGCGCCCTGGAGCGGGACGAGTCCGGCGTCTACCAGGTCGGGCTCCGGCTGTGGGAGATCGCAGCGCTCGCCCCGCGCGGTCTCGCGCTGCGGCAGATCGCGCTGCCGTACCTGGAGGACCTGTACGAAGCGACCCACGAGAACGTGCAGTTGGCGGTGCGGGACGGCGGGGAGGTCGTCTACATCGAGTGGATATCCGGCCACAGTGCCGTCGGCGTGCACATCCGGGTCGGGGCGCGCTGGCCGCTGCACGCCACCGGGGTCGGGCTCGCGCTGCTGGCGCACTGCGGTCCGGAGTTCCAGGAGGAGTACTGCGCGGGCCCGCTCGCGTCGTTCACGCCGTACACCATCACCGAGCCGGCCCGGCTGCGCCGGGTGCTGGCCGAGGTGCGGCGCACGGGAGTTGCGGTGAGCAGCCGTCAAGTCACCGACGACGCCCTGTCGGTGGCCGCGCCGGTGCGCGGGCCGGGCGGGGCGGTTCTCGCCGCCGTGTCGGTGGTGGTGCCGCAAGCCGACGCGCAGGTACCGGTGCTGGTCCCTGCGGTGCGGCTTGCGGCGCGCGGCATTTCGCGGGCGCTGGGGTGGCGGCCGGCGAAGGAGCCGTAGAGATCGCTCAGCAGTTGCCGCGCATCGGCCGGCCCGCGAACCGGTCGGTGAGCCAGGTGACCGAGTTGCCGATCGCCTGCGGGTCGCCGAGGAGATGGTCGCCGGCGTACGAGGTCCACTGCGTGGCGATGCCCGCGTCGCAGTATGCGCGGCGCGTGCCCTGGCCGGTCTCGGCGGGGATCACCTCGTCGAGGAGGCCGCGGTACTGCAGGACCGGGAAGCCGATCTCGTAGCGGGCCCCGGAGCCGGCCGGGCCCACGCCGACGCCGAGTTTGTCGGTGTCGGCGACCTCGCCCCAGGTCGTGCCGTCGGGGCCGCGCAGGGCGTAGAGCCGGTCGAGGGTGAGCCGGTCCGTGGTGTAGTTCTCGATGTGGGCGCCGGTGAAGCGGGCGACCGTGCCGACCGCGCAGAGGGACTCGGCGTCCTTGACCGCCTGGCGGCCCGTGTCGTTGAGGAGTCCGTCGAACGGCATGTCCGGGTGGGTGACCGACAGGCCGATCACCGCGTCCACGAGGAACCCGGCGAACGCCCCGCCGTCGAGCGCGTTCCCCACCTGCTTCAGGTCGCCCGGAATCCCGCCGGACGCCACGCCCACGACCTTCACCTCGGGGGCGTACGACTTGGCGAGCTGCGCGGCCCACAGGCTCCCCGCACCGCCCTCCGAGTACCCCCAGATCCCGACCTGTGCGTCGGGGCTCACCCCGCTGCCGGGCAGCCTGGAGGCGGCGCGTACGACGTCGAGGACCGCGTGGCCGGCGTCGGCGCCGGACACGTACGGATGGACCTGGCCGTCCAGGTATCCGGCGCCGTCGGTCGCCGCGACGGCGAACCCGGCCTTGAGCAGCGCGGCGATGTTCGGCCCCTCGTAGGCGTCCTGGTACTGGCCGGCGAGCTGCTTGGAGAAGGCGCACTGGGGTCCGATGCCGAGGGTGCCGGGCACGAACGCGACCAGCGGCCGCTCGCCCGGGCCCTGCCACGCCTCCTTGGGCACGATCACGGTACCTGCGACGGCGTCCTTCCTGCCGTGGCCGTCGGTGGAGCCGTACTGCACCTTCCAAGCGTTGACCGGCGTTCCGGGGCCGATCATGGGCAGCGAGTCCACGCTGCGGCAGGCGACGATGTCGCCCGGGGTTACGCTCGCGACTGCCGGCGGCCGGTAGATCGCGGCGTCGGCGTCGGTGCACGGCCCGCTCGTCCCGGCCGAGGCGGTCACGGCCGGGACGGCTAAGGCTCCGCCGAGCAGGGCTCCGGCTGCGAGCACTGCGACTCTCCTCTTCACCATCACAATGTCCCTTCTGCACGGTGAGTGAGAGCCGCGAGATTACGAACGAGTAGGTGAGCACTGATAGTTAAAGGATGACAAACCGGCACCGGATCGGCTGTGCTCCACTGACTAGCGCCGTATATCCCTCTCACCGGCGAGGTGCCGTCCACGGGAGCCTCGGAATACTGGAACGGCCCCCTGCCTTCAGGAGCCGCCCATGTCCCCGCAGTCCTGGTTCTCGCAGGTCGCCGCGCGGCTGCGCACGGCGAATCCGTACGTCGTCGACGCCGCCCTCGCCGCGCTCGTGCTGTTCGCGGTCTCGTTGCAGTGGCTGTTCCCCGACGAGGGGGACGACCGGCTGACCTGGCTGGGCTGGCTGCTGGGGGCCGCGACGGCGGTGCCGCTGGTGTGGCGCAGGCGAGCCCCGTTCGCGACGGCATGGGTCGTCTCGGGGGCCACGCCCGCGATGGCGATGTACCACGCGCCGCCGCCGGACGTCCTGTACGGCGGTCTCGTCGTCCTCTACACCGTGGCCGCCTGCACCCCGCCCTGGCAGCGGCGGCTGATGCTGGTGGGCTGGGTGATCGGGGCCACCGTCACCATGCATTTCAAGGAGGACGCCCGGCCCTTCGAGTACGCCTTCCATCTGCTGTCGATCGCCTGCGCCTACGCTCTCGGCACCCTGGCCCGCGTCCAGCGCGCCTACACCGCCGAACTGGAGGACCGGGCCCGGCGGCTGGAGCGGGAGCGCGCCGCGGACACCGCGCGGGCCATTGCCCAGGAACGCGCCCGAATCGCCCGGGACATGCACGACATCCTCGCCCACGCGGTGAGTCTGATGGTGGTGCAGGCGGAGGCGGGGCCGGTCGTGGTGCGCAGTGATCCGGAGCGCGCGGAGGCCTCGTTCGAAGCGATCGCGGCGGCCGGGCGGGACGCGATGGCGCAGTTGCGGCGGATCCTCGGGGTGCTCAAGGAGGAGCAGCGGAACGGGACTTCGCCGCAGCCGGGGGTGGCAGCGCTCCCGCTGCTGCTGCGGCAGGTCGGCGAATCGGCGGGCCTGCGGGTCGAGTTGCGCACCACGGGCGAACCGCGCCCCTTGCCCGCGGACGCCGAGGTCGCCGCGTACCGCGTGGTGCAGGAGGCCCTGACCAACACCGTGAAGCATGCGTACGCTGCCTGCGCGACCGTCGAACTCGACTGGACGGAGGACATGTTGACGCTCACGGTGACCGACGACGGACGGGGCCCGGCGGCACCCGGCGGCGGGCACGGGCTGATCGGCATCCGGGAGCGGGCCGCCGCGTGCGGGGGCAGCGCCGAGGCCGGGCGCGGACCGGAGGGCGGCTTCCGGGTCGTCGTACACCTGCCTGCCGCCGCCGACCGTCAGGCGGCCCTCGGGTGAGCATCCGGGTGGTGGTCGCCGACGACCAGGAGCTGGTCCGCAGCGGTTTCAGCATGATCCTGGAGGCGCAGCAGGACATCGAGGTGGTCGCCGAGGCCGGCGACGGCGCGGAGGCGGTCGCGGCGGTCCAGCGCCACACGCCGGACGTGCTGCTCCTGGACATCCGGATGCCGGTCATGGACGGGCTCGAAGCGGCCCGGCGGGTGTGTGCGCAGTCCTGCTGCAAGGTCGTCATGCTGACCACGTTCGACCTGGACGAGTACGTGTACGAGGCGCTGTACGCGGGCGCCAGCGGCTTCCTCCTCAAGGACGTGCGCCGCGACGACCTCGTGCACGCCGTACGGGTGGTCGCGGCCGGCGACTCCCTGCTGGCGCCGACGGTGACACGGCGGCTGGTCGCGGACATCGTGCGGCGCCGCCGGGAGGAGGCCGCCGCCGAGGTCACCCCGCAGCGCCTGGACGCCCTGACGGCCCGCGAGGTGGAGACGCTGCGGCTGCTGGCCCGCGGACTGTCCAACGCCGAGATCGCCACGACCCTCTTCGTCAGCGAGCACACCGTCAAGACGCATGTCAGCAACGTGCTGAGCAAGCTGGGGCTCAGGGACCGGGTGCAGGCGGTGATCTGCGCGTACGAGACGGGGCTGGTGGCGCCGGGCGCCTCCTAGCCGTCCAGTTCCTCGAAGAGGGTCAGCTGGAGGGCACCCGGTGCTTCGAGCCGGGAGTTCAGGGAGTTCCACGGGGTGCGCGTCGGCTGGGCGAGGACCTCGGCCCCTGCGGCGGCCAGTCGTGCCGTGGTGACGGTGGAGTCGTCGACCTGGAAGGCGACCCGGATGTGCCCGGCCACGCGGTGGCCCACCTCGACGTCGTCGATGAAGGCGGCGTGGTTCGGGTCGGTCAGCTCCAGGGTGGCGCGGCCCGCTTCGAGGATGGTGACTCTTCCGTCGGGGGAGGAGAAGGCGGCGCGCTCGGGCAGGCCGAGGATGTCACGGTAGAAGCGCAGGGCCTCGTCGTAGTCGGGTGCCGTGACGACGAGACGGAGTTCGCGGACGGCGGGTTCGTCGGACATACGGGCGCCTCCAAGATCGCGGTTGTTCTGCTCCCTCAACTCCGGCGCCCGTGCGGAGGATTCCCGCCGTCTCCCTCTCGGGAGTGAGCCGAACGTCTTCCTCCCCCGTGCGACCGAGGCCTCGAAACCACTCCCCCCGGCGATCCGCCACACCCCCCGTCCCCACGAGCCTGAGGGCGTTGAGAACCGACGACCGCCGGGAGGCACCGTGCTCTCCACACTCGCCCGGGCAGCGACCCGCCGCCCGCTGACCGTCATCCTTCTGTGGGTGCTCTTCCTGCTGCTCGGCTTCGGGCTGGGGACGGGCGTCTTCGGGCGGCTCTCCGACAACGTGCCCGAGGTTCCGGGCACCGAGTCGGAGCGGGCCGCCCAGTACCTGGACCGCGTCGACCCGACGGGCGAGTCGTTCACCGCCGTCGTCGAGGGTGTCGCCGTCTCCGCCCCCGGGCTGCGCGACCAGGTCGAGCGGGCCGTGGCCGACGTACGCCGGATCGCCGGTGTCGCCGCGGTGCCGGACCCGTACACGACCCGCGGTCTGACGGCCGCCGACGGACAGGCCCTGATCGTCCCCGTCACCCTCAAGGGCGGTCTCGGCGACGACGCCGAGGAGAAGGCGGTGGATGCGGCGGCCGACCGCATCAAGCAGATCGACGCGCCCGAGGTCCACGTCAGCGGCGGCCCGTTGCTGGGCAAGCAGCTCGGGGAACGGGCCCAAGAGGACGTGAAGAACGCCGAGTTGATCTCCCTGCCCGTCGTACTCGCCCTGCTGCTCGTCGTGTTCGGCGGGCTGCGCGCGGCCGGGCTGCCGCTGGTGATCGCGGTGAGCGGGATCGCCGGAGCCTTCCTGGCACTGTTCGGGTTCAGCCAGGTCACCGACATCTCCGTGTACGCGATCCAGGTGACCACCATGCTGGGCCTCGGACTCGCCGTGGACTACGCCCTGTTGATGCTGGTCCGCTTCCGCGAGGAGCGCCGGCACACGCAGGACGTCGTGGAGGCGGTGCACCGCACGGTCGCCGCGGCCGGGCGCACGGTGCTGTTCTCCGGACTCACCGTGGCGGTCAGCCTGACCGGTCTGCTCGTCTTCCCCAGCGTGTTCCTGCGCAGCATGGGCCTGGCCGTGGCCGCCGTGGTCGTCATCGACATGCTGGCCGCGCTGACCCTGCTGCCGGCGCTGCTGACCCGGTTCGGCGCGAAGATCGCCCCGGCGAAGGCGGGACCGGAGGGCGAAGAGGGCCGCTTCTTCGCCCGCGTGGCCCGCTTCTCGGCCCGCCGCCGCGTCGCCGTCCTGGCCACGGTCGTCCCGGCCCTGCTGGTCCTGGCACTGCCCGTCACCGGCATGAAGATCGAGATCGGGGACGCGACGCAGCTGCCCTCCAGCACCGAGGCACGGCAGTTGTACGACACCGTCGACGCGCACTTCCCGCAAGGCACGGGCGTCTCGCCGGTCACCGTCGTCCTCAAACCGGGCACGGACTCCGCGACCGCAGACCGGATCCGCGCCCTGTCGCCGACAGCGCGGTCCCGCTCGCTGCCGGACGGCGGGACGGTCGTACAACTGCAGCCGTCCGGCCGGGTCGACGGCAAGGAGGCCACCGGCCTGGTCAAGGAGGTACGGGCCGTGCGCGGCACCGAGCCGGTCCAGGTCACCGGGCCCGCCGCCCGCCTGGTGGACTTCCGCGCGATGCTCTCCGACCGCGCGCCCTGGGCCGCCCTGACCGTGCTGGCCGGCATCTTCGTCCTGCTGTTCGCGTTCACGGGCTCGGTGCTGATCCCGCTGCGCACGATCCTGACCACGCTGCTCAGCCTGGGCGCGGCGCTCGGTGCAGTGGTCTGGGTCTTCCAGGACGGCCACCTGGCCGGCGCGCTGGGCGCCGAGCGCCTGGGCGCGCTGAGCCTGACCGCTCCGCCCCTGATCGTCGCGATCGCCTTCGGACTGGCCATGGACTACGAGTTGTTCATCCTGGCCCGGATGCGGGAGGCGCGGAGCGTGACGCGAGACGACCAGGAGGCCGTGGTGGCCGGTCTGCGCCGCTCCGGCCGCGTGGTCACCTGCGCCGCCCTGCTCCTCGCCGTCGTCTTCGGCGCCTTCATGACGGGCGGCTTCTCCCCCATCCTCCAGATCGGCCTCGGCCTCACCCTCGCGGTCCTGATCGACGCAACGGTCGTACGGATGCTGCTGGTCCCGGCGACGATGACCCTGCTGGGCCGATCGGCGTGGTGGGCACCGAAGCCACTGCGGCGGGCGCACGACCGGTTCGGCTTGCGTGAAGAACCCACGGAACAGGCGGAGTTGGTGAACCGCTGACCCGGGCAGCTGTCCCCGCTCCCTGAAGGGGCGCGGGGAACTGCGCGACCAGCCACGACGCAGCCGCAGACGCCCAACGACACATCGCGGCACTTCCAACGGCGCCTCCCAGCACAGCCCTCAGGCCGGAAGGCCAGCCCGCATACGCCGATCCCGCGGCGCCTCCTTCCGGTCCAGACGGGCATCCAACAGGCGGCGCGCAGCGTCACACCGCCCCGCCGACACCAAGGCATACAGCAGCGTCTCCTCGACGACCTCACGTTGGGCGGCGCTGCCGCCGACCCGCCGCAGCACCGGCAGCAGCGCGTCAAGTCCGCGGGCGGCTTCCTGGAAGCGCTCCTCGACCAGCGCGGCGAACGCCTCGCACAGCGGGACGATCACCTCCCGCTGCACCGAGTCCGCGCCGGAGGCATGGTCGCGCAACCGGTGCAGCGCCGGCAGGTCCCCCGCGGCGGCCAGGGCGACGGCGGCGTGCAGGGCGGTGAAGGCGGTCGCCGGACGTTCCAGGACGTCTCGCGCGACCGTGTCCAGGACGTCCCCGGCGGGCAGTTCGCCCCGCCAGCTGTCGCTCAGCCGGGCCCGCCACAGCAGCGAACCCGAGTCGACCAGCGCTCGCACCCCGGTCACCACCCGGCCCGGCGCGAGCTGCGCGAACCAGCGCCTGCGCACCGCGGCCGGGTCGTCGAGGGCGAGTTCGTGCAGGGCGATGTGCCAGGAGAAGTGCGCCCGGTGCACGGCGCCCCGGCCCTGCCCGGACACCCAGCCGTCCAGCCAGTCGCGGCCCGCCTCGTGCGCGCCGGACTCGTAGTGGACGTGCGCGAGCGCGTGCACGGCATGCCCCGAGGCGGGCTCCAGAGCCAGGGCGCGGTGGGCGAGTTCGCCGGCCTCGTGCAGCCGGCCCTGTTCCTGCCGGAGGAAGGCGAGCAGCGAGGTGTGGAACCAGTGGCCGTCGTAGGCAGGAGACGTCCGCTCGACCAGCCGCAGCGCTTGGTCGCCGTCGAGGTCCGTGACGCCGGAGAAGGCGATGGTGGGCACGGCGGCGGCGAGCGCGAGCGCGTCGGCGGGGTGCGCTTCGAGGTGCCGTACAAGAGCCGTGTCGCCGTCGTCGCCGTGCACCCGGCGGGTGACCACGTCCACGAAGGAACGCTCCCGCTCGTCGGCCTGTTCGCGCGCGGAGCGCTGCGCCTCGGCGAGCGCCCGCGGTACGTCGACGGCGGCCCCGCACTCGTGGCCGAGCAGGGCGAGGGCCGCATGGCCAAGGGCGAACCCCGGGTCGAGGGCCACGGCCCGGGCGAAGGCGTCCTCGGCGCCGGCCCGGACCTTGAGGACCCGGTGGAGACCGGTGCGGTAGGCGGCGGCCGCCTCCGCGTGGGTGGAGAGGGCGAGTCCGTGGCCGTCGACGGGACGGCGGGAGGAGCGGGTCTTGCCGGTCCTCCCCGCCGGCGGGGCGAGCAACTGCCGCGCCAGGCCTGCCGCCTGGACGCGGATCTCGGGGATCGCGGTCGTCTCCCACAGTTCGCCGCGCCGCGGGGCGCCCAGCGTGAACAACGGGCGGTCGGCGCGGCCTTCCGCGTCCAGCAACCGCCCGTCGCAGGTGGCCACGCCCATGCCGAGCGGGCCCGGGACCGCGGCCCCGGACGCGAACAGGGAGCGCCACAGGGGGTCGTCGGACCGTCGGCCCGGTCCGGTGCAGTCGATCACCCAACCGACGTGCAGGGTACGGCCGTTGGAGAGGGTGACCACGGGTGAGCCGTCGTGTTCGACCGCGTCCGTCACGGCGCTGGCGTGGACGGTGAGCCGTCGGGCCGTACGGGCCCGGGAGACGGACTCGGCGGTGGCGGGGGCCATGCGGTGGCGGTGGGTGTTCCACAGGGCGCCCTCGCGGGCGAGGAACTCGGCCCGGTCCTCGGGGGTGAGGCTGTGCCAGAGGCGGGCGGTGTGCGGGCGCAGGCTGTCGAGGGCGGGGCGCCAGTCGCCGTGGGTGCGCACGGAGCGGCTGATGTGGCGGTAGACGGCCCTGCGCAGGCGGCCGAGCGAGGTGTCGTCGAGGTCCTCCGGCGGGCCCATCGGTCCCGCCGGGATGAGGGCGTGCGGCTGCGGCAGCAGACCGCTGCGGGAGAGGGCGTGGACCGTGCGGCCGGGGCGGTCGAGGGTGAGGGCGAGATCGACGGCCGTCAGGCCCGTGCCGACGAGCAGGACGTCGGCGGTGTCGGAGAGCGGGCCGTCCAGCGCGCCCGTGGCCCAGGGCTCGGCGATGAAACGGGCCGATGTGCGCAGGGCGGGCGGGGCCCAGGTCGCGGACGGGGCGGCGGGTCCGGTGGCCAGAACCGCGCTGTCGGCGGTGAGGTGTCCCCCGTCGGCCAGGTGGAGCTCCACCCGGCCCTCGGGGGTGCCGGTACAGCTCTCGGCGCGGGTGCGCAGCCGTCGTACCGCCACCGTGCCCTGAGCCCGGACGATGGCCTGCGCGAGGGTGTCGGCGAGGTAGGCGCCGTAGCGGTAGCGGGTGGCGAAGTCGGCGGCGCTGACGGCCGGTTCGCCGTGGCGGCACAGCCAGCGGGTGAAGTGGCCGGAATCGTCGGGGTAGCAACTCATGCCGCCCGCGGGCACGTTGAGGCGGTGGCGCAGGTCGCGGGTGGCGTACGCGGTGCCGCGGCCCGCCTCCGGGGCCGGGTCGAGAAGAACGAGGTCGAGCGGTGTCCGGCGGCGCGTCGCCGTCTCACAGAGCTGGACGGCGGTCAGCGTGCCCGCCGCGCCTGCTCCGACGACGGCCACGGTGTGCGGCTCGCGGACTTCGGTCACGTATACCTCCGGCGATGGTCTTCGTTCCTTGCGCATGCTCAAGGGCCCCGGCCGGGCCGTTCATACTCTGTTCACAACCCCGGGACCTCGCACAACCGTGGTTTCGGGCCTTCTCACGGCAATTCCTCACAGGAATCTCAGGAAGTCGCCCGGAAATTCAAAGGATCAACAAATCTGCGCGACGCAGGATGCACCCGGAAAAGGTGGACATCCCAGAAAGGCCTGCCGTGGGCGTCTCGCACATATCGAACCGGTCCGAGCAGCAGTCGCAGAGGTGGTCCCGGCGCGGACTGCTCACCGTGCTCGGCGTGGCACCGGCCGCCACCGTACTGACCGGATGCAGCGGCTCGGCGGGCGCCTCGGACGGGACTGCGAAGGCCGCCGCGTCCGCGAAGGCGGCGGCGAAGAAGCCCACCGTCTCGGTCACGCCCGCCGACGGCACCAGGAAGGCCGGCTTCACCAGCCCCGTCGAGGTCACCGTGACCGACGGCACCCTCGCGTCGGTGAAGGTCACCGGCAACGACGGCTCCACACTGGACGGTTCGCTCAATGCCGCGAAGACCAGGTGGACGTCGGCGAAGAACCCGTACTCGGGCACGAAGTACACGGTCACCGCCACCACTGAAGGCGCCGCGGCGCAGACCGCGACCTTCACCACCAAGTCGCCCGGCTCGACCTTCGTCGGCTATTTCACGCCCGAGGCGGGCTCCACCTCCGGCGTCGGCATGCCCGTGTCGATCAACTTCACGCACGCCGTGAAGGACCGCGCCGCCGTCCAGAAGGCCATCACCGTCACCGCCGAGCCCGCCGTCGAGGTGGTCGGCCACTGGTTCAGCGACACCCGGCTCGACTTCCGCCCGGAGACCTACTGGGCGTCCGGCACGAAGATCACGCTCAGCCTGCAGCTGAAGGACATCGAGGGCTCCGACGGCGTCTACGGCGTGCAGCAGAAGGACGTCACGTTCCACATCGGCCGCGCGCAGATCAGCACGGTCGACCTGTCCACCAAGGAAATGGTGGTCAAACGGGACGGCGAGACGATCGCCACGTACCCGGTCTCCGGCGGCAACGCCCAGCACACCACCTGGTCCGGAATCATGGTGATCAGCGAGCGGTTCAAGCAGACCCGCATGGAGTCCTCCACGGTCGGGCTCGGCGACGAGTACGACATCTCCGACGTGCCGCACGCCCAGCGCCTGACCACGTCCGGCACCTTCGTACACGGCAACTACTGGGCGTCCACCTCGGTGTTCGGCCACCAGAACACCAGCCACGGCTGCGTCGGCCTGCACGATGCGAAGGGGGCGAGCGACAGCTCCGTGGCGGGCTACAAGTTCTACGACTCCTCGATGCTCGGTGACGTGGTCGTCGTCAAGAACTCGGGCGAGAGGACGGTCGATCCGGCCAACGGGCTCAACGGCTGGAACCTGTCGTGGTCCCAGTGGAAGGCGGGGAGCGCGGTTTAACACGTTTGCACCGTTCAGGGGGTGAACTTCCCTGCCCGGAAAGGACTTTCCTTGCTTTAACTCTTGACGGCCCTGGTGGCGGAGAGCACATTGGGCCCACTTTGAGAGCGCTCTCAAGGGCACCCGCAGCCCATCACTCCGCACCCGGGAGGCACCCCCATGAGTGCAACCTCCGGCATACCCAGACGGCGACGTGCGCTCCTCGCCGTACTCAGCACGCTCGGCCTGGCGGCCGTGCTCGCCACGGCCGCCACCCAGTCCGCCGACGCCTCCGCGCCCACACCCCCGTCGGGCTGGTCACAGGTCTTCCTCGACGACTTCAACGGCTCGGCCGGAACCGGCGTCAACACCTCCAACTGGCAGTACGACACCGGGACTTCGTATCCCGGCGGCGCCGCCAACTGGGGCACCGGCGAGGTCGAGACGATGACGAACAGCACCAGCAACGTCGCGCTCGACGGCAGCGGCAACCTGAAGATCACCCCGATCCGCGACTCGTCCGGCAACTGGACGTCGGGCCGTATCGAGACCAACCGCACCGACTTCCAGCCCCCGGCCGGCGGCAAGCTGCGCGTCGAGGCACGCATCCAGATGCCCAACGTCACAGGCGACGCGGCGCTCGGCTACTGGCCGGCCTTCTGGATGCTGGGCGCCCCCTACCGCGGCAACTACCAGAACTGGCCGAGCGTCGGCGAGCTGGACATCATGGAGAACGTCCAGGGCCTGAACAAGGTCTGGGCGACGATGCACTGCGGTACGAACCCGGGCGGCCCCTGCAACGAGACGACGGGCCTCGGCAATTCGACGGCGTGCCCCAACACGACGTGCCAGTCCTCCTTCCACACCTACACGATGGAGTGGGACCGCTCGGTCAGCCCCGAGGCGATCCGCTTCTACGTCGACGGCGTCAACTACCAGACCGTCACGGCCAGTCAGGTGGACGCCACGACCTGGGCCAACGCCACCAACCACGGCTTCTTCGTCATCCTGAACGTGGCGATGGGCGGCGGCTTCCCGGCCGCGTTCGGCGGCGGGCCGACCAGCGCCACGGAGTCCGGCCACCCGATGCTCGTGGACTACGTCCAGGTTCTGTCGAGCAGTGGGAGCGGTACCACGACCCCGCCGACCGGCAACCGTGACGCCTACAGCTCCATCCAGGCCGAGTCGTACGACAGCCAGTCCGGCATCAGCACGGAGGCCACCTCCGACACCGGCGGCGGCTCGGACATCGGCTACATCGCGAACGGCGACTGGGCCCTCTACAAGGGCGTCAACTTCGGCTCCACGGCGGCCACTCAGTTCTACGCCCGGGTGGCGAGCGGCGCCGCCTCCGGGGTGAGCGGCCTGGTCCAGGTGCGCCTGGACAGCGCCACCAGCACCCCCATCGGCAGCTTCTCCCTCGCCAACACGGGCGGCTGGCAGACCTGGCAGACGGTCCCGGCCAACATCAGCTCGGTGACCGGCACGCACGACGTCTATCTGACCTTCAGCAGCGGCCAGCCGGCGGACTTCGTGAATGTGAACTGGTTCGACTTCGGGCACTGACGGAAGTCGGCGGCGCTGGGCGGCTTGACCTTCACGTAGGGGTCAAGGCCTAGCGTCGCCGCCATGACCATTTCCTCCTTGAACTCCCGTACCGGGCTTGAGGTCCGTCTCGCCTCCCGGCCGAACGGCCTGCCCACACCAGACAACTTCGAGATCGTCGAGGTCCCGGTGCCGGATCCGGCGCCGGGCCAGGTACTGGTCCGCAATCTGTATCTTTCGCTCGACCCCGGCGTGCTGATGCTGATGTCGGAGCAGCCCGGCGTGCCCAGGCCCCGCTACGAGATCGGCGAGGTGATGTACGGGGACGCCATCGGCGAGGTGATCGCCTCGGCCGAACCCTCCCTGGCAGAGGGCGACTTGGTGGTCCACCGCCTGGGCTGGCGGGAGTATGCCCTGGCCGGTCCGGAGGCCTTCCGCCGCGTCGACAAAGGCGCCTACCCGACTCCCTCCCTCCACCTGAGCTTCGGCCTGGTCGCCTACGTCGGCCTCATGGAGATCGCTCAACTGCGGCCCGGCGACACGGTGTTCGTCTCCAGCGCGGCCGGAGCGATCGGAAGCCTCGCCGGTCAGATCGCCCGCCTGAAGGGTGCAGCGCGCGTGGTCGGCAGCGCCGGTTCGCCGGAAAAGGTACGGCACCTCACCGACAAGCTCGGTTACGACGCGGCCTTCGACCACCACGACGGCCCGGTCCTGGACCGGCTGCGCGAGGCCGCCCCCGACGGCATCGACGTGTACTTCGACAATGTGGGCGGCGAGCAACTGCGGGCCGCGATCGAGGTGATGAACGAGCACGGCCGCATCGCCGTCTGCGGGGCGCTGACCCGGCAGAGCACCGGCCGTCCCGACCCTGGCCCCGGCGACCTGCTGTCCGTCGTCGGCAAGCGGCTGACCATCCGCGGCTTCACCGTCCACGACCACATGGACCGGGCGGCCGAGTTCGGGGAGCAGTTCCGCGGCTGGCTGCGCGAGGGTTCCCTCGTCTACGACGAGACGGTGATCGACGGGCTGCCGAACGCGCCCCGCGCCCTGATCGACCTCGTGCGCGGCAGGTACACGGGGAAGACCATGATGCGGCTGGGGAGTTGACGCCCACGTATACGTAAGGAAGGCAGCTCCGGAGGTGACTGAGATGCTGATCGGTGACCTGGCCGCGCGGACCGGAACGACAACCCGCGCCCTGCGCTACTACGAGGAGCAGGGCCTGCTGGACTCCGACCGCAGCGCGGCCGGTTACCGCGTCTACGGGTCGGGGGCGGAGATGCGGGTCCGCAACATCCGCGATCTGCTCGCTTCCGGGTTCACCGTGGAGAACGTCAAGTCCTTCGTGCGCTTCCTGGACAGCGATCTGCCCGAGGTGTTCGCGTACTCGGACTCGTGTGCCGCGAACTACGAGGTCGGCGCCCAGCGGGTGGCCGAACTCAGCGAGCGCATCGAGGCCCTGGCCAGGATGCGGGACACACTCGTGCGCCGGATGCCGTGGCTGGGCGCCTCGACGGCGTAGATCGCGCGGCGCACCGGCCCAACGAGTCGGGCCCTGGACGCACGCGAGGTGACCGAGCGGTTGGCGGCGCGGACCGAGCCCTGACGGGGACGGCTCGGCATGTGCCCGGACTTCCCGCTGCCGTGGAGGTGTCGGCGGCCAGGGAGGCCGGGGGTTTCGGGTGTGTGCGGGGGCTGTTCCGGCGCCGGCGCGGCTGAGGTCCGGCAGTTGGCGGACTCGACGAGGACCGTCGGGTCGTCGTCGGGGTCGGTGATACCCAGCGCCCGCAGGCGGGCGAGCTCCGCGTCGTCGTAGGGAGCGACGGAGTGCCCCTCCAGGGCGGCCGCCCAGAAGCGGGCCGTGGCGGCGGGACGGGCGCAGTCGAAGACGATGTCGCGCAGACGCAGCATACGCCCGTCCAAGCGGCGCACCGACGGCCGGGCAACCGGCAGGGGGTGTCCCCTACCGCAACTCCGCCCGGAACGCCGCCGGCGTCATCTCCGTGTGCTGCTGGAAGAACTTCGAGAAGTTCGCGGCGTCCGGGAAGCCGACGGCAGCGCCCACCCGGCCGATGGGTATGTCCGTGTGGGCCAGCAGACGCTTCGCCTCCAGGACGACCCGTTTGTCGATGAAGCCCTTGGGGGTCTCGCCGGTGGCGGCGCGGACCGCGCGGACGAGGGTGCGGCGGGAGTAGCCGAGGGAGTCGGCGTAGGCGCTGACGCTGTGGTTGGTGGCGAAGTTCTTCTCCACGGCGTCCCGGAAGAGGGTGAAGGTGGTGTCCGACTGGCGGCGGGCCGCCTCCGCCGAGCTGGCCGCCAGGTGGGCGAGGCGGAGCAGAAACGCCGTCAGGGAGTGGCGCAGCACCGCGGTGTGCAGGCTCAGCGGCAGGGTCGTGGTGTCCTCGTACTCGCGTTGCAGTTGGGCGAGGGCGGATTTCAGGGCCGAAAGCTGGGCCTGGTCGGGATGGAGCAGGGGCGGCAGGTCGTAGCGGTAGAGGCCGGTCGCCTCCACCGTGGCGCGGGGCAGGAAGCCGGGCTGCATGGCCAGGACGGTTCCGCGGTACCCGCTCGCTTCCGAGAAGCGGTGGACCTGGCCGGGGCGGATCCACAGAATGTCGCCGGGCGACGCCTCGTACTCCGCGAAGTCGATCATGTGGCGGACGGGGCCGTCGTCGAAGAGCATCACGACGTGGAAGTCGATCCGGTGCACGCGCTCCAGCGGCGCCGACGACGCCTCGGCGTGCCAGGTGCGACCGGCCCCCATCGGGCCGACCCGCATGCCGACACCGCCCAGACTCAGCTCGACAGGGAAAGGGAACGTTCGGATGCCGTCCACCCCGCCGTCACCGTCTCCACCTTGGATGGTTCTGCCCGCCATGTCCTACTCGTGCCGCCTCGGTCGTGCCGTCGGTGTCCCACTTTCACCACAGGCTGACACACAGCGACCTTCCCCCGTAAAAGTCAGACTTTTAAGTTTGAACGCATCAGAGCAGTTCAGCCGCTTCGATCGAGGACTTCTTGAAGATGAGTACGCAGACTCCGGACAGCTTCGAATGGACCGAACTCGACCGGCGTGCCGTCGACACGGCCCGTCTGCTCGCGGCCGATGCCGTGCAGAAGGTCGGGAACGGGCACCCGGGCACGGCGATGAGCCTGGCTCCGGCCGCGTACACGATCTTTCAGAAGGTGATGCGTCACGATCCCGCCGATCCCGAGTGGACCGGCCGGGATCGTTTCGTTCTCTCCCCCGGACACACTTCGCTGACCCTCTACACCCAGCTGTTCCTCGCCGGGTATGAAGTCGAGCTGGATGACCTCAAGGCCTTCCGGACGCACGGTTCCAAGACGCCCGGTCACCCCGAGTACGGGCACACCGCCGGCGTCGAGACCACCACCGGGCCGCTCGGCCAGGGCGTCGCCAACGCCGTCGGCATGGCGATGGCCGCCCGCTTCGAGCGCGGCCTGTTCGACCCCGAGGCCCCGGAGGGCACCTCGCCCTTCGACCACACCGTCTGGGCGATCGTCTCCGACGGCGACCTGGAGGAGGGCGTCTCCGCCGAGGCCTCCTCGCTGGCCGGCCACCAGAAGCTCGGCAACCTGGTCTTCCTCTACGACGACAACCACATCTCCATCGAGGGCGACACCGCGACCGCGTTCTCCGAGGACGTCCTGAAGCGGTACGAGGCCTACGGCTGGCACGTGCAGCGTGTCGAGCCGGCGCTCGGCGGCGACATCGACGCAGCCGCCCTGTACGCGGCACTGAAGGCGGCGCAGGCCGAGACCGGGCGGCCGTCCATCATCGCGATGCGCACGATCATCGCCTGGCCCGCCCCGAACGCCCAGAACACCGAAGCCTCCCACGGCTCCGCGCTCGGCGCCGACGAGATCGCCGCCACCAAGCGCATCCTCGGCTTCGACCCCGAGCAGTCCTTCCAGGTCGACGCCGATGTTCTCGCGCACGCCCGTGAGGCCCTGGACCGCGGCGCGGAGGCGCACGCCGCCTGGGACAAGCAGATCGACAAGTGGCGCGGCGCCAACCCGGAGCGGGCCGAGCTGTTCGACCGGATCGTGGCCGGTCAGCTGCCCGAGGGCTGGGAATCCGAGATCCCCGTCTTCGAGGAGGGCAAGTCCGTCGCCACCCGCGCCGCCTCCGGCAAGGTGCTGCAGGCGCTCGGCTCGATCGTCCCCGAGCTGTGGGGCGGCTCCGCCGACCTGGCCGGCTCGAACAACACCACCATCGACAAGACCTCGTCCTTCCTGCCGAAGGGCAACCCGCTGCCCGAGGCCGACCCGTACGGCCGTACCGTCCACTTCGGTATCCGCGAGTTCTCGATGGCCGCGGAGATGAACGGCATCGCCCTGCACGGCAACACCCGCATCTACGGGGGCACCTTCCTGGTGTTCTCCGACTACATGCGCAACGCGGTGCGGATGTCTGCTCTCATGCAGCTCCCGGTGACGTACGTCTGGACCCACGACTCCATCGGCCTCGGCGAGGACGGCCCGACCCACCAGCCGGTCGAGCACCTCGCCTCCCTGCGCGCCATCCCGGGCCTGAACATCGTCCGTCCGGCCGACGCCAACGAGACCGCCGTCGCCTGGGCCGAGATCCTCAAGCGGCACGCCACCAACCCGGCCCCGCACGGCCTCGCCCTCACCCGTCAGGGCGTGCCGACGTACGCGCCCAACCCGGATGCGGCGAAGGGCGGTTACGTCCTGAAGGAGTCCTCGAAGGAGACCCCGGACGTCGTCCTGATCGCCACCGGCTCCGAGGTCCAGCTCGCCGTCGCCGCCCGCGAGCAGCTGGAGGCCGAGGGGATCGGCACCCGGGTCGTGTCGATGCCGTCCGTGGAGTGGTTCGAGGAGCAGCCGCGCGAGTACCGCGAGCAGGTCCTTCCGCCGTCCGTGCGAGCCCGCGTCGCCGTCGAGGCCGGGATCGGTCTGACGTGGTACCGCTTCACAGGTGACGCAGGACGCATCGTCTCCCTCGAGCACTTCGGCGCCTCCGCCGACGCCAAGACCCTGTTCGCCGAGTTCGGCTTCACCCCCGAGAATGTCGCCGCCGCAGCCCGGGAATCCCTGGCCGCCGCCCGCGGTTGATCCGATCGCCAGAAAGAGGATGATCAAAGTGACCGAAGCAACCGCGACCGCGGGAGCACTCAAGCGCCTGTCCGACGAGGGCGTCTCCATCTGGCTGGACGACCTGTCGCGCAAGCGGATCGAGTCCGGGAACCTCGCCGAACTCGTCGAGACCAGGCACGTGGTGGGCGTGACCACCAACCCGTCCATCTTCCAGGCCGCCATCGGCTCCGGCGAGGGCTACGAGGAGCAGCTCGCCGACCTGGCCGTCCGCGGTGTCACGGTAGACGAGGCCGTACGGATGATGACCACCGCCGACGTGCGCGCCGCCGCCGACATCCTGCGGCCCGTCTACGACGCCACCGGCGGCCGCGACGGCCGGGTCTCCATCGAGGTCGACCCGCGCCTCGCCCACAACACCAAGGCGACGATCGCCGAGGCCAAGCAGCTCGCCTGGCTCGTCGACCGCCCGAACGTCATGATCAAGATCCCGGCGACCAAGGCGGGCCTGCCCGCGATCACCGAGGTCATCGGCCTCGGCATCAGCGTCAACGTCACGCTGATCTTCTCCCTGGAGCGCTACCGCGAGGTCATGGACGCCTACCTGGCCGGCCTGGAGAAGGCCGCCGCGAAGGGCCTCGACCTCTCCACGATCCACTCCGTGGCTTCCTTCTTCGTCTCCCGCGTCGACTCCGAGATCGACAAGCGCCTGACGGTTCTGGGCACGGACGAGGCCCTCGCCCTCAAGGGCAAGGCCGCGCTCGCCAACGCACGCCTCGCCTACGAGGCCTACGAGGACGTCTTCACCGGTGACCGCTGGACCGCCCTCTCCGGTGCCAAGGCCAACCGGCAGCGCCCGCTGTGGGCCTCGACCGGCGTGAAGGACCCCGCCTACAAGGACACGCTGTACGTGGACGAGCTGGTCGCACCCGGCACCGTGAACACGATGCCGGAGGCCACTCTGAACGCCACCGCCGACCACGGCGAGATCACCGGCGACACGGTGACCGGCGGTTACGCGCAGGCTCGCGCCGACATCGCCGCCGTGGAGACACTTGGTATCTCCTACGACGAGGTGGTGCAGCAGCTCGAGGACGAGGGCGTCGCCAAGTTCGAGGTGGCCTGGCAGGACCTGCTGGACGCGGTGACGAAGTCCCTGGACAGCAAGGGAGTTGAGACGGAATGACCGAGGAAGCTGTGGTCGGGCCGGCGCTCGACTGGACCAACCCCCTGCGCGACGAACGCGACCGCCGGCTCCCGCGCATCGCGGGCCCGTCCGGACTCGTCCTCTTCGGCGTCACCGGCGACCTGTCCCGCAAGAAGCTGATGCCCGCCGTCTACGACCTCGCCAACCGCGGCATGCTGCCCCCGGGCTTCTCGCTCGTCGGGTTCGCCCGCCGGGACTGGGAGGACCAGGACTTCGCACAGGTCGTGCACGACTCGGTCCGTGAGCACGCGCGCACCGAGTTCCGCGAGGAGGTCTGGCAGCAGCTCGCCGAGGGCATGCGGTTCATTCCGGGTGACTTCGACGACGACTCGGCCTTCGAGCAGCTGCGCAGCACCGTCGACGAGCTCGACAAGGCGCGCGGCACGAGCGGCAACTACGCCTTCTATCTCTCCGTACCGCCGAAGTTCTTCCCGAAGGTCGTCCAGCAGCTGAAGAAGCACGGCCTCGCGGACGCGCCCGAGGGCTCCTGGCGGCGCGCGGTCATCGAGAAGCCGTTCGGGCACGACCTGACGAGCGCCCGCGAGCTGAACGCGCTCGTGCACGACGTGTTCGAGCCGGACCAGGTCTTCCGCATCGACCACTACCTGGGCAAGGAGACCGTCCAGAACATCCTGGCGCTCCGCTTCGCCAACCAGATGTACGAGCCCATCTGGAACCGGTCGTACGTCGACCACATCCAGATCACCATGGCCGAGGACATCGGCATCGGCGGCCGGGCCGGCTACTACGACGGCATCGGCGCCGCCCGTGACGTCATCCAGAACCACCTGCTCCAGCTGATGGCGCTCACCGCCATGGAGGAGCCCATCGCTTTCGACGCCGAGTCGCTGCTCACCGAGAAGCTCAAGGTGCTGAAGTCGGTGCGGCTGCCGGAGAACCTGGGCGAGCACACGGTTCTGGCGCAGTACGCGGAGGGCTGGCAGGGCGGTGCGAAGGTCCTCGGCTACCTCGAGGAAGACGGCATCGACCCGAACTCGAAGACCGACACCTACGCGGCCATCAAGCTGGAGGTGGACAACCGCCGCTGGGCGGGCATCCCCTTCTACCTGCGCACCGGCAAGCGCCTGGGCCGCCGGGTCACCGAGATCGCGGTCGTCTTCAAGCGGGCGCCGCACTCCCCCTTCGACTCCACCGCCACGGAGGAGCTCGGGCAGAACGCGATCGTCATCCGCGTCCAGCCGGACGAGGGCATGACGGTCCGGTTCGGCTCGAAGGTGCCGGGCACCTCGATGGAGATCCGGGACGTGTCGATGGACTTCGCGTACGGCGAGTCCTTCACCGAGTCCAGCCCGGAGGCGTACGAGCGCCTCATCCTGGACGTGCTGCTCGGCGACGCCAACCTGTTCCCCCGTCACCAGGAAGTGGAAGAGTCCTGGAAGATCCTCGACCCGATCGAGGAGTACTGGGCGCGGCACGGCAAGCCGGCGCAGTACCCCTCGGGCAGCTGGGGACCCGAGGAAGCCGACGAGATGCTCGCACGAGACGGACGGAGCTGGCGCAGGCCATGAAGATCGACCTGACCGACACCACGGCAAGCAAGATCAACAAGGCGCTGGTGCAGGGCCGCCGCGCCATCGGTACACCGGCCGTGGGCATGGTCCTGACGATGGTCATCGTCACGGACGAGGAGAACGCCTACGACGCGATCAAGGCGGCCGAGGAGGCCTCGCACGAGCACCCCTCGCGCACCCTGGTCGTCATCAAGCGGCACGCCCGCACCCCGCGCGACCGCATGGCGTCCAAGCTCGACGCCGAGGTCCGGGTCGGCGCGGACGCCGGCACCGGCGAGACGGTCGTGCTGCGCACCTACGGCGAGGTGTCCGACCACGCCGACTCGGTCGTCCTGCCGCTGCTGCTGCCGGACGCTCCGGTCGTCGTGTGGTGGCCGGTGGACGCCCCGGAGGTGCCCGCCAAGGACCCGCTGGGCGCGCTGGCGCAGCGCAGGATCACCGACCTGTACGCGGTCGAGAACCCGCTGGCGGCCCTGGAGCAGCGGACCCGCTCCTACGCGCCCGGTGACACCGACCTGGCCTGGACCCGGCTGACGCCGTGGCGCTCCATGCTGGCGGCGGCCCTGGACCAGGCCCGCACCCGGATCGTCTCCGGGGCCGTGGAGGCCGAGGCCGACAACCCGGCGGCCGAGCTGCTGGCGCGCTGGCTGGAGGCGCGGCTGAACGTGAAGATCGACCGCGTGGTCACCGCGGGACCGGTCGTCACGGCCGTCCGCCTGGGCACCGAGCATGGCGAGATCGTCATCGACCGCCCCGAGGGCCCGCTGGCCACGCTCACCCTGCCGGACCAGCCCTCGCGCACCCTCGCGCTGAAGGTCCGCACCACCTCCGAACTCATCGCCGAGGAGCTCAGGCGCCTCGACGCGGACGAGATGTACGCCGTCGCCCTGCGGGGCGAGGCCACCAAGGAGAACGTCTCCCATGTCTGACTCCCCGAAGCTGACCCGGCGCCCCGAGTGGACCGCCTTGGAGGACCACCGCGCGGATGCGCTGCAACGCCCGCGGCTGCGTGAGCTGTTCGCGGCCGATCCCGCGCGCGCCGAGCGGTACGTGGTGCGCGTCGGCGATCTGCGCATCGACTACTCCAAGCACCTGGTCAACGACGAGACCCTCGCCCTGCTGCAGGAACTGGCCGCCGCCACCGACGTGTTCGGGCTGCGCGACGCCATGTTCCACGGCGAGAAGATCAACGTCACCGAGGACCGGGCGGTGCTGCACACCGCACTGCGCGCCCCGCGGGACGCCGTGATCGAGGTCGACGGCGAGAACGTCGTCCCCCAGGTCCACGCCGTCCTGGACAAGATGAGCGACTTCGCCGAGCGGGTCCGCTCCGGCGCCTGGACCGGCCACACCGGCAAACGCATCAGGAACGTCGTCAACATCGGCATCGGCGGCTCCGACCTCGGCCCGGCGATGGCGTACGAGGCGCTGCGCACCTTCACCGCACGGGAGTTGACGTTCCGCTTCGTCTCCAACGTGGACGGCGCCGACCTCCACGAGGCGGTGCGCGACCTCGACCCGGCGGAGACGCTGTTCATCGTCGCGTCGAAGACGTTCACCACGATCGAGACCATCACCAACGCCACGTCGGCCCGTTCCTGGCTGCTGAACGGCCCCGGCGGGCTCGGCGAGGAGAAGGCGGTCGCCAGGCACTTCGTGGCACTGTCGACGAACGCCGGCAAGGTCACCGAGTTCGGCATCGACCCGGACAACATGTTCGAGTTCTGGGACTGGGTCGGCGGCCGCTACTCCTTCGACTCGGCGATCGGCCTCTCGCTGATGATCGCGATCGGCCCGGACCGGTTCCGGGAGCTGCTCGACGGCTTCCACATCGTCGACGAGCACTTCAAGACCGCACCCGCCGAGGCCAACGCCCCGCTGATCCTGGGCCTGTTGGGCATCTGGTACGGCAATTTCTTCGGCGCCGAGTCCCATGCGGTGCTGCCGTACAGCCACTACCTGTCGAAGTTCACGGCGTATCTGCAGCAGCTGGACATGGAGTCCAACGGCAAGTCGGTCGACCGCGACGGCCATGTGGTGGGCTGGGAGACCGGTCCGGTGGTGTGGGGCACCCCCGGCACCAACGGGCAGCACGCCTACTACCAGTTGATCCACCAGGGCACCCGGCTCATCCCCGCGGACCTGATCGGGTTCGCCCGCCCGGCGGCCGAGCTGAGCGGCGAACTGGCGGCCCAGCACGACCTGTTGATGGCCAACCTGTTCGCGCAGGGCCAGGCGCTGGCCTTCGGCAAGACCGCCGACGAGGTGCGCGCGGAGGGGATCCCCGAGGAGCAGGTGCCGCACCGCACCTTCCAGGGCAACCACCCCACCACCACCATCCTGGCGAAGGAACTCACCCCCTCCGTCCTCGGCCAGCTGATCGCCCTCTACGAGCACAAGGTGTTCGTCCAGGGCGCCGTCTGGAACATCGACTCCTTCGACCAGTGGGGCGTCGAGCTCGGCAAGGTCCTCGCCAAGCGCGTCGAACCCGCCCTCACCGAAGGCGCGGACGTCCCCGGCCTCGACCCCTCCACCACCGCACTAGTGGCCGCCTACCGCGACCTCAAGGAAGGCAACTGAAATGCAGCTCGGTCTCATCGGTCTCGGCAAGATGGGCGGCAACATGCGCGAGCGGATCCGCCGCGCCGGCCACACCGTCATCGGCTACGACCGCAACCCCGACCTCTCCGACGCGGCGAGTCTCGCCGAGCTGGTCGACAAGCTCGAAGCCCCGCGCGTGGTCTGGGTGATGGTCCCGGCCGGCGGCCCCACCCAGTCGGTGGTGGACGAGCTCGGCGGGCTCCTCTCCCCCGGCGACACCGTCGTCGACGGCGGCAACTCCCGCTGGACGGACGACGAGAAGCACGCCGAGGAGCTCGGCGCCAAGGGCATCGGCTTCGTCGACGCGGGCGTCTCCGGCGGCGTGTGGGGCCTGCAGAACGGCTACGCGCTCATGGTCGGCGGCGACAAGGAGCACGTCGACCGCCTCAAGCCGATCTTCGAGGCGCTCAAGCCGGAGGGCCCGTACGGCTATGTCCACGCGGGCAAGGTCGGCGCCGGGCACTTCTCCAAGATGGTCCACAACGGCATCGAGTACGCCATGATGCAGGCCTACGCCGAGGGCTGGGAGCTGCTGGAGAAGATCGACTCGGTGGACAGCGTGCGCGAGGTGTTCCGCTCCTGGCAGGAGGGCACGGTCATCCGTTCCTGGCTGCTCGACCTGGCGGTCAACGCCCTCGACGAGGACGAGCACCTGGACAAGCTGAAGGGCTTCGCGCAGGACTCCGGCGAAGGCCGCTGGACCGTCGAGGCGGCCATCGACAACGCCGTCCCGCTGCCCACCATCACCGCCTCCCTCTTCGCGCGGTTCGCGTCCCGGCAGGACGACTCGCCGCAGATGAAGATGATCGCGGCGCTGCGCAACCAGTTCGGCGGGCACGCCGTCGAGTCGAAGTAGGCGCACCGTGGGGGACCTTCTCCTGGTCCGCCACGGCGAGACGGAGTGGAGCGTGTCGGGACAGCACACCAGCTGGACCGACCTGCCCCTCACTCAGCACGGTGAGGAGCAGGCCAAGTCGCTCGCTCCACTCCTCTCGCAGCGGACCTACGCACTTGCCCTGACCAGCCCGCTCGGCCGCGCGATACGCACCGCCGAACTCGCGGGCATCCCCGCGGCCGCCGTCGAGCCCGACCTGCACGAGTGGGACTACGGCGCCTACGAGGGCATCACCACCGTCGAGATCCACCGCACCCGCCCCGACTGGTACCTGTGGACCGACGGCGTGCCACCCGGCCCGGACGGGCACCCCGGCGAGTCCCCCGAACAGATCGGGCAGCGCGCCGACCGCGTGCTGGCCCGGGTCGACGCGGCGCTCCCCGACGGGGACGTGGTCCTCGTGGCACACGCCCATTTCCTACGGGTGCTGACGGCCCGTCGGCTGGGTCTGGACCCGGCGGACGGACGGCTCTTCCAGCTGGCGACGGGCACCGTCAGCCGCCTGTCGACCGAGCACGACCGCCCGGTGATCGCCGAGTGGAACACCCGGCCCTGACTCCCCCGGCCCGGGCTACAGAACGTCCCCGAACTCGCTCAACACCCCAGGCGGGGCAAGCGCGTTGACGTAGTGGCCCGGTCCGTGGTCGTCGAAGGAGTACTTGAACGGGATGGTGCGGGTCAGCGCCAGCCGGGTCGCGAAGAACGCCAGCGGCGCCACCACCGCGAGACCCGCCAGGCTGTCCATCTGGGGGTAGTGCAGGCCCGGTTCGGCGACCTCCGTCCAGCCCTCACCGCCGGCCCGCAACAGGGGCTGCACGGACCGCCGGAACCCTTCGGTGACGCGGACCAGCAGCCCGCCCCAGTCCCGGTCGACGGCCGTGCGCAGGACGTCGACCGGCAGGGTCAGGCTCTCGATCGCCGAGTCGGCGGCGAAGGTGAGCGTCGCGTCGACGGGGCCGTGCCGCCTGCGGTAGTGGAACTCGCGGCCGAAGGGGGCGTACGGGCCGACCGGCCGCGGCGGCAGGGCGGGCACGACGTCCCGGTCGAAGATGTAGCGGAGCATCCGGTCGCGCAGCACGTAGTTGTCCAGCGGTCCGGGTGTCTCCTCGCAGGCGCGGGCCAGGTCGGGGCCGCCGACCATGGGCTGGCCGAAGGTGTAGACACCCTTGAGCTTGTCGGCGATGTGCCGGTAGCGGGGCTCGTGCACGATGGTGACCGCCATGATCGCGGCCATGGCGGCGCCGAGGCTGTGCCCGGTGATGTAGAGGGCCTCCAGGCCGCCGCCGCGCGTCCCCTGCTCCTCGGGATTCAGGGACTCGCCGCGCACGGCGCGCTCCAGGGCCTCGATGATCAGGTGGCGGGTGGCGCGGACGTTGCGGTAGAAGCCGGCGTGGACCTCGTACTTGCGGCCCTCCAGTTCGACGGTGAGCATCTCCGGCCGTACGTCGGCGTCGGTGAGGATGCTGATGACGTCCTCGGGCTGGGTGCCGCGGTAGCAGAGGATCGCCACCCTGCGGTCCTTGTCCTGGACCAGATAGGCGGCGGACGCGATGTACATGGCGTCCACGCGCTGCTCGAAGGCCCGGCAGCCGTTCTCCTCCAGGCCGAGCCGCGCCATGATCATGGCGACGGTCTCCACGTCGCTGTGCTGCTCGAACCCGGCGTACGCATAGGCCGCACAGGTCGCCAGCACGTGCGGCACGACTCCGTCCGGGTCGGGCTGGTGCTTGTCCTCGACGAGCCGTTCCACCAGGTCGGGGTAGACCGGGAAGCTGCTCGGATCGGTCTCCGGCTTGCACGGGCGCAGCGCGGCATAGCTGGGCCCTTTGACGTATGTGTCCCGCATCTGGGACCTCCCCCGGGACGTCTGCAGGTGATGGGCACCCACCATGGCCCCGAACCGTCACCGGGAAGGAGTCGTTCCCCGGCCACGGCGGGCGCGGCAGGTGGGGTTGCTGGGGAAGGAAAGCGTCCGCGGGGCGGGCACGGGAGATTACGGCTCCCTCACACACCCGCCTGACGTGCGCAAACACGACTCACCGCGCAATTGTCCGCATGGGGCGCAAGGTGGCGCACATCGGCGCGAACCATCGCTGTGAGCGCGCCTCGGCCGCCAGTAGCGTGCGGGGCCCTGTCCCGTACGTATCCGTGCGCGTGAGGAAACGACCGATGGCCGAGACCGGGCAGCAAGAACCGCAGTACGAGCGGTACGAAGGCGGTAGTCCCGAAGCGGAACGGCTGGTGTTCGAGCAGCTGGCCGCCGAGTTGATGAAGGTGCAGGTCAGGAACCGGCGGGCGGGGGGCGGTGGGATCTCCCGGACCTTCCATGCCAAGGCGCCGGTGGCCGTTGACAACGCGCGGCTGCGCTTCCACGACGACCTCCCCGCCGCGCTGCGCGTGGGGTTCGCCCAGCCGGGCGCCGAGTATCCGGTGACGGTGCGGCTGTCCAACGCGAGCGGGATCCGGCAGGGCGACGGCTCGCCCGACCTGCGCGGGGCCGCCGTACGCGTGCAGGTGTCGGACGAGGAGAGCCACGACCTGCTGGCGACCAGCTATCCCGTCTCGCACGCCCGCAACGCACGGGAGTTCGTGGCCTTCGCGAAGGCCATGGCGGGCGCCAAGAGCCCCGTGCAGAAGGCGTTCGGGCTGTTCGTGAAGCTGCCGCTGGCCGTGGGCCTCGGCACCGCGAACCGCATGCGCCGCAATGTCCAGGCCGCCACCCGGCACACCGTCAACTCCTTTGCCAACGAGACGTTCTGGAGCCGCGGCGCGGTTCTGTGGGGCGAGGCGGGACCGGTGCGGTTCCTGTTCCGGCCGGCCCCCGGCACCCCCGCGGCACCCGCTCCGGACCGCCGGGACCCGGACGCCCTGCACCGGGAGTTCACGCGCCGGCTGGCACAGGGCGACGTCTCCTACGACCTGTGCGTGCAGCGGTTCGTCGACGAGCGGCGCACTCCGGTCGAGGACGCCTCGGTGGAGTGGAAGGACGGAGTGTCGCCCGCGATCGCGATCGCCCGCCTCACCATTCCCGGCCAGGACCTGAACACCGCCGAGGCCCGCGCGACCGCCCGCCGGATCGAGGACCTCGCCTTCAACCCCTGGTACACGACGGACGACTTCCGTCCGCTCGGCAACATCAACCGGGCCCGGAAGGCCGCCTACCAGGCGGCGAGCGCGCATCGGCTGGGGCTGAAGTTCGTCACCGAGGAGCCCCTGCGCAACCGCATCCTGGGCCGCCCGATGGAAGCGGCCTTCGCGCTGCTGAACCGGTATGTCCCCTGGCACCGGCTGCCATTGCAGCTGAGCCTGCTGAACCTGGTGTTCCTGCGCAAGGTGCTGCGCCGCCGCAACCTGGTCGACACCGAGCTGCGCGAGGCACCGCCGAAGGCCCAGCGGGTGCCGGCGCCGATCCCGGAGCAGCTGCGCGGCGAGCGGTCCTACGACGGGACGTACAACGATCTGTCGGCCCCGAAGATGGGCGCGGTGGGGGCCACCTTCGGCCGCAATCTGAAGCCGGACTACCGACCCGACCTCTTCGACACCCCGAACCCGGTCACCGTCAGCCGCGAGCTCCTGTACCGCGAGGCGTTCGTGCCGGCGACCTCCCTCAACATCCTTGCCGCGGCCTGGATCCAGTTCCAGGTGCACGACTGGGTCAACCACCGCCGCTACAAGCCCGGCGAGCGCAGCGTCGAGGTGCCGCTGCCGCCCGGCAGCGGGCCCTGGCACAACACGCCCGGCGGGCCCGGCGAGAACGTGATGCGGTTCGTGGAGAACGAGGGCATCGAGGTGCCCGGCCGGCCCCCGATCCTCTTCGCCAACAACGCCTCCCACTGGTGGGACGGCTCCGAGGTGTACGGCGAGGACGAGCAGACCGCCCGCTTCCTGCGCGAGGCCGACGGGCGCGCCGAACTCCGCCTGGAGGACGGCCACCTGCCCGGCGGCAGCAACGGTCACATCCCGCTCACCGGTTTCAACGAGAGCTGGTGGATGGGCCTGAGCGCCATGCACACGCTGTTCGCCCGCGAGCACAACGCGGTGTGTGCCGCGCTGCGCGCCGAGTACCCGTCGATGAGCGAGGAGCGGATCTACCAGACCGCCCGGCTGGTCGTCTCCGCACTGATCGCGAAGATCCACACGGTGGAGTGGACGCCGGCGATCCTCGCCACCGAGGCGATCGACATCGGGCTGCACACCAACTGGCAGGGCCCGCCGAAGAACTGGCTGAACCAGCTGGGACTGTGGCTGTTCGAGGCGCATTCGCTGGTGGGCATTCCGAAGACGGTGCCGGACCACCACACGGCGCCGTACTCGCTGACCGAGGACTTCGTCACCGTCTACCGGATGCACCCGCTGGTCCCGGACGACTTCGAGCTGCGTGAGCACCACTTCGGGCAGCGCATGGAGACGGTGGGCTTCCTGGACATCCAGGGCGGTGCGGCGGAAGCGCAGATCCGCAAGACGGGCCTCGCGAACACCCTCTACTCGTTCGGCATCGCCCACCCGGGCGCGATCACCCTGCACAACTACCCGCGCTCGCTGCAGCAGTTCGAGCGGGACGGGGAGATCATCGACCTGTCGGTGGTGGACCTCGTACGGACCCGTCGGCGTGGCGTCCCGCGCTACAACGACTTCCGCGCGGGCCTGCACAAGCAGCGCATCCGCTCCTTCGAGGAACTGACGGAGAACGCGGAGACCTTGGCCCGGCTCAAGGAGGTCTACAGCTCGGTCGACGAGATCGACACCGTGGTCGGGCTGTTCGCGGAGAACCCGCCGACCGGCTTCGGGTTCAGCGACACCGCGTTCCGCATCTTCATCCTGATGGCCACGCGGCGCCTGCAGTCCGACCGTTTCCTCAACGTCGACTACCGGCCCGAGGTGTACACGCCGCTGGGCATCGACTGGGTGGAGCGGGGCGGCATGAGCTCCGTCATCCTGCGGCACTGCCCGGAGCTGGCGGCGCTGCTGCCGCGCGGGGCCAGCGCGTTCGCGCCGTGGCGGACGGTGCGGCCGACGAGCGACGGGGACATGCACGGAGGCCGTGAATGAGCACCGCCAACGGTCACCCGGGGCTGGCCGACCTGTTCGGCCGGCCCCTGCTGGACACGGTCTGGCACCGGCGCACCCACCGCGTCAGCCGGGGCGCCTCGGTGCCGGCCGGGTCGATGAGCTACCGCTCCCCGCACACCCAGCAGCCGCTGTCGGAGCTGGAGGAGGCGGTGCTGATCGCGATCACCGGCTGTACGGGCCTCACCATGCCGGACCGCCCCTTCGAGGACCCGCGCGACGGCAAACCCATCATGGCCAAGCCCAACCTGACCATGGCGGGCCGCACCGCGGGCAGCCCGGACAACGCGCAGGGCACCCACTTCTTCATGATCAACGACACGGGTACCTACTACCTGCGGAAGCTGCCACCGGCTCCTCAAGAGCCCTTCGACGCCGAGACGTTGGCGGCGCGGGCAGCGCAGTCCAAGGTGAAGGTCCTCGACCACCGGCTCGACGTACCGCAGAACAGGCGGGACTTCCCTGCGTACCTGGACTCGAACCGATTCCTGTCCAACCTGTCGGGGACGACGGTGTTCTTCCCTGTCGTCGACCTGTCCCATCAGTACATCAACGCGTTGATGTACCTCCTGACCCAGCCGGACGGAGCACGTCCGACCCTCGTCGACGACCGCAACTTCTACCGCCCCGCCGGCGTGAAGAAGTGGGTCAAGAACGGCTTCCTGAACGGCGACCTGAAGCTCCCGCTCGGCGCACTCGGCCCGATGCGCACCCAGATCGAGGCGGACCTGCTGCTGCAGAACCTCATGCTCACGGCGGAGGGAATGGGCCTCGGCGCCTGGATCCACGCGTCGATCAACCCCCAGATCGCCCTGGGAGACCCGAAGTTCTCACGGGCGTACGGCAAGATGCTCGGCTTCACCTTCGTCACCCCGCGCTGGCGGCTCGCGGACGTATGGCGCTGGCACGTCCCGCTGCCGAAGTACGCGACCCTGCGCTCGCACCCGGTGGGGCTCACCTCCCGGGACGGCGAAGCCCTCATCGCGGCCGCATGTCCGCCCGCGCACAAGTCCATGTCGGACGCCGTGGATTCGGTGATCGGCTCGAAGTTCGGCACCGGCGGCGTCTACACCGACAAGGACGTCTTCACCCGCATCTACAAGGAGGACTACGGCCAGCGCTATCTCGCGGAGGCGAGCGAGTACGAGGAGCGGGTGATCGACTGCGCCCGCGACATCTGCGAATACGTCATCCGCACGCATCGCCGGTTCCCGGCGCACACGGACGCGATCCATGTCCCGGGCATCTGGCTGCAGACCCACCACGTGGAACGGGAGTACTACGAGCGGTTCTTCGTGAACGGGCTGACGGACACCCACCGGCGGCATGCGGAGCTCTGGGATTAGAGTCCCGCAGTGTGGAGATCAACGATCTGACGCCGGCCGAGCAGCAGGTGTGGCGGGCGTTTTCGACGGGGGCGGCGGTCGACTTCCTGGAAGGGACCGCCGAGGATGTGGCGGAGGGCGCGAGCTGGGGGCCCGAACGGACGGTCCGGGCAGCCGTGTTGCGTGCCCTCCTGCTCAACGGGCCGCAGGAACCGGGCGAGATAGCCGCGGTCAAGCTGGCCGGGGCCCGGATCACCGGAGTGCTCGATGTGCGGTACGGCACGAGCGACTTCGCCATCCGGCTGAGCCACTGCCACTTCGACGAGGTACCGCTGCTGTACGGCGCCCGGTTCCGGCAGCTCAACCTGAGCGACTCGGTGCTGCCGGGGCTGACCGCCGCGACCGTGCGGGTGGAGGGCGTGCTGCGGCTGACGGGCTGCCGGATACGGGGGCCGGTGCGGCTCGGCGGGGCGCACATCGCGGGGGCCATCTTCATGGACCGGGCCGAGCTCTCGGCGCCCGACGAGACCGTGCTCGAACTCAACCACGTCACCATCGGCGACGACCTGTGGGCACCCGGACTGCGCACGGAGGGCGAGGTGCGCCTCAACGGGGCCGAGGTCGCCGGGTCGATCAGGCTGAACGACGCACGGCTCGAGCGTCCCGGCCGCGCCGTCCTCGATGCGGAAACCCTGACCGTGCAGGGCGATGTCCTGATGCGGAAGGTGCGCACGCGCGGATGGATCGGTCTGCGCGGCGCCCGCATCGGGGGCCGTCTCGAGCTGTCGCACGCACGGCTGTCGAACCCCGGGGACGCGGCGCTGCGGGCGAGCAGCTGCACCATCGGGGAACTGTGGCTGCGCAAGGGCCCGCCCATGGAAGGCGACCTGAATCTGCGCCGCGCCCAGATCGAGGTCCTCTTCCTGGAACCGCAGAAGCTGCCCACCCAGGTGTTCCTCAGCGACCTCGTCTACACCTCGCTCACCCCGCACGTGCCCGCCGAGCACCGTCTGCCGATGCTGGAACGGGACGGTGACGGCTATGTCCCGCACGCCTACGAGCAGTTGGCCACCTCCTACCGCCGGGTCGGCGACGACCACGCCGCCCGCATGGTCCAGCTCGCCAAGCAGCGCCGCCTGCGCTCCACCCGCGCCTGGTACGGCCGCCTGTGGGGCTACGTCCAGGACGCCACCGTCGGCTACGGCTTCCGCCCGCTGCGCGCGGCCGTCTGGCTGCTGTCGCTCCTCGCGATCGGCTCGATCGCCTACGCCCTGCACCACCCGCACGCGCTCAAGGCGTCGGAGGCCCCGCGCTTCAACCCGGTCTTCTACACCCTCGACCTGCTGCTCCCGGTGATCTCCTTCGGCCAGGAGGAGGCGTTCGCGCCGGACGGCTGGTACCAGTACCTCGCCTACGCCCTGATCATCACCGGCTGGATCCTGGCCACCACGGTCGTCACCGGCGTGACCAGAACCGTCAGCCGCCAGTGAGCCGCCGCACGGCGTGCTGCGCCGCCAGGCGCACGGGCGCGTTCTGGGCGCCGTACCCCCTGTACTCCCCATCACGCTGGACGAGTTCGAAGAAGACGCGGCCGACCGTCCGGGTGTAGCAGTGCCGGAACTCCCCGTACGCATCCCGGTCGTAGAGGATCCCGAGCCCGCGATACGTCTCCAACTCCCCCTCGGCGAACTCGAACCGGGCGGCCAGATCGTCGTAGTAGTTCGCGGGCATCGGCAGCAGCAGCCCGCCCGCCTCGCGGAAACGGCGCGCGGCGGCCACCACGTCGTCCGTCGCCAGCGCGATGTGCTGGGCGTGGACCGTGTCGTCGGCGGGCGCCGCGCCGACGGACAGGGCGATACGGACGCTGCCGTCGGCATCGGTGACGGCACGGCTGCGCAACAGGCCGTACGGGTCGGCGACGTCCACGCTCTCCTGGGCGGACAGGCCGAGGACGCTGCGGTGGAAGAGGGTGGCCTCGTCGAAGTGGTGCCAGGGCTGGACGAGGGCGAGATGGTCGATGCGCGTTACGCCTGCACCGGTCGCGGCGTCCGGGACGTCCTCGAAGTCGGCGCGCCAGCTGGGGAGTTGGGGACGGTCCGTCGCGCAGAAGAACAACTCCGTGCCGTCGGGGGCAGCGACGGCGTCCAGCGGGGCGTCCTCGGCCGCACGACGGCGCGGCAGTACGGGCGCCAGCAGCGCCTCGGCGCGACGCGCGGCGCCCACCGGGTCCGGGGACTCCAGACCGATCGCGGCCAGCCCGGTGCCGTCACGTCGAGCGGCCGGCCCGGTGTTGACGAGCACTCGGGCCTCCCCCGCCTGCCACAGATCGACCGGCTTGCTGCGGTGCCGGGCGGTGCGGGCGAAGCCCAGGGCCCCCAGCACCTCGCTGACCGGCTCCGCGTCGGGAGTGACCAGCTCGGCAAAGGCGACACCCGTCGGAACGACCGGGGCAGGCAGATCGGCCAGCCCCACCGCCTCCTTCAGGACCAGAAGGGACCGGTGCGCGTCCACGGCCGTCGGCCCGGCCTCGGCCTGCCGGAAGACGTCGTTGAAGACCTCCAGGGAGAGCGGCCCGGCATACCCCGCGCGCAGCACGTGCCGCACGAGCCCGGCGACGTCGAAGCCGCCCTGCCCCGGGAAGCAGCGATAGTGCCGGCTCCACTGCAGGACATCCATCGCAAGCAGCGGAGCGTCCGCGAGCTGCAGAAAGAAGATCTTCTCGCCGGGGATGTCCTCGATGCCCTTGGGGTCGGACCCCCGGGAGAGAATGTGAAAGCTGTCGAGACAGGTGCCGAGCGCGGGGTGGTCCGCGGTCTCGACAACCTGCCAGGCATGGTCGTACGTACTGACATGCCGCCCCCAGGCGAGCGCCTCGTAGGCGACCCGGATTCCGAAGTCCTGTGCCAGCTCGGCGAGTTGGCTCAGCTGCTCGGCTGCGAGGGCGTCGTCGTCGATCGCGAGCGGGGAGACGCTGGAACAGACGAGCACGGTGTCCACGCCCAGCCGCTGCATAAGCTCGAACTTGTGCCGGGCGCGGCGCAGGTTGCGCACGAACTCATCCTCGGGCACGGCCTCGACGTCCCGCATCGGCTGATACAGGTCGATGGTGAGCCCGAGGTCGGCACAGCGGGCCCGGATCTCCTCGGGGGCAAGGGGACTGGCGAGCAGATCGTTCTCAAAGATCTCAACACCGTCGAACCCGGCCCGCGAGGCAGCCGTCAGCTTCTCGGTCAGAGACCCACTCAGAGAAACGGTGGCAATGGACGTAAGCATGAACCTGCTCCTTCAAACTGCCGGCACTGCGGCGCCCCGATAGGGGCGCGGGGAACTGCGCGAGCAACCACAAAACAACCCGCAGCGTTCAGACCGCCTTGCCCACCGAGCTCTCGACACCACCGGCCATCTCCGCAATGTCCGCCAACATCCGCCCACTGTCGGGCTCCCGCCCGGTGAACAACCGAAACGCATCCGCAGCCTGGAAAACGGCCATCCCACCCCCGTCCAATACGGCGCAGCCAACCGCCTGGGCGGCACGCAGCAACTCCGTCTCCAACGGCCGATAGACAACCTCGGCAACCCACAGCCCAGGGTGCAAAAGCTCCGCAGGGAACGGCAGCCCCGGATGCGCGGCCATCCCGGTCGGCGTGGCGTGCACGATGCCGTCGGCGGCGGTGAGCAACTGCGCCAGCCGATCGGGGGTGGCCGCGGCCGCCCGCCCTGGGCCGAAGTGGCGATTGAGGGAGGCAGCAAGATCCGCCGCCCGATCGGCCAACGCATCGACGACGGTGACCCGCTCCGCCCCGAGGGTGAGCGTCGCATGCGCGACCGCCGCCCCCGCCCCGCCGGCGCCGAGCTGCACCACCCGCTCCAGCGAAGCATCCGGCAGCCCGCGCGCGAACGACGCGGCGAACCCGGTGACGTCCGTGTTGTGCCCAATGGAACGACCGCCGTCGAACACGACGGTGTTCACCGCACCGAGCGCCTCGGCCTGCGGGGCGAGCGCGTCCAGGTGCTCGATGACGAGCTGCTTGCACGGGTGCGTGATGTTCAGCCCGTCGAAGCCGAGGTCGCGGGCGGCCCGCACCAGGTCGCCGACCGCCTCCGGCGGCACGCCGAGGGTGTCGATGTCGATGAGCCGGTACACATAGCGCAGGCCCTGCCGGTCCGCCTCCCGCTCGTGCAGCGCCGGGCTGAGCGACGGGCCGATGCCGGAACCGATCAGTCCGACGAGATACGAGTCCTTGGCCACGGGGCCTCCTGAGCCGAGCGCTAATGTACGAACTAGTACGTTAGCTATATCAGCCCGGCGGTTCCCTGGGAAGACCGCGGCGGCGCCACCGGGCCCGCCTTCTAGAATCTGCGGCACTGGCCGCACTCCCGAAGGAACCCGATGACCAGCGTCGACGAACCGGCACGACCGAACGGGCGGATCCGCGACGCCGCCCGCACCCAGGCCGAGATCCTCGACGTGGCGACACAGGAGTTCGCGCGGGCCGGTTACGACGGCGCCCGGGTCGACGAGATCGCCGCCCGCACCCGCACCACGAAGCGGATGATCTACTACTACTTCGGCGGCAAGGAGCAGCTGTTCACGGCCGTCCTGGAGCGGGCGTACGGCGTGATCCGCGAGGCCGAGCAGAAGCTGGACGTCGAGCATCTGGACCCGGTCGCGGCCATCCGGCGCCTGGCCGAGCTGACCTTCGACCACCACGAGCAGCACCCGGACTTCATCCGCCTGGTCAGCATCGAGAACATCCACGGGGCCGAGCACATCGCCGCCTCCGAGAAGCTGGGCAGGATCGGCTCCCCCGCGCTCGACGTGATCCGCCGCATCCTGGCCGCCGGGCAGGAGTCGGGGCTGTTCACGGCCGACGTCGACGCGGTCGACCTGCACGCGATGATCAGCTCCTTCTGCTTCTTCCGGGTCGCCAACCGGCACACGTTCGGCGCCCTGTTCGGCCGCGACCTGGTGGACCCCGCCCAGCGCGAGCACTACCGCACGATGCTGGGCGACATGGTGATCGCGTACCTGACGGCGGACCGCGCGGCGGACTGACCGCAGCACCGGACTCGCCCCCTGGCGCGGCAAGATCCTTCGGCAGCACCCCTTGACACCCGGGAAACGTGGGCGCAACATCCGTAGCCAACCACTACTAACTATCCAGTGGGTTAATTAGCCGGATAGCAACCGGCACGGCCGTCCCGTCACCCCAGGGATCCGGCACTTCTCCCCCGCCGCTCACTCCGCCTATGTTGGAGTTCCCTCGAAGGAGCAAGCCGTGTCCCTCCCCGCCGAAGCCGTCGGGCAGCCGAAAAAGGCGGCAACCGCCGCCTGGATCGGCAGCGCCCTGGAGTACTACGACTTCTTCATCTACGGCAGCGCGGCCGCGCTGATCTTCCCGAAGGTCTTCTTCGACCAGTCCGACCCGGCCACCGCGACCCTGCTGTCACTGGCCACGTTCGGTGTCGCGTACGCGGCCCGCCCGGTCGGTGCGCTCTTCCTCGGCCACTTCGGCGACCGTGTCGGCCGTAAGAAGATCATGGTCTTCACGCTGATCCTGATGGGCCTGTCGACGTTCCTCATCGGCTGTCTGCCCACCCGCGCCCAGGTCGGCGGCCTCGCTCCGGTCCTGCTGGTCGCCTGCCGCGTCCTGCAGGGCATCTCGGCGGCGGGCGAGCAGGCCAGCGCGAACTCGATGACGCTGGAACACGCGCCACCGAACAGGCGCGGCTTCTTCACCAGCTTCACCCTCAGCGGCACACAGGGCGGCCAGCTCATCGCCACCCTGGTCTTCCTGGCCGTCGCCCAGCTTCCCGACGACCAGCTGATGTCCTGGGGCTGGCGGGTCCCGTTCTGGGCGAGCGTCGCGGTCGCCGTCGCCGGCTACGTCATCCGCCGCAAGCTCCAGGAGACGCCGGCCTTCGCGAAGCAGGCGGCCACCGAGGGCGTCGTGAAGCTGCCGCTGGTGGTGCTGCTGCGCGAGCACTGGGTGGACGTGCTGCGGGTGATCGGCGGCGCGCTCATCGCCTCCGTCTCCACGATCTTCACGGTCTGGGCCCTCGCCTACGCCACCAGCGACTCGGTCGGCATGTCCCGCTCCTCCATGCTGTGGGTGGGCGCGCTCGCCAACCTCGTGGCCCTCGCCGCGATCCCCCTGTGGGCCACCCTCTCGGACCGCATCGGCCGGCGCCCGGTGTTCCTGATCGGCGCGGCGGGCAGCGCGATCGCCATGTTCGGCTACCTGTGGGCGATCTCGACGGGCAACTACCCGCTGACCCTGATCCTGGGCATCGTCGCCTTCGGCATCGTCTACAGCGCCGCGAACGGCGTCTGGCCCTCCTTCTACGGCGAGATGTTCTCCACCCGCGTCCGCCTGTCCGGCATGGCGATCGGCACCCAGATCGGCTTCGCCGTGGCCGGCTTCGCGGTCACGTTCGCCGCGCAGATCGCGGGCCCGGACGGCAACGACTGGTCCGCGGTCGCCTTCTTCACCGCGGCCCTCTGCGTCCCGCCGGTGATCGCCGCCTTCTCCGCCCGCGAGACGGCCAAGGTCCCGACGGAGCACCTGGGTGAGCGGGCCGCCCAGGGGGCGTCACAGCCGGAGACGGTCACCGCCTGACGGCACCCCACGAACACCCCTGGGCACCGGATGCCATACAGGCTCCGGCGCCCGGGGGTTCCGGCAGCGCCCTGAAGGGGCGCGGGGAACTGCGCGACAAGCCACGATGATGCCGCAGACGAAAGACGGCACATCACGGCCCGGCGGCGAAGTCCTCACCCCCCGGCAAGCAGCGCCGTCCACGCCTCGGCCACACGCCACAACGCAAACCCCTCGCGAACCTGTTCGCGCCCCATCGCACCGGCCGCCCGCCAGCGGTCGGCACCCTCGGCCTCGTCCCCCACCAGCGAGGCGATGCTCTGCGCCATGGCCTCCGGGCTGTCGTGGATCCACCGCCGGTCGTAGATCTCGTCGGCGCCGGGCCACGGCAGCAGTGCGGGTACGGCGGCGGAGGCCATCCCCTCGGCCGGGGCGAGGTGGAAGCTCTCGTCGTCGCTGGTGGACAGGACGTGGCCGATGCGGCGGAGCCAGCTCGCGACGTCCGGACCGAAGTCGTCGAAGACGACCGCCCCTTCGAGCAGCGGGGAGGTCTGCATGCGGCGCAGGATCGTGTCGTAGTGCGCACGCTCCTCGGGCTTGTTCCAGATCCACCAGTACTCCCACGGCGGCTTCGACTTGACCGACAGCTGCCAACGGCGGTCGTGGGCGCGGAGTTTCTCCAGGACGTCCAGGCCGAGGTCGAGGCGTTTGCGCCTGGGGGCGATACCGATCATGCCGAGGCGGAAGCGGGCGCCGGGTGCCTTGGGGCGGTCGAGCTGGTCGGTGTCGACCCAGTTGGGGATCACGGTGACCTTCGACTCCGGCCAGCCGGTGTGGTCCAGAGTCAGCCGCCGGTAGTACGGGCTGACGCACACCACCCGGTCGACCGCGCCGATGTCGACCTGCCGCGGCCACTCCGCCTCCAGCTCGAAACGGTGCAGCCGTACGAGCAGTCGACTGCCCTTCCTCTTGTGGCGGCTGTACCAGACCGCGGCCGGCCCGCACCACTCCACGACCACCACATCGGCCCAGTCGGCGAGTTCCCGGCTCGCGGTCTCGTCGTGCGAGGCGATCGCGGGCCAGTTGTCGACGCGTACGTCGAGGCCGGGCAGCGCGCGGAAGTGGTCGAGGAGCCGGGTGAGGAACTTCAGGTCGTGGCCCGCCACGCCGACCCGAAGGGGGCGCGAGCGGGAGGTCAGGGAGGGCGGCTCGGACGGGAAGGCGCGGTCGAGGTGAGTGCGCCAGCGTGCCGCCGCGGCCTCCAGGGTGTGGCGGCCGGCCGCCTCCCGGCAGCGGCCGGCGGCCAGGCGCCGCGCCTGCGGTTCCCGTACGGCACGGGCGACGGCCTCGGCCGCGTCGGCGAGGGTGGCGCGTCCGGGGACGTAGAGGGGATAGTCGGCGCCGAGCAGTGCCTCGTGCGCGGGGGTGCGGTTGAGGACGACGGGCAGGCCCACCGCGCCGAACTCCAGGATCTTGGTGGACAGTTCGAGGCTGGCGTCGAGCACGGGGTCCCGCCAGCCGAGGCCGAGGTCGCAGTCGGCGGCGATGCGCATGGCCTGTTCGCGGGTCTGTCCGCCGTGGTGGCGGACGCCGGGTGTGCCGCCGTGCAGGGCCTCGGTCATGGCGGACCGGAAGTCCGGGTGGGCGGGGTCGTCGTGGATCTTGTCGCCGACGGTGTGGAGTTCGGCCCGGATGCCCTGCCCGGCCAGCAGCTCCGGCAGCCGGGTCATGGGCAGGGTGTTCCAGCGGGGCGCGAACTTGCCGGTGTAGACGAGCCGTACGGGGTCGTGGATCCCCTCGCGCTCCGGCGGCGCGAAGCCGGGTTCGGGCACGGCCGGCGGACTGAGCGCGCAGCGCCCGCAGGCCTCCGGCACCCATGTCTCCAGAAAGCTCCGCAACTCCTCCGTCTGACAAAGGAGTTGGCAGGACGCGGCGGCGATACGGGACAGCTCTGCCCGCTCCTGTTCGGTCATCTCGGCGGCGGACTGCGGGATGTCGGTGAGGTAGGCCCAGATCCGCCCGTCGAAGGCGCCTTCGGCGACGACCCGGCCGGTCAGCGCCCGCCCCCGCAGCACCAGCAGGTCGCAGGGCTCGTCCTGGTCCAGCCGTGCCAGCAACTGCGAGGCCTGCGCGGGCGACAGCGGACGCGCCCCCTGCCCGCCCACCAGCCGCTCCTCGTACGGCCGCACCACCGTGACCCCGGGCTGCTCCGCCAGCGGATCGGTCAACCGCCCCGTCCGCACGGGTGACTTGAGGACCAGCCGGGTCTCGCACCCCGCCAGCGACAGCGCCTGCACCGTCGACTGCGCCCACACGGCCGAGCCGTCGATGAGGTTCATGTCGACGTCGCCGTAGACGAGGGCCTTGAGCGTGCGCGTCATGACGATTCCTTCCCGGGTACGGCGAACAGCCGGTGGCCCCTGCCGGACCAGGACTCCGGTGGCAGCCCGGAGAGGAACAGCGGCAGTCGGACGAGGAGCGGGTGCAGGGCGGGTACGAAGGTGTAGGGCTCGTCGGCGGGCGTGTGGCCCAACGCGTCGGCGCCGGAGTGTTCCTGAGCGCACATCAGGTCCAGCAGCAGCGTGTCCGGGCGGTCGGCGGAGAGGTCCGTCCAGTCGGCGACCCAGGGTGCGGCGGGCGGTCCCTCGCGGACCGTCACCCCGGAGGCGAGCAGTTCGTCGAAGGGCAGTGCGGGATCGGGCACGATCACCTCGGCCGGCCGATGGAGCTGGCCGAGCACCTGCGCGGTCAGCACTGCCACGTCGGCCGCGTCACGCGGGTCGGCCAGCACGGCGACCCGCCGCCCGGCCAGCGGGTCCGGGGCGCCGGCCAGCCGGGCGAGCTCCGCAAGGCGGACGCGGGTGCTGTCCCGGAAAAACGCCTCCCTGAGCCGCTCCGCGCCGTCCGCGGCGGGGTCGAGCCGGGAGAGCCGTACACCGGTATCGGCGTCGAGGACGGCGTCCCAGGCGAACTGTGCGAGGCCGGGGGCGCAGGCAACGGGGGCGTCCTGCCACAGGATCGTCGTGCGGTCCAACGCCTGTGCCTGGCCGAGGAGTTCGGCCAGCCGTCGGTCGAGGTCGGGGGCCAGGCCCGTGCCCGTGAGTGCCCAGGGGCGGACGCCGTCCCCGTCCCCCGCGCAGGCACTGAGCTGCACCACCACGGCGTCCGGGTCCGTGCGCTCGACGAGCAGCCGCCCGTCGTGCGGCAGCAGCCGGTTGACGACCGCGTCGGCCGCGAGGTCCTCGGCGGTGCGGTCGGTGAACACTCCGGCGAGGACGAGACGGTCGCGGGGTGTGGACACGAGCGCGCGGTGCGCGAGGAGGGCGCGGCCGGCCACGACCGCGGCATCGTCGGTCTCGGGCGTCCGCACCGACCCGCCGGTACCCCGGGTGTCGGCCGAGGACGCCGGCCGGCCGGCACCGGCAGTCCGCGCACCGCCCCTCCGCCTGCCCTTCCACACCTCGTACAGCTCCCCCGGCAACCGCACCGCCTCCCGCCCCGGCGACCGCGCCGCCGAGACCAGCGCCCGTCCTACCCGGAGCGAGGTCGACCCCTCCAGCATCGCCACCCGCGCCTCCAGCACGCCGACCCGTTCGCGGGCGGCACGCAGAGCGGACGCCAGCCGCTCCTTGTCCCGTACGGCGGCGGCCAGTTGATCGAAGGCGGAGTCGTCGCGGGCGGCGTCCAGGGCGCGGACGGCCTCCTCGGCCTCGCGTTCCGCATCCAGCGCACGGGCCCGTACGGCCCGGGAGACGAGGTCGGCGAACACGTACTCGTCGGCGAGGCGCAATGCCGTGGCGAGCCCGCCGGTCGGCACGGACCGCCCGAACCAGTCGTGCAGCGGCAGGAGTTCCTCCGTGCAGGCGAAGACGGCGCCCGCGTGCAGATGCGCGTAGTCGAGGGCGGCGGCGCGCAGGACCTGGCAGCTGCGGGTGACCAGGTGGTCGAGGAGCCGGTGGTAGGGCAGATCGGCCGGACGGTGGCCGAAGAGGAGCAGGCCCCGGCCGCCGGGCCGCATCCGCTCCAGGACGGAGCGGCAGTGCTGCTCGTCGCCGTGCAGGTCGGGGTCGGGGCCGTAGGAGAGGAGCACCAACTCACCCTCGCCCACGGGTTGTTCGCCTTCCCGCAGCTCCACTCCCGGTGGCAGGTCCAGATAGGGAGCCAGGCGCAGGCCGCGGCCCGCGGTCGCGTCCACGACGGTGGTGACGCCGTCCAGATGGGGGCGGAGCAGATCGGTCAGGCGCATCAGCGGGTCCTTGTGAAGACGTGGAAGCCGACCAGGTTTTCGCGGAAGCCGTAGGGCTGGAAGCGGGTGTGGGTCAGGCCGAGGTGCTCGATTTCCTTGCGGTAGGCGGCAGTTGGGCGGTGCAGTATGTAGTCGCCGCGTGCCGTGCGCTCGGACGTGTCCTCGTCGGTGAGGATCAGCCGTCCGCTCACGCGCACCAGCGAGGCCAGGTTGTGCAGGGCGGCCGCCCACTCGGTGTCGTCGAGGACGTGGAAGAGGACGTCCACGCACAGGACGATGTCGTACGGCCACGGGCTGCGGAAGTCGGTGAGCCCGGTGACGCTGTAGCGCGGGCCGCCGCCCTCGGCGCGGGCCTGCGTGATCGCCTCGGGGCTGGCGTCGAAGGCGTCGACGCGGTGGCCGCAGCGGGTGAGGCCACGCGCGAAGTGCCCTTTGCCGCAGCCCGCGTCGAGCACGAAGAGAGGGGCCTCGGGGCTCGACAGGTCGCCGATGAGGGTGAGCAGGGCGCCGAGGCGCTGCGCGTAGAAGATCTCGTTGCCGGGGCGGTCGAGGCCGATGTGGCCGCCGGAGGCGAGGTCGTCGCGTTCGCGGTGACGGGTGTCCCAGTACTGGTGGGAGCGGGTGCGGTGGTCAGTCATGGTTCTCCAGCCAGCGGGTGAGCACCCGGGCGATACGGTGGCCGGACTTTCCGTCCCACAGGGGCGGACCCTCGGCGGGTGCGGGCGCGGAGCCGTTCAGCACCTTGTGCAGCGCGGGCGCCAACTCGGCGGCTGTGACCAGGCGGTTGGTGCCGTGGCTGACGGTCACCGGGCGCTCGGTGGTGGTGCGCAGGGTCAGGCACGGGACGCCGAGCACGGTGGTCTCCTCCTGGACGCCGCCCGAGTCGGTGATGACGGCGGCGGCGCCGCGGACCAGGCTCATGAACTCAACGTAACCCAGCGGTTCGAGCAGATGGATGCCGGGTGCATGCACAAGACCGGCGGCGCGCAGTGCCGCCCCTCCACGCGGGTGGAGCGGTACGGCGAGGTCGAGGTGGGCGGCGGCCTCGGCCAGCGCGCGGGCCGCGGCGCGGGCCGCGTCGGGGTCGTCGACGTTGGCGGGGCGGTGCAGCGTGACGACGCCGTAGCGCGCGGGCAGGCCGCAGGCGGTGCGGGCGGCGGCCGCATCGAGGCGGTCCAGGTGGGTGAGCAGGGTGTCGATCATCGGGTTGCCGACGAAGTGGACGCGGCCGGGGTCGACGCCTTCGCGGGCGAGGTGGCCGACGGCCTCCGGGCTGGTGGCGAAGAGCAGCTCGGCCAGCTGGTCGACCAGGCGCCGGTTGACCTCCTCCGGCATCGACATGTCGAAGCTGCGCAGACCCGCCTCCACATGGGCCACCGGGATGCCGAGCTTGGCGGCGGCGAGGGCGGCGGCCAGCGTGGAGTTCACATCGCCGTAGACGACGGTCAACGCCGGGGCCCGCGCGGCGAGTTCGGCTTCCAGGGCCACCAGTAGGTCGGCGGTCTGGCGGGCGTGGCTGCCGGAGCCGACGCCCAGGTCGGTGTCCGGTTCGGGCAGGCCGAGCTGGCGGAAGAAGACGTCCGACATCCGCTCGTCGTAGTGCTGGCCGGTATGGACGAGGACCTGCTCGCAGCCGGCCCTGCCGAGTGCGGCGACGACCGGGGCGGCCTTGACGAAGTTCGGGCGGGTGCCGACGACGTGCAGGACACGGCCGTTCATACGGGACCTCCTCCGTCGTGTCGGCCCCCCGGATGTTCATCGAGCCGCCCTACGGTGACCGCGTGCCCCGACGTCTCCCCCGCGCTCTCCTCCTGGCCGCGTCCGTGGCCTGGGGCGAGCTGCGTCACGGCCCGGCTCGGGCCGCGCTGCTCGGCGTACGGCTGCTGCCCGGCCGTGTCCGCCGGCGGATGCGGCCGGTCGAGCGGCGGCTCGGTGCGCGGGCCCGTACAGCAGGGCCCACCGCGAACCCTTCCACGGCCCGGGTGCCCGCGCCCGCCGGACGGGCGGTCCGGCCCGTGCCGGGGCGGGTACTGCATCTGGTCACCAACGGGCTGCCGTTCAAGCACGCCGGCTACACGGTGCGCACGCAGAAACTGGCCGAGGCGCAGCGGGCGGCGGGCCTCGATCCGCATGTCGTGACGCGCGTCGGGTTCCCGGTGGCGCAGGGCGTGCTGGACGCCCGGCCGCTGCAGCTGGTGGGCGGGGTGCCGCAGCACCGGCTGCTGCCGCGCACGCTGCCGTACGGGCAGGGCGCGGTGCTGGCGCGCAACGCCGAGCTGGCCGGGCGGCTGGTGGAGCGGCTGCGGCCCGCCGTGCTGCACGCGGCGACCGACCACGGCAACGGTCGGGTGGCGCTCGCCCTGCGCGAGGCCTACGGGCTGCCCGTGGTCTACGAGGTGCGGGGCTTTCTGGAGGAGACCTGGCTGACCCAGGCCCCGGGACGCAGCCGGCAGGATCCCGTGTACCGCATGCGGCGCGAGCTGGAGACGTACTGCATGCGCGAGGCCGACCTGGTGCTGACGCTGGGTGCGGCGATGAAGGCGGAGATCGTGGCGCGCGGGGTGCCCGAGGAGCGGGTGCTGATCTCGCCGAACGCCGTGGACGAGGCGTTTCTGGCCCCGCTGCCGGACGGGGCGCCGGTGCGGGCCCGGCTCGGCATCGCGCCGGACGACCTCGTCGTGGGCACCGTCAGCAGTCTCACCCCGCACGAGGGCATCGGCACATTGCTCCATGCGGGTGCCGAGCTGCGGCGCCGGGGTGTTCCGCTGCGGCTGCTGATCGTCGGCGAGGGCCCGGAGCGCGCCGCGCTGCAGCGGCTGGCCGTCCGGCTGGGCCTGGGCGACGGCGTCGTCCTGTTCACCGGCCGGGTGCCGCACGCCCAAGTGCGGGAATTCCACGCCGTGTTGGATGTGTTCGCGGTGCCGCGCACCGACGAGCGCGTCTGCCATCTGGTGACCCCTCTCAAACCGGTCGAGGCGATGGCGAGCGGTCTTGCCGTGGCCAGTAGTGATCTCACCGCAATGAGAGAACTGATCGAACCGGAAGTGAACGGGCGGCTAATTCTCCCCGAATCGTCCCTTCCCTGGGCAGATGCGCTCGAAGATCTGCTTTACAGTCAAAAGCGGCGGACCCAGTGGGGAGCGTCTGCCCGCGCGCTGGTCGCACGTGAACGCACCTGGAAGCGGGTCGCCGCCACGACCCGTGAGGCGTATCGCGCACTGGGATGCGCCTAGACCCCATTCCATCGAGTCCTGCCTTGAGACTGGGTGAATCCCTATGCAGGTCGAACAGGCCGTATCGCTCGGGGAAGCAAGCGAACAGCTCGGGGAATCAGCACCGGCCGGCCACGTCGAACTGGCGGTGATCGGCCTCGGTTACGTAGGACTGCCACTCGCGCGGGAGGCGTCGTCGGTCGGCCTGCGCGTCGTGGGTCTCGACCAGGACGCACATGTCGTCACGGCACTCAACTCCGGCCGCTCGCACGTGGACGACGTCTCGGACGAGGACGTCCGCAGAATGCGGGAGGCCGGTTTCACCGCGCACACGGACAACGCCTGTCTGGCCCGTGCGCAGACCGTCGTCATCTGCGTGCCGACCCCGCTGAGCGGGGACGGCGGGCCCGATCTGAGCGCCGTGACCGCCGCGGCGAGGTCGGTGGCGGGCAGGCTGCGGCCCGGACAGCTCGTCGTCCTGGAGTCGACGACGTATCCGGGCACCACCGAGGAGGTCGTACGCCCGCTGCTGGAGGAGTCGGGGCTGCGGGCCGGCGCGGACTTCGCGCTCGCCTTCTCACCGGAGCGCATCGACCCGGGCAACACCACGCACTCCCTGCGTGAGGTGCCCAAGGTGGTCGGCGGATGCACCCCGTCCTGCGCGGTGCGGGCGGTCGCCTTCTACGGCAAGTTCATCGACACCGTGGTCCAGGCGAAGGGCACCCGCGAGGCCGAGATGGCCAAGCTGCTGGAGAACACCTACCGGCATGTGAACATCGCCCTGGTCAACGAACTCGCCATCATCAGCCGCGAGTTGCACATCGACGTCTGGGACGCGATCCGCTGCGCGGGCACCAAGCCGTTCGGCTTCCAGGCGTTCAGGCCGAGCGCCGGCGTGGGCGGTCACTGCATCCCCATCGACCCCAACTACCTGTTGTACAAGGTGCGTTCGTCGCTCGGGTACGACTTCCGGTTCGTCGAGCTGGCCCAGGAGATCAACCGGCGCATGCCCGAGTACGTCGTGCGCCGCGCCCAGGACCTCCTCAACAGTGCCGGCCGGCCGCTGCACGGCTCCCGGGTGCTGCTGCTCGGCGTCACCTACAAGCCGGACGTCGCCGACCAGCGGGAGAGCCCGGCGGTGCCCGTGGCGCGACTGCTGAGGGAGCGGGAGGCCGAGGTGTCCTTCCACGACCCGCACGTCCCGCGGTGGTCCGTCACCGGCACGGACATCCCCCGCGTCGACGACCTCATGGCGGCCGTCCGCGGCCACGACCTGACCATCCTGCTCCAGGACCACTCCGCCTACGACCTGCCCGCCCTCGCCGACCAGGCCCGCCTGCTGTTCGACACCCGAGGGCGCATCTTCCGCCCGGACGTCGAGGTCCTCTGACCTTCCGGCAAACGCCAAAACCCTTTCCCTTGCGCGGAGTTGAAAGGTGCTCTGATGCGGATACTTGTCGTCACCGTCGTGCACCACCCCGAGGACGCACGCATCCTGCACCGGCAGATCGCCGCCCTGCGGGAGCGCGGACATCGGATCGTGTACGCCGCACCGTTCGCGGCCCGAGGCGTGGCGCCGCGCGCCGATGTCGAGGGCGTCGACCTCCCCCGGGCCGCCGGCCGGGACCGCCGCGCGGCGCTGCGGGCGGCCCGCACGCTGCTCGCCGAGCGCGGCCCGGAGGCGGACGTCGTCCTGCTGCACGACCCCGAGCTGCTGCTGGCCCTGCCCGGCACGCTGCGCCGCTGGCGGCAGGCCGGGACATCCCCGGTGACCGTCTGGGACGTGCACGAGGACACGGCGGCGGCGCTCACCATGAAGCGCTGGGTGCCGCGGGCGCTGCGGCCGCCGCTGCGGCTCGGCGTGCGCGCCGCCGAAGGGCTGGCGGAGCGGCATCTGCGGCTGCTGCTCGCCGAGGACGCCTACCAGGCCCGCTTCCGCCGCACCCACCCGGTCGTCCCGAACTTCGCGACCGCACCGTCCGCCCCGCCCGAGCCGCCGGGCACCGAACGGGTCGTCTATCTGGGCCACTTGTCGAGGGCGCGCGGCGCGCTGGACCTGATCGAGACGGCGGCCCTGCTCGGCCCCGCCCTGCTGGTCGAGGTGATCGGGGCGGTGGACCCGGACGTGCGGGACGCACTCGCCGCCGCCGACCGGGACGGCGTCCTGCGCTGGCACGGCTTCCTGCCCAACGACCGCGCGCTCGCCCTGCTCCCCGGCGCCCTGGCCGGCCTGTCCCTCCTGCACGACCAGCCCAACTACCGCCACTCGCGCCCGACCAAGGTCGTCGAGTACATGGCCTACGGCGTCCCCGTCGTCACCACGCCCACTCCGCTGGCCGCCGAACTCGTCCAGCGCCACGGCTGCGGCCTCGTCGTGCCGTACGAGGATCCGCCGGCCGCGGCACAGGCCGTACGAGGCCTGTGCGCGGACCCCGGACTCCGGCTCCGCGCGTCGCAACGCGGCCGCGAGGCCGCACTCGCCCGTCTCAACTGGCAGCACAGCGCGGCGGACTTCGCGGACCTGCTGGAGGCCTGGGCCGGGCAGGCCTCCGGTCCTACGCTCGCGGGTGACGCGGCTCGTAGAGGCCGACCTCGCCGCCGCCCGGCAGCCGAAAGCCCGTCAACCGGCCCCAGCGTGCCTCCTGCAGGGGCCGCGTGAACTCCACCCCCTTCTCGGTCAGTTCGGCGGTCGTCGCGTCGATGTCGTCGCACATCAGCATCAGTTCGTGCGACGGCTCGCCGTCGGACGGATGGAAGGCGACCTCGGCGGGCGGCGCCTTGAAGATCAGCCAGCCGTGTCCGGCATCGACGTGCGCCCAGCCGAGAACGTCCCGGAAGAAGGCACGGTCCGCCTCGGCGTCGCGGGTGTAGATCACCACATGTGCACCATTGATCACCCGCGGAGGCTAGGTCCCCGACCCGGGGCACGGCAAGGGCGGCACGCGGTCCGTCAGGCGGAGGCCGCGGCCACGCAGAACTCGTTGCCCTCCGGGTCGGCCATCAGGATGTGGTGTCCGTCGAACTCCTCCAGGACGCTTCCGCCCGCCTTCACCAGGCGGTCGGACTCGGCCCGGATGCGGGCCCACCGCTCGTCCGGGCCGCCGCCTCCCGGCACCCGGACGTCGATGTGGAGGCGGTTCTTCGCCGTCTTGGGCTCGGGGACCTTCAGGATGGACAGCCGGGGGCCGACGCCGTCGGGATCGCAGAGCCAGGCGCCGTCGTCCGCCGGGTCGTCGTCCGGCAGGTCGAACTGCGCGAGCCACTCCTCGCGCGTGGCGAAGGGAGCCGGCGGCGGCTCGTCGACGTAGCCGAGCGCCGTCTTCCAGAACTCGGCGAGAAGCCGCGCGTCCGCGCAGTCAAACGTGAGATCGAAGGTGGCTGCCATACGAGGACCGTACTGCGCACCACTGACAGCGGGGCCGCGCCTGGAGTCTGATCAGGCGTTCGACCAACCCCGCTCGCACAGCACCAGCCGGTAGCCGTCCGGATCCTCGATCGTGACGCCCCACTGGTTCCAGTAGGGATTGGGCGACTGCACCCGCTTGCCGCCGTGCTCCTCCAGCCGGGCCACCAGGTCGTCCGGCACCGGCCCGTCGACGTAGACGACGAGGAGGTCCTCCTCGGTGGGCCGGGGCTCGACGGGCCGGGCGGGTTCGTGGACGAGCTCCAGATGCCAGGCGGCGTCCGGCCGGCCGAGCATGAGGAGGTCGTGCTCGCCGGGTTCGGAGCCGCCCTCGGCCCGCCACACCACACTCAGCCCGAACCCCTCGGCCCAGAACCGCTCGGCGGCCGCGAGGTCCCGGGACGGGCGGGCGATACGGATGTGGCTGCGGCCGTCGACCGGCATCGTGAACCTCTTCCTGAGCTCCGGGATTCGTCTTCGCAGCCTAAGCAGTCCGTGATCGGCGGACCATCGGTCGCCCGCCCTGCATCCTGGGACCTAGGTCTCCACGAGGCGATCTCCCGCCATGAGCGGCTCGCGCCCTGCATCTTGCCGCCCGGCACGTGGTGCAACGTCAACCGCGGTACGACGACCGAGGGTTCCACGACCCTCAAGGCGCACGCCACCCCGCTCACCGTCACGCCCGCTTTCGTGAACCTCCGGGCCGAAGGCGCTGTTGAGGCATTGCGCGCACTGCGGTAATCATGAGGGACCTCCGCGCGCTCCGGCCGGATTCAGGGGCGGCCGGGGTGCGCGGACCGGGGAAGATCCGCACACCCGCCGCTGCACCGCAACCGTGTTCACGCTCCCGCCCGGCCGAAGTGCCCGTGGGAGACCCGCGGTACGGCGTTGCCGCCGATGAAGTCCGTCGAGGCTCTGCTGGGCGACGTCCGCGAGCGAAGCGGGCTGACGGGCGACGCCGAAACCGGGGTTCTCCGCGCATACGGGCGTCTGCTGCCTGGCGTCCTGCCGGGCAGCGGGCGGAGGCGCGTGCCCCCGCCCGCCGGGTGGTCAGGGAGCGTCGATGACGCCGTACTTCGGCACGGTCACCGTGCGGGCCCCCGGCGTGCCGCCGAGGACGACCTTGCGGTACGTGACGTTGTTGGCCGTGCTCTGTTCCTTGAGCCGGTTGTCGGGGTTGGCGATGACCTGGATGTAGTAGGTGCCGTTCGGCAGGTCCGAGACGTCGAACGACTGACCCGGACGGTACTGGCTGTAGGTGTCGCCGTTGCCGACGTCCAGTACCTCGCGCACCGAGACGGCGGTTTCCTCACCGCAGGCGGTGGCGAGGTCGGTGTTGTACGGGTGCCAGTTGGCGTTCTTCACCGTGTAGTCGATGGCGTCGGTGTTGGCCAGGCAGAACGCCTCCTTGCCGCTGCGGACGATCTCCCTCTTGTCCGCGCCGAGCAGCCGGTAACTGGCGAAGTCGCTGAAGTGCCAGTGCTGGTGGCCCTCCCGCGGGTCCCACTCCATGGTGCCCGTGGGCGTGTACCCGACCTGCTTGCCCTTGGCGTCGTAGAAGTACTGGTACGCGTCCATCTTCTCCGCGCCGGGCTTGCGGAACCCGTCCACGACCAGCGGCGAGGGGCCACCGTTCCAGACGGTGGCGCTGAAGGCGAGGTAGTCCTTGCCCGGGACGGCACCCGCTCCGCCCTCGCCCCCGTCGGTGATCGCGATGCCGTACGCAGGGAGGGCACGCAGGTCGGGCTTGGGCACATCGGCGGGGACGGCCGCCCTGCCGACCGGGCGGTTCGCCGCCGGCTTCGGGCTCTTCGACGCGTTCTTCTGCCCGTGCTTGACGCCGGCCAGGCCCTGGCCCCCGCCGGAGTTCTGGCGGACCGTCACCTTGACGGTCTGGGTCTTGTCCGGCATTCCGAACAGGTCGCGGTACTTCTTCGCCACCGACACCTTCGCGGTGTAGACACCGGCGGGCAGGTCGATCGTGTTGTCCCCGCGGAAGCCCTGGGACGTGGCGGCCGCCCAGCCCTTCTCGACACCCCACACCCCGCCGAGCGCGAACGGGTTGTCGGAGCAGCCGGCGGGGTACTTCGAGGTGGCCGGGGCGTCCGGCCGGATCCGGCCCGCCCGGCTGTTCGGGCAGAACGACTGCGTGGTGTCGGCCACCTTGGCGCCCGACGCGTCGCTGATGCTGACCTTGAGGAAGTCCGGCAGGCCCGAGAAGTCCTTCACCAGACCCTTCGGCAGGGTCTTGGTCACCGTCCGGCCGCCGGAGCGGATGACCTGCGACGCGACGACGGCGTCGTTGTAGGACTTGCGCGTCACCCGCAGCTCGAGCGGCCCCCCGTCGACGGTGATGTAGGTGCCGAGATCCAGGTAGACCCCCGGCTCGCCCTCGTAACGGTCGACGGTCACCGCGGGGGATGCGGCGATCAGTTGGAGCTTCGGCGTACCCGCCGGCGTCGCCGCTCCCGCGCCGGGCGCGGCGAGGGTTCCGGCGGCGCCGACGGTGAGGGCGGCAGCGGCGATGATCGCCGAACGCCGTAAGACGGTGGGGTGGTGTCTGTTCATGGGTGCTCTTTCTGCGTCTGGTCGGGACGAGTCGTGCACGCTTTGCAGGCACGGAAGGAGGTTCTTGTGTGCCATCTGTGAAAACGGTGAGAATTCGAAGCAGGTTGCCTGGCAACCGAAAGTCGCCCTGATGTCGGCCCACGGCTCCGGCGGAGACCACCACTGCGTCCCTCACCGCACACCCCTCCGCGCAGCCGCGTCTACCGGCACCTGACCGCCACCGTCGGCGTCAACGACTACTCCGAGGACTACGACAAAGGCACGACGGTGCAGTCCAGCGTGTACGCGGACACCGACAACAACGGAGCCCCCCAGGACAACGAACAGATCTCATGACGGTGCACCCGGCCCGGCGTCGCTGACCCACGGGTCCCCGGCCCGCCTCGGAGTCGCGGGCCGGCCCATGGCACTCCGGTCGGCTACGGCGGCGATGACATGGCGGCCGTCACCCCCGGTTGACCCCCTTGGGGATCCCGTACGCCCGCTCCACCTTGAGCCGCACCACCAGCCGACGGTCGCGGACCATCGCCGCCCGGTATTCGTCCCAGTCAGGATGCTCACCCAGGACGCCACGGTAGAGACGGATCAGCTCCTCGACTGTCTCGTCGTGCGGGTCCTTGGCGACCGGCGTGAGCTCGGCAGTGCCCTCGACGACCGTGTAGGCCCGGCGGTCGGGGGTGGACACGTGGTACGACGCCCTCGGGTCCCGGCGCAGGTTGCGGGTCTTCGCCCGGTCGTCGGTGACGGAGATCCGGACGATGCCCTCGTCGGGGTCGTAGTGGTGGCTGACGTTGGACAGCTGGGGCCGGCCGTCGCGCTTGAGGGTGACCAGCACGCCGCTGCGGTCGTCGGAGAGCAGCTCGAGCAGTGTGTCGTGAGTCATACCCGGTCAACTCGTCCGACCGACCTCCGCATTCCCTCGTAGACACTGTCTACTGGCGGGTGGTAGACAGTGTCTATGTCTGAATCGGATACGGGGCTGCGGAACCGCCTGGTCGACGTCGGAGTGGATCTGGTCGCCCGGGAAGGCGCGCAGGCGCTGACCCTGCGGGAGATCGCGCGCCGGGCGGGCGTCTCGCACGGGGCGCCCCGCCGCTACTTCCCCACCCACCTGGAGCTGCTGTCCGCCATCGCCCGCCGCGGCTTCGCCGAGCTGGCCGAGCGGGCGACGGCGGCGACCGGAGACGGCACGGCGCCCCCGCGCGAGCAGCTGACGGCGCTGGGGCGGGTCTACCTGGAGTTCGCCGTCGAGAGCCGCGGCATGTACGAGTTGATGTTCCGTCACGACCTGCTGGAGAGCGGCCACTTGGGCCTGCGCGACACCAGCCTGCCGCTGTTCGGGCGCCTGGTGGAGCTGGTCGGACGGGCCCGGCCCGGCGCGGACGCCCGGGTCGTCGCGGGCGCGCTGTGGGCGAACCTGCACGGCATCGCCCAGCTGTGGGCCTGGGGCAGCCTCCAACTCGCCACGGGCGCCGACGACTTCGTACCCCTGCTGCGGTCGGCCCTCGACGCGCATCTCGGGGACGGCGCATGAGCCCGCACCGCGCGTTGACATGCGCAAGCAGCGTGGTCGGGGCGGTGATCGTCGCCCTGGACGGCACGGTCCTCACCGTCGCGCAGCCCACCCTGCAGCGGGATCTGGGCGCGTCCTTCGCGCAGGTCCAGTGGACCAGCACCGGCTATCTCATCGCGGTGGCGGGCCTGTTGGTCTTCTCGGGGCGGCTCGGCGACCGGTACGGGCATCAACGGGTCTTCGGCATAGGGATGCTGGGCTTCGGGGCGACGTCGGCGGGCATCGGTCTGGCGCCCGGTGTGGGCTGGGTGATCGGTCTGCGGGTCCTGCAAGGCGTGTTCGGGGCGCTGCTGCAGCCTGCCACGCTGGGGATGCTGCGGGCCGCCTTCCCGCCCGACCGGCTGCGGATGCCGATCGCCGTGCGGACCAGTGCGATCGCAGTGGCGGCCGCGGCGGGGCCCGTGCTGGGCGGGGCGCTGGTGGCCGGGCCGGGCTGGCGGGCGGTGTTCTTCCTCAACGTCGTACCGGCACTCGCCTTCGGCCTGCTCGCGCTCACGCTGCACGGCCCGCGCCCCCAGGGTCTGCGTCAAGCGGCCCGCCCGGACGTGACCGGCGCGCTCCTGCTCGCGGTGACCCTGACCTGTCTGGTCCACACCCTCGTCACGCTGCCGGACGGCGGATGGACCACGGCGAGCGCGCTCGGCCTGGCGTCCGCCGTCGTCGCTGGTGCCGCCTTCGTACGGCATGAACGGCGGACCCCGAGCCCGCTGGTGCCGCCGGACATCGTGGGCTCGGCGGCCGTCGGCTGCGCGCTCGGCATTCTCGTCGCCGCGTCGGCCGCCCTGAACGGCACGCTGTTCATCGCGACCTTCCTGCTCCAGGACACGCTCGGTCTCGACCCGTTGCACATGGCCCTGCTCAGCCTGCCGCTCGCGGCACTGATGATCGTCGCCGCACCGGGGTGCGCGCTGCTGCTGCGCCGGGCCGGGGCCCGCCGTACGACCGTGGCGGCGATGGCCGTCCTGGCCGCCGGGGTCCTGGTGCTGGGCCGGGCCTCGGGCACGGTCGGGTTCTGCACCGCCTTCGCGCTGCTGGGGGCCGGATTCGGCACGGTGATGGTGGCGGCCACCCATGTCGTCGTACGACAGGCCGCCGTCGGGTCGGCCGGGGTGGCGGGCGGGCTGCAGCAGACCGCGATGAACGTCGGCCCGGCGCTGGGCGTGGCCGCCGCGACGACGCTCATGGGGCTGGGCCACGGGCACGGGCTGCCGCTGTTCGTCCTCGCCGCGGTGGCGATGGCCGGGGCGGCGGCGGGCCGCGCACTGCCGAAACGTTCCGCCGCAACGATCAATCATGGTCAACCGGGGGACCTCGTCCGCGTTCCTGAGCGACGATGAGGTCTGAGGCCGGTGCGGCGGGGTATGCCGGATTGCACCTCGACCAGGCAGGTCAGGGAACTGCGCGACCAGCCACAAAGGTGCCGCGGACGACCGACGGTCGGTCGCGGCACTCACAGCGGAGCGCTTCGCGCATTCGGAGGAGAGCGATGGCACAGCTGCGACAAGAGGCCGACCCGGGCGAGGCCGGGCTGGACGCCAAGGCGCTGGACCGCCTCGACCAGCACTTCGCCCACTACGTCGACGAGGGACGCCTGCCCGGCTACCTGGTGGCCGTGGCCCGCGGCGGACGCGTCGCCCACCTCACCACCCACGGCCGGCGCGACGTCGCGGCGGGTCTGCCGGTCGAGGCCGACACCCTGTGGCGGATCTACTCCATGACCAAGCCGGTCACCTCGGTCGCCGCGCTGATCCTGGTGGAGGAGGGCCGCCTGTCGCTCGACGACCCGGTCGCCCGCCACCTCCCGGCCTTCGCCGACCCACAGGTGTACGAGAGCGGATCCGGCGCGGGCCTGCGCACCCGCCCGGCCGCCCAACCCCCGCTGATCCGGCACCTGTTGACCCATACCGCGGGCCTGACCTTCGCCTTTTATCACAACCACCCCGTCGACGCCCTCTACCGCGAGGCGGGCCTCGACTCGGCCGTGCTGCCGGGCTCCGACCTGGCCGGGACCGTCGACGCGTACGCGCGCCTGCCGCTGCAGTTCGAGCCGGGCACGCAGTGGAACTACTCGGTCGCCACCAATGTGCTCGGCAGAGTGATCGAGGTCGTGACCGGGCAACCGCTCGACGTGTTCTTCGCCGAACGCATCCTCGGCCCGCTCGGCATGACCGACGCCGGATTCCGCATCACGGACGAACAGGCCCCGAGACTCTCCGAGTTGTACGGGGAGACCGACGCCGGCGGCATCGAGCCGATCGCCGGGCTGCCGCTGCGCGGGCGGCCCCGCTTCCTGTCCGGCAGCGGCGGCATGGTGGCCTCCGCACACGACGTGCACCGCTTCATGGAGCTGCTGCGCCGCCGCGGCGAGCTCGACGGCGTCCGACTCCTCGCCCCCGGGACGGTGGACCTGATGACCCGCAACCACCTGCCCGGCGGCGCCGACCTGCGCGCCTTCGGCAGCCGCCCGGCTCACGACGAGCCCGGCAACGACGGCGTCGGCTTCGGCCTCGGCGTCTCCGTCGTCATCGACCCCGAACGCGCCCAGGCACCCTCGGGCCCGGGCACGTACGGCTGGAGCGGGGTGGCGACCACGACCTTCTGGGTGGACCCGAGCCGTGATCTGACCGTGCAGTTCATGACGCAGGTCCGGCCCAAGTCGTCGCTGAAGCTCTTCCCCGACCTCAAGCGGCTGGTCCATGAGGCGGTCATGGACTGAACGCCGTTGGCCGACGTCCCCGAAGGGTGTGCGGCCGGGGCGCGGATCACCTCGCCGGCGGCCGGTGCCGGCGAGGTGATCCGCGATGCCGTTCAGGACAGGTGCGCCACCGCGTCCAGATGCGGCAGGACGTGGTCGAGCCGTTCCCGCTTGGTGCGCAGGTAGGTGATGTTGCTCTCGCACGGCGGGATCAGCAGCGGGACGGTCTCGGCCACTTGGATGCCGTGCCGCACCAACGCCTCCCGCTTGCGGGGGTTGTTGGACATCAGGCGCACCGAGTTCACACCCAGGTCCTGCAGGATCTTGGCGGCGACGCCGTAGTCGCGGGCGTCCACCGGCAGCCCCAGCGCGAGGTTCGCCTCGACGGTGTCCAGGCCCTCCGCCTGCAGCGCCATCGCCCGCAGCTTGGCGAGCAGGCCGATGCCGCGGCCCTCGTGGCCCCTCAAGTAGACGACTATGCCGCTGCCTTCGGCGACGACGGCCTTCAGCGCGGAGGCGAGCTGGTCGCCGCACTCGCAGTGCTGGGAGCCGAACGCGTCACCGGTCAGGCACTCGGAATGCAGCCGGGTGAGAACACCCTCCGTGCCGATGTCACCATGGACGAGGGCCACTTGCTCGTCGCCGCGATCGTGATCCATGTAACCCACCGCCCGGAATTGCCCGTACACCGTGGGCAGCGGGGCATTCACAATGCGTTCCACGCCCGTGCGCTGTGGGGACTTCTTGCCGAGGACGCCGATTTTATCTGTCATGATCTGATTCCTAAGCAGAGACGAAAGGCCGTGAAGAAATGAGTGTTTCGGGCGCGCGTACGGCGGCATACGGGCTGGTGCCGGCGGACACTACGGAAGAGGTACGGACCAGGGCGGCGGGTGTCTCAACGCAGATCGCCGTCCTTCCGGTCGGGAGCTTCGAGCAGCACGGTCCGTTCCTGCCGCTGGCGACCGACACTCTGGTCGCCTGTGCCGTGGCCCGGGAGATCGCCGCGGCGTACCCGGTGCACCTCCTTCCGCCGGTGACGATCTCCTGCTCGCACGAGCATGCGGCGTGGCCGGGGACCGTCAGCATCTCCTCCGTGACCCTTCACGCGGTGGTATGTGACATTGCACAGTCGCTGCGCCGCTCCGGCGTCGACGCCCTGGTGGTGGTCAACGGGCACGGCGGAAACTACGTACTGGGCAACGTCGTTCAGGAATCCTCCGCCCGCGGCGAGCGCATGGCGCTCTTCCCGGCCGCGGAGGACTGGGAAGCGGCGCGGCAGCGGGCGGGGGTGACCACCTCGCTGCTGACCGACATGCACGCGGGAGAAATCGAGACCTCTATCCTTCTGCACGCTCACCCCGAATTGCTCCGGCCCGGTTATGAGACCTCTGATTTCGTCGCGGACGACCGGCGTCATCTGCTCACCCTCGGTATGTCCGGCTATACCGATTCGGGCGTCATCGGACGCCCTTCGCTGGGTTCCGCGGAAAAGGGGAAGGAACTGCTCGCCGCCCTGGCGGATTCCTTCGGAGCGTATTTCTCGCTCCTCACCTCGGCGGACGATTCCGACACGGAAACCGGAGGAACCGGAGACACGGGGGAAGCCGGGAGTGCGCGCGGGTAGTCGCGTTCGCGGGCGGGTTCCGGGGCTGCCGTCGCGGCCGTCCCGGAACCCGCCCGCAGGCCCGTGTACCAGCGGGCGACGAGGACGACGAGGCCCGGCAGGGCCGCCACGAAGCTGAGCACCCCGTACACGACGGCGACGGCCACCCCGCTGCTCGCGCCCAGCCCCGCCGCTCCGAACGCCCAGGCGGCGACGCCCTCGCGGGGGCCGAAGCCGCCGACGTTCAGCGGTAGCCCCATCGCGACCAGCGCGAGGACCGCGAGCGGCAGCAGCGCGGCGACGGAGGCGCCGGATCCGGCGACCCGCGCGGCAAGCACGAACATCGCGATGTGGCCGGCCAGGACGAGCACGGACGAGACGACGACGCCCGGCCAGTTGCGCCGCGACAGCAGCCCCTCGCGCGCCTCGGCGAGCGTCGCGCGCAGCGCCCGCCCGCGGCGGGAGGGCGCCCGGTTCATCCGCAGCGCGACCACGACGGCGAGTGCGCCCACCACCGCGAGCGCGACCAGCGGCGCGAAGTGCCGGGTCTGAGCCAGCACGGGGGACGGCATGGTCAGCAGCACCGCGCCGCCGATGACGGTCAGCGCGACCTGCCCGGCGACCCGTTCGAGGACGACCGAGCGCACGCCGCGGCCCATGTCACCGGCGCTCTGCCCGTGCCGCACCGCCCGGTGCACATCGCCGAGGACACCGCCGGGCAGGGCGGCGTTCAGGAACAGCGCCCGGTAGTAGTCGGCGACGGCCGGTCCGAGCGGCAGCCGGATCCTGAGCGCCCGGGCCACCAGCGCCCACCGCCAGGCACTGAGCACGGTGGTGACCACTCCGATCACCAGCGCCGCCAGCAGCGTCGGCACGTCGATCCGCCGCAGCCCGTCCAGAAGCACCCCGGTACCGAGGCGCCACAGCAGCGCGCCGAGGATGACGACTCCGGCGACGGTGCCGAAGTGGGTGCGTACGGCACGGGAGTTGAGACGGGACAGCACCGCACGCCACCAGGGCTGTCGCGCGGTTGCCGCCGCGGGCCGGGCCGAGGAGACGATCACGCCGATACGCGCCTTGGAGACGGCCGCACCGGTGGGCGAGACGGCCGCGACGGCGCCCGTCCGCGCCTCGACGGCCGTACCCGTCGGCGCGGCGGCGGGCATGGGGCCCGTCAGCACGTCCACGGCCACGCCCGCCGACGTCACGCTGTCGACGCGCGCCTCGAGGGGCAGGCGGCGCCCGGCCCGTATCGCTCGTTCCCGCGGCGCGCGCGCCACGTACGCCTTCACCGTCTCCACGCTCATGACGCGCCGCCCGTCGGCCGGGACAGCGCCAGCAGGTCGCTGTGGTGGACCACGACGTGCAGTTCGCCCGCCGCGCAGGCCGCCAGCCGGTCCTGCAGATACCGTTCTGCACGGGCCTTCAGCTCGGGGCGCTCCTCGACGGCCGCACCCACCCAGCCGCGCAGCCACTGGGCCGTCAGGGCGGCCTCGTCGGGGCCGAGGCGCCAGGGGCTGGGGTTGACCCGTACCGTCGCGCCCCGTTCCGAGAAGGCCTCGCAGGCCACCGTGATCGCGTCCGGGCCGAGCAGGCCGCCCCGGCGCTGGTGGGCGTTGAACGCCTCGGTGATCTCCTCGTCCATCGGGTCGGACGGGGTGAGTTCGACGCGTCCGGCCACCGAGAGCGTCAGCAGGGCCGGGCAGCCGGCTCCGGTGCAGGCGTCGGCGAGGGTCTCGATCTCCTCGCGGGTGAGGACGTCGAGGAGCGCCGAGGCCGTCACGAGCGAGGCGCCGGCGAGGGCGTCCGGGGTGAGCCGGGCGACGTCGCCGCGGCGGGTCTCCACGGTGACCCGGCTGCCGTCTGCGGCGGAGCGCGGGGAGGCGACGGCCGCGAAATGCAGCAGGTAGGGGTCGCGGTCGTGCAGGATCCAGTGCTGGGCACCGTCCAGGCGAGGTGCGAGCCAGCGGCCCATCGAGCCGGTGCCGCAGCCCAGGTCGTGGATGGCAGACCCGGCCTTGCCCGGCAGGTTGGCCAGCCGGATCCGCAGCGGGTCGAGCAGTTCGTTTGCCCGCGCGGCGGCGTCGGCGGGTTCGCGCAGCTCAAGCCACTCGGGCGCGTAACGGGGCGGCTCCTCGGACCCGGTGTCCCGCAGCCGCACGGTGGCGCGCTCGCCTGGGCGGGGGGCGGGGCCGGCGCCGGGGATCACGGAGTCCGCCGGTTCGGAGCCGTCCTCGTCCACCGGTTCGGAGCCGTTCCGCGCCCCGGGCTGCGCCGGGATCTTCCCACCGATCTGTGCCGTCCTGTTCATGCCGCCCTCCTGGGCTCGTTCGGCAGCCGGCCCAGTACTCCGGCAAGGCTTCGGGCCGTGGTCGCCCACCCGTCCAGGGCGGCCCGTCGGCCCCGGGCGGCGGCCTTCAGCCGGCGTCGTACGTCGGCCTCGCCGAACCAGCCGCGCAGTTCGGCGGCGAGCGCGGCAGGGTCCTCCGGCGGCACGAGGATGCCGGGGACTCCGCCGTCGGGGGCGCGTCCCACCGCCTCCGGGAGACCGCCGACGTCCGTGGCCAGCACGGGGATGCCGCGCGCGAGGGCCTCCGTGACCGCCATGCCGTAGGTCTCCGCGTACGAGGTGAGGACCATGAGGTCGGCGGCGTTGTAGCTGGCGTCGAGCTCGGCACCGGCCTGCGGGCCCGCCAGTTCGATGCGGTCCTCCAGACCGTGCTCCTTGATCAGCAGCCGCAGATGGCCGACGTACTCGGGGTCGTGCCCGAGCCCGCCGACGCACACGCAGCTCCACCGCAGGTCGGCCGCCGCGGCCAGCGCCTGCACCAGCCGGTGCTGCCCCTTGCGCGGGGTCACCGCCGCGACGCACAGCAGCCGGGAGACGCCGTCGGTGCCGGAGGCGAGGGGCGCGATGTCGGCGCCGGGGGCGGCGACATGGACCCGCTCGGGCGCGAGGCCGTGGTGGGCGACGAGGCGGCGGACCGCCCAGTCGCTGGTGGCGATCACGGCGGGCACGGCCCGCAGCACGTCGCGCTCCTTGGCGTCCAACTCGGCGGCGACGGCGGGCTCGAGGCCGGTCTCGTCGCCGAGCGGAAGGTGTACGAGGACGGCCAGGCGCAGCCGCTCCGTCTCCGGGACGACGATCTCCGGGACCCCGCAGGCGACGATCCCGTCCAGCAGGACGACCGTTCCGTCCGGCAACTCCCGCAGCGTACGCGCGAGTTCCGTCCGGGCCGCCGCCCCCGGCCGGGGCCACTCGCCGGCCACGGCGTGCTTGTGCACCTGCCAGCCGAAGCCGGGCAGGTCCAGGCTGACGCGCCGGTCGTAGGCGTTGCCGCCGCTCGGCGCGGCCGGGTCGTCGACGCCGCCCGGCATGACGAAGTGCACGGAGCGCAGGGACATGGGGATGATCTCGGCGTTCTTCAGGGCGGAGTTCTGTACCGGCACGTAGCCGAGCGACGGCGTCTCCGCCTTCCCCAGGGGCTGGTTCACCTTCTCCAGGGTCACGTCGGTCACAGGGCACGCTCGTAACTCGCCCAGGCGATGTGCGACTCGTGCAGGGTCACGGAGATGCCCGCGACGCCCTTGGCGCCCTCGCCGAGCGCGCCCTTCTCGATGCGCTCGGCGAGCCGGTCGGCGATGACCTTGGCCAGGAACTCCGTGGAGGTGTTGATTCCGGCGAAGTCGGGCTCGTTGTCGAGGTTTCTGTAGTTCAGCTCGCTGACGACGGCGCCGAGTTCCTGGGTGGCGAGTCCGATGTCGACGACGATGTTGTCGTCGTCCAGCTGCTCGCGCCGGAAGGTGGCGTCCACCAGGAACGTCGCTCCGTGCAGGCGCTGCGCGGGTCCGAAGACCTCGCCGCGGAAGCTGTGGGCGATCATGATGTGATCGCGGACGGTGACACTGAACAACGGACGACCCTCCAGGTGCGGCGCGTCTGGTCCTCCGGCCGTTGGCCGCCGGAGGATGCCGTCTAGTACGGCTCTTCGCTTTCCCGCGTTCAGCCCAGTCTCACTCTTTTCTCAGGTCAGACCGTTTCGGGGTACCTCACACGGTGACACAGCGCGGGAATCTCGCCGGAGGCCAGCTGGGGCATCACCTCCGGCAGCTCTTCGAACGCGCTTTCCCCTGTGATGAGTGCGTCGAGCGCCGGGTCGGCGAGCAGGTCGAGGGCGAGGGCGAGCCGGTCGGCGTAACTGCGGCTCGCGCGGGCCGGGGAGACGGTGCCGACCTGGCTGCTGCGGATCGTCAGCCGCCGGGAGTGGAAGGCCTCGCCGAGCGGGAGGCTCACCTTCCGGTCGCCGTACCAGCTCAGTTCGACGACGGTGCCCTCGGCAGCCAGGAGTTCCAGTGCCCGGGCGAGGCCCTGTTCGGTGGCGCTGGCGTGCACGACGAGGTCGCAGCCGCCGAGCGCGTCCTCGGGCAGCGCGAAGTCGACGCCGAGAGCCTCGGCCGTCTTGGCGCGGGCCGGGTCGGCGTCGACCAGCTGCACGCGTACGCCCGGGAAGCGGGCCAGCAGGGCGGCCACCGAGCAGCCCACCATGCCGCCGCCGACCACGGCGATCCGGTCGCCGACCAGCGGCGCAGCGTCCCACAGGGCGTTCACGGCGGTCTCGACGGTGCCGGCGAGGACGGCCCGCTCGGCGGGGATGTTCTCCGGTACCACCGTGACGGCGGAGGCCGGGACGACGTACCGCGTCTGGTGCGGGTACAGGCAGAAAACCGTGCGCCCGACCAGCTCTTTGGGCCCCTCCTCCACCATCCCGACACTGAGGTAGCCGTACTTCACGGGCGCGGGGAACTCGCCCTCCTGGAAAGGCGCCCGCATGGCCGCCTGCTGACTCTCCGGAACGCCGCCGCGGAAGACGAGCGTCTCCGTGCCACGGCTGACTCCCGAGTAGAGCGAGCGCACCAGCACCTCGCCCGGCGCGGGTTCCGGCAGGTCGACGCTCCGGATCTCGCCGAGACCCGGACGACTGAGCCAGAACGCGCGTGCGACGCGGTTCATCCGGCCTCCTCCTGAACGATCTGGAAGTTGTTCACGTACCGAGGTGTGCACAGGCCGCGCACAGTACGCGGCGTTGATCGACTCTGTCATACGGCCGGAGGGTGTGCGGTGGCCCTGAACAACACTTACGACGCAAGGCTGGTCCAGCAGGAGACCGCTGTGGGAGCGGGCGTTCAGATCCTGTTGCTGGCTCTGCTCGGAACGGCGATCGGCATGGGGCCGGCGGGCTGGCTGACCGGCCTCGCCTTCGCCGTCGCCAGCTGGGCGGTGCTCTCCCGGGCACTGCACCGCTCCCGGCTGCGCTCCTTCGGCCCGGCCAACCGGGTCACCCTCGGCCGGGCCACTCTGGTCGGCGGCGTCACGGCCCTGGTCGCGGACTCCTTCGAGAGCTCCCCGCCGGTCACCCTCTTCGTCGGCCTGACGGCCGTGGCCCTGATCCTCGACGGAGTCGACGGCAAGGTCGCCCGCGCCACCGGCACCTCCACCCCCCTGGGCGCCCGCTTCGACATGGAGGTCGACGCGTTCCTGATCCTGGTGCTCAGCGTCTACGTCTCGATGCAGCAAGGCCCTTGGGTCCTCCTGATCGGCGGCATGCGCTACGCCTTCGTCGCCGCGGCCCGCGTCTGGCCGTGGCTGAACGCCTCACTCCCGCCGAGCACGGCCCGCAAGACGGTCGCCGCAATGCAGGGAATCTGCCTGCTGCTGGCCGCCTCGGACTACCTTCCGCACTCCGCGTCCCTGGGGATCGTCGTGGTGGCCCTGTCCTCGCTGATCTGGTCCTTCGGCCGCGACGTCCTGTGGCTGCGGCGCACGTCACGGGTCCGGGACGGCGAGGTCGAGGAGATGCTGGAGCTGGAGTCGGAACGCGAGACGGTGGCGTCCTGAGGTCAGGAAACGGTTCAGCAGCGCCCCAAAAGGGGCGCGGGGCCATGACATCAGCGGCTCCGCCGCGGGGCGCGACCAGCCACGACGCCGCGGCGGACGACCGACGACTGATAGCGGCGGTTACGGGCGCGGCAGCAGCCCGATCGCCGCAGCAGGCACCGCGGCCAGCACCAGCCAGGGCACGGCCACCGGCAGACCCATGTCGAGGAGAGTCCCGGTCGCCGCGCTGCCGACCAGGACGACGAGTCCGGACACCGAAGACAGTGCCCCCGTGTACAGCCCCAGCCGTCCCTCTTCCGCGAGGTCGGGAACCCAGGCGCGGGCGACGGGCGCGACGAGCATCTGGCCGAGGGTGAGCAGCGTGACGAAACCGGCGGCGGGCAGCAGTCCCGTAGTGCCGGTCAGACCGGCCGGACGAGCAACGGCCACGACCGCGAACCCGGCCGCGATCAGCAACAGCCCGGCCGTCATGGAGCGGCGCAGCGTGAGACAGCCGCCCACCCAGCGTGTGACGGGCAGTTGCGCGGTCACCACCAGCAGCGACGACAGCGCGAACAGCCAGGCCAGCGGCGCCTGCGAGCCCGCCGCGCGCTCCACCTCCGCGGGCAGCGCGAGGTAGAGCTGGTTGTAGGCCAGCAGATAGGCGCCGTACGCGCAGCACAGCGCCAGGAAGCGGCGGTTGCGCAGCAGCGCGCGCATCCCGCCTCCGACCCGGGTGTGCGCCCGCCCGGGGATGTGCTGCGGCAGCAGCCACACGTGCCCGGCCAGGACGAGGACGAAGATCCCGGCACCCGCCAGGCACACCGCACGGAAGTCCACCGCCAGCAGCAGCGCACCGAGGAGCGGCCCGACGAACGCCCCCGCCTGTCCGGCCACGGTGAACAGAGCGAGCACGCGGGTGCGTGAACCGCCCGTCTCCTCCAACACCACGGCCTGCCGGGCGACTTCGGACTCCACGGCCGGTGAGAGCAGTGCGGCGGCGAACCCGATCATCAGCACGGCACCGACGACCGCCCAGGTCTCACGGGCGTACCCGAGCCAGGCGAAGCCGACGATCCGCAGTGCGCAACCGGCAAGCACCACCGGTCGGATGCCGTACCGGTCGGCCAGCGCCCCGCCCACCACGAACAGTCCCTGCTGGCTGAAGGTCCGCAGCCCGAGGACGAACCCGACGAGCCAGCCCGCCATGCCCATCGACTGCCCGAGGTGCTCGGACAGGAAGGGCAGCACGGCGAAGAACCCGATGTTGAAGGCGAGTTGGGTGAGAATCAGGAGTCTCAGCAGGGGCGTGAGACGCCGGGTGCCGCCGTCCGCCTTCCGCAGTCCGACCGACAGCGACGTCACTTGAAGCCCACCAACTCCCTTGCGTGCGCCTGCTGTTCAACGACCCTTGCAGCGATACGACGCCGGGGCCACCGCACTCCCCCGCCCGCGCCGACCGCCAGCGCGCCGAGCAGGGCGAGTACGGCGGCGGGGGCGAGGACCGCCCAGGGGGCGCGTTCGGCGTAGGGCTGGTTCTCGGCGAGCAGCAGGCCCCACTCCGGGGAGGGCGGCTGGGCGCCCAGGCCGAGGAAGGTGAGCGAGGCGAGCGCGAGGGCGGTGCCGGGCAGGCGGAGCAGGGCGTGGCGGGTGACGGGCGGCAGGACAGCGGGCAGCAGCCCGTGGCGGAGCAGGTGTCGGCGGCCGGCGCCCAGGCCGCGGGTGGCGGTCAGGTGCAGGGCGGCGCGCTCCTGCCGCAGCAGTGCGGAGGTGTGCGCGGCGAGGGGCGTCCAGGCGACGGCGCTCACGGCGAGCGCGGGCGTCGCCGGTCCGCTGCCGGCGACGGCGGCGACGAGGAGTGCGCCGAGCACGGGCGGTACGGCGTTGACGGTGTCGACGAGCGGCCCGGACAGCCGGGGCAGCAGTCCGAGCAGTACGCCGGTGAGCAGGGCAACGGCACCGATCGCGAGGGCGAGCAGGAGTGTGTCGAGGGCGCCGTGGGCGACCCGGGCGAGCATGTCCCGGCCGAGAGCGTCGGTGCCGAACGGGTGGGTCAAGGAGGGGGGTCGGAGCCGCTCGCCGGTGTCGAGGGCGAGCGGATCCCGGGGCAGGCCCAGCCCGATGACGACGAGCAACAGCCCACCGTATGCAAGAAGCCGGATCCCACGGACCTGCGGCGACGGCCGGTGCAGGGACGGCAGGGCCCCGTCGCGCAGGGCGGGTCCGATCAGCAGCCGGGCCGCGAGCCGGGCGGCGCCCGCCGCGACGGCGGCGAGCAGGACGAGTACGAGCGTTCCGGCCTGCAGGACCGGCAGGTCCTGGGCGAGGGCGGCCTGGAGGGTCGTACGGCCGAGCCCGGGGATGTCGTAGATCTGCTCCACGGCGACGGATCCGCCGGTCAGCCCGACCACGAACAGCCCCGCATTGGGCAGCAGTCCGGGCAGGCAGCGGCGTACGGCCTGACGGGCGATGCTCCGGCGGGGCAGTCCGCGAGCGGTGGCGGCGCGCGCCCAGGGTTCGGCGAAGGCGCCGGGCAGCAGGTCGTCGAGGAGCCGCCCGAGCACGGCCCCGGCGGGCAGACCGAGGGCGAGCGCAGGCAGCACGGTCCAGCGGGGCCCGTACCAGCCGAGGGCGGGCAGCCAGCCGAGCTGCACGCCGACCACGGTGGCGAGCACCGACGCGGTGAGGAACTCGGGCAGCGCGGCGAGGACCGCCGGGCCGGAACCGCCCCGGCGCTCCCGCCTGCACAGGGTCCGGGCGCAGACGAGCCCCGCCGTCACGACCGCGACCACGAACGCCACGGCCATCAGCAGCAGGGAGACGCCGAGGGCCTGGAGCACGGCGGGCGTGACCTCGGCGCCGGAGATCCACGACCGCCCCGCATCCCCGCGCCACAGCCCGCCGAACCACTGCCCGAGGAGTCGCAACGGGCCGTCGTCCAGGCCGAGTTGGGCCCGGATGTCGGCCAGCACGTCGGGGCTGGGGTCGCGTTCGGCCGAGCGCGCTTTGAGCACGGTGAGCGCCGGGTCGGTGCGCGAGAGCCAGGGCAGCAGGCCGACACCGCACAGGAGGGCGAGAGCGAGTCCGGCGCGCCACAGGAGCGCGGTGACGTGGTGGCGCATGAGTCAGCGCCGGGTGCCGGGGCCGACGAGGGTGCGCTCGTACGGGTCGAGGAGCGCACCGTGGACCGAGGCGCCGACGCCGGTGATGAGGCGCTGGTGGACGAGCGGGACGACGGCGTCGGTGCCGAGGATCTCCGCCTCGGCCGCCATGACCGCGACCTGTCGCTGCGCACTGTCGGTTGCCCGCTCGGCCCTCGCCACCGCCCGGTCGACGTCCTTGTCGCACAGCAGCGCCAGGTTGTAGCCGCCGTCGCAGGTGTAGTCGCTGGCCAGGACTGCGACGGGATCGCCGGTGTCGACCAGGGTGTTGCGGGCGAGCACGAAGGCGTCGAACTTCCCGGCCAGCGCATCGCTCTCCAGCCGCGAGTACTCGCGCACCTCCAGCTCGACCTCGAACCCCGCCTTCTCCAGCTGCTGCTTCAACACCTGGGCGACTTCCGGGAGTTCGGGCCGGTTGTCGTACGTGGCGAGGGTGAGCTTCCTGCCATCGGGAGCCGTGGCCTTCGCACGCCCGACCGGCGGCCTGCGCCTGCTCTCGGCCCAGGTGACGGCGGGCCCGTAGATACCGGCTCCGGCGTCGGCGTGCCCCTCGTGGACGCCGTCGGCGAGCGCGGAGGTGTCGACGGCCCGACGCGCGGCGGCCCGCAGCCCGGGGTTCTTGAAGGGGCCGGACTGGGTGTTGAGGAGCAGGCTGGTGGTGCGGGTCGTGGCCGTCTCCTTGCGGGTGGCCCCCTCGAGGGTGGCGGCCTGCGCGACGGGGACGGCCTCGGCAAGGTCGACCTGCCCGGTGCGCAGGGCGGCCGTGCGGGCGGTGCCGTCGGCGATGAACCTCACGTCGACGCCGGAGGACCGGGCAAGTCCGCCCCAGTGGTCGTCGAAGCGGTCGAGGGTGGCGGAGGTGGTGCCGGTGACCTTGGTGAGCTCGAAGGGGCCGGTGGCGGTGCCGACCGGATCGACGCGGCCGGTGGCGCCGTAGGCCTTCGGCGCGAAGACGGCGAGGCTCGGGCTGGACAGGCGCGACGGCAGTACGGGATCGGGGCTGCCGGTGGTGATCCGTACGCCCGTCCTGCCGTCGGCCTCCGCCTCGAGGCTGACGCCGGAGAGGGCGGCGGGCGCGGGCTTCGCCTGGCCGGCACGGGTGAGGGAGGCCGCGACGGCGGACGGGGTGACGTCCGTGCCGTCCTGGAAGGTGGCCTCGCGCAGGGTGAACAGCCAGCTGCGGTCGCTCTCCCGGCGCCAGGAGGCGGCGAGCGCGGGGGCGGCGGCACCGTTGGCATCCAGGGCGGTGAGGCCTTCGGTGACGCCGAGGCGGCTGAGGATGGTGGCGTCGTCGCCGTACGGCGAGAGGTTCTGGGCGGGCGGGAAGGCGAGGGCGACCCGCAACCGGGAGCCGGCCTTCGCCCCACCGGCCCCACCGCCGGAGCCGCCGGGGCCTTCGGAGGCGAAGCAGCCGGTCAGGACGGGCGCGAGCAGGAGTGCGAGGAGCAGTCGGAGATGGCGCACGGCGGCTATCGCCCCATCGGTATCTCGAAGTGGACGATCCCCTGCCCGCCACCGGGCTCCTCGCGCTCGTCGTGCACGACCTTGCCGAGCGACCGCCACAGGGCCTCCGCGCCCGGGACCGCCGGGTCGGTGTGCAGGTAGACGGCGCGGTAGCCGCCGTCCGCGGCCGCGAACGCGAGCAGCTCGCCGACGAGCCGCCGGGCCAGGCCGCGCCGACGGTGCTCGGAGCGGACGTAGACCCGGCGCAGCTGCGCGGTCTCGCCGGAGGGGTAGCGCTCGGCGAGGTGGCGCGGGTTCGGCGGGTGGGCGGGACCGCGGGAGTCGAGGGCGCCGGTGGCGACGACGCTTCCGTCGGCGGGGTCGAGCGCCACCAGCAGGGCGTGGCGGGAAGGGGCGAGGTAGGCGGCGGCCGGGTCGAGGATGTCGCCGTGCCAGCGGGGCACGTAGCCGGTGCCGAAGTCGCGGTGGACGGTGTCGAGCATCACGGCTCGCGCACCGTCGAGGTCGTCCGGGCCCGCTGCCCTGATGCAGTAGTCAAGCACTTGCACATCATATGCATTAAGACCCCCACTCTGATCATCTCCCGATTTGACAGAGCGTCGGAAGCTGCCTAAAACCTAGCCACATGACATTCATTTTCAAAATGAGGTCGGCCCGGTAATGCGGGTCGCGTTCGTCGGCAAGGGCGGCAGCGGCAAGACCACCCTGTCAGCGCTCTTCTCCCGTCATCTGGCCCGCTCCGGCGCGCCGGTACTCGCCATCGACGGCGACATCAACCAGCACCTGGCCGAGGCACTGGGACTCGAACAGGACCACCTGGACGCACCACCCCTGGGCGCCCACCTGCCCGAGATCAAGGACTGCCTACGGGGCACCAACCCGCGCATCGCCTCCCGCGAGGCGATGATCAAGACGACCCCGCCCGGCCGCGGCTCCCGCCTCCTCCGCCTCCTCGGCGACGACGAAATCCACGCACGGCACGTCCGGCGCGTGGGCGACGTACCGCTGATGGTGACGGGCGAGTTCGACGAGAGCGACCTGGGGGTGGCCTGCTACCACTCCAAGCTCGGCGGGGTCGAGCTGTATCTCAACCATCTGGTCGACGGCCCCGGCGAGTACGTCGTGGTCGACATGACGGCGGGCGCGGACGCCTTCGCGTCGGGCCTGTTCACCCGGTTCGACATCACGTTCCTGGTGGCGGAGCCCACCCGCAAGGGCGTCTCCGTGTACCGCCAGTACCGCGACCATGCCCGCGAGTTCGGGATCCGGATCGCCGTGATCGGCAACAAGGTGACCGGCGAGGAGGACCTGCTGTTCCTGAAGGAGCAGGTGGGCGACGACCTCCTGACCCACCTGGTCCACTCCCCCTGGGTACGAGCGGCCGAACAGGGCCGCCCGGAGGACGGGTTGGACACCCTGGAGCCGCACAACCGCCACGCCCTGAACATCCTGCGCGAGACCATCGACGGCCACCCCAAGAACTGGCCCACCCTCCACCGCCACGCCGTCGAGTTCCACTTGCGCAATGCCCGCGCGTGGGCGGACCAAGCGACGGGCCTGGACCTGGCCGCCCAGGTGGACCCGGAGTTCGTACCGGGCCCGACGGCGCTCACCTGACCACCGGCCCCCATGAAGCACATCCACCAACCCTTGGAACGGACGCCCCCTTTCATGTCTCTCGACGTCTCCCCGAAGCTCCTCGCCGAAGCCGAGTCCGGTGACATCCGCGAGAAGGACTTCGTGGACACGGTCCGCACGTCCCTCCCGTACGCCTACAACCTGATCGCCTCCCTCACCACCGAACTCAACGGCACCACCGCCGAGTTCACCGACAACCAGACCCCTCCCCCCTCCGAGCAGGAACGCGGCCAGCTCCTGCGCGCCCTCGCCAGCGACGCCATCCGCGGCAGCCTGGAACGCCACTTCGGCGTGGAACTGGCCTTCCAGAACTGCCACCGGGTGGCCGCGTTCCGGCCCGGGGCGCGGGACGGGGAGACGTACGCGCGGTTCACGTCGCTGCGATCGCAGGTGCTCAACCAGTCGCCGGAGTTCAGGGACTGCTGACGGGCGACACCCTGCCGGCCGCTTCGGGCCAGAAGGTCTCAGCAGGTCAGAGGATCAGAGGATCTCTTCCTCCTCGGGAATGACGACCTGGTCGATCATGTGCTGGATCTTCTCGGCCGGCAGGGCGACGGCCATCGCCCAGTAGTAGATGACGAGGCTGAAGCCGGCGGTGACCACCATGTCCCACCACAGCGGGAACCACGGGTGCTTGAGGGGCCCGAAGTCGCTGAGGTAGACGATCAGGCCCATGCCGACCAGATAGGCGGGCAGCCACTGGGCGGCATGCAGGTCCAGCTCGGGGGTGATCGGGTTCATCTTGAACACCCGGTTGGCGACCAGGATGACGTAGCCGATGAGAATGGCGACGCCGAGCTTCCAGTCGGTCGTCCAGCCCGACCACAGGATCAGCAGGTTGGCGACGCAGAAGGCGAGCGGGGACATCCAGCTGCCGCCGGGCAGCCGGTAGGGGCGGTGGGCGTCGGGCAGCCGGTTGCGGAACACGCCGAAGGAGAGCGGGGCGCCCGCGTACATCAGCACGCTCGCGCTGGTGATCAGCCCGACCAGGGAGCGCCAGCTCGGGAAGGGCAGGAAGCAGATGCAGCCGATCACGAAGGCGGTGATCAGTCCGACCCAGGGGACACCGCGCCCGTTGGTCTTCTCGAACGCGGACGGCACGTAGCCGTTGCGGCTGAGGCCGTAGGAGACCCGGGAGGAGCCGGTGATGTAGATCAGGCCGGTGCCGCCGGGGGAGATCACCGCGTCGAGATAGAGGATCGTGGCCAGCCAGCCGAGGCTGATGAGCGTGGCGACCTGGGCGAATGGTCCGCTCAGGGCGTTGAACGCGGAATCGGCCCAGGTATGGCCGATCTGGTTCGCGGGGAGTGCGGCGAGGAAGACGACCTGCAGCAGGATGTAGATGATGATGCCGAGGATGATCGATCCGATCACCGCCCTCGGGATGTCCCGCTTGGGATGGGCGCTCTCACCGGCCAGCTGGTCGGCCTGCTCGAAGCCCAGCAGGGCGAAGATGATGCCGCTGGTGGAGACGGCGGACAGGATGCCCTTGGCGCCGTAGGGGTTGAATCCGTCGGCAGCGGTGAAGTTGCCCGAGTGGAATGTCGCGATGGCGAAGACGAAGATCGTCAGCAGCGGTACGCCGACCTTCCACCAGGTCGCCGCGCTGTTGGTGCGGGCCAGCAGCCGGATACTGAGGAAGTTGATCGCCGTGATGACCGCCATCAGTCCGACCGCGACGGCGATGCCGGACCCCGTCAGGACGTGCTCGCCGCCCTTGATCTTCTCCCAGCCGTGCGCCCAGGAGTAGTGCTGGCCGTACGTGATCATGGCCAGCACCTCGATGGGTGCCACCGTGGCGGCCTGCAGCCAGGAGAACCAGCCGAAGGAGGCGCCGGCGGCGCCGCCGTAGGCGTAGTGCGGGAAGCGGGCGGTCCCGCCGGACACCGGATACATTCCGCCGAGCTCGGCGTGCACCAGCGCCAGGATGAGAATCGCCACGCCGCCGATGGCCCAGGAGATGATCGCCGCCGGCCCGGCCGCCGCGAGGGCGCCCTGGGCGCCGAACAGCCACCCGGATCCGATGATCGATCCCTCCGAGGCCCAGATGAGACCGATGAAGCCGATCTCGCGCTTCAGTCCCGGTTTGTGGGTTCCCGGAATGGGCGCCTTTTCTGATACGGCCATGCCGCACACCCCCTCGTAGGGTGATGTTCATCACTATCGTGCCATGCTGACGCGGACTCGACACTTCATGGATGGGCAAAGCTCCTGAATCTGTTCGTGCGACCGAGAAGCCCCTGGTCAGGTACGTGGTCCGCCGCAGCGGCAGGCTCAGGCCGCCCTCCGCCCCCTCTCCCGGTGCGCCCGTACGATCTCCGCGTACCGTCGTCCGCTCCCCTTGATCGTGCGGACCTGTGTCCGGTAGTCGACGTGGACGAGGCCGAAGCGCTTGTCGTAGCCGTAGGCCCACTCGAAGTTGTCCAGCAGCGACCACGCGAAGTAGCCGGCCAGCGGTGCGCCCTTGCGGGCCGCGGACGCGCAGGCGGCCAGGTGCCGTTCCAGATAGTCCTGGCGTTCGGGGTCGTCGACGGTTCCGTCGGGGCGTACGACGTCCGGGTAGGCGGAGCCGTTCTCCGTGACGTACAGCCTGCGGGCGCCGTACTCGTCGGTGAGGCGGAGCAGGAGGGCCTCGATGCCGCTCGGGTCGACCTCCCAGTCCATGCCGGTGCGCTGGACGCCGAGCCGGCGGACCGAGCGGATGCGGGGTGCGGGGCCCGATGGGTCGTCGGCGACGGTGGCCGGCATGTAGTAGTTCAGGCCGAGCCAGTCGAGCGGGGCGGCGATGGTGGCCAAGTCGCCTGCCTGTTCCGGGAGTTCGACGTCGTACACCTCGCGCATGTCGGCCGGGAAGCCACGGCCGTGCACCGGGTCCAGCCACCAGCGGTTGACGTGGCCGTCCATGCGGCGGGCCGCCCGGACGTCCTCGTCGCGGTCGGTGGCGGCGTGCACCGTGGAGAGGTTGGTGACCAGGCCGACCTGGGCGGACGGGGACGCGGCGCGGATCGCCTCCGTGGCGAGACCGTGCCCCAGGAGCAGGTGGTACGAGGCGCGGACGGCGGCCGTCAGGTCGGTCAGGCCGGGGGCCATCCTGCCTTCCAGGTGGCCGATCCAGGCCGAGCAGAGGGGTTCGTTGAGGGTGGCCCAGTGGGTGACGCGGTCGCCGAGGCGTTCGGCCACGACGGCGGCGTACTCGGCGAACGCGAAGGCGGTCTCCCGCTCCGGCCAGCCGCCGCGGTCCTGGAGGACCTGCGGAAGATCCCAGTGGTAGAGGGTGACGGACGGGGTGATGCCCGCCTCCAGCAGGCCGTCGATCAACTCGTCATAGAAGGCAAGCCCCTTGGGGTTGACCGGACCGTCGCCGCCGGGGACGACGCGCGGCCACGCGATCGACAACCGATAGGCGTTCGTGCCCAGTTGACGCATCAGCCCGATGTCCTCGCGCCAGCGGTGGTAGTGGTCGCAGGCCACGTCGCCGTGGTCGTTGCCCGCGATCTTGCCAGGGGTGTGCGAGAAGGTGTCCCAGATCGACGGCGAGCGGCCGTCCTCCGTGACGGCTCCCTCGATCTGGTACGCCGATGTGGCCGTGCCCCACAGGAAGTCGTGCGGGAGTGCGGCGAGGTCGATGGTCACGTAAGTCCCTTCAGGGTCAACGGAGTCGGTCACTTGACGGCTCCGGCCGTCAGTCCGGCGACGAGATAGCGCTGCAGCAGCAGGAAGCCGGCCACCACGGGCACGCTGACGACCAGCGAGGCGGCCATGATCTGGTTCCAGTAGACGTCGTTGAGGGTGGAGTAGCCCTGGAGGCCGACGGCGAGCGTGCGGGTGGTGTCGTTGGTCATGACGGAGGCGAAGAGCACCTCGCCCCAGGCGGTCATGAAGGCGTAGACGGCGACCGCGACGATGCCGGGAATCGCGGCCGGTACGACGATCCGCAGCAGTGCGCCCAGCGGTCCGCAGCCGTCCACCAGCGCCGCCTCGTCCAGGTCGCGCGGCACCGAGTCGAAGTACCCGATCAGCATCCAGATCGAGAACGGCAGGGAGAAGGTGAGATACGTCAGGATCAGGCCACCGCGCGAGCCGAACAGGGCGATACCGGTGGCGTTGCCGATGTTGACGTAGAGGAGGAACAGCGGGAGCAGGAAGAGGATGCCCGGGAACATCTGCGTGGACAGGACGGTGATCGTGAAGACGCGCTTGCCGCGGAAGGTGTAGCGGCTGACGGCGTAGGCGGCGAACACCGCGATCACCACCGAGCAGACTGTCGCCGAGCCCGCCACGATCAGCGAGTTCACGAAGTAGCGCGCCAGCGGGACCGTCGACCAGATGTCGATGTACGGGCGGATCGTGAGGCCGCTGGGCAGCCAGCGGAACTTGCCCGTCACGTCGGCCAGGGGCTTCAGCGAGCTGGAGACCATGACGTACACCGGCACCAGGACGAAGCCGGTGAGCAGGGTGAGGAAGACCCGCCGGGACCAGAGGAACGAACTCGGCGGCGCCATCGGCGAGTTGGACATCCGGGATTCAGACATCGGCAGTCCTCCGTCCGCGCGAGGTGAGCGCCAGATACCCGCCCGTCACCACCAGCAGGAAGAGCAGCAGGAGTACGGACATCGCGGAGCCTGTGCCGAAGTTCCAGGTGACGAACGACGCTTGGTAGATGTGGACCGAGATGAGGTCCGCGGCCTCGGGGGCCGCCTTGCCGAACAGGACGTAGGGGGTGTTGAAGTCGTTGAAGGTCCACAGGAACAGGACCAGGATCAGCACCTGGTTGACGGGCCGCAGGGACGGCAGGGTGATGCGGCGGATCTGCTGCCACATCCCGGCACCGTCCAGGGCGGCCGCCTCGTACAGCTCGCGCGGGATGTTCTGCAGGCCGGCCATGACGATCAGGAAGGCGAACGGCCAGCCCTTCCACACCGACACGGTGAGCAGCGCGTAGAAGCTGTTGTCGCCGATCAGCCAGAAGGACGGCTTGTCGGTGAGGTGCAGCTGGTCGTGCAGGACGTGGTTCACCAGGCCGTTGTCGTGCTGGAACATGAACACCCAGGTGATGACGGCGGCGTAGACCGGCAGCGCGTACGGCACCAGGAACAGCGCCCGCAGCAGGCCGCGGCCGCGGAACGTGTCCTGCATGAAGACCGCCGCCGCCGTGCCGGTCAGCCAGCACAGGCCGACCGACAGCAGGGTGAAGCCGACGGTGACGAAGAAGGAGTGCAGCAGTGCCTCGCCGACGGGGGCGTCGAAGTCCACCGACACCTTGTAGTTGCCGAGGCCGGACCAGGGCGCGGTGCCCCAGTCCCGGATGTAGAACTGCGTGAGCTCCTTGAAGCTCATCACGATGCCGATGACCATCGGCACGAGGTGGACCAGGAGTTCGAGGATCAGGGCGGGCAGCAGGAGCAGGTACGGGAGTCCGACACGGCGGATCCGGCCGGGGCGGCGGCGACGCGGTTCGCGTGCCGCCGCCCCGGAGGAACTCCCGTGCACCGAAGGCTCCTTGAGGGCGGTGGTCGTCATCGGGATCACTTCGCCGGCATCTGCTGCTGGGCCTTCTCGAGCGCCGCCTTCACCGAGTCGGCGGTCAGCGCGCGTCCGGCCGCCGCGTCCGCGAACAGGTCCTTGACCGCCGTACCGACCGCCGTCTCGAACTGCGACTCGTCGGCGACCTGTGGCAGTGCGGCCGCGCTCTTGGCGAGGGTGTCCTTCAGCACGGAGTTCGACGGGGAGTTGAACGCGGCCTCGCCCTGCGCGGCCCTGACCGGCGGGATCGAGCTGTACGCCGTGTTGAGGATCTTCTGCTCCGCGTCGCTGGTCATGAACTTCACGAACTTCGTGGCGCCGTCGAGGTTGTGGCTGTTCTTGAAGACGGCCAGGTTGATGCCCGCGACCATCGAGTTGGTCTGGGTGCCGGTGCCGGGGGTGCCGGACTGCACGGGCACGGGCGCGATGCCGTACGAACTCTCGCTCATCCCCTGCGACTTGAGGTTCGCTGCCGCGGACTGCCACAGCAGCATCGCCTGCTTGCCCTTCGCGAAGTCGCTCACGGACTGGTTCTGCGCGTACTCGGCGTCGCCGGTCGGGATGACCTTGTCCTTGGCCATCAGATCGACGTACTGCTTGACCGCGGTGACCACACCGTCGTTCGTGAAGTCGGGCTTGCCGTCGGCGGTGAAGAAGTCGGCGCCGTGCTGCTTGGCGAAGACGAAGACGTGGTGGATGTTCTCCGCGAGGTTCGAACCCTCGGCACCCAGGGGCGACTTGCCCTTCGCCGCTATCTTCTTGCCGTCGGCGACCAACTCGGCCCAGGTGGCCGGGGGCTGGGTGATACCGGCGTCGGCGAAGATCTGCTTGTTGTAGTAGAGCGCGTAGGCCATCGAGTACAGCGGTACGGCGGCCGGGTCCTTGCCGGCCGCTCCCGTCGAGCCGAGTGCCGAGTCGACGAAGCGGTCCTTGCCGCCGATCTTGGCGAGGTTCTTGGCGTCCCAGGGCAGCAGTGCGCCGGTGGCCTGCAGGGAGGCGCTCCAGGTGTTGCCGATGTTGAGGACGTCGGGGCCCTGGCCGGAGGTGGTCGCGGTGAGGATCCGGTTGAGCAGGTCCGACCAGGGAACGACCTCCAGCTTCACCTTGATGCCCGTCTGCTTCTCGAACTTGTCGAGCTCGGGCTGCAGGACCTTCTTGTCGACGGCGATGCTGGCGCCCTGGTTGGAGGCCCAGTACGTGAGCGTCTTCGGCGAGTCGTTGGACCCGCCGCCCGTCGACGAACCGCCTCCGCAGGCCGAGGCGGCAAGGGCGAGTGACATGGTGACGGCGCCTACGGCCGCGGCTCGGATGCTGCGCATGGCTCCCGGTGTCCCTTCAGGGATTGCACTCATGACTTAATTTAGGACGTGAGTTAAACCTCAAGGAGTGGGCGCGTCAAGGGGTGCGGCAACCCTTGTGGAACTCCGGTCGCACCCCTTGACGCGCCTGTTCGGGTAGTTGAAGCATTCAGCGGCGAGAGAGCGCTCCCAAACCCCACCTCGTTCACTTCCTGAACAGGAGAGCCGCCCCATGCCCCTGCCCGACATAGGCCGCAGAACCGTCCTCGGCGCCGCTGCCGCCACCGCCCCCGCGGTACTCGGCCTGCCCGCCCGCGCCTTCGCCGCCCCCTCCGCAAAGAAGCCGCGGCTCCTCCCCGGCGGCGGCGACCTCGGCCCGAACGTCCTGGTCTTCGACCCGTCCACCCCGGGCATCCAGGCCAAGCTGGACGACGTGTTCAAGCAGCAGGAGTCGGCCCAGTTCGGCACCGGCCGCTACGCGCTGCTGTTCAAGCCCGGTACGTACAACGGTCTCAACGCCCAACTCGGCTTCTACACCTCGATCATGGGCCTGGGGCTCTCCCCCGACGACACGACCATCAACGGGGACGTCACGGTCGACGCGGGCTGGTTCAACGGCAACGCCACGCAGAACTTCTGGCGTTCGGCGGAGAACCTGGCCCTGGTCCCGGCGAACGGCACCAACCGGTGGGCGGTCGCACAGGCAGCCCCCTTCCGCCGGATGCACGTCCGCGGCGGCCTCAACCTCTCGCCCACCGGCTACGGCTGGGCCAGCGGCGGCTACATCGCCGACAGCCGTGTCGACGGCCAGGTCGGCCCGTACTCCCAGCAGCAGTGGTACACGCGGGACAGCGCGATCGGCAGCTGGCTCAACGGCGTCTGGAACATGGTGTTCTCCGGCGTCGAGGGCGCCCCGGCGCAGAGCTTCCCGAACCCGCCGTACACCACTCTCGACACGACACCGGTCTCGCGCGAGAAGCCCTTCCTGTACGTCGGCGGCGCCTCCGAGCTGCGCGTGTTCCTGCCGGAGAAGCGGACGAACGCCCGCGGTGTCACCTGGGGCAACGGCACCCCGCGAGGCACCTCGCTGCCGCTGTCGCAGTTCTACGTCGCCAAGCCGGGCGTGACCGCGGCCACCCTCAACCAGGCGCTCGCGCAGGGGCTTCACCTGCTGCTGACGCCGGGGATCTACCACCTCGACCGGCCGATCCAGGTGAACCGGGCGGGCACGGTCGTTCTGGGCCTGGGTTACGCAACTCTCGTACCCGACAACGGAGTTACCGCTCTGCGCGTCGCCGACGTCGACGGCGTGCGCCTGGCGGGATTCCTGGTCGACGCCGGACCGGTCAACTCCCCCACGCTGCTGGAGATCGGCCCGCGCGGCGCCTCCCGCGACCACTCCGCCAACCCGACCACCGTGCAGGACGTGTTCGTCCGCATCGGCGGGGCGGGCGCCGGAAAGGCCACCACCAGCATGGTCGTCAACAGCCGGCACACCATCGTCGACCACACCTGGGTGTGGCGCGCGGACCATGGCACGGGTGTCGGCTGGGAGACCAACCGCGCCGACTACGGGATCGTCGTGAACGGGGACGACGTGCTGTGCACCGGCCTGTTCGTGGAGCACTTCAACAAGTACGACGTGCAGTGGTACGGGCAGCGGGGCCGCACGATCTTCTTCCAGAACGAGAAGGCCTACGACGCCCCGAACCAGGCCGCGATCCAGAACGGCGCCGTGAAGGGCTACGCCGCCTACAAGGTCGGCGACGGCGTCACCGCGCACGAGGGCTGGGGCCTGGGCAGTTACTGCTACTACAACGTCGACCCGACGATCGTGCAGCACAGCGGTTTCGCCGCGCCGAACCGGCCCGGCGTGCGCTTCCACGACCTGCTGGTGGTCTCCCTGGGCGGCAAGGGCCAGTACGAGCACGTCATCAACGACACGGGCGCGCCGACGTCGGGAACGTCGACCGTGCCGTCCACGGTGGTGTCGTATCCGTGAACGAGCGGCGGCCCCGCCCGCGTACGGGCGGGGCCGCCGTGTCGGTCACCGGACCGCTGTCGCGGCCGGCGCCGGCGCGTAGCCCGTGGGACGGGCCGTGAAGGTGCCCCGGCCCTGCGTCCGGCTGCGCAACCGGGTTGCGTAGCCGAAGAGTTCGGCCAGCGGCACGGTGGCCGTGACGACCGCCGCGCCGCCGCGCGCTGCCGAGCCCGAGACCCGGCCGCGACGGGCGGCGAGATCGCCGAGGACTCCGCCGACCGCGTCCTCGGGGACGGTGACCGTGACCTCGACGACCGGTTCCAGGAGGACCATCGCGCAGGCGCGCAGGGCCTCCCGGAGACCGAGTCTGCCCGCCGTGCGGAAGGCCGTCTCCGAGGAGTCCTTCACATGGGTCGCCCCGTCGGTGAGGGTGACCCGAAGCCCGGTCACCGGGTGACCGCCGAGCGGACCCTCGGCGAGCGCGTCCCGGCAGCCGGCCTCGACCGCACGGACGTACTCCTGCGGCACCCGGCCGCCGACGACGGCCGAGCGGAACGCGAAGCCCCCCTCGGCGGGTTCGACGTCGAGGACGACATGCGCGAACTGCCCTGCACCGCCGTCCTGCTTGACGTGCCGGAAGACCAGCCCGGACACCCCGCGCCCGACCGTCTCGCGGTAACTCACCCTCGGACGGCCGACGTTGACCTCGAGCCCGTGGCCGAGCCGGAGCTTCTCCGCCGCGACCTCCAGGTGGAGTTCGCCCATCCCGGACAGCACCGTCTGGCCGGTGTCGGGGTCCGTCCGCACGACCAGCGAGGGGTCCTCCTCGGCCAGCCGTGCGAGTGCCGCGGCCAGCTTGCCGGCATCGGTGGACCTGCGGGCCTCGACGGCCACGGAGACCACCGGCTCGGCGACACCCGGCGGTTCGAGCACGATCGGCGCGCCGGGGGCGCACAGCGTCGAACCGGCGCGGACCGACTTCAGCCCGACCACGGCGACGATGTCCCCGGCGACCGCACGGTCCACCCGGGCGTGCCGGTCGGCCTGCACCCGCAGGATCCGTCCGACCCGCTCCGTGCGGCGCACGCCCGCGTCCCACACAGCATCTCCCTTCTCGATCGTTCCCGAATACACCCGCAGATACGTCAGCCGCCCCGTCGGGGTGGCATTCACCTTGAAGGCCAGCGCCGCGAACGGCGCCGCCGGATCGGCCGCCCGCTCCTGCTCCGTACCGTCGAACGTCCCCTGTACGGCAGGCACGTCGAGCGGCGAGGGCAGATAGGCGACCACGGCGTCGAGCAGCGGCTCGATCCCGCGGTTGCGGTAGGCCGAGCCGCACAGCACCACCACGCCGTCGCCGCTACGGGTCAGGTCGCGCAGGGCGGCGGCGAGGGTCTGCGCGGACAGGGTCGCCCGCATGCAGAACTCCTCCAGTGCTCCGGTGTGCAGTTCCGCCACCGCCTCCTCCAACAGCCGCCGACGCCGCTGCGCCTCCTCGCGCAGTTCCTCCGGCACCGGCCCCTCCACGACCGTGTCGCTCCCGTCGGCCCAGACCAGCGCCCGCATGCGGACGAGGTCGACGACCCCGCGGAACCCGTCCTCCGCGCCGATCGGCAACTGCACGGCCAGCGGCGCCGGATGCAGCCGCGCGCGGATCGACGCGACGGCCGCGTCGAGGTCGGCGCCCGCGCGGTCCAGCTTGTTGACGAACGCGATCCTCGGAACGCCGTGCCGGTCGGCCTGCCGCCACACGGACTCGCTCTGCGGCTCGACCCCGGCAACGGCGTCGAACACCGCGACCGCTCCGTCGAGCACCCGCAGCGAGCGCTCCACCTCGTCGGCGAAGTCCACGTGCCCGGGGGTGTCGATGAGGTTGATCCGGTGACCGTCCCAGGCGCAGCTCACCGCCGCGGCGAAGATGGTGATCCCGCGATCGCGCTCCTGCGGGTCGAAGTCGGTGATGGTGGTGCCGTCGTGGACCTCACCGCGCCGGTGCGTGGTCCCGGTGGCGTACAGGATCCGCTCGGTGACGGTGGTCTTGCCCGCGTCGACATGGGCAAGGATGCCGAGGTTGCGGACGACGGCGAGGGTACTGAGGTTGGTGCGCACGGCCCGTTGGCCTTTCTGGTGATCGCTGATCATCGGCGATGATCGGAACAGGGCAGCGCGATTCCCGGACGAGGCGTGGTGTGCAAGCAGGCATGACCTGACGGACCGTCAACAGACGGCCGGGCAACAGATGTTGGCGTGCTCAGATGCTCGTCACGGGCATCCGGTACCGGCCGCGCAGCGGGCACCGGACGGACGAGGACACCAGGATCACCTCGTACTGCGAGCGGGGGACGACGACAGCGGTGCGGTACTGCACGGCCGGTCTCCCCTCGTCACTCCTCCCGCGCGTCACGGCGACGTGCGGTGCGTGGCGAGTGTAGGGAAACCGAGGAGGGCGGGGCACGGCATTTTCCGCGGCACGGCTTCCCGGGCAGTCCACATGAACTTTCCGGGAACGGTCGGAACTTATCCCCCGGGCCGGAAGTTTCTAGGTTGCTGTAGATCTCTTACCTCTTACGACAACCGACACGATGGAGCTCTCATGGCCCTGTGGGACCGCATCAAGGAATCCGCGTCGACGATGCAGACCCAGCTCGTGGCGAAGAAGAACGACCTGAAGAGCGGCGCCTTCCGCGACGCCAGCATGGCGATGTGCGCGCTGGTGGCTGCCGCCGACGGCACCATCGACCCGGCCGAGCGGCAGCGCGTGGCCCAGTTGATCGCCACCAACGAGGTCCTGCAGAACTTCCCCGCGGACGATCTGCGCCGCCGCTTCGAGGAGAACCTGAACAAACTGACGACGGACTTCGCCTTCGGCAAGGTCAGCGTGCTGCAGGAGATCGCCAAGGCGAAGAAGAAGCCCGCCGAGGCCCGTGCCGTCATCCAGATCGGCATCGTCATCGGCGGCGCAGACGGCGACTTCGACAAGACGGAGCAGGCCGTGGTGCGGGAGGCGTGCTTCACCCTCGACCTGCCGCCGCACGAGTTCGACCTCTGATCCGGCCTCCGCCCCACCGGCGGCGTCCCCGGCCTGCGCGGGTGGTTTACGTCGCGCAGAACCGGTGAGGCGCGTGGGATGTTCCACCCCCAGACCACAGCCGTAACTCAGGTAAGACATGCACCGGAGAGCACAGGTTCCCCACGCGGTGTGCAGCAAGGGCGGGTGAAACCGCGCGACGCCTACTTCGACAACGCGAAGTACCTGGCGATCGTGCTGGTGGCAATGGGCCACGCGTGGGAACCGATGCGGGACGGCAGCCGGGTCGTCACCGCGCTCTACAACCTCGTCTACGCCTTCCACATGCCGGCGTTCATCGTGATCTCCGGCTACTTCTCCCGCGGATTCGACGCGAGCCCGGCGAAGATCAGACGACTGGTGACCGGCATCGCCGTTCCGTACATCGTCTTCGAGACCGCGTACACCCTTTTCACCCGCTGGACCGACGGCGTCCCGGACCGGCCGGTCACGGTCCTGGACCCCTTGTATCTGACGTGGTTCCTGGTCGCGCTGTTCATCTGGCGGCTGACCACCCCGATCTGGCAGAAGGTGCGATGGCCGCTGCCGGCGGCGCTCGTGGTTGCGATGCTGGCGACCGTCTCCCCGTCCATCGGCAACGACCTCGATCTGCAGCGGGTGCTGCAGTTCCTGCCGTACTTCGTGGTCGGTCTGTGCCTGCGGCCGGAGCACTTCCGGCTGGTACGCCGCTGGAAGGTGCGCGTACTGGCCGTGCCGGTGTTCGTCTGTGCGCTCGCCGCCGCGTACTGGTCGGTGCCGCGGATGACCGGCGCCTGGTTCTTCCACCGCGACAGCGCCGAGGAGCTGGGCGCGCCCGCCTGGTACGGGCCGGTGATGACGCTGGCCGTCTTCGGCTGCTCGATGGTCCTGGTCGCCTGCTTCCTGGCCTGGGTGCCGGGGCGCCGCCTGTGGTTCACCGCACTGGGCGCGGGCACGCTGTACGGCTATCTGCTGCACGGCTTCGTCGCCCAGGGATCGAGGTTCTGGGGCTGGTACTCCCCCGGCTGGATCCACGGGCCGCTCGGCGAGATCACCGTCACCCTCGTCGCCGCCGCGGTGGTGACCGCCCTGTGCACACCGCCTGTCCGGCGGGTCTTCCGCTTCGCCGTGGAGCCGGGAATGCAGTGGGCGTTTCGTCCGTAAACGCAAAAGACCCCTGCTCAGCAGGGGTCTCACTGGTGTCCGAGGGGCGAGTTGACTACTGACGATACGGTCGTGGTGGCGCAAGGGAAGTTCTGTCTCTGATGAGGTGTGCCGGGAGACAGGATGACCCACAAAGGATGGCGTGACATGGCACCTATCGGAGCCAGGACGCCCCTCGAACGCGTGGTGATCAGGGCTGACGCCAGCCCATGTCCAGGCCCGTCGAGTCCTTGAGGACCTTGTTCAGTGCCTCGACTTCTCCGCGGTCCTCGAGGGAGGCATGGGGAAGATGGTCGGAGGCGAGGGGGCCGGTGCCGTGCAGAATGTCGTCGTACGCCGACGCCACAGCGGCTCCTATCAGCAAGTCCGTGGCCTCGTCGAGGGTCACGTGCTCCGCCGGCCACCGGTACTCACCCTGGCTTACCTGGAACACGGGGAACAGCCACCACATGTCCCGGTCGGGGGCCACGAACCTGACCGCCCGGTCGCCCAGGAAGTTGACGCCGTAGTGGGAAAGCGCGCAGACATCCTCCTCGCGGAGGTCGAGCAGATGTGAGGCGCACATGAGGGAAACGGCAGGGGTTCGGTCGGCGAGGTGCATAGGTACCGTGGCCGCTTCCCGCAGCGTGGAGAGGCCGGACGGGCGGGACGCCACGCGTCCCATCCGGAGCCTGCTGCGCTTGGCCAGTGTGTGCTGGAAGTGAACCGTCACCTCATGGCTCGGATACTGGAATTCCAGGTCGCTTTTCCAGTCCGCCATCGCCTTCGCCGCCGCAGTGAAGCGGTAGGGAGGGTACAGCTCCCTCCAGTCGACGGTCGGGTCGGCGGAGGTCAGGCCCGGCACCACCGGGTTCAACGCGAAGTCGATGAGGGCCAGGACGACGCTCCCGCCGAGATTCCGCCCCGCCAGAGCACTGGCCAGACGCCACGGAAGCCCGTACTCGCCGCTCATCTCCTCCAGCAGGAACTCCCGCAGCGTCGGGTCGGTCATTCGCATGAAAGCGCCCTCGAACTGGAAGAGCTCGTCGATCACCGCCGCGCACTCGAACAGGAGGCGGGTGGTGAGCTGTCCCTCGGAGGTGTGCACGAGCTTCAGGGGCCCCGTGACGCTGACAGGCGTGTCCTCGGGACGCTCGAGCATCTCCACGCCCGCGCTCTGGCGCCAAGTGTCTTGCAATGAGTTCTCGAACGCCGCCCGCGTGTCCCAGGTCGTGAAATCGAACTCTGTCAAGCCCGCAGGGTCCAGCAGAACGTAGTAGGCGTAGTAGAGATTGAGCCAGTCCAGCGCGTTGTATCTCAACTCCCCGCCGGCGTGCTGGGGGTAACGCTTGAAGGAGAGGAAGGGCCGTCCGCTCCTCCGGCCCTCGTGGAGATCCCCCGCTTGTCGCTGACTCAAGTGGGAGATCGTGTACGCGGCCAGCTGGTCCCTCGATCGCCGCAGCAGGCTCAGCAGGATGCCGACGGTGGATCCGTGGTACCGCGCCCAGTGGCTGCTCTCGTGGACGTAGGTCTTGTGCCAGGAGCCGACCGCCGTGACGAGGTCTTTGGTACGGGTGCGGGTCGGGTCCTGGAAAAGGATCTGGCTGCGCAGGTTCAGCTCGGCGCCGCTGGAGTTCCGCAGGCGTGGGGAGTGTACGGTCACCGCTCCGCCGCGACCTCGGTGCTGTCCGTCTCCTCGCCGCTGCCGCCCTCCGGACGTGGGGACACCTCGTCCACGGGTCCACGGTCACGCGCCCGCTCGACCAAGGCCTTCAGAGCGTCGTACACCGCGTTCGTGGCCAGTCCGGAGGCGACTGAGATGGTGATCTCCGCCCAGTTCGCGTGACGTAAGGAGTCGCGCCTGTCCTGGCGCAGGGGCATGAGGGTGAGAGAGCACTTTCCGGCGAGGTGTGGATCCGCCTCGATCTCCCGTGCCAGCACCTTCAAGTTCGCGCTCTCGCCCCGGTATTCGATGATCGGCATGACGCGAGCCTACCGCCAGGCCGCCGACGGTGGTGACGTAATGGTCTCGGCTCGAACACGGGACGTTGCCCTTGCTGGGAACCTCGTCCGCCCAGGTCACGCGGCTCGTTCGTACTCGTGAAGGATGCCGCCCAGGCGTTCACGCCTACGTATGTCGAGACGACCGATCTGCCCTGGATCGGTGATCACCCCAGGCAAGGGGTGCAGCGGTCGGGCGTTCGCGATGCCCTGATGCGGCCGATGGAAGTTGTAGAACCGCTCGAACTCCCGCAGGGCATGACAGAGATGGCGCTGGTTCCAGGTCAACGTGCGGTCCAGCAGCTCACGCCGACAGGTCTGCACCTACCGCTCCATGATCGAGTTCATTCGCGGCATCCGGGCTCCACTGAGCACTACCTTGACGCCCGCATCCTTCAAGATGGCATCGAACAACTCGGGGAACTTGCCGCCCCTGTCCCGGATCAAGAACCTTACTCGGCAGCCCGCATCCTCCAGGTCCATGACGAGATTCTTCGCAGCCTGGACCACCCAGACTGCCGACGGGTGCGCGGTCGCGCCCAGCCGATGCTCTTCCCAACGCCACACTCGACGGCTCATGCAGCCTCTCCAGCCCGCGTTGCCCTCGCCGAATACCTCACCCAGGAGGTTGACCGCGCACAGCAGGCCGTTGCCCCGGCATCCGGACGGATGTCCGGCGGTGCATCTGAGCGCAGACAACGCGTTGGCCCTCGGTGGTAGTTGAGCTTCATGAGGCAGAATAGGGAGCTGTCGCAGTTGTTCCTGAAGCCGGTTGGGCACCAAGGTGCTTCCGCCGGCCTCACTCTTCGTGGCTGACGGCGGGCACGGCGAGGAAGCAGAGTGAGCTAAACGAACTCGGCGTCTTCTGCGAGCGGCGCTTCGGCCTCGGTTTGTTGAAGGTGAGTGGGAGTGCCGCAGCCGTCTTGGAACTGCGCAGAGGGAAAGTCAGAGGGCATCGCATGGGCACCGTAGACGAACAGATTCGTAGTGCTGCCAGCACGATCTCTTCGAACATTACGTCTCTGGGTCACGATCGAGCCCTACTGGCACAGAACATCCTCAGCCAGCTTCGCAACTTGGTTGAGGGCGTCATGGTGCGAGTTCACGCCGGCCGCGGAGACGTGGAGTTCCAGTACTCCTCCGTAAAACCTGCAGCAGGCCACGTGAGTTCGGATGCCAAGCTCAACTTCCTCGCGAGATTCCATAAGCTGCTTCAGATCAGTGCGTCGCATTACACAATGGGCGGCGATCCTTCCGAGCGGCTGATACTTAAGTACTACGATTACCTGCTTCGGATCCGCGACCTGGCTCGTACTCACCTCAATCTCGATATTCTACCGAATCTGGAAGACTTTCCCGTCGATCTCGACCCCTCGCTTCGGGAGTACCACGAGAAGATCGCGGCCCGGCTCCTAGCTGTACGCGCGTTGCCGCTCGGCCAAGCTCCCAAGGCTCGCTACTACATCCACGCAGTGCGACCCTTTTACTCGGGCGGGCACATCTACTACGAGGTGACCTTCTACAACGCCGTTAACAGGGTTAGCAAGTTCGATCGCATCATTGGTTTCACGGACATCGAGATCACTGACAAGCACGCGGCCAATCTGATGCTTGCGAGCGACTCGATTCGGGTACTCGGGCAAACCATGCCGATCACGATCATCCGCGAGTGGGAGGTGTCGATCCGGCCATGCGAGTTCGACAACTTTGCAAGGATCTTCGGCCAGACCATCAGTGTGTCCTCCGGCAGTCCCGAGTATCGCAATCTGGCGCAGTATCTGACTGCAACCTCATCGAGCCTGCTCGACCTCGTTGACCTCTCAGATGATCAGTACTCGCGAGTGAAATCTTGGGCGACGCAGCGGTCACAGGCGCCCCAGATCTTTCCCGTGCTGGACATGGCACGCCAGATGATCCAGTCGAGGGTTGCCGGGCACAACGTGCTCCGCTACCTGATGCTGCAGATGAACAACCAGTTCATTAAGTGGCAGTACAGGCCGGCCGCCTGCGGTGTGCTGGCAAACCTCAATCTGGAGTACGGGTGCAAGCCGTTCGACGAGATGCCCTTCTGCACGTCTCTGTATAGGCATAACCCCCGAATTTCTGACCTTATTGAGAGCTTGGACACGAGCGGTCACACTCATGAGTTCCTAGCTCGACGTGTGAAGACCAACGTCGAAGACCGCGGCATGCTCTATTCGCCGGTATCTGACCTGGAGGATCTCGGAGACGTAGATCAGTTGGTTGCAACCCACAACGGCAAGTTGTACTACAAGCACACTGCTCGGAGGCTACTTAAAGACAAGGGACACGTCTTCATCAAGGGCTATGAGGACGATATCGTCGAGATCATCACCAAGCTCCAGCAGCTCGCGGCTACGGGGATTGCTGGGTATGAGGCTGCGGTCAAGCAGTGGCTCGCTCAGGCGACCCCCGCCCCCGACGACCCAATTAAGGTGCAGGCACTCCAGGAACTCTTCGTCGATTCGCAAGTCGCACTTATCTACGGGGCTGCTGGCACGGGCAAGTCGACGATGGTCGGCCTCATCGCCAATTATTTCAACGGCAACGAGAAGCTCTTCCTCGCTCACACGAATCCGGCCGTCGATAATCTCAAGCGTCGAGTCAGTGCACAGAAGTCCACCTTCCGCACGATCAGTAGCCACATCGGCCGCAGCGACGCGACCGACTACGACGTCTTGGTTATCGATGAGTGCAGTACGGTCAGCAATTCCGACCTGCTCAAGGTGCTTGAGCAGACATCCTTCAAGCTTCTCGTGCTAGTTGGTGATGTCTTCCAGATTGAGTCAATTCAGTTTGGAAACTGGTTTGGGCTTTCCCGGTCATTCATCCCGAGCACTGCAGTATTCGAGCTTGAGACGCCTTTCAGGACCAAGAACGCGAACCTTTTGGACCTATGGTCGACTGTTCGTGAGTTGAAGGAGGACATCGCGGAGACGCTGGCGCGCAACAGTTACTCTACGGTTCTCGATAAGTCTCTGTTTGCAGCACAGCGGAGCGACGAGATCATCCTGTGCTTGAACTACGATGGTCTGTACGGCATCAACAACGTTAACCGGTTCCTCCAGAGCAGCAACCCTGGTGCGGCAACCGTTTGGGGTGCTTCGACCTACAAGGTCGGCGACCCGGTGTTGTTCAACGAGACTGATCGGTTCAGGCCGGTCATTTACAACAATCTGAAAGGCAAGATCGTAGCGATCCAGACGTTCCCTGGTCGGATCCAGTTCGATGTGTCGCTCGATCGACCAGTGACCGCCTTCGACGTTGATGGCGTCCAACTTCGCTACGTCCAGGACTCCACGGTGCAGTTCGATGTCTATGAGCGTGGCAGCGGGGACGACGATGACGACTCGACGACCGGGTCCGTACCGTTCCAAGTTGCCTACGCAGTATCTATCCACAAGGCACAAGGCCTTGAGTATGACTCGGTGAAGGTCGTGATCACGGACGCCAACGAGGACGATATCTCGCACAATATCTTTTACACGGCGATCACCCGGGCCCGCGAGCATCTCCAAATCTTCTGGACACCCGAGACCGAGCATGCCGTCCTGGGCAGCTTGCAGCGGAGTGTCAACAAGAAGGATGTCGCCTTGCTTTCAAGCCGACGTGGACTGAAGAAGGCACCGTGATCGGGTGGGTCAATTTTCAGGCTTTTCCCATCATGGTGTCCCGGCTGACGCCCGCCTCGCGCAGAGGAATTTCACTCCCGGGTGGCTTGCGCTCGGCTGAGGGGGAGTGGAACGACGGCGACTGAGCGGGTTCCTGCGTGCTCGCGAAATGTGGCGATCTCCGACAGTAAGGCCATGATGACCGTCGCGGCAGCGTCGACTTGTTCTAGAGCTGCCGATACTGATCGCGTCTTTTGCGGAACTTCAGTTGCTGTGGAGCGCGGCGAGCTCGGCGTCACGCCGTTGCTCCCGGAGGCCAGCGGGGCTGGTCCCGACGCGGCTGCCTCATTCCGTCAGAACGTCGGGGCCCGGCCCTGTTCATCGTTGCCCGGCTGACCTGGGCCTCGTGGCAGAGGTTGTTCTTGGTCAGCTTGCCGTCGGTGCGTTCGGGGGCGCCAGCGAGGAGACGCTCCACCGCCTCGCGGAGAGCTCGTTCGGTCTTGGGCGAATCGGTCACTGGTCGGCTTTCTTGATCATGAGGTTGACCTCGTGGAGCTGTGCGTCGAGGTGAGCGTGGTACCGGCCAGTGCTCCGTCATCAGCTATATCGCCTGGTCCTCTATATCGCCTGGTCCTCCCATGAGGTGTTCGAGTACCGAAGGACACGCTGGCCTTCGGGCACGAACAGCAATGTGGGCCAGAGGAGTTCGTAGTCACTCAGGTCCAGACTCACCCCAACATCATCACCCATCAGGGCGGGCCCGGACTTGAGTGACGGATTCCCGATCAGTCTCGGATGAGCTGCTGAAACTGCGGACATCCGACGGCATGCCACTCCCTGACGAGGATCTGCCCGTCAATGACCACGACCTCCGCGTGCCACGGCAGGCAGTCGTGGCACGCGTGGATCTCGTACGAGTTGTCGTCGTCATCGAATGCCCTGAGATCGACGGAACCGACCGGCGCTCGGTAGGTGACGTCCTGCCGTGGATCGGAATCTTCTGCCATGCGGGTCAGTATCTACGCGAGCTCCTGACCCCACAGTCCTTCGGGGCCCGGATCGCGTGCAGGGATCACGCTGCCGCAGTCTGAACCTCCCCTGAGTGGTCGGACACCGAGCGGATAACCAGCGCTTGACTTCATACCCGTATCCGAGCGTCCATGGTCGCGGCCGACCCGCCGAGGGGGATCACGGACCGCCATGGTCCACCACGTCGTCGGCCCCGTCAGCCCGGATCACCCGCGATGCGCACGCGCCGGCGACACCAGCGGCCCGCACGGGACCGCACCCCGGCCGGGGACCTCACCACTTCACCTCTCAGGAAACGAGGCCCCTTCATGTCCCAGACCACGACGGTCGATCAACTGGCGGGCCTGGCCCCCGCCGTCATCACCGTCTACACCCAGCTGGTCGCCTTCACCGAACCGGCCGCCGTCGACGACATCGCCAGTGCAGCCGGGGCCGCCCGCTCCAGCACGTTCAAGGCTCTTGTCTCGCTCGAGAAGCGCGGTCTCGCACGCCGCGACCGCGGGATCAAGAACGGTCCCTGCCGCCGCCCTGACCTCTGGTGCGCCACCGCCGTAGATTCCTGTGCGGCGCCCGACGAGTCCGCCGCCCAAAAGGGCCCGGTCGAGCCAATGACCGCCGCGGCATCCCCCGGCGAACCGGCTGCGGACCTCACTGACTCCGACGCGGTGCCGGACGCGCCCATGGCGGACAGGAGTGAGAGCACCTGTGCTGCCCGGGAGCCTGAGAAGACCGCCGCTCCCGCGCCCTCCCGGCACACCGAACGCGCGGTGCCGACCAGCCTCTCCCCCGGTGACTCCCTGCCCGGTGGAAAGCAGCGCCTCGCCCCCGGATGCCTCCGCCAACTCGTCACCGACCACCTCAACGCCCACCCCGGTGAAGCCTTCACGGCCACCCGGATCAGCCGCATGATCGACCGTTCCTCCGGCGCCATCGCCAATGCCCTCGCCACCCTCGCCAGGCAGGGCCTCGTCGAACAGGTCACCGACCGCCCGCGCACCTACCGCGCGGCGATGCCGGAACGGACCGTGTAGTCCGTCGACGAGGCACGCCTGGCCCGTTCCTGCCCATAGGAGGAACGGGCCCGGCGGCTCACGTCCTCGCTCTCCCCCCGACTTCGCGAACCGCGCCGAGTCGGGTTGGCTCACGGTCCACAACGGTGGCGGACCACTCCACGGCAGCCCAGGGCGGTCAACTGCCTTGGCGCCCGTCACGAGCGGTGGTCGAAAGAACCCGGTGCTGCTCGCGCGCAGGGTGATACGGAGGTGGCGATTATGCAGGAAGCCTGGTGTGCGAGCCACCGCCGGACCACCTGCCGGGAGCCGCGCGTCCGGGAGTTTAGGTCCGAGTCGATGTCCGCCATCAGTGTTCGCCGCGATTGCCTTCTGACATGCATGTGCGAGAACGGCAAGCCTTTCCGGTGGCCGGTGTGCGGGTACCCCGGGTCGTGCATCGCGGTGTGCTCGGCAGTTGCGTGTGGCCGGCGGGGCGCATCGGGGTGAGGGCGGGGCGTGTGAAGACCAGGACGTCCTCGTGTTGGATCACGGCAAGTGGGATGCCCTGGCGGCGGGCGTCCCGGACGTTCTTCATCTGGAAGAACGACGGGCGGGTGATCAGGCGGCTGTCGCGGATGCCCGCGAGGAGGGCGACGCAGCGTTCGGCGGGGGTCAGCCCGGCTGCCTGGCCGGCGGCGAGGACGGCGGAGGGCAGGTCGATGAGTTCGCCGCCCTCGCGCCAGGGGCGGGTGGTGACGACCACGGTGCCGCCGGGGCGCAGGACGCGTCGGCACTGGGTGAGGATCTCGGTGAAGGCCTCCAGGAGCCGGTCGGTGGAGACGTGGGCGAGGTTGGAGGGGTCGTGGCTGTAGCGGTAGTCCTTCTTGACCACGCCGCGTTCGCCGGTCTCGCGGGTGGAGCGGACCTGGCCGTGCACCGAGTTGCCGTACGGCGGTGAGGTGACGACGAGGGCGATCTTGCCGTGGTGGCGTTCGTCGATGAGGTCGGTGAGGTGGCGGGCGTCGCCGCAGGCGACCTGTCCGCTGCCGCGTCCGCTCGTCTGCATGGTGTGGATGACGTTGGCGCGGGCCAGGTCGGCCCAGCGTAGTTCGTACTCGGTGCCGAGGGCGTGGCGGCCGAGGCGGATGGCTTCGACGAGGGTGGTGCCGATGCCGCACATGGGGTCCAGGACCAGTTCGCCGGGGTGGGTGTAGGCGGCGATGGCGTGGGCGGCGATCTGGGGGAGCATCTTGGCGGGGTGGGCGGCGGAGCCGGGAACGTAGCGGTCGGCGCGCTGGGCGGGGGCGGAGGTCGGGGCGGTGTTCCACACCGAGAGGGGGGACGGCATGTCGGTTCTCCTGTTCCTCGGCCTAGGCATGGGTGATCGCGGACAGTGCGATCACGTCGCAGTGCGCGACGCCGCGGGACGCGTCTGTGGGCGGCGCGGGTACCAGGCGGTCGCCGACCGGGTGGCCGTAGACGACCACGAGGTGCTGGAGGTAGCGGAAGCCGGCGGTGCGGGCGGACGCGATCAGTGCGCCGAGCGGGTCGGTGAGGCGTCCGCCATCCCGGCGCTGGCGGGTGGCCATCAGCAGGTGACCGTTTGCGGGCAGGAGCCGGTGGGCGCGGTGGAAGAAGCCGGGCCAGCCGTCCTCCAGCGCGCCGGGCATCTCGCCCCCGCCGGCCGGCAGGTCATCTGCGGAGGCGGGGAGCGCGTCCGGGTGGAGCTCGGCGAGCAGGATGGACGGCCTGCTCGTGGCGTTCTCGTCGTCGGCTGCGGCGGCGAAGGGCGCGGACGGGATGCGGGCGTCCATGCCGGGCGCCGTGTCCCGGATCGCGATCTTGAGCAGCAGGGCGGGCCGGTGTGCGGGGCGGCCGACGAACTCGGTGCGGACCTTGTCGATCGCCCAGGCGGGCAGTACCGCGCCGGGGATGGGGGCGGCGTTGGGCTCGTCCGAGTCGGGGAACCAGATCGTCGTCGGCAGCGGGTTGGAGGTGGGCGTGCGGGAGGCGGTGGAACGGCGGGAGGGAGTCTTCGACATGGGCGGGGTGGCGCCCGGGACCGTGGGTTCGGCCGTTTCGTGCTGACGTGACGTAATAGGGACCCGGCGGGTGATCTTTGCCATCGCGCCGGTACGTGTTCGATCCCCGGGCAGCTGCCGCCGTGCACTCGCAGGTGTCCCCGGTCGACCCTGCCGCGCACCGTGTATGTGCAGGTCATTCCTTGTGCGAGCCAGTCGCGCGCCAGCGCCGAGCCACCGCCGGGCCACCTCGGCTCACCGCACAGCAAGAGCTGAAAGCGGAGCCGAGAATTTCTGTGTTCGATTCACGTTGCGGCGGTTGACGCGTCGCGGCAGGTCATCGGGGGCAGGCCGGTCGCGGGCCATCGCACGCACCGGACCATTCGACCGCGGCAGGCACGGCGCTGGCCTGCGGGTGGGCCGCTCGTGGCACGAGGGCTTGAAAGGGGTGGCGGCGGAAGTTGTCCGCACCGCTCACGGGAGATGCGCCATGCACCACCGTCACCACGCCCACCGCCCCGCCGCCCGCCCGGCCAGCGCCGTCCGCTCCCCGCTGGGGGAACTGGAGCAGGCGTTCCTCGCCCTCGCCCACCGGGTGGAGCCGCTCACGCTTCCCGCGCACCTGGTGTGCGACGCCCCGGACCGTGCGGCATGGCCGGTCGATCGGGTGCGTACCCACCTCGCCCACCCCTCCACTCGTCCCGAACTGCGTGAGCAGACCTGGCGTGAGGTGATCCGGCGCGCTCACGAGCTGGGCGAGCCGTGGGACGTGGTGGCGGTGGCCATGACGGTGCCGGTCTTGCGCAGGATGCTCGCCCGGCTGGCCCGTCCCGTCCATCTGGAGCGCGCCGAGGTCGAGCAGGAAGCCCTGGCCGCCGTAGCCGCAGCCCTGCGCACGGTGGACCCGTGCGCGGAGCGGCTGGACCGGGAACTGTTCAGCGCCGCCGACCGAGCCGTGCACCGGCTGGTGTACGCCGCACGCCGCCGCGCCACCCGCGAAACCGCCCCGGCGGCGGTGCATCTCGACCGCCTCTGCTCTGTCCCGCAGGCGGAGCACGGTGAGCCGGCGGACGAGCTCACCGTTCTGGCCCGTGCCGTGCAGGCCCAGGTGGTGGATGTGGCTGAGGCGCGGTTGATCGCCCGCACCCGCCTGGACGGCGAGCCCATGCACCGCCTGGCGGCCGAGCGCGGGGTGAGTGTGCGTCAGCTCTACCGGCACCGCAGCGCTGCCGAGCAGCACCTGGCCGCCCATCTGCGATGCCAGCTGCAAGAGCAGTAGGCGCCCGGCCGGGGGACTTTCGGTGGCGGGATGTCAATTCCTGCCGCCGGGGTCTCTATTCACGGTGACGGCGGCCCGCCCGGCTTCGGGGCCGGACCGTCCGTCGTGGTCCGGGGCGGCGGCCGATGCCCCGGACCAGAGCCCCGCACCGTGCGGGGTGAGCACGACCGTCTCGTGCTGACACCCGAGAACCGCCTGCCGCCGCACCCCCGCAAGGAGGTCGGCGCCCGGGCCAAGGGTTCTGCTCACCCCGCACCGGCTCTCCCACGCCCCCGCGGCGTCCCCGTCCTGTCCTACTCCCGTCCCGCTGTGTGCCCCGATGGAGGTGTGCTGCCATGCCCGCAAGGCTCCGTCGGCCACGCCGACCACTCACCCGCTGGTCCCTCCGGGTCGTTTGCACCACCGCCCTCACCACCTGCGCGCTCCTTGCGCAGGCGCCGCACGTATGGGCAGTCGCCGACATCCCGACCGTCATCAACAACCTGCGGAACTGGATCGTCGGCCTCCTCGCCGCACTGGCCACCCTGTTCCTCACCTTCGGCGGGCTGCGCTACCTGATGGCCGGCGGCGATCCGGGGGAAGTCGAGGCCGCCAAGCGGGCGTTGAAGGCCGCGGCCATCGGCTACAGCCTGGCAATCCTCGCCCCGGTGATCGTGACCGTCTTGCAGGGCATCGTCGGCGCGGGCGGAGGCGGGCAGTGAGCGCCGGCGGGCGCCACGCCCGCGCGGTGCCCCTGCTGCTCGCTCTCGCCGTGCTCGTCCTGGTACCGGTGGCGGCCTCCTCCACCGCCACGCACACGGCGTATGCAGCAGCTGCGGCGCCGGCGGATCCGCAGCCGCCACAACCTCAGCCCGCGCCCGGCCCCACTCCTCCCCCGCCCGATCCCGGGACACAGCCGAGGCCCGAGCCCTCCCCCGGACCGCCCCCTGCACCGGGCCGCCCCGCACCCGCGCCGAAGCCCTCACGGCCTCAGCCGTCGCCCGGCCCCATGCCGTCCGCCTGCGAAGCGACCGGCGTCGGATGCGACAAGGACACCAGCTGGGACCTCCTCGACATCCCCGGCATGATCGTGAACGCGATCACCTCGTTCCTCGGCATGCTGATCGAGCAGATCATGAAGCCGGTCCGCGAGTTCCTCGCCGACACCCTGCTGGCCACCCCCGACGTCACCCAGCACGCCGACATCAAACGGCTGTGGACCGCCATGCTGGCGATCACGGCCGGAATCTATGTGCTGTTCGTGACCGCAGGCGGCATCACGGTCATGGGCTACGAGACCGTCCAGACCCGCTACGCCTTCCAGCAGATCGCGCCCCGGCTGCTGCTCGGCATCATCGCCGCGGCCACCTCGCTGACCGTGATGGGCAAGGCGATCAGCCTGTCCAACGCCCTCGCCCACGCGATCATGGCCACCGACATGGCGGACGCAGGGCAGGGCATGGTCGAACGCGTCCTGCCCTTCGCCCTGTTCGGCGCCCCCGGTCTGAAGCTGTACCTGCTGATCCTGGCGATCGTGATGATCGCACTGGTGCTCGCGGTGCTGATCGGCTTCCTCGTGCGCGTCGCGGTGATGGCGCTGCTGGCCGTGGCCGCGCCCCTGATGCTGGCGTGTCACGCTCACCCGCTCACCGACCCCGTCGCCCGGCTGTGGTGGCGCGGACTGGCCGGCTGCATGGTCATCCAACTTGCCCAGTCGTTGGCCTTCGTCCTCGCTCTGAAGCTCTTCTTCGCCCCCGGCGCCTCGACCCTGGGCATCCCCAGAGCCGACCAGCTGGGCACGATGCTCGCCGGGGTGGCCCTGTTCTGGGTGCTGTTCAAGATTCCCGGCTGGACCCTGCAGACCGTTCTGCGCGGCACCCCTGTGCACAACCCGCACGCCCCCGCTGGGGTGCGGATGCTCAAGCACCTGGCCCTGTACCGGCTGATGGATCACTACCTGCCCGGCATGCGCCTTCTGCGCCACCGACCCGGCGGAGGCGCAGGAGGTGGCGGCTTCGGCCCGGGCCGCGGAGGACCGGGAGGCAGCGGAGGCGGCCGCCCAGGCCGGGGCGGTGGCGGTGCCCGACCAACCGCAGCCGGGCCCGGGCATGGACGTGGGCGTGGTCCCGTCCGCGGTGTGCGGGGTTGGGGCTGGGCGCTATTCGCCCGCGGTCGTGGGGCCCTGGCCGGTCCAGGGGGCCGACCGCCCGCAGCCGGCCGTCCCGCACCGGGCGCCCCGGCCGGGCCCGGCGCCCGCGCGGGCGCCGGTGGCGGGCGTCCGGCACCCGCTGCGGCCAGGGCCCCAGGTGCCCGGGCTCTCCGACGCCCCGGCCTGGCCGCCACTCCCCTCGCCCGTAGACCGGGAGGTCCCCGCGCTGTGATCCATCCCGCCCAGGCGCGGCAGCGTCGGCAGCTGGCTCTGCCCATCACCGCTCCGCGTGCTCCGGCCCGGCCTGGTCGGCCGACCCAGTTGTGGCTGCCGATCCGCGCCGAGCGCGTCCCCGCCCCACCCCCGCCAGCACGTGCCGTGTCCGCTACGCCGCCCCTGGCCCGCCCCACTCCCGCGCCTCGTGCACGCCAGCTGGCCTTGCCCGTTCCCGCGCCCCGGGTCCGTGCCCGCCCGCCGCGCCCCATGCAGCTGCGACTCCCCCTCGAACCGCCCCGGAGGTAGATCCCCCATGCACCAGCCCGACGAGACTGCGGAAGCCCTGTTTGCCACCCGTATCCCGGCCGACATCTCCCGTCCCGACCGTCTCCTGGGACCTTTCACCGCTCGGCAGACCGCCGTCCTCGCCGTCGCCGGCCTCGTGCTGTACGGCGGCTGGTGGGCCACCCGCTCCTTCATGACACCGCTCACCTATGCGGTCATGGTGATCCCCATCGCTGGAGCCGTGGCCGCGCTCGCGCTCGGCCAGCGGGAGGGCATCGCACTGGACCGGTTCCTGGCCGCCGCCCTGGCCCATGCCCGGACCCCCAAGCGCAGGGTGCACGCCCCGGAAGGCGTCCCTCCGCTGCCCTCCCTCGTCCCTGGCCACTGGTCCAGGGCTGCCGGACTGCCCGCAATGGCGATGGACATGCCGTACGACGGCATCGCTGCTGACGGCGTGCTCGACCTGGGCAGCGAAGGTACAGCGGCCCTGGCGACGTGTTCCACGGTCAATTTCGAGCTGCGCTCGGCGGCGGAACAACAAGGCCTGGCCGCAGCGTTCGCCCGCTGGCTCAACTCCCTCACAGGTCCGACCCAGTTGCTGGTGCGCTGCCACCGCATCGATCTCGCTCCGCTCGCCGACACACTCCAGCAGGACGCCGCCGCATTGCCGCACCCGGCACTGGAACGGGCCGCCCGCGCGCACGCCGAGTTCCTCGCCGACCTCGCCACCGGCGGCAACCTGCTCGGCCGGCAGATCGTGCTGGTCGCCCGCGAAGAAGCCGCAGCGCACGGGATGCGGCGCCACGCGGGTGAGGGGCGAGTCCTCCAGCGCGTGACCGAGGCCGCCCGCGCCCTGGCGTCGGCCGAGATCACCGTCACCCCGCTCGACGCCGAGCAGAGCGCCGGCCTGGTCAGTGCCGCCTGTAACCCCGACGCCCCCACCCCGACCGACGACGTATCGGAAGGTGACCTCCTATGACCACCCTGCACTTCGGCCGCCACCGCACCGCTACCGAAGTACCGGTCATCGACGGCGCTCAGCTGCTGGATGTGGCCGGGCCCGAGGCCATCGAGGTGCACGCCCGCGCCCTCGCCCTCGGCGCACACCTGGCCACCACGCTGGTGGTCACCGGCTATCCGGCCGAGGTCACCCCCGGCTGGCTCGCCCCGCTGCTGAACTTCCCCGGGCACCTCGACATCGCCCTGCACATCGAGCCCGTCCCCAGCCCGATCGCGGCCGCTGGGCTGAAGAAGCAGCGGGCCCGTCTGGAGTCGGGCCGCCGTACCGGCTTCGACAAGGGGCATCTGGACGATCCGGAGGTGGAGGCCGCCGCAGCGGACGCCGCTGAGCTCGCCTACCGCATCGCCCGCGGCGAGGGCAAACTCTTCCACGTCGCCCTCTACCTGACGGTGCACGCCCCGGACGAGGAGAGCCTGGCCGAACACGCGGCCGCGGTCCGGGCGATCGCCGAGTCGCTGCTCATGACCGTCGCCCCGACCACCTACCGTGCGCTTCCGGGCTGGCTGGCCACCCTCCCCCTCGGCATCGACACGCTGAAGATCCGCCGTACCTTCGACACCGCCGCGCTCGCCGCCTGCTTTCCCTTCACCAGCCCCGACCTTCCTGCCGCCACCGGCGAGGACGGCACCGCGTCGGGGGTGCTGTACGGGCTGAACGCGGTCTCCGGCGCTCCAGTGCTGTGGGACCGCTTCGCGCAGGACAACTACAACTCCATCACCCTGGCCCGTTCCGGCGCTGGCAAGTCGTACCTGGCCAAACTGGAGCTGCTCAGGCTGCTGTTCAGCGGCGTCACGGCCTCGGTGATCGACCCGGAGGACGAGTACGTCCGCCTCGCCGAAACCGTCGGCGGACACGTCATCGCGCTCGGTGCCGACGGCGTACGCCTCAACCCCTTCGACCTCCCGGCAGCGACGGACGGCGCAGAGGACGTCCTGAACCGGCGTGTGCTGTTCCTGCATACGTTCCTCGCCGTCCTGCTGGGCACGGACGTGACCGCGGCCGAGACGGCGGTGCTCGACCGGGCGTTCCTCGCCGCGTACGCGCGTGCCGGGATCACCGGCGACGCGCGCACCTGGAGTCGCACTCCGCCCACGCTCACCGGCCTGGCTGCTGTCCTGACCGAGGACGGCAGCGAGACGGCGGCAGGGCTCGCCGACCGGCTGGTCCCCTACACCAGCGGCTCCCACGCCCAGCTGTTCAACGGCCCCAGCACCGCTGCCACCGCCGGTCACCTGGTGGTCTTCGCCCTCCGTCAGCTCCCGGAGGAGGTCAAAGCGCCGGCCATGCTGCTGGCCCTGGACGCGATCTGGCGGCAGGTCACCTCCCGCGCCGGCTCGGGCCGCCATCTGGTGGTGGTCGACGAGGCGTGGCTGCTGATGCGCGACGGGGCCGGCGCGAGATTTCTGTTCCGCATGGCCAAGGCGGCCCGCAAGTACTGGACCGGCTTGGCCGTGGTCACCCAGGACGCCGACGATGTCCTCGCGTCTCCGCTCGGCCGGGCCATCGTGTCGAACGCGGCCACCCAGGTCCTGCTGCGCCAGGCCCCGCAGGCCATCGACACGATCAGTGAGAACTTCCACCTCTGCCACGGCGAGCGGGCATTCCTGCTCTCCGCTGGCCGCGGCGAAGCTCTGCTGCTGACCGGCGACCGCCGCCACAAGGTCGCTCTGATCAGTATCGCGGCTCCCGGCGAGCATGAAGTGATCACTACGGATCCGGGCGAACTCGCTGCCCAGCACGCAGCCGACGGCTTCGAGTCCGATGGCTCGTACATCGATGAGGCCGTCGCAGACGCGGGGTGGGAGCTGTGACGGGGCAGGGTTGGCTCGCCTCTGCCCAGCCGCATGGGTGGTTGGTGGACTTCCTCAGCCACCCGGAGACCTTTGGCACAGCGACCCTCGCCACGGTCGTGGACTGGTGCGCCGCGTCCGCCCCCATTGTGGTCCCCGCGGCCGTCGCGTCCACAGCCTGTGGGTACGCCGCCCGGCGGCGGCTGCTGCGCTTGCGGCAGCAACGCCTCACTGACGGCGCTCACTGGGTGGAGCTCCTGGCTCCGCCCCAGGCCGCCCCCAAGGGCGGGGAGGTCCTGTGGGCCCAGCTGTCCGGGCTCCTGCGCCCCTGGTGGCGCCGGCTCCTCACCGGCCAGCCCCATCTCGCCTTCGAATACACCTGGTCCCACACCGGCCTGGGCATCCGCCTGTGGGTCCCCGGCACCGTGCCGCTCGGCCTCGTACGCCGCGCCGTGGAAGCCGCCTGGCCCGGTGCCCATACCCGCGTCACCGAGCCCGGCCCCCTGCTGCCGGTGGGGCACGAGATGACCGCCGGCCGACTCCGGATGGCCCGCCCCGACGTCCTGCCCGTGCGCACTGATCACGCCACCGATCCGCTGCGCGCGCTCCTGCAGGCCGCGACCGGCATGTTGGAGGACGAGTCCGCCTGCGTACAGATCCTGGCCCGCCCGGCCACCGGCGGTGCGCTGCGCCGGGCCCGCCGCCAGGCACGCCGCCTGAAGGCAGGCCAGACACCGGCCCGGCTGCCCGCCCTGGCCGCGCTCCTCCTCCACCGCGCCCAGCCCGTCGCCACCGGCAAACAGGATCCCGAACACTCCGCCGCCGTACGGCAGTCAGCCACCAAGCTCTCCGGATCCCAGTGGCAGTGCGCCCTCACCTACGCCGCCACCTGCAGCCCCAAAACGGAGCGCGCCCAGGACGTGGCCCGCGGCCGGGCCCACGCGCTCGCCTCCGCCTTCGGCCTCTACGCCGACCGCAACTACCTCGCCCGCACCCGCCTGCCACGCCCCGAACCGCACCTCAGTGCCCGCCAGTTCCCGCCCGCGCGCCCCGCCCTGCTCTCGGTGCCGGAACTCGCCGCCCTCGCACACCTGCCCCTCGACGCGGACGCACCGGGCGTGCAGCGCGCCGGGGCCCGTTCCGTCCTGCCGCCCCCACAGATCCCCGAACCGGCACGCGGCAACGGGGTCAAGCCCCTGGGTCTCTCGGACACCGGCGCCCGCCGCGGCGTCGGGCTCGCGATCGCCGACGCCCGCCACCACCTCCATGTCATGGGCGCGACCGGCTCCGGCAAGTCCACCCTCATCGCGAACCTCGCCCTCGACGATGTACGCCACCACCGCGGCGTCATCGTCATCGACCCCAAGGGCGACCTGGTCACCGACCTCCTGGACCGGCTCCCGGACACCTGCGCCGACCGCCTGGTGCTCATCGACCCCGACGACCCGCACACCCCGCCGTGCCTGAACGTGCTCGACGGCGCGGACATCGACGTCGTCGTCGACAACATCACCGGCATCTTCCGCCGGATCTTCACCGCCTTCTGGGGCCCGCGCACGGACGACGTGATGCGCGCCGCGTGCCTGACCCTCCTCAAGCACCGCGAGCGCACCCGTCAGCTGGTCACCCTCGCCGACGTGCCCCGGCTGCTCGGCGAGTCCGCCTTCCGGCTGCGGATCGTCCCCGCGCTCAAGGACCCGGTGCTGCGCGGCTTCTGGGCCTGGTACGAGTCGATGTCCGAGCCCTCCCGCGCGGCCGTGGTCGGCCCGGTGATGAACAAGCTGCGGGCCTTCCTGCTGCGCGACTTCGCTCGCCGCGCGATCGCCGCCGGGCCCTCCACGTTCGACCTCACCAGCGTGCTCGACGGCGGCATCCTGCTCGCCCGCCTCCCCAAGGGGGCGCTCGGTGAGGAGACCGCCCGGCTGCTGGGCTCGTTCATCGTCGCCGGAACCTGGCAGGCGGCCGCAGCCCGCGCCCGTACGCCCGAGCACGCCCGGATCGACGCCACGCTGAGCATCGACGAGGCGCACAACTTCCTCACGCTGCCGTATCCGCTGGAGGACATGCTCGCCGAGGCCCGCGGCTACCGGCTCTCCATGCTGCTGGCCCACCAGCACCTCGCCCAGCTCCCACGCGACCTGCGCGAAGGCATCTCCGCCAACGCCCGCAACAAGGTCTTCTTCAACGCTTCCCCGGAGGACGCCAGTTCGCTGGAACGCCACACGCTGCCGACACTGGCCGCGCACGACCTCGCCCACCTCGGCCCCTACCAGGCCGCCGCCCACCTGCTGACCGGCGGCGCCGAATCCGCCGCCTTCACCCTCACCACCCGCCCCCTGCCGCCCCCAGTACCCGGTCGGGCCAGGGATCTGCGCGCGGCAGCCGGCGGCCGCACCGGACCACGCCCGGCCACCCGCCCCTGACACACGCCCCTCCCCCATTCCCCTCGCACTCTCGGTGGTGACCTCTCATGCCCGCACTCCCCCGCCCCGCCGTCGGTCCCGGCTCCCGCTACACCGCCCGCGCCTCCACCACCCGCCCGCGCCCCGCCCGGCACACCGACGTCGCCGCGCTCTCCCGCATCCTCACGGCCCGGGACCTGTGGCTGGCGAGGATGCTCCACGAACACCGCGTCCTGACCACCCACCAGATCGCGGACCTCGCCTACACCTCCCTGCGCTCTGCGCAGCGCCGCCTGCGCACGCTGCACCAGTACGCGGTCCTCGACTCCTTCCGCCCCCTGACCCAGACCGGCTCCGCCCCCGAGCACTACACCCTCGGCCCCGCCGGCGCCGGTCTCCTTGCCGCCCATGCCGGATGCGACCTCGCCGACCTCGGCTGGCGCCCCAGCCACACCGGCCGCATCGCCTACTCTCCCTCCCTGGGCCACGACATCGGCGTCAACGAACTCCTCACCCACCTCGCCGCCCACGGCCACGAGGCCCCAGACACTGGCCTGTCCCTCTGGCTGTCCGAGCGCTCCTGCGCCCGCCGCTGGGGCGACATCGTCCGTCCCGACGCCTACGCCCACTGGCACGACGGCAACCGACTGCTGCCGTTCTTCCTCGAATACGACACCGGCAGCCAGCCCCTGTCCCGCGTGGAGGCGAAACTCGCCGGCTACGCCGCCTTCGCCACCGCGTCGAGCACCCGGCCGGCCCTGCTCCTCCACACCCGCACCGCCTCCCGCGACCAGGCGCTCCGCCGACGTCTTGCCATCCCCGCCCGCGAGCTGGGCCTGTACATCGCGACCTCGTCCGCGGACTTCACCACCTCCACTCCCTGGGGCCCCTGGTGGAGCCCCCTCGGGCCCGGGGACACCCGTCGCACCACCCTCACCGGCCTCGCCGCCCGGTGGTCGCGACTCGGCCCGGCCTCCGAACTGGAGCCCACCGACGCCGACACCGCCCTCACCCTCCCCGTGCCTCCCCTCCCACCCGCGCCCGAGGCGGGAGCGTGAGCTCCCTCTTCACCAAGACCGCCGGCGGTATCGGCTGCGCGGTCCTGGCCCTGCCGCTGCTGGCCGCCCTCACCATCGCCGCACTGCTGGGCGGGCTGTCCTCCGGCGGCAGCGTCGCAGCCTCGCCCAGCAGGCACGCGCTGGCGGACATCCCCGCCTACATGCTCGCCCTCTACCAGCGCGCCGCCCCCGAATGCCCGGGCCTGTCCTGGGCAGTCCTCGCCGCGATCGGCAAAGTCGAGACCGACCACGCACGCCACCCCACCATGGTGTCCACAGCGGGCGCCATCGGGCCGATGCAGTTTCTCCCGTCCACGTTCAGGTCGTACGCCTATCCCGTACCGCCCGGCGGGAAGAAGCCGCCCACCCCGTGGGACCCGGTCGACGCGGTCTACGCCGCGGCCCGGCTGCTGTGCGCCAACGGCGCGAAGAACGGCAAGAACCTGCGCCGCGCCCTCTGGCACTTCAACCATTCCGACGCCTACGTGAACCAGGTCCTGAAGATCGCCAACGGGTACGCAGCGACCACTCCTGCCCCAACCGGCGCTGCCGCCACAGCGGTTGCCTTCGCCCGCACCCAGCTCGGCACCCCGTACGTGTGGGGCGGCGACGGCCCGGCCGACGGCGGCTTCGACTGCTCCGGCCTCACCCAGGCCGCCTACCGCGCCGCCGGCATCAGCATCCCCCGCATCGCCCAGGCCCAGTACGACCACGGCCCCCGCCTCCCCCAGCGGGCGCAACTGGCCCAGGGCGACCTGCTCTTCTTCGGCACGAGCCCCGGCACCATCATGCACGTCTCGCTCTACACCGGAGGCGGGCAGGCCATCGACGCACCACACCCCGGAGCCGTCGTCCGCGAGGGCCCCGCGAACACCAACGCCCCGTCCTTCCAGGGCGCGACCAGACCGGCCGTACCAGGGCGTGCTGCCCGGTGAAGCACATCGCCGCCCGCGAGGCCATCAGCCTGCTGCGCTCCATGACCTGGGTGCTGTGCACGGTGGGGATCCTCGCCCTGGTCTTCACCACGGTCAACGTCACCCGCTTCGCCGCCGGCCGCAACGTCCCGCTGCCCATCGCCGTCCTCCTCGACCCGATGATCGGCACCGCGCTCGCCGGCGTCCTGTACGTGGACGCACGCCTGGCCTCCTGGGGCATCCGCCCACCGGCCTGGTCGACCGCACTGCGCTGGGGCGCCGGATGCACCGCCGCTCTCATGAACTCCTGGGAGAGCCTGTGGCCCGACGGACAGATCGGCTGGCCCCACAGAGCCGATCCGGCAGCCGTCCTCCTGCACCTGACCCCGGCCCTGCTTCTGATCGCCCTGACAGAAACGATCGCCGCTTACCGACGGACCGTCACCGACCTCCTGGATGGGATCGACTCCACCGACCCGCCCGACGGTCCCCACAACACCCGGCGCCCAGAGGGCAGTTCTGATCCCGCCCCCGCGCCGGACAACGCCCCCGCCACCAGCGGCTTCGGCCCGGACGGACCCCACGCGGGCGCCGACACACCCCCCAAGCGGCCCCTGGCAACCAGCCCCGGACCGGCCAGGGACAGGGCGACAGACGCCGACGTATGGCCACGCGCCGTCGCACTGGACGACGCCGCCCGCGCCGCCACCGGGGAACCGGTGAGCATCTGGCGACTGCGCACCGATCTGCACATCGGACCACGGCGCGCACGCCACCTGCGCGAGCGGCTCCTGGCCCGCCGCCCCGATCCGCTACCTCCGGACGGCTGAACGCCGTACGTCGGATCCGATCGGCCCCCGGTGCCGATAGGATCCGACGTACGGGATCTCTTGGCGCCCGCTCACCGATCGATGCCGCGCCCTCGTCCCGCATGCGCCCGACGACCCGTGACACCGCTCTGAGCTGGCCCGATCCGTGAGCGATCGGGCCGCTTGACTTCCTGGCCGAGCGGAGCGTCCATGGTCGTGGCCAACCACCCGAGCGGGCTCACGGGATTCCGTGAACCCCCTCGCGCCACGGCCATGTTCGCCCGGGAAACACCGCGATGCGCACGCGCCCGGCGAACGTCCGCGGCCCGCACGCGCGGTCCGCCCCCGGCCGGGGACCTCAACCACCCAACATCCCCCTGGAATCGAGGTTCCCTCATGTCCGACACCACGATCGACGGCACGCGCACGCTGCAGGCCGTCCCCGCCCCCGAACCGCTGGCCGGACTGGCTGGCGCGCCCGCCTCGATCTACGCCGAACTCGTCAAACTCACCGCTGACGACGGCGCCACGGCCGCCGAACTCGCCCTCGCCGCCGGCCTGGGCCGCTCCACCACCGGCAAGGCCCTGGTCACCCTGGAGGAGCACGGCCTGGCAACACGTACCCCCGGCGGCCACGACGGCCCCCGTCGCACCCCCGACCACTGGCGCGCCGCACCCACCCCCGAGACCAGCGGCGACGGTCCCGCCCATCCGGAACCCGCAAGTAGCCTGCCGGAGACCACGGTCACGGACGCCCCGGACACGCACATCCCCGAGCCGGATCGCGACAGTGCGGACCATGAGGATGTCGCTGGCGCCGAGGCTGCACCGGACATGCCCGCCGTGCCGGACGACGGCACCGCGGATGCCGCTGTCCCGCCGACCGAGACGCCACAGGACGCCGAGCACAGCAACACCGACGCTGAGGACGGTCCGCACAACATGGGCGGCAGCGACGGCTCGGAGGACTCGATCGCCCCGGCCCTGCCCGCAGAGGCCGGGCAGCAGACGGCACCGAGGGACGAGATGATCCTGCCGGGCGAAAAGAAGCGGCTCGCACCCGGAGCGCTGCGGCAGATGGTCGTCGGCCACCTGCAGGCGCATCCCGGGGAGGCATTCACCGCCACCAAGATCAGCCGCGTGATCGAGAAGTCCTCGGGCGCGATCGCCAACGCCCTGGACAAGCTGGTCAAGCAGGGCATCGCCAACCAGGTGAGCGACCGACCGCGCACCTACCGCCTGGCAGCACCGGAGACCAAAGGATAACCAACTGGACACGGCGAACCGGGCTGATTCCCACGGGGGTTGGGAACCAGCCCGGTTCGCTGTGCGAGTCTCCCACACCACACGGGTGGAGGCGGGGAGGACGGGATTCGTGGCGGAGGACTGAGCACGGTCGTGGCCGTGGTGTCTCCGGCAGCCGCACCAACTCGGCATGACACCCAGGAGTGTCGGAAGGAGGGCCGCGACAGGCGCTCGGTGACGGGCGCGTGAGCAGCAGGAAGACAGGCTGCCCCCCCTTCCATGGAATCGCAAAAATGATCGAACGTCATGAACATGCCGTGATACCGTCCCGACGGCCTGCGACCTTCACACGGGATTCTCAGAATCCGGCCAGCATGGGGCGCGCGGGTCCGGGCAACTGGGCTGCCCAGTCGCCTGATCAGGTCTCCGGCGGACCTCCGGTGCGTCGGACAGGGGGAGGGAAACATCTTTGAAGCTCATCTCGCTACGCGCGAAGACCGCCGCAGGCGCATTCGCCGTCACCGCGGCGGCCCTGCTCGCCACCGCCACACCCGCCCATGCGGCCACCTACAACGTCACCGACAACTGTGACGTTCCGTGGATCACATGCTCGTACGGTGATCTGTGGCTGTTCTACAACTCCAAGGACATTGCCATCCAGAATGGCACATACAAGTCGGCGTTCACGACGTTCTACGGCAACGTGGACGACCACTGGGGTACCAGCCAGTACCAGGGATCGACGCTGTCCACCTATCGGTATGTCTTCGGCAACGGCGGCAATGGCAACGGCCAGTACATGAAGAACAATGCGGCGTCCGTGCAGAACTGCGCCCGAGATGACAACTACCGCGTCTACTACAACTCCGGCTACGGCGGCACCTCTCAGTACTTCGCGAAGAACGGACCCTACGGAGACTGCAACATCACCGATCTGATCTCCGCCCTGAAGAACAACAACGCGTCCTCCCACTTCGCCTGAGAAGGAATCCCGTGAAGCACATCAAGCGGACCGCCACCGCCGTAGCCCTGGCCGCTTCAGCCCTCCTGGTCACTGCCTGCTCCTCCGGCACGACCCCGGACACCGCGAAGAACGCGGCCGACGGCAAACCGATCGTGAACAAGGAGAACTGGCCCAAGAAGATCCCCACCAGTGGCCTGACCAAGGATCTGTCCCTTCCACTGGAGGCGTACATGGCCTCCTACGAGGACCAGGTCACCGTCGAGCAGGCCGCCAACGATCTTCAGCAGTCCTGTATGAAGGACTACGGCATCGACCTGACGCTGCCGCAGGCGGGCGCCAACCCACCTCCCAGCGACAACGATGCCAACATCGAACGCCGTTACGGCATCACTGACCGGGCGGAGGCCGAGAAGTACGGCTACGAGCTCCCTCCGGCGCTGCAGGAGCACACCAAGCAGACCATGCGTGATCTGTCCGGTGTCGAGGTCGAGGTCCTGACCGGCCACACCAAGCCCGAAGCGCCCAAGAATCCCAAGGAAATCAAGGCGGGAGAGCCGATCGCCGTCCCGAACCAGGGCACCAAGCCTGCTCGGGCCGAGTACAACGGGAAGAAGTTGAAGACGGGCGGCTGCATCGGCTGGTCCAAGGAGCAACTCGGCACGAAGGAAGCCGACCCGACCTTCGTAGCGCAGCTCGCCGGCGACAGCCTGGTGCAGTCGATGAAAGACGACAAGGTCATCAAGGCCATCACCGCGTGGTCTTCATGCATGGGCGGCAAGGGACACACAGGACTTGCCGATCCGTACAAGGCCATGGACCAGGGCGTCACCAACGACGGGCAGCCGTCGCAGGAGTCCATCGCTCTGGCGGTCGACGACATCGACTGCAAGAAGCAGACGGACCTGGTGAAGATCTGGTTCGGTGTGGAGTCCGCGATCCAGGACCAGCAGATCGCCGACAACAAGAGCCGGCTGACCGGCATCAAGGAGCAGCACGGCAGGGAAATCACCGCTGCACGCAAGGAAATGGCGGCTTACGTCCGGTGAACGCTGGTGCGGTAGTGCCCGGGCCGTTGATGGTCCGGGCACTGTGCCTCATGACGGCGTGCCTGCTGGCCGCCGGGTGTACGGACGGAGCCGCTCACAGGGCCCCCGCGTCACAGCGGTCGGCGACTCCGAGCGCGGAGCAGAGCAGTCCGCAAGTGCGTCCCTCGCCCGTGCCTTCGGTGCACTCCGAAGGCCGCACGCGGGTCCTGGAGTACGGAGACCTGGTCGTGCGTGCCACACCGGAAAGCAGCGGTGTGCGTACCGAGATCGAGGTGGCCAACACCAACAAGCGGGATGCGACGTACTCGGTCCGGATCAGCATCGCCGACGGCAAGGGCTGGAACGCGTACAACCGGTTCTGGCTTCAGGACGTCCCTCCGGGCAAAACTGGACGGGACGCTGCGGTGATCGGCTCGAAAGACATGGGTCCGGTTCCGCAGGTACCGAAGATTTACGTCGATGAGTTCACTCCCCTCGTCGACCGGAAGTAGGAAAGCGATGCCACGTCTGCGCCGCATGCTGGCCGTAGCCGCTGGCCTCGTCTGTGCAGCCGTCTACGGCGTCCTGCACGCCACGCATACATCCAGTACCGAATCGCAAGCGTCGTACCACGGACCTCTTCCCACCACGCTTGTCACGCCACGGCCTGCCGGAACACGGGCGCCGAACGCATACGGCTACGGCAAGCCGGGTGGCCACTGCCGAACACGGCGAAGTCCTCGCCTATACCCCGCACCGGCTTCCGTACAAGCTGCTCCAGGTCCCCTTCACCATCACCAACAGCGACCACGAAGCCGCCATGTACAGCGTGTACTTCACCGTGGAGTTCGGCGACGGCGCCGCCAGAACGTCCTTCCGACGGGTCGTCACCAGCGGCGGCCTCAAGCCCCACCGCACCATGGCGACCCAGGCCACGATCGGGGGCGTCAGCAGCCAGCCTCCCGGCGCGGTCCGCATCACCATCACCGACGTGCAGAAGAGGAGCCACAGTGACGTCACTTCATAGCTGATCCACACCGGTTGACGGCGCCTCCGCAGCGCACTCGCCCAGCGGCTGACCCGTGCCGACCGCCCGTACGATCACCGCTGCAGCCGCCGCGGGATGCACGCCTGTGGGCGCGGTCATCTATGGCGGCCTCCGCTTCGTCGGCAGCGTCGACCACGACTACGCGGCCCCGTTACCCACCCGAGGAGCACCTGGCTGTCTGCGCCGTACGGCACTCTCAGCACCTCTCCGTACCGCTACAGGCAAGCCGTCGCGCTCCACCGACAAGGACGTGATCGCGTATGTCCCGCCGCATCATTCGCACGACGCGGTGTCTGCGCCATGTCCGCATCATCAATTCAGAGAAAAAGGGGGATCAGTGATAACCCGTCATAGACGAAGCGCAGTGACACTCCTCGCCGTCACCGCGGCCCTGTCAGGGCTCATACAAGCCCAGCCCGCCACCGCGAAACCCAGCCCAAAGCCCGCGCCCACGGCCTCGAAGCCAGCGCCCGCAGCCCCGAAAGGCGCCGTCAAGGCCCCGGACTCCGCTCTGGGCAAGGGCTGGAAGACCTCTACCGACCGGGCCGTGACCACCGCCGCCGACAGCGACGGACTCCATCTGCTTGTTGCGGACAGCAAGAACGCCTACGCATGGAAGACGGTCACGGTGCTGAGCGAGCCTCAGCTTCCGGCGGACACCTGGATCGGCAACAGCTGCGTCATGGATGACCACCACGCAGCCATCGCCTACGCTCCCCGCACCTTCACCAACAAGCCGGACCTGATGATGGGCGGCGCGTTCACGGCGATCGTGAACCTCGATGACGGCAGCGTCACCAAGCTGCCCTTCACAGCATCGCTGGCCTACTTCGACCCGACGTGCAACCCGGCCACGCACACCGCCGTCTTCACCGCGCTCCGCGATACCAAGACCCGCCTGGTCACGGTGAACGCCAAGGGCGCCACCGTCGCGGACACCACCGCGAACGGCGAGATCACCTCTGCCGTGCCCACCAAGGACGGTGTGATCGCCGCCGCCGGCAACCGGCTCGTCCACGTAGACCGCAAGGGCAAGACAGCCAAGCTCATCGCCACCAAGCACGCACCGTACGGCATCCGTGTATCCGGCGACGGCACGGTCAGCTATATCGACCGCACCGGCAACACCGACGCCAACGTACAGACCTACACTCACGGCAAGAAGACGACCGTCGCGAGCGGCAGGCTCACCGCGATGAACCTGCGCCAGGGCATCGACGGCACCGTCTACCTCGCCGGAAAGGCCAGCCGCGGCAAGGACTTCGCGGCCAGCGGCATCAAGGCATTGGACGTCTCACCCGACGCGGACCTCTCCACCCGTGGACGTATGGCCATCGACCCGGTGGTCTCCCCGGCCGTGCAGGCGGGCATCGACAACATCACTGACGCCGGCCGCGGATTCACCAAGACCGCGACCAGGGAACCCGCGGCCCAGACGACGCCGGGCCGCATCAGCCACGCCCTGACCATCACCGGCACCGTCCCCGGCACGGGCAAGCACACCAAGCAAAAGGTCGCCGAGCCCGGCACCACCGCGGGCGGCGGGCCGTCCCCGGCACTGACCGGCTCGTCCAAGCCGCAGACGTCGACGATGAGCCTGCTGACCACGTCCACCGACAGCACCAGCATCGAGCACGACCCCGTCGACCCCGACCGCTGGTGCTCCGTGCCCCGCAACGACGTCGACACCCAGGCCCTCCAGCCGACCCCCAACCAGGTCGAATGGGCCGTGGACATGGCCATCCGGGGCAACCTGCACTCCGGCTACCTCACCCAGGGCGGCTGGCGCTCCCAGACCGGGATCTCCACCATCGACCCGCAGGGGCTGTTCCCCGTCCCGCAGCTGAACACCGGCAGCGGACAACGCATACCCGCGCAGGTCGAACTGGGCATCCTCGCCCAGGAATCCAACCTGTGGCAGGCCGAATCCGGCGCCATCCCCGGCCAGATGGGCAATCCGCTCGCGGCCGTCGACGGCTTCTACGGCCACCAGACCGGCGGCTCCCTCGCCTCCTTCTGGACCATCAACTGGAACCTGTCCGACTGCGGCTACGGCGTCGGCCAGGTCACCGACGGCATGCGCAAGGCCGGATACGCAAAGGACGGCGAAACCCTTCTCGACCCGAACATCCAGCGCGCGGTCGCCATCGACTACGCCACCAACATCGCCGCCTCGCTGCACATCCTCGCCGACAAGTGGAACGAGGTCCACGAGTCCGGCCAGACGATCGCCGTGAACAACGACGACCCGTCCAAGCCCGAGAACTGGTTCACCGCCGTGTGGAACTACAACCTCGGCTTCAACAAGAAGGCAGACGCGGGAACCAACGGCAACTGGGGCCTGGGCTGGTACAACAACCCTGCCAACCCTGTATATCCGGCCTCCCGGCTCGCCTTCATGAACACGGACCTCGACCCGCTGGCCGCCAAGGACGCCGCCCAGCCGCAGAAGTGGCCGTACGAGGAGAAGGTGATGGGCTGGTCCGCCTGGTCCATCGACACCGGCCACTCCTACGCCACCTCCGGCCGGCAGGACTGGCCGGGCGAATCCGGCTTCTCCTCCGCCGGCTTCCGCCCCGCCTACTGGAACGGCACCACCGGGACCGTCATCGATCCAGCCAGCGCGAAATACCGCCGGGCGCACGTCTCGCCACCGCTGGACACCTTCTGCAACACGAAGAACAACTGCGACACGGCCAACCCGCCCAACTGCCCCAACGCCGCCTGCTACACCCAGTACTGGTGGAACGCCTCCAACGCCACCTGGAAGTCCGACTGCGCCACCAGCTGCGGCTTCGAGAACATCAAGTACCAGACCCTGATCAACGAGCCCGGACGCGGAAACCGCCTCCAATACGGCACACCCGTCTGCTCCGGTGCACCCTCCGGGGCAAAGGTCGTCGAATCCGTACCCGCAGGCACCAACACCTGGAGCAACTGCGGCACCACCACAACAGACGGCTCCTTCCAGTTCACCTTCTACCCCGACCCGTACGCCACCGGACCGGGCTTCGGCCAATACGACGCCAAGGCCGACCTGCACCAGATCGGCGGCGGCTACCAGGGCCACTTCTGGTACGCACACACCCGCAACACCGACCACCTCGGCGGCGACGGCGGACGCATGACCGTCCTCGGCGACTGGAAGTTCGGTAGCGCCATCGACGGCGGCCAGGGCAAGGTCTACGTGCACATCCCCGACACCGGGGCGAACACCACGGACGCCACCTATCAGGTCGTCACGAAGTACGGCACGTACGACAAGACGGTCTCGCAGGACGCCAACGAGTCGAACTCTTGGGTGTCCCTGGGCGGTTACCGGTTCGGTGACACACCGCCGGAGGTGAAGCTGTCCAACACCACCGGCGACGGCACCGGGGATGACGACATCGCCTGGGACGCCGTCGCGGTCGTTCCCGGCGACTTCAGTGGCATGCCCGAGGTCGACTTCGCGGCGGAGAACCCGAACGCCCCGGACCCCGACGACATCGCCGCCCAGACACCCGACGACGCCCCGGCACCCACGGACGAAGCTCTATCCGCCGCCACGGCCAAGAACACCGCACAGGCCACCGAAGCGGGCAGTGCCACGAACGGGTGTTCCACGAACAGCGACGGAGTCCAGCTCTGCGCGGGCCCCTACAAGCCGTGGAGCAAGCTGTCGAAGAGCTCGGCCAAGACGGTCTCACCGAAGTCCCTCGGCAGCCTCGCGGCCAGCTCCGAGCCGGTTCCCTGGTGCAAGACCGCTCCCGGATCCGACTTCCAGTACACCCGCACCCAGGGATGTCTGCGCGGCGGCTACGCCCTCCACGTCAAGGACAACAACGGCGACGTAATCGGCGGCGGAAACGTCAAGATCGTCCAGGAGATCAAGCTCGAACCGACCTCTCAGCAGTTCACCACCTGGACGCAGTTCTCCCTGCCCGACCTGACCGGCGTAGCCTCCGCGACCCTGGACAACTTCTTCGAGAACTGCTGGGCCATGAGCGACTGCACCGCGGACGCGCCCGGCGCCTGGAGCGGGAGCACCACCTGGACTGAAGGCGACCAGCACACCGCCAGCCGAACCGACACCTACAGCTGGAACAAGGTCGCCGGCGGCGAGGCCACGCTCGGCCTGGACTGGAACACCACCTGGAGCTCTCCTGGGAGCTCCACCACGGCGAACAACCAGTGGAAGGACACGGCCTTCGCCATCCGCTGCGACAACAAGGTCGGCGGCAACACCGGCTGCGTCTTCCCCAAGGTCGCCCCGACCCTGAACCTCACCAGGGCCAAGTACCCGGCCGCCGCGGCCTATTACTGGATCCTGATGGAGAAGCTGGCCTCCCACCCGGGGAGCAAGAAGTACAACTCGCCACTTCACCGCCTCGCGGACGACACGACCGCACAGGCCAACCGGAACAAGATGTGCCTGGGGGCGGTGGCTGAGTGGAACCCGAACCCGAACGCGATCGGGGCGAGCTGCGACGAGTACCCCTTCGCCAAGTCACGTGAAAGCGGCGGCATGACACTGGCCTCGGGCAAGTCGTGCGTGCAGATGTACGCGGTGAAGAACGCCAACGGCACCTACACACTCAAGCTCGACGAGAACTACGCCTATCCGACCTGGAACGAGATCTGCGGCCGTGCCGCCATCACGACTACCCAGAACACCGCGGCCGGCGGTGCGTTGGGCCGGTTCACCACGGCGGTGAGGCTGCTGGACTACGACGCCTACTACGTCAACACCGGTTACGAGTCCTGCAACCTAAGCAGTGTCTGCGACATCAGCTGACCTGAGCAGGGATCACTCGTGTGCGGGGCGGATGCGCCAGTCGAGCATCCGCCCCTCATACAGATGAGGAACTCGAGGGACGGAGGTCACCGGGGTTCGGTTCTCCACCGAGTCGCACAGATCCGCCAGCATGAGATCCATGCGTGGCCACAGCATTCTGTACTCGGGATCACCGAACGACATTTCCCCGATCTCTCCCGAATGGTGATACCTGTGGTCCACGAACAGCAGATCGCCGGCCACATTCCGGGCGAGAGGAACCCACTGGCTGTCAGCGATGCGGCCGACGACCAAATCCTCTTCGCCCTCCTCGCGGGCATCCTTCACCATCGAGACGAGATCTCGATGAGCGTCCAGAATTCCGTCGACGTCCAAGAGGCTGTAGCCGAGGAGAAAGGCTCCCGGCTCGGTACTGGCTCTCCGCATGGTGACGCCGTTGTGCAGTCCGAGGGTTGTCCTCACATCCTCATGGAGAGGCAAGCCTAGGCCGTCTTCCAGGCGCTTGATCTCGCCGTCCGGGCAACCCGGCCGCAAAGACCCGTGGTCTCCGGGAGCATGCTCGGCCAGCCAGTTCTCGAAGCGATGCCACAACTCGGTGAGACCAGGTATTCCGGTAGTCATGAGAACTTCTATACCACGTGGTGGTTAATCGGGTCTTCGAGCTTGAGCAGTGCAGGAGACCGATGCTGTCGAGACCGCCTCCGAGGGCACCTGCGATTTCTCGTTGTCGAGGTGGGTGGGGAGCCCGTACCGCCACCTGCGCCGAATGGTAGATAGACCAGCCGTGACCCCATCCAAGGCGCTCGTCATCAACTTCAACCGCTGGCCCGCCACACCCGTCCGCAGCGAGGCCATCTTCCTCCGCGTCAACGGCGCCACCCGGGAGGCTGCGTCTCCGTCCCCCGCGCGACGATGGGGCCAGATGATGGGGTGGATCACGCCGGGTAGCCACCCCAGAATCGCCATCGGTTGATGCGATGCCAAGGAGCGGGCGAGTGAGCTCATGACCGCCCAAAATGAGGCTGGTTCAAGGCACGGGTCAGCTCCCTGTTGGCGACCCGGGCTGCCTCGAGTTCCTCCGTCCTTTCCTCAAGCTCTCCGTCGTCTCGGCGAGTTCCTGTTCCAACTGGCTGATGTGTCACTGGAGTTGGTCGATGTCCGGCAGGGAGCCGTGACACGTGGGCGTGCCATCAGCCGCTTGGTGACGCGCATCGTCCTGCCCTCCTCACGAGCGCTGTCGGCCCGCGTGGCCGCCTGAGCGAAACCGTCACACACCGGCCGCCGCTCGCTCCTCAGAGCGTTTGACGTGGGCGTCTTCGGCCTCGGCGACTCAGCGCAGTAACGGTCCGAAGGCGGCATCGCCCATCTGGATACGAGCGGACTCCAGAACGATGGCAGCCCAGTCGAGGTATGCGCGCGGCCCTCAACGTGACCGACCGGGTACCGGATCTGCGCGATCACGATTCCCTGAGCAGCTTCTGCAACCTCGTCGAAGAAGTCACGGGACCCAACGAGCACACCGCCCGGCTCCACACCCTCATCCGGGAAGAAGACAATGAAGGCGTCGGCGTGACCTGACGTGCCGCAGCCTCCCGCCGCGGACAACCCGGAGGCCCCTGGGGGCCGGTCACGGGCCGGTGCGGACCAGCTCCTCATTGCCCCACGCCACCAGGGACGGGTGCACGTACCCGGTGACGCCGGTCCGCTTCATGGTGACCTTCACCCACGTCCCCTCACCCTCGGCCCAGCCGTGCGCGGTGCAGGAATCGCCCTTGTAGGCGGTGCCGAGCGCCGCCGCACTCTTGCGGGGCTGGGAACGCACCGTCGCCGAAGCCCCGGTGATACGGCAGAACTCCTGCTTGGCGGCGACCGTTGCGGCGGGCGCCTGCACCGGCGCCGTGGCAGCGACCGCAGGAGCCGGCAGGGCGAGCAGCGGGGCGGCGAGCATGGTTACGGCGAACAGCGAGACGTGGCGGCGGGGCAACGGGCACTCCTTATCGGCGGGTTCAGTGGCGTCGGCACTGAAGACTGCTGCGAATCACACCCGACCGATGTTCCTTTTGCTCCATTTAGCGGCACGTTCCGCCGATTCAGGTGATGTTGCACTCCTTCGCGCACACGACGGTCGTTGCAGGGGGCACCCGGCGGGGCGTCCATGCAGGCCCAGCCCGCCGGTTCCAGACCGCGATGCCCCAGCGTCGTGTTGCACATGAGATTGACCAAAGGAGCAGGAGATGACCCCGTCTCGCGTTCGCAGCCGTCTGCGTCCCGCCGTCGCCGGGCTCCTGGGTCTGCTTGCCCTGTGCGGGGGTCTCGCACCGGCCGCACCGGCCGGGGCTCAGCCCCAGAGCCGGGCCGAGCCGACGCACTGCAAGATCAAGATCACGGGCAGGAAAGTGGCCGTACGCAGGCCGGCGGGCGACGCTCCCGTCGCCCGGCCCGACTCCCCGGTGGTCCGCTACGTCCACCGCGGCGAGGTGATCCGGAACAACTTCTGCCTCATCGCCCTCGGCCGGACCAACAGCGGGCCGCTCTATCGCAAGTGCGGCAAAGACGGTTGGAACTGGTACATCGTCGTCGGCGGCCAGGTCCCCGTGACCTGCGCGCAGCGCGTCAGATAGGCGGCGCCGACCGCGCAGCGGCATACCTCGGAAACGGCCCCCGTGCAGCAGGCGCCGTCACCGTCTGGCCGACGGTGCCGAGTGCCGCGGTGTGCTCCCAAGACGTGGCATAGCCCGTTGCGGCCCGTAGCCCACGCCCTTCCGTGTCTGGTCCACCTGCCGGACGCGCCAACTGTCCACATCCCACTTCCCCTTGGATGAAGCATGAAGCACATGATGGCCGCCGCAGTGGCGTTCCTCTCCCTGGTCTGCGCGACAGCCCCCGCGCATGCGGACGCGTCCGTGAAGGACGGCAAAGTGGGGCTGAGCGTCAAGGGCAACGGCCTGGCTGTGAAGCAGGCAGGCGGCTGGATGGACGGCCACGGCACCGGTGTCCGGGCCCGCCTGTACACGGTCTACAAGGGCGAACGGGCCAGCATCACCAGATGGAAGGACGCGACTCCCGTCACCGCAGGGACGACAAAGTTCTCCAACGTGGACTGGAACCTGACGGGCCGACGTTTCCGGAACGGCACCTGGCTGTGCATCGAGTTCAACAGCGCGGACGGCACACCGTGCGCCAAGATCCACCGCTGACGTCGCGCAGCGGTCCGCCGGGGACTCCGGGCCTCTCGGTCACGATGCCGCAGGGGTCGCCCGCGGGTGCACTCTGGGCGCTGGGACGATGTCCTGGTACACGGCAAGGAGCCGGATCAAGGCCGTGTCCAGCACCTCGCATCGCTCCAGCATCAGCTCCAACTCCCCAGCCGAAGAGCTGATCTCCTCTTCCAAGGCGTCGGTCTCGTCGGAGCCTGCAGCCAACCGACCGCGCAGGGCCCGCAGTTCGCCGCCGGTCTGCTGCGCCCGCCCGTACCCGGTGTCCAGCTCGGCGGCGGTCTGGCACAAGGCGCGGGCCAGGCGATGAAGGCGGTCGCCGGGCGGGTGCCGGGCAGTGAGGGCGCTCAGCGGGTCGCCGAGACCGAGCTGTTCGGCCAGCAGGCTGGTGCCCGGTCCCGGCGGGTTCGGTGCGGCGGTCATGCCGGGGAGATCTCCCGAAGCGTGCCCAGCGCGCGGGCCAGGCGCAGGGCCAGGCTGCGGCCCTGGTCAGGGCCGTCGGCGAAACCTCGGCAGATCGCCGGTGCCGCGGTGCCCAGGGTCGCGTGGCACACGATGTGCCCCTCGGTACGACGCGCCCGGGTGACCATGTCCGCGAGACGGCCGGGTTGCAGGTCCATGAGGTTGCCCGGGCGGAAGATGCACGTGGCGCAGCGGCGGGCGCACAGCCGGACGGTACCGGTAATCGGGTCGGCGACCTTGTCGTACGGCTCGCTGTCGTCGGTCTCGACGCCGTCGACGTCCCGGGGACGCCGCATCGGCGCCTCGTTGTCGGCTCCGGCGGCGTGCCGCTTCATCGCCGTCCTCCGCAGCCCGCGTGCCCGCAACCGCCGCAGAAACCACCGCCGTTGCACGGACACGGGCAGCACCCCGCCACACGGCCCCGGGCGGCCCTCTGCCCGCCGGGGGCGGGGGTGCGTTTATCGGGCGGCGGGGCGCTGTGGGGGTCGGCTGCCGTGTACCGGATGGCCACGGTGAGCAGGCCGGTGCGGGCCGTACGCGGGAGCCTGTCGAGCGCTTGCAGGCAGTACGCCACGTTCGGGTCGCCCGCCGTGATGGGGATCTTGCATCGGGCGAGGAGTTGTGCGGCGGCCTCTGCCACGGCCCAGGCGAGGGCGGGCGAGTCCAGGTGTTCGCGCTCCTCGGCCGGCACGTGGTTTACCGCGCGGGTCAGCAGTTCGGCCAGGGGCGAGTCTTCCTCATCCTTTGAGGCGGTGAGGAGAGCGTGGGCGTGCTGGAGGATCCGGTGCACGACCGTGGGGTGCTGCGGCATGTCGGTACCAGGCATGAACGAGGTCCTTCCGGAGCGGGCGGGCCGGGGTGGTTCCTGGTCCGCGGGCGGGGGCGGGGCCCGGCTGCGGGCCCCGCATGGTCAACGGCGCCCGGTCACACCCCGGCGCGCCGTACGGCGGCCTGGTAGCTGTCCAGGACCTGGGTGAGCTGGTTCATCTGCTGGGCGAAGCGTGCGGCGTGCAGGTCGGTGGTGTGGCCCATGTTCTGCAGCAGGCCGGTGACCGACACGAAGGCGGGATCCAGGTGGGGGTTGAGGAGGTCGCCGAGGCGGTCGCGTGCGTGGGCGGCGTGGCGGCGCAGTTTGCCGTGGAGCCGGTCGGCTTCGGCGGCGGTGTTGAGGACCAGCTCGGCCAGTTCGCCCAGCGCGGTGCCGCGCTCGTGCCGCTGGCGGAGGAGGCGCTCGTATCCGTCCTCGCCAAGGGCCGCGCGCAGAGCCTCATGCCCGGGCGCGCGCCGGGGAGCGGAGTCTGAACCAGGCAGGATGGAAGGGGCGCTGTTGCGAGCGGCGGTGCCACGGATGCGGCTGGCGCGTTCGGTCATGGCGGTGGGTGTCCTTCCTGTGCGGCGGGTTGAGCGGTCAGAGGTTTTCGCCGTAGTGGCAGGTGCTGGTGTGGCCTTCGTCGCCGGTGAAGGTGTCCGGCAACGTGTTCGTGTGCACGATGTCCTCGGGGGCGAGCGGCGGGCGGGCAAGGTAGGTGCCGAGGTCGGCGAGGTGCCGGACGGTGGCGAGGGGGACCTGGCCGGAGCATGCGGGGCACGGGCCGAGGAGCTCGAAGGCTTCGTCGTCGTAGATCGGGAACCGGGCGAGGAAGACGTACTTCTCGCCGCTGTCGGGGCAGGTGGCAGTGGCCAGGACCGGCTCGCCCGGGGTGGTGCGGCGCCGCAGCCAGTCCGGGGCGGTGGTGATCTGGTCCAGCCCGAGGCCGAGGGCGGCGGCCAGCCGTACGGCGGTGCGGGCGTGCTCCTCACCCCGGTAGCGGCCGTGCGGGCTGACGGCCGTGTTGTGGCGGATGAACACGGCGGCAGCGTGGGCACGTTCGGCGAGCGACGTCATGGGATCAGGTCTCCTTCGCGGTCGTGATGGGTTTCTGGGCGGCCGGGTGCCGCCCCGGTACGTGCCGGGGCGGCACCCGGGTGTCAGGGGTTGGTGGCGGCGAGGGCGGCGGTGGCGGCCTTGCCGATCGCGGCGGCGGCCTGGGCGGGGTCGGCGAGTTGAAGGAGGGTGGTGCCGGGCAGCGGGCAGGGTTCGGGGTCGAAGGCGAGCCACAGCACCGCGCAGCCGGTCGTGCGCAGGGCGGCGATGCGTTCAGCTGCACGGGCGGCCTCGTCGGGGCGGTAGTAGCCGTCGGAGGCGATCACCAGCAGGCGTCCCGCGCCCGGGGTCATGAGGTCGAGTCCGGCGGTCAGGGCGTCGGTGGCTTCGGCGAGGCTGTGGCCGCCGCCTTCCGCGTCGAACTCGGTCACCCGGGCCGGGGCGCGGCCCGGTGCGGTGATCGCGGTCAGGGACCGGCGGTAGGCGATGCTCGCGGTGCGCGAGTCGGGGTCGGTCAGGGCGGCGGCCTTGGCCACGATCCAGGCGGCGGAGGCGATCGGTGCGGCGGCGGCGCGCATCGAGCCGGAGACGTCCACCGCGATGCCGACCCGCAGCGGCGGGGTGGGGCCCTGGCGGCGCTGGGTGCGGATCCAGGGCTGGGCGGTGGGGATGGCGCCTGCCGCCTTTTGTGCGTCCCGGGCCAGCGCGCCGCGCATGTTCAGCCGTCCGGGCGGGGCTGCGGAAGCCGTGACGGTGACCGTGCGTTCCCGGTAGGCGGCCGCTCGCAGCGCCCGGGCGAGCTGCCCGGCGGCCGCCTTCTCGGCCGGGGTGGGTGCCCGCGTTCCGGTCACCGGGGAGGGGGCACGGCGGCCCTTGTGTCGCTGGCTGTCGGGGATGAACGGGCGTCCCCCGGGCGCGAAGACCTTCTCGGCCGTCTGCGCCGCCTGCCGTGCGTGAGCGGCCTCGGCGGCCTTCGCCCGGGTCCGGGCCGTGCGGGCGGCCTCGATGCGGACCTGGGCCACCACCCGCGCGGCCTCGTTCGCCGCCACCGCGCCGACGACCTTGCCGATCACCTCGGCGAGCTCGCCCCTTCGTCCGGTGGGGTCGGGGGCCGGTTCCGGTCCGGCGGCCTCGGTGCCGAGCGCCTGGCACCAGGCTGCGGCGTGCCCCAGCATCGCCTGCTCGTCCTCGTCGGCGATGGTGTGCGCGGCCGTCCAGATCTGGCCCAGGGTTGCCAGCAGGTCCGGGCCGAGGACAGCAGTGACCGTCTGATGCAGGGGTTCGGTCTCGTCCGGGTCGAGGATTCCGGCGTCCCGGCGGGCGAGGATCAGTCCCGCCGCCCTCGCCGCCTGCCACCGGTCGGTGGGCGTGACGCTGGTGAAGTCCGCCATGACCAGGGTGTGTACGGCGGCCCTGAGGAAACGGCGGTCGCCCGGGCGGCGGGCGAGGTGGGCGTGCTCGGCCCGGGATTCCTCCAGGAGCTGGGCTGCTGAGTCCAGGGCCGTGCCGCGTAGCGGTGGCGGTGTGGTCCAGGTGCTGTGGCGGGCGTGCGCGGCCTCGTGGGTGAACGCGCCCCAGGCGGCCGGGTAGTTCTCCTCGTCGCCGACCCGGGTGGGGTCGATGGTGGCCGGGTTCAGCGGGGCGAAGAGCCCTGCGTCGATCTCCAGTTGGGCCGTGATGGGGTAGAAGGCGGCCGGGGCGCCGGAGCGGGTGCCGTGCTCGCAGGTGACGATCACGTCCTCGCGTTCGGCGAGTTCGGGCAGTCGCTCCCCCAGGGCGGCGGCGATGCGCAGCCAGTGAGGGGCCTGTGGGCCGGGGCGGGGTTCTACGGCGGGGCCGCCGTCGTCCTCCCAACGGGCCAGGTCTCGTTCGGTCTCGGTTACGGCGGGCGGGGCGGTCAGCACGTGGGCGGGTGCGGGCATGGCGGATCGGTCCTTTCCAGGAGTCGGTGGTGGGTGCGGCCGCGGGCCGGGGCGGTGCCCGGCCCGGGCTGGTGTCAGAGTTGGCGGCCCAGGGCCAGGGCGGTGACCGGGCGGCCGATCGCCTTGGTGACGATCTCGGTGACCGTGTCCCGGTCCTCCAGCGGGGCGATGCCGACCAGGTTGGCGAAGGCGGCCTCGGTGCCGAGTACGTCGGCGATCTTCTGGAAGGCGATCAGTTCGCGCAGCTGTGGCGCCCAGCCGACGTCTCCGGCCTGCTGGCTGGCGGCGAGGTGGCGGGCGATCCGCACCGCCGTGCGGTTGATCTTCAAGGCGGCGGCGAGGTCGTAGTCCGAGCCGACCTGGATCTGCACGCTGAACCGGCTCGCGAGGGCCTCGGTGAGGACCGCCCCGTGGACGCCGGGGTTGTGCCCGGCGATCACGTAGAAGCCGTCGGCGGCGGTGATGGTTTCGCCCTTGTGTGCCTTGACCTGGATCTGCCTGCGCCCGTCCATCGCCGGATACAGGGCGGCGAGCACCTTCGGGGAGATCAGGGTGGCGTCGTCCAGGAGGAGGGCGCGGCCTTCCTGCATGGCGGTGACCAGCGGGCCGTAGACGAACTCGTAGCCGCCGTTCGCGTCCTGGGTGTATTCACCGATCAGGTCGCCGACTGTGGTGTCCCCGTCCCCGGCCACCGTGATCAGGTCGGGGAAGGCCGCCTCGATCAGGGAGGTCTTCCCGGTGCCGGGCGGCCCGTACAGCAACACCGCCACCTGTGCCTCCCGCAGCCGCTGGAGGGCCTCCACATCCGGCAGCGTGGCCAGCGCCCTGGGGTGGTATCGCTGCCCGTTCGGGCGGGTGATCGGCTCCGGCCGCCCGTTTGGCGGCGGGGCCGCAGGCGCCTGCGGGGAGGCCTGGCGCGGCACTGGGGGCGTGCCGCCTGGGGCGGGCGGTGACGGTGCAGCGTGCTGGGCCGCGTTGGCCGTTGCCGAAGTCGACCGGTATGTACGGGGTTTAGAACCGGACCGCTCCGCCTCGCCCCGGCACACCAGCGTCTCGCAGGCGTTGCCGACCGCGCCGCCCGAGTGCCCCAGCCTTCGCGCCAGCTCCGTGACCGTGAAGACCCTCCCCGGACTCGCTGCCAGCACGTGGGCGATCCTCGCCCGCAACTCGCCCGGGCGGGCCTTGGCGCCCGGGCCGGGTGGCGGCCCTGCAGGCGTCGTGGGGGAATTCGTCGGAGTGGAGGCGGACTGCTGCGGTTCGGGGCCGGAAGGCGGGGACGCGGGCGCAGGCGTGGCGGTACTCGTCATCGCAAAGTCCTTTCACTGGGGCATTAGGGCCGCCATATCCGAATCCGAAAGCGGCCAGCCTCTGGGCACACTCCACCCGTCATCCGTTTTCGGGCGGTCCCCATCAGCGGGATTTTCATTCCCGGCCTTTCCGGGAACAATTCAAATATAGCTCGACCTGCACCCTGACTGAAGCCGCATTCCGGCTTGATAATGCTGGAATTCTCGTGAATTCACGACGGGAATTCAGGGGAATTCCCGGAGGTGCGACGCAAGGCGTCGCGGGCGGCGGCCTGCACGACCGATTCACAGGTACCCAAATACGCCGGCGCCCCGGGAATTCGAGTACACGCACGATTTGCGGCCCCCGGCGCGGCCCCCGGCGCGGCCCCCGGCGCGGCCCCCGGCGCGGCCCCCGGCGCGGCCCCCGGCGCGGCCCCCGGCGCGGCGGCACCCTCGGCTGCGCCTGAGGCGCCGCCGCGCCAGCGTGGGGAGTTGACCCCTCCTGGGTCAGGGCTGCACAGAGGGGGCTTGGAAGCGGAGCTGAAGAAAGGGAAGAGTCACACAGGATGAGCCAGCGACGACAGGGCACGGGCGCACGACGGGATGCGCGGGGGCCCGGCGCGGGCTGTCAGTAGATCGGGATGCGTTGCTGCACCGATATACAGTCGCCCTCGTCCGCCAATGGCTCGCAGGGCCTCTGGCCTGCACCTTCGCGTGGAACGGGGGTGTCGTTTCCAAGCGCGGACACTGAAGCGACGGCTGATACGACGCCGGATACGACGGGGCAAGCGCCATCGGACCAACCAAGCCGAGCGGCCAGAAGCCGCACCCGATCCCCGCACGACAAGGTGATGGCGGCCCGTGTCCTGGTCAGCGGAGAATTGTCCGTCCACCGCGAATGCTTGCCGACGCGGGCGCTGGGCCGGAGGTCGCGTCCGACACCCCCAAGATCAAACCGGGCGAAGCCGACTCTTCCCGGACCCTGGTGTATCCCCGTCGGCGGACCTCGCCGAAGCCCCGAGGTAAGCCGCAGGTCAAGCAATGTGCAATTCCAGGAACAATGGACTGTTGCAGCGGCTGGAGGCACTCGTTCCGGATACCTGGCCGTGGCATTCTCTCGTGGTCGACAGATACGGGGGATCGGATGCCGGGACAGCTGACAGTCAGGTTCGAGGACCTGGCTCAGGCCACGGAGGACATCGGCTCGATAGCCGACGCGGTCCAGGAGCACCTGGCCGAGCTGGACGATGCCGTGCGCCGCATAGCGGACACATGGGAGGGCGACGCCCATGACGCATTCCACGGCTACTGCCGACAATGGAGCTCCGCCTCCCGCGACTTGCACCGTGCGCTGCGCGACCTCCAGAAAATCGTCGAAACGGCACACGGCAACTACGCGGCGGCGCGGGCCGCCAACGTGCGTATGTGGCGCGGGCGATGAGCCGCCCAGCCGACGGCGGCGGCAGCGGCGGACCGATCAACCTCTATCCGGAGGACCTCTACAGCGTTGGTCTGCACTTCGCGAGCGGTCAGGACACCATCGACTCCATCGCCAGCACGCTGAACGCGGCGCTCCAGAACGCCGGAGGCATGGCGGGAAACGACGACTACGGGCACAAGTTCGGTGCGAAGTACGACCCGGCGGCCAGAACTCTTTTCACCGCGCTGTCCGCTTCCGCTCGTGCGATCGGCCAGGCGTCCACCGCCTTGGTGACGACGGCCAACAACTTCCTCAAGGCCGACCACCACTCCAACGCCAAGGCAGGCGGCAGCGAGCCCGACCAGTTCTCACCGCCAGGGGTGTTCACCGATGTGACATACCCGGACCCGGCATCGGCGATCGGGCCCGGGGACTCCTCCATGCCTGATGCCATCGCCAAGTACTGGCCCAACGGGCACCAGGACAAACTGCGAGCGGCAGCTGACGCGTATCGGACCGCGTCCACCGCCATCGACACCCTCGGTGCAGGACTGCACCGGCACGTGCTGGCCATCACCGAAAACAACTCCGACGACTCCATCGACGCGATGGCCGATTTCTGGAAGAAAATCTGGCAGGACGGCCAGGGCGGCGGTCAGGCTCCGCTTTCCACCGCCAAGCACGCCTGCGACGAGCTCGCCAAAGCATGCGACTCCTTCGCTCAGGCCATCGACGACGCGCACAGTCAAACCGAATCCAAGATGGCCGAGGCAGGTATCGCCATCGGCTTGACCACCGCGGCCGGCGTTCTGCTCACCGTCTTCACAGGCGGCGGTTCGGACGCTGCCGCAGGAGCCCTCGACGCAACGGAGGCCGCCGCGATCCTCGGCGACGTCGAGGTCACTCTCGACTCGGCCGTCACCTCCATCAGCACCGAGATGATCGCGGACATCGAGATCTCCCTCCAGGCCGCCGCGGAGGGCGTCCCCGAGATCGAGGCGGTAGATGCCGGGACAACCGAGGTCAGCCAGGTTCTCGAACGAGAGCTCGCCGAGTCTGAAGCCCGTGAACCAGCCGGCGTCGGCGGACGCGGGGGAGGCGGCGGAGGCGGCGACGAGCCTCCGACCGGAGGTGGCGACGACGAACCGCCCGCGGACGACTCCGGAGACGAAGGACTGCCGAAGTCCTATGAAGAGAAGTCAAAAGCCGTTCGCGACGTCATGTCGGACGACCAAGGGAACCTCGTCGGCGAAGAGGACGCCAAGGGCGTACGCATGGTTACCGAGGAAGAACTGCAACAGACACGCCAAAAACTGTTCGAGCGCCTCGGCGAGCCAGAGATCAAGGCGACGCCCAAGGGGAACATCGAGGTCTGGCGACTGTCCGATGACCCCCCGTCCACAGTGACGTATCGGCCGTTCAGCAAGTCAGGGGGCCCTACCATCGACATGAACGACGTAGACGGCCTGGACGCCAAGCGACTCCACATACCGCAACACTGAAGGACACCGCATGCCGACGGAAGAGGAATACGGAGAAGAATTCTCCTACCTGGCCGATTACGTACACGAAGACTGGCTCGGATTCTCCGTGATCACCGGAACGGTCGGAAAGCTCCTCGGCAAGGGGCACAGCATGGAGGAGCGGAAACGGCTCACCCTGCGCATCGTCGGCGACCTGCTGGACCTGGGAGCCAAGGCCGGGGACCTGACCGCCGACGAAGAAAAGCCATTCATAGCATGGGAGACGGACAAGGCCGCCACACTGTCCAGGATTAAATCCGAGATGGAAAGCCTCGGTCGCTCGCCGGAATCCGGTGACATCTGCTGGATCACAGTTGACGGGTGATGCCCGGGAGCAGTACACCAGTACGACTTCGTGACCTGAGGTCGGAGGTGGGGGCAAGCCTTCTCGCGACATGCCCCTGGAGCGGAAGGTGACTCCAGTGAATGCCTGCCTCACGGTCCCGCCGCCCTTCGGCAGGGTGGGTGTCCCGGATATTGGATAACTCCCTGCGCGGCCGCAGAGATTCGGGGATCCTGGGTGACGGTGACCGACAAATTGAGCGATATCACGCCGAGCAGTGAGGTAACGGGGCTTCTTCGGATCCTGGACGGACAGCGACGCCACGTTCTCGGCATCCTTGACGGGCTCGACGCGAAGGATCTTCGACGTCCCGTGCTGCCTTCCGGATGGCACTGCCTGGGGATGGTCCAGCACCTGGCGCTCGATGTGGAGCGGTTCTGGTTCCGCGCGGTCGTCGCCGGGGATGAGGAGGTCATCCACGGTCTGACGAGCGGCGACGAAGCGTGGAAAGTGGCCCCGAAAGTGTCGGCCGTCGAAGTGCTCGACGGATATCGGCGGGAGGCAGAACTCGCCGATGCCATCATCACCGCCGCCCCTGCCGAAGCCGCCTTGGCCTGGTGGCCCCACGACCTGTTCGGTGACCCGCACCTGCACACGCTGCGCGACGTCCTGCTACATCTCATCACCGAGACTGCGTGCCATGCAGGCCACCTCGACGCAGCCCGAGAGCTGATCGACGGCCGCCGCTGGCTGGTCCTGACCTGAAAATTTCCGGTCCGCTCCGCGCACTAACCTCGATCATTCATGAGGGTCCGTCAGCTTGCTGACGGACCCTTTGTGGTGAGTGTCGGTGGGGGCCGTCGGCGTCGGTGAAGCGCAACTGAGCACCGGGGTGCAGCCGTTCCTTGCGCACGATCAGCCGTAGCCCCTTCGGCCCGCCTCGAAGCGAAAGGGCTACGCGTCATCCGACCGAAGCACCGCGCGAGCGGCGTCGATCAGTTGGCGCAGCGCCTGAGCGTAAGCGTTGACCGCCTCGGTCTTCAGCGGTTCGAACGGGGGCAACGTCGCGTCAAGCAGGAGCGCCCTTTGCCCGTCATCGTCGATGACCTCCGACACGTCGAACAGCGCGTACCTAGCCACTGACCGGCTCGTCTCCTCGTCCCGTCCCGCCTCGTGATCCGTGCGCAGATCATTCAGCGTTTCCCTTACGCGGTGAGCTCCCGCGCTCGACGAAACCGCTGCCAGCGCATGGTGGGCCCGGGCGGCGGCGCCCCGTTCAGACACCAAGCGCATCACACGCTCGACTGCAGACACCACCGCCTCCGCGTGACCGACGATCGTAGGTGGTGCGATCAGCTCGATTTCTGCTTGCTTCTGCGTCAGTTCTGCGTACGCACGCTTGAGATCCGCCTCCTCGTCTGCTCGGCGAAACATGAGTTCGGCGGAATCGAAGGTCTCGCGGGCCAGACGGACGAAGGCGGCTATCTCGACGCGCCGATCCACCCTCAGGGCAGCCAAACGCTCCGCCTGGGCAGTGATCCGAGCCGCGTCGCGGGCCGCGTTCGCCTGTTCATTGCCGCTCCGGGCCTGCAACCAAGCCGCAAGCCAGGTGCCGAAGAACCCGACAAACAGAGCGATGAGCGCCACGTAGGCGCCGAACAGCTCTGGGTTGTGTTTGAAGTAGTCGAACAGCTTGTGCACCCGCACATCATGCACGTGCCACGCGGGTCATGAGGCCTGGTCGCCGGAAAGGGCGAACCCGCCCTCAACGGCCAGGTGAGCCTCGGTGAAGCGGTCCGTGATGGCCCTCTCGACACGTACCCGGAACCCCTCCGCGCGTGCGGTCGCCTGCGCCGTGAGCGCCTCATCAAGCCGGGGTCCGGGCCGGCAGGCAGAACAAGCTCCTCTGTGGCAGCATCGCGACCGTGATTCTCGTCGTGGTGCCAGCCTCAGCCAAGCGGACAGGCGAACCGCACGGTGCATCAGCATCTCTTGTTCACGTGCGCTCAACGGCCGCCATCGGCGCTTGCCCTTGCGCTTTCCCATCCCAGCCCCCCGGCGCCGATCACCAACCCCCTATGCTGCCATGCGCGCGCCTTTCGACCTGAGGCACACAGAGGTGGTGAGCTGCTACTTCATCGTTTCTGACGGGTGTGCGTCCGGGGTGCGATAAGGGCCTGGGTGGCCGGCTCGGGTTCGAGTCCGAGGTCGGTGAGGTGTCTCTCCAGGCGGGTGTAGGTGTGCCGGGCGGCGTCGTGGAATCCGGCGGCTTGGTAGAGGCGGATGGTGTGCTGGGCAAGGCGTTCGTGGTCGGGGTGGATGGTGCCCAGGTGTTCCAGCAGCGCCAGGACGGTGTCCCGCTCTCGTGGCGCGGCGCTGGCGTGCTCGGTCTGGCGGGCCAGGCGTAGGGCGGCGTCGGTGGCCTTCATGGCCAGGTGTTCGCGGATCGTGTCTGCCCACAGGTAGTCGCTGCCATGGGCGAAGGGACCGCGGTAGTGGGCAAGGGCGTCGCGCACCGCAGCCAGGGCATCGTTCTCTGCGCGTTCCGTATCTGAAGTGGAGAATGCTTGTTTCAGACTGCGACTGAAGTCCGCAAGGTCGGTTTCCACGAGCTCGGGGTGGAGTTTGTGGAGTTCTCCCTGGAGCAGGATAAATTCCTGTGCGGCGAATCCGGTCGCGGCGCGCAGAGCGCGGCGTACGGCGCGGCGCAGGTTTTTCAGCGCGTTCTGGTCGCTGCCGGGAGCGAGGTGGAGTTTTTCCGCGATGTCGGAGGCGAGGAGCCCGGTCGGGTGGGCGGCGAGCAGGGCAAGGAATTCGTGGACTTCGCCTCGCAGGTTGGTGCCGACAGGGTCTTGGTGGCCGCGCGCATAGAGGGTGATGGGCCCGAAGACGTGGAGGCGAACCGGCTTGGTCTGCGTCGGCCGTGACATCTCGACCGCATGCGGGCGGGCGGGCGCGTCCTCCGCCTCGGGCTCAGGCCGGCTATCGGGGTGCTCCCCGTCGGAGCGGGCGCTAGGGGTGGGGAGGATCCGCAGGCGGGGGCGCTGGCCGTGGGCGGTGAGGAGGACGTCGGTGACGTCCCGTCCGGCCTCGGGTGTGAGGTGGAACATCCGGAGCGGGCCGTGGCGTTGGCCGGTGGTGGTGCCGTCCTCGTCGATGTGCCAAGAGGCAGCGCCGGGCAGCGGGGTACCCAGAGTGAGGAGGATCAGGGTGTCGGGGCGGCTGCGGGCGACCAGGGCCTGGAGCTGTCCAGTGTGGGCAGCGTCCGGCGTAGTGAGCAGGAGCAGGGTGCCCGGGGCGGTCTCCGGCGGGGTGTCGGCCGTCGTCGGCCCGGTTGGCGCAGGGTCGGTGTCCTGCTGGTCGCGGGTGCGGGCGTGGGCGATCAGGTGTCGTTCGGCGGCTTGGATGGCTTCGGCGGTATCGGCGCTCTGGGTCAGGGCCGTGAACTGGGTTGGGAGCCCGGGCAGCAGACTCTCGGCCAGGTCTTCGGGGACGACTGCGGTGAGGCGCCCGGGTGCGGGGCGCTGGCGTTCGGCGGCGGTGAGGATGCCGACCAGCAGGGCGCGGGCGGCGCCCTCGGCGCCGGGACCGGTCCAGGTACAGCCGCCGGGCATGGCCAGCTCGGCGAGCGGGACCTCGGTGTTGTCCCGGGCGCCGATGGTGACTGTGCCCGCAGGGCGTGGTGGTTGGGGCGGGGTGCGGTGGGTGATCAGGGCGTCGGGATCCTGCGGGCGGCGGGGCCGGGTGGCCGCGTGGGCGGCTTGTGTGGCCTTGTCCACGAGGGGGCTCAGGGCGGGCACGTCCGCTTCCGTGTCGGGCTGTCGCAGTCGGTGTTGGTGCCAGTGCCAGTAGCGGCGCGCGGCCAGTAGCCCGGCTGCCGCGGTGATGCCGATCAGGCTCGCCTCCCCGAGACCGAGAGCGGCCGGGCCGGGATCGGTGTCCGTCTTCCGGGCCGCGGTCTCATCGTGACGGTCGGGCACCGCCGGCGTGTGATGACCGCCTGCCGGTTGGCCAGTTCCCGTGTCGTGGTCGGGAGTTGGCTGTGCGGGCGCGGTCTCGGTGGGCGGCGGATGAGGGGGTGGAGGCGCCGTATCTGGGGCACGGGGAGGCTCTGGCAACGGGGTGGCAGTCCGGGCGACGGGGATGGTCAGTTGCCAGCCGGGCTTGATCAGGTCCGGGTCTCTGAGCCGGGCTCCGTCGCTTTGGACGCGGTCCTTGTTCAGTGCGTAGATCCGCGGCCATTTGAGGGCGTCTCCCATGTGCGTGCGCGCGATGTCCCACAGCGTGTCGCCCTCGATGACCGTGTACTCGATGTGCCGGGCTGTCTCGGTCTTGCCGGACGGACTTGGCTGCTCCGAGCCGAGCCCGACCATCGTGGCCGTCCCCGGGGCTGTCGCGGCTACGCCAAGCGGGGCGGCCTGTCGGCCCGGGGCGGGGACGAGAGGGGCGGTCGCGACGGTGTGTGCCCGTACCTCATCCGGGAATGAGGACTGCTGGGCGTCGGCTGGCTGCGGGCGCCACAGGCCGATCAGGGCGATGACGAGGGTGCCGATGCACAGCGCGGCCAGCGAGCCCTTCACCGACAGGGCGGCGACATGCTCGTCGTGCGCGTGGCGGTCGCGCAGCAGCTGCGGGAGATGGGCCGAGTACCAGATGGTCTCGCGGACTACGGTGCAGGCGAAGGCGGCCCAGCACACCCAGCCCACCAGGGCCAGCAGGCCGATCATCAAGGGATCGCTGACCGGCTGCATCAGCCGCTGGCCGAACTCGCTGAAGGAGGCGACGTGTTCGGGCCATGGCAGGCCGGCCTGCCACAGGACGTAGGGCATCCCGGCCAGCAGGGCGAGCGTGACGGCCAGGGTTCCGCCCGCTGTGACGGCCGCGCTCAGCCGCTGGCGCAGCTGCGGAGGATGGATCATCGCCTGTTCGCTCTCTCGGCCGGAACGGGGGTGGTGAACGGTCCTTATGGGGTGGTGCGTTCGGCGTGCGCGGTACCGCTCGCGTGCACGGTCAGCGTGCGCAGGCCGATCAGCTGCAGGATCTGGGTGCGCTGGTGGTGGGTGACCCGGACGGTCACCCCGTCGCCCTTGACCGAGGCGGAGCCGGTGTCTCCGGTGGAGGCGACGTACGCGCGCGCCGCGGCTGCGGCCTGGTCGCGTACCAGACGGACGTCGCCGCCGCGTCGCAGCTGGCCGATGTCCAGTTGCTGGGCGCCGGTGCGGGCGGCCTCCTGGGCGACGTCCAGCGCCTGGGTCTTGCCGGCCAGGGCGAGCCCGCCGTCGACGACGATCCCGGCGAACAGCCACAGCGCGGCGAAGACGCCGACGACGAACGCCGTGACCTGCCCTCGGTCGTCACCTGCCATCATCCGGGCGCAGACCTGGACCAGATGGGCGCGCAGTGCTCGCTTCACGGGCTGCTCCTGAAGGTGTCAACGACGGAGAAGCCGGTGTCGGCCAACGTCACATGGCCAGGCATCCCGCTGTGGGTGAGACGCCCCAGGTCCGCGGTGCAGGAGACCCGTGCCGTCACGGTGGCTCCCGGCGCGAGGCCGCCGGTGGCGAGGTGCACGCTCGGGTGCGTGCACGCGGCTCCGCCCTCGTGCAGGGCCATGCCCGCCGCACGCTCGGCCTGGGTGCGGGCGTCCTGGTCGGTGCGCGCCAGGGAGGCGGCGCGGGCGGCCTGGTGGGCGGCGTCCGCTACGACCAGGCGGGCATCGACGAGCAGACCGAGTGCCACCACGACCAGGAGCACGAGGATGAGCAGTGGTGTGACCAGCACCAGCTCCACCGCCGCCGAACCGCGTTCCCCCTCGTCTCGCCCACGGCGTACCTGCCCGATCATGGCTGGTCCCCGGTGGGGGTGGTGATCTTCTCGGTGGGTCCGGAGGCTGCGGCGGAGGCGTGCAGCACCAGCCCAGGGACGGGGAGCACGCGGATCACCGTCCCCTCCACGCGCACGGTGGTCCGGTCGGCGGTGCGTTCGGCGGTCACGGAGGGGGCGGTCAGGACCCGGCTGCCCAGCGCGGCGAGGCTGCGCTGGGCCTGGGCCTGTCCGTCCGCTGCGGTGCCGTCCTGGGTGCGGGCGGCGGCCAGGGCCTGCTGGGCGGCGTACTGGGCGATGTGCCGTGCATGCCAGACCAGCGCGAACTGCACCACCAACAGTGCGATCAGCAGCAGCGCCGGGACGACGATCACAAGCTGAGTACTTGCCGCCCCGCGGTCAATGCACAGCCTGCGAGGGAGCGCGATCACGAACTAGCCGCCCAGGTCGATGCCGTTGGCCTTGGCCGTGACCTTGGCGACGATGATGCCCACCACGGTCAGGGCCAGGATCGCCAGCAGGGCGGTGACCACGATGGTTTCGGTGGTGTAGCCGGCATCCGAGCGGGCCTGCCGTCGGGCCTCGGCCAGGTGCGCCTTGACCAGGCGGGCCAGGGTGTCGAGTGGGAACATGGCGCGTGCTCTTTCTACTTGCTCTCGTCGGTTGGGGAAGGTTCGGGAACACCCGCTGGAGGTGAGCGCGGTTGGACGCGGAGGCAGGCGAGCCTTGCTCGTCTTCCGTACGCCAAAAGCTGCTCATCTCGGTGCGTGGGGGAAGGAGACCTCGACCCTGCGGTTCTTCGTGCGGCCCGCCTCGGTTGCGTTGGACGCGATGGGGTGTTTTTCGCCGTAGCCGCGTGTGTCGAACGTGATCGCTGTGTCGTTGAGTTCGCCACCCAGTACGTCCCGTACGGCGGCTGCGCGCTGCTTGGAGAGGAGGGCGCCGTGCGCGGAGGAGCCGAGGCTGTCCGTGAAGCCGCAGATGCGGACCCTCGTCGCGTTCTGCATCTTGATCTCCTGAGCCATGGCGGTGATGCGGGCCTTCGCCTTGCCGCTGAGGTGGGCGCTGTCCTTGCTGAAGAGGACGTCGGCCTGCACCGTGAGCTTCTCGTCTGGGTTGGTGTCCTCACGGCGTTCATGTCCGCCTGCGTCCTCGGTGATCTGGCTGATGTCGAGCACGGGTGAGTCGAGGTCGAGGACCTTGGGTTCGGCCAAGGTGGCACCCTCGGGGAGCGCGAGGTCGGGATCGTCTCCCCCGGCCCGGATGAGTGCGCTCGTGCCGGTGTGGAGACCGCTTGCGAGGAAGGGCGTGGCACGTGCCGTCTGGGGGATGCACGTGAGCGCGATGAATGCGGCCGCCGTGACGGCCAGGGTCGGCCGCGACGCGCGCCGGGCCAGGGGTGCGGTCATGGTCGGGCTCATCCCGAGATCTTGATGGTGGCGGTGTCGAACAGCGGCAGCTGGAAGCCCACTTCGGTCGTGCTCGTCGGCGGGGCGGAGAACTGCAAGAAGACAGGGACGCTCTCACGGGCCTTGAGCGAGGAGAGACCGGTAGTGGTGAGTGGGCGTCCTTGCGTGTCGCGCAGCACGTAGTAGCGCTTCCTGCCCTTGTAGTCCACGAGGGTGGCGCCGCCCAACGACTGGCCGTTCCTGACGATGGCGAGCTCGTTGCCGCGCAGCTCGGCCGGAATGACCGCGGTGGCAGCCCCGCCGTTCTTCAACTCGCCGCGCACGGTGAGGAATCCGCTGTCATCCCGCTCGGCCGACGTGATCGTGAGGGTCAAGCTGTTCCGGCCCTTGATCTCGGCCAAGGGCCTTACCGACTGTCCGAGTTGGGCGTGCGGGAAGGAGCCACCGTTCTTCGAGGCGACGCCGGGCGTGTCGTTCTGATGCGCGTCGCCTCCTGCACACCCGGCGGTGCCCAGAGCCAGGCCGACCGTGACCGCCAGGGCGACCAGGCGCCAGCGGGCCTTGGTGGTGAACCGAGTGATCATTCTGCGGTCTCCCTTTCAGCGTTGACACGAACCCACGACCCTCTCAGCCGATCGACAGGACGTGGGCGAGGGCCGGATAGCCGATCAGCAGCAGGAACGCGGCGAACAGCCCGACCACGGGCAGCGACATCTGCTCGGTGGCCGCCTGCGCCGCCCCGTCGGCCTCCGAGATCCTGCGCCGGCGCATGGCCCACGCCTTCGCCGCGAGTGAGCCGCGGATCTTTGCGCCCTCGCTGCCCGCGAGGTTCAGCGTCGAGGCGAGTTCGGTCAGATCCCCGACGGCCAGTTGGCGTCCCAGTTCGCCCAGGTGGGGCCAGGGGCTGGTGCGGGTGAGCTGCGCGACGTTGAGGGCGTGCCGCAGTCTCGCCGCCGCCCACCCCTGGGGCGCGGCGACGGCCTGGGCGAGTGCCTGCTGAATGCCGGCACCTCCGGCCAGTGCGATCACCGTCAGGTCCAGGATGAGACTGAGGGTGTGGCGCATTTCGCGGCGTCGCCGTGCGGCCTGCTGGCGGATGGACAGGTCGGGGGCGAAGAACAGTACGACGGCCAGGGTGAGGGAGCCGGCCAGCGGCACCCACCAGCCCGCCGCGATGCCGATCCCCAGGCGCAACAGCAGCGCGGCGGCCCACGGGGCGACGAGTCCGGTCATGGCGCAGACCGCCTTGCCCGCCAGGTGCTGCTCTTCGTTGGTGCCGCAGACGGCCAGGTCCGCGCGCAGCGAGGGGGCGGGGAAGCCGAGTGCCCGCACCAGCGGTACGGCACGACTGCCCAGCCGAGTGGCCCACTCCGCCTCTTCGGTCTCGTGAAGACGTGAAGTCGCGGTCGGTGCAGGTGTGTTGAGGAGGGTGAGGATGTCAGCGAGGGCGGTGCGGGGCGGGCGCAGCCCGTAGACGAGAGCGGTCGCCCCCGCGCCGAACAGCGCACCGAGCAGCATGACGATCACCGTGCGGCTCCCCGTTCGGCGTCCGCCGTGGCACGGGAGGTGGCCGGGCCGATGAGGCGGATGGGGTCGTCGATGCGGCCGATGGCGGTCAGGTAGGTGAAGCTCGCGGCGAACAGCACGCCCACCACCGCGAGCACCGCCTGCCCGGTCAGCGTGTTGAAGGGGTCCAGATAGGGGCGGTTGAAGACCACAAGTCCCACCGCCATGCCCAGGGTGATGCTCACGGTGACGCGCACCCCGGTCCGTACGCTGGCTCGTCCGGCGTCGATGCGCTGCCGCATGGCCACCTGCTCACGCACCGATTCCGCCAACTCACCCAGCAGCGGGGCGAGATGGCTGGCCTGCTGCGAGGCGGCCATCACCAGCGCGGCCACCACCACATCGGCCAGCGGGTCATCGACGTCCTCGGCAAACGCCCGCAGCACGACCGGCAGCGGGTGCCCCGAGCGGACGGCGGCGGCCAGCCGGCACAGCTCCGTCTCCAGTGCGGCTGGGGCGATGTCCGCGGTCGCCAGCACCGCCTGCTCCAGACCAGCCGCCGCGGAAAGCGTGTCGCGCAGCATCTCCGTCCAGGTGGCCAGCGCCTCCATCCGTTCCGTACGCCGCGTGGCGGCTCGGTCCGGGCCGAGCAGGCCGGGCAAGGTGAGCAGGGCGACGGTGGTCAGCACCGCCGCCACCGGCCACGACGTCAGCGCACCCGCGATCACCCCGGCTGTCATCGCGAGCACCATGCGTCGCGTGGTCCACTGCGCAGGCAGCCGCGCCACCAGCGCACGCCATGGACCACCGGTCCGCTCCTCGCGCGCCGCCCGCCGCACCGCCCCGTAACCGATGGCCACCAGCCCGAGGCCGAACGCCGTCCCGCACACCACCGCGATGCCCGTCCAGGTGGCGGGGCCAAGCAGGCCGCTCATGACGCGGCCCCCCACCACTGGACGGCGACGCCCTGGGCGTCCAGCCCTGCCGCGATCAGGTCATCGAGGGTTTCGGTGCGCACTGGTGTGGCGGGCACGGCGCGCCCGTCGGGGCCGGGCCGGAAGACCTCGTTGGAGACGATCTGCTGCCCGTCCGCGTCGATGACCTCGCGCACCGAGTCGATGACCCGCCGTCCTGCGGCGTCCCAGCCGAGGTGGACGACGAAGTGGACCGCGGAGGCCACCATCAGGTTCGTCGCCTCCAGCGAGAGCCGTTCCGGGGACTGCGCGGCGTAGGAGGCGAGCTTGGTGAACACCCCGCGCGAGGTGGAGGCGTGGATGGTGGACAGCGAGCCGTCGTTGCCCTGGCTCATGGCGTTGCACATCGGGATGACCTCGGCTCCGCGGATCTCCCCGACGATGACCCGGTCCGGGGACATCCGCAGCCCCCATCGCACCAGCTCCGCCTGATCGATGCCGCCCTGGCCCTCGATGTTTGGCTCGCGGGCCTGCATGGCCACCACGTTCGGATGCGCCACCGGATCGGCGTCCAGGCCCAGTTCGAAGGTGTCCTCGATCGTCACCAGCCGCTCCTCGGGCGGAATCTCGTGGGCGAAGGCCCGCAGCACGGTGGTCTTGCCGACATTGGTGCCGCCGCCGATGACGATGTTCTTGCGCGCCCGCACCAGCGCCCGCAGGAAGGCGGCGAGCTGCTGGTCGCACACGCCCAGCCGGACCAGCTCCGCCATGGAGGCGGCCGGGAAACGGTGGCGGCGGATCGTCAGTGACACCCGCCCGGTCACCGCCATCACTGCGAACAGCCGTGATCCGTCGGGCAGTTGCAGGTTCAGTCGGGGCATGCCCCGGTCGAAGCGGCGCTCCTCGCCGCCCGTGCGAGCCGCGAGCGTGCGGACCAGTTCCACCAGTTCCTCATCCGACGCGGCCACTGGTCTCTCGCGGCGCCATCGTCCGGCCGCGTCCTTGACCCACACCACATCGCTGCCGTTGATACAAACGTTCTCGATCGTGGTGTCGGCCAGCAGCCGTTCCAGGCCGCCGGTGCCGAACAACTCGTCCTTGACCGCCTGGGCAATCCGCTCCTCGGCCGCAGCATCAATGACCGGACCGCCTTGAGCCAGGGCATGGCGCCGCTGCTCCCGCAGTTCCTCGGCCAGCAACAGTCCCACGGTGGCCCGGCGTGCCGTTTCGTCCTCCGCCGGCAGACCCGCCGATTCACGCTCGACTGCGTACGTGGCCAGCCGGGCCGCCACCCGCTGTCGTACGAGGCGGGACAGCTCCCGCTCACCACCGCCCGGCACCAGGCCGGGTGGCATCAGATGCTCGCTCATGTTCTGCTCTCCTCCGCTTCCGGCACCCGAACCAGACCCGGCCGGCGCCGCTCCACCAGCTCCGTCCCACCGCCCTCGGCTGTGGGATCGCCCTCCGCGGCCGTCGTCCTGGTCGCGCTGTCCGGTGGCGCGGTCAGCTGACGGGCCAGCGTCCGTGCGGCGGTCATCAACGGTGACGGCCGGAACCCAGTGGCGCGCCGGTCGCCGTGCGTGGGGCTGTTCATCGCGGCCACACTCTTGGCGTTCCAGGGCAGGAAGTGCACCCGCCGGATCCCGAGCGTGCTCGCGATCTCCTGGGCCGGGTACGGACACGGCCCGACCACAGCGAGCGCCAGCCGCCCGGCATACGCACAGGCGTCCAAGCCGTACACCGAGACATGGGTCAGCGGCTCCGCTCCGCCCCGCGCCACCAGCACCAGATGGTCGGCCGCCTCCAGCAGCGGCTCGACGTCCTCGCCAAGTCGGCCGACGTCCAGCAGTACAGTGCCCCGGTCGTGGTCGTCCCCCAGCAGCACGCGCTGCCCGGCCGCAGTCGCCAGCAGCCGCACGGCCTCCCGGCACGGGCCACGACCGGGCACCGCAGCTACCGCCCGCACGCCGCAGGGGAGTTCACTCGCCGCCCCGAGCAAGGAACCCGGGTGCGGCTTCCCGGCCGCCGCCGCGACATCCAGCAGTGACGGCGCCACCGGAAGACCGAAACGGATCATGAGGTCACCGCCGGAAGCATCCGCCTCCACCATCACCGGCCGCACCGCACCGTCCACGTCCAGCGGCCACGCGGCAGCCAGGGCCAGCGCAGTCGTCGTCACCCCCGGCGCACCCGTCACCGACCCACAAACGACCAGCCGCCTCACGGAGCCTCACGCCCCTCAGCGGGCAGCACCACAACACGGGGATGTTCCAGCTGTGCCGCCCGCCGCGCCGCCGCAGTCTCAACCAGCACCGTCACCACCCGCGGCCCACCCGCCGACTCCGGCTCTCGAACGCCCGTCACCGTCCCCGCCACCGCCGAGGCCGCCTGCTCCGCGTCGTCAACCGCTGCAGCACCGGCCGGACCGGCAAGGATCGCCACGCGCTCCCCGCGCGCAAGATCCGGGGGCGCCCCGCCCGGCTCGACCGCAAGCGCCACCTGCGAGAACCCCTTCGGGGGAAAGCCCGCGCCGGCACCCACCTGTCCCGGTGCCAGCAGCGACCCGGCCACCAGGGGGACCTTCGCCTCTCGCCCCAGCACCGTGCCCCGGTCCGCGACGCGAACCACCCCCGTGTCCGCCGCCACCTCCACCGCGCGCAGATCGCCTGGCTTCAGCACCCGCCCGGCCGGCACATCGCGGGCCAGCACCAGAACCTGCTGCCGCTCCCCCACCTCCTGCGCAACCAGCGTAAAGCCGACCGCCGAGACCACCACCGCCCCCACCCCGGCCCACACCCAGCCCAGCCTGCGCCGCCGCACCCCCGTCACCGGCGGCGGCTGCTCCGGGCCAGACCGGCGCGTGCCCGGCACCCGGGCACCGCCGCCCTTCACAGCAGAAGAAGACATGGAGGTATCCACCATTCACCTCACGATCAAGAGAATTCCAACGTCCACCGACCCGGCCCGCCCGCTCCAGGCGCGCCGTCATCCGCGAGCCGTCAGCGCGTGACGACGGCCTGCACCTCGTCCACCACCAGCTGCCGCTGCGCGGTCATCACCAGCCCCGGCACCACTCCGGTCTGCCCGGCCCCCCGCCACTGGACATCCCAGGTCACCCGCACCGAGGCCGTGTACGCTCCGCCCGGCGCGGTCAGCGATGCCCGCCGGTAGGTGTAACCACAGTCGGGAGACGACGCCTTGGGGCTGTAAGCGCCCGAGTACGGAGTGCCCGGCCCCCGGCACACCACCTGACCGCCCTCCCCCATCGACCACACCGCCTTCTGCGGCCGAGCCGTCGCCGTCACCTTCACGCCCTCCACTGCAGCCGACGTCGACACCGGCCCCCACGTCCTGTGCTCCACCCACATCCACGTGGGCACATGGACCACCTGCACATGGTCCTCATCCGGACTCGTACGGATCACCGGCTTCGGCAACTTCAACCGCTCGATCGCCCGCTGAACAACCACCTGCACGGGAACCTGGTGCCCACCGCCCGGCTTCGGCTTCTTCGCCTTCTCACCATCGAAGCGCGGCAAGATCCCCATGCCACCGCCCAAGTCGTAGTCCCAGCCGCTCGATGTGACGGTGGGCGGCCCCTTCGGCCCTCCACCACCGCCACCGCCACCGCCGGGATTCGCCGCTCCTCCGTGAGGCACCGGCCGACTCTTCCGCGAGATGCCCGGACTCCTCCTGACGCTCTTCGCCTCCGCATCGCAAGCCCCAGGGGCGCACGTAACCCCGGCTCCTGTGCTCAATCCGTCGTCGGCGGCGGCATCACGTGCAGCAAGCAGCAACGCGATGCACAGCACCGCCATCGCCGTCGGCAAGGCGAAGCTGAGCCTCAACACGACCCGGCCTTGTCGATGTACAGGCGCTCAACCTTCCAGGCCCCGTGGTGCTGTCGGACGGTCGCGTCAACGTGATGGTGACCACCAGGGACATCGTTCTCGAGCTTGCCGTCATGGCCGTAGTGCAGCCAATCGGTGGCGTCTGCACAGTCCTTGACGACGACCGTCGTCGCATCCCGCTTCTCCATGATGGGGGCAAGACGCAGTTGTCCCCTCGTGACCATGCCCTTCGTTCGGTCCTGCGTCATCATGTAACGCAGCAACTCCAACGCCTCGCCTGAGGCGTGTGCCTTCAGACGCGGAGACTTGGCTTCCGACGTCGCCGCAGCGGCAGCAAGGTCACCCCACATGGCACGGTATGCATCAATCGCCGGTGCATGCGGTGCATTCGACGTTCGAGAACCGGCCGTCTCAACCGTCTTCTCAGGCAGCGACTTAGCGTCTGACGAACCGTCCGCGCAGCCTCCCAGGAATAGCCCGGCGATAATCGCGCCTGCCGCCGCCCACCCTTTGGATCTCACCCAGCCCCCACTTTCTGTCACCCAAAACGCCCGGGCGACCACTCTAAGTGATCGGATGTGACTGGAGTTACCCGCCGTTGCGGCGATCAATCGCAAGGGGAGGGGTGAATTCCTCTCTCAAAGCCTGACGGCGTGCTGCTCATATGACGGTTCGCCATGAACATCCGGGCGGACCACCGGTCCCATCCAGCAAGCCTCGCTTTCAGGATTACTTCGGAGTTCACGAGGCGGTTGGGAGCGCGAACCAGGCCGTTTTGGTCCGCTTTCGGCTACGGAACCCCCATGCGCCCTTGGTCAGTTCGTGGACGATGTGCAGGCCTCGCCCGCGCTCGGAGAGCAGCGCGCACAGCGCCTCCAGGCCGCCCCCACGGTTCTCCTCCGCCGGCGAGAACGGTGGCTTCTCTGGGAACTCGGGAATCGTCGGGATGCGGGGATCGTGGTCCTCTACCTCACAGATGACCTCCGTGGCGGTGCGTCGCAGCCGCATCTCGTACGGCCCCACCGCGTGTTCGGTGGCGTTGGCGACGAATTCGGAGACGGCCAGCACCGCGTCGCTGATCACCTCGCCGTCGTAGCCGAGCTGGTCCAGGGCGCAGCGCAAGGCAGCACGGGCATGTGCAGGGGCATTGGGGGTGCAGCTTGTCCAGCGCCATACGACGCTCGGGGTCGCACCCAGGGCGTGCGCGCTCATCACCGCGCTCCCCGGGCCGCGTGGCGTCCGCGTACGACGCGGCGGTGACGGCCACGCCCGGGACGTACGCAATTGCACGCTTCGCACAGCGCGAACGGGCCAGCCATCGCCACGAACGGCAGCAACAGCACAGCAATGAACAGAATCGGCGCCACGGCAGGGACCTCCCCGGTGATCGCAACTGGGTCGCGACCACGACACCGTGGGTCCAACGAAGAGCGGAACCCCTCTCTGGCCAGTGCTTTCAAGGACTTTTCGCCGCGCCGAACGCGTCCGTTGACCGATGAGCATGCTGGAATGCCACGGCTCGGGCTCAGCCGAGCCGAAGCCGTTCGCGGACAGCCCGCGGTCGACATAGAGGTGACTTCACCCGGCGCTATCTCCTTCCGAACCCTTGTGATGGGTGCAAGCCCTGCGGTGGCACAGGAGCCAGGAGGGGTGGCCGACCGACGTGCAGCTCGGGGTGCACGTCGCCGTGGATTCCGCCGCTGGAGTCGCTGCCGAGCGTCCGCCGCTCGTACGACTCGTCGTCGGCGATCGGTTCCCAGCAGGCGCAGCACAGGCGTCGGCGCACCTCCTCGCCGATCTCGTCAGCACCGGTCGGTTCGCCGAGCGGGCCGGGGTGCTGGTACAGCGTCAGGAGGGCGCGGGCCATAGTGGCGAGGTCAAACGCGTCGCAGGCCGGGGAACCGCCGACGTATTCCGTGAGGAGCTGCAACGCACGTACGAGGACGTGGACCGCCAGCCGTCGCATCTCACCCCTCATACCTGCTGCGAGATCCTGTACCTCCGGGATCAGGAGCTGCACATGCCCCTGAAGCTGCCGCTTCAGGGTGCCCAGATCCTCACCGGTCGGCAGGCGGGGAGCCCACAGCACGGAGTCGTACGCCGTCTGAATCGTGTCGGCGTCGAGCGGGAGCAGCCTGTTCTCAGACACCGGTGCTCGCCTCCGCCGCCGTGAGCCGGTACCGGCCGTCCCTCAGGAGCTGGGCGACCGCGTCGGGGCTGCACAGCGTCTCGGGGTCGTGCGGCGGGACGCACCAGTGCGAGAAGCCGGCGCCCGGGTCGGTGTGCGTGGGGTCGGGGACGCCGAGGTAGGCGTTCGGGCCGAGGCATTCCGCGTCGTCACTGCGGTAGCTCCAGGGTGGGTAGCGGTCGGTGCCCTCCGGTACGAGGGCGTAGTACAGGTGCCAGCGAGTGTCGGCGAATACCGGCCCGCCGAGCAGGGCCTGCCGGAGGTAGGCGTTGACGTCCCGCAAGTCGTCGCTGTCGGTGGCGGCGTGCACGAGGGCGGCGGTGAGACGGACGGCCGTGAAGAGAGTTCCGCACCGTAGGAGCGTGATCCCGTTGTCGGCCCATTCCTTCCGGGCCTGCTGCGTGTCTTCTGCGGCGGAGAGGAGCCAGTGACCGGCCGCCAGGTGCCGGTCTGCTCTGGTGCGGGTGAGGGTGCCGGGGTGTGCCTCGATGTGGTGGGCGGTGTCCGGGGGCGTCATCGATGAGCCTCCGCGGGCAACCGGTTGGCGGACTCGGAGGGGGCGGCCATGGCCGAGGTTCCGACTGCGAGCATGCGGGCGATGCGTTCGGCGCAGGCTTGCTCATGTCCGTACTCGCCGATCGCGTAGTCGAACCCGGTGACGTATTGCTCGCCTTTGGTGAGAATCTCTTCGGTGAGGCGGCTGTTCAGCGGGTTCGTCACCTTCAGCCGCAGCGCGCTGCCGTCCACGGTGACCCGGAGGCCGTACTCCTCCAGGTCACCGGCGAGTCGTTGCAGGTCGTTTCTGTCCACACGCAGACGATCCCAACGGCGAACGATGGGCGGGATATGACGACCTACGACACGGAGTTGATCATGCGGGTGGTAGCGATCACGGGAACGCGGAGCACGGGGCACCGGAGCCTCAACGAGTACGCGCGTCTCTTCGCCGACTACCTCGGCCCGTTCGCTCAGGACGCGCACTTCTACATCGGGGGCGCGAAGGGAATCGACAGCCTGTCGCTGCTGTGGCTCGCGGGGAACACCGCCGCGGACATCACCATCGTCACGCCCGGCACCGTCGACCAGCAGCCCGCAGAGGCCCGGCAGGCGATCGCACGCACCCGCGAGCGCATCAAGGAAGTCGTCGAGCTGGGCGCCGTTGAGCTGAAGACGCCCGCCTACCACGCCCGGAACTGGTGGATGGTCGACCGCAGCCACATGACGATCGGCTTCCCGTACGGCGACGATCCCTCATCCGGGACGTGGCAGACGCTCAACTACACAGCGGATCAGGGGAAACCCCGGCTGATCGTGCCCGTGTAGCCGCCCTTGTGCTGCACTATGTGCCCTATGGAGGGGGCAGCCGCGGGGGCGGCCCAGCTGAAGGCGCTGCGACACCGGCGCGGCCTGTCGCTCGCCGACGTCGCCCGTGCGCTCATCGTCCTGGCCCGGGAACTGCATCAGTCGCCGCTGCCATCCGTGGCGAGCGTGCAACGGTCCGTTGCCCGCTGGGAGTCCCCGAAGAGAGCGACACTGCCCGACGAGCGGTACCAGCTGCTCCTTGCCCACCTCTACGCACGCACGCCCGCCGGCGAACTCTCCCTCGGCGCGGGCTCCGACTTCGCCGAGTACCTGGATGCCCTCGGCCTGCTCGGCGAAAGCGAGCGGCGGACGGCGGAACTGCGCGGCATCATTCTCCGCGCAGCCACCGACGCGGGCGGCGGCCTGCTCGCTCTTCTCTCCCCCACCATCCAGGCCACGCTCACCGCAGCTCTCCAGGACCCGAGTCGGACCGAGCAGGAGGCCATAGCCGGACTGGCCTCCGCGGTGGCGGACGTCAACGCGGAGGTCGGCAGCCTGCCCATGGTGCGGCTGCAACTGCTGCTCGCCCCGGCCGTCGAGACGTGCAGGCGCCTGCTCGCCAATCCCCTCCCTGATCCGCTCGTCCCACAACTCCGGGAAGTCGCGGTAGCCGCAGCGACACTGGCCGGCCGTCTTGCGTTCGAGACCCGCGACGACACTGCTTCCCGCGCCCTGTACGCGCAGGCGACGCGCGAGGCAGAGCAACTGGCGCAGCCCTGGCGGAAGGCCAGCGTCCACATGAGTCACGCCCTGGTCACCCTGTACTCGACGCAGGGCCTCGACGAGGCACGGCACCTGGTCTCCCAGGCCGTCCGCGCCGCCCGCTCCGGAGAGAGCACTCTCGTACGGGCGCGGGCGCACGCGCTGCAAGCGGAAGTCGCTGCGCGGTCCGGTCAGGAGCGGCAGGCACAGGCCGCGCTCGGGCTGGCCTGGTACGACATCGAGGCCGACCACACCGGTGATCCTGCACCCACGTCGTTCACTCCCGGTCACCTCCGCGGCTTCGAGGGCGTGTGCGAGCTGTATGTCGGTGACCCCTCCGCAGCGCACGACCGCTTCGCCCGGTCGGCGGAGGTGCTGTCGGCACCGAGGGAGCAGGTGCAACGGGCCATCGTCACCACTGACCAGGCGCTCGCCCGGATCCGGCTCGGGGAGCCGCGCGCGGCAGCCGATCTGCTGCACAAGTGCGTGGCCGCAGCAGCGACGACCGGCGGCCGGGTGCCGGCGCTACGGCTGCGAAAGGCACGGCAGGAGTTGCGGCTATGGCGGCGGGAGGAGTGGGTGGCCGACCTCGACGACCACCTGATGGACGTCCTCGGCTCCTGACAGCGGGGCTACGCGGCCGACCGGGCTCGGTTCGTCCGTCGGCGCGGTGGGCACGGTTGCGCCCGCCAGGCCAGGCGAACGCGTAGCCTCGGCCTGCGTCCCCGCCTCCATGGAAACGGAAAGCTTCTCAGCTCTGCGCCTTGGGCAGTTCCACGCCCAGATCCTTAGCGAACGCCTCGATTTCGGACATGGCTTCACGCAGGTTTTGCGCGACGTTGACCGTCAACTCGCTGATGGACATGGGCCCTTGCCTGTCCGAGGAAGCCGCGTCGATCTCGCCCACGTTCAGGTTCACCGATGCGTCAGCAAGCAGCTCCTGGGTCCCTTGCATGATCGGGGTCTGTCCGGATTCATCCGGTGATGCCGAGGGCGGCCAGGGGCCTTCGCCAGTCGCGAGCGGTGTGACGTAGGGCGGCGGCGATGTTGGTGTGGCCGTCCTGACGGTGGACGCCGATGGCAAGGTTGAGCAGGCCGGCCATGATGCGTGGGAGATGGCCGACATGGATCTTGGAGTCGTCCTCGCGGAACGTGCGGTCGCGGACGTGGTGCAGAAGATTTTCGATCTTCCAGTGGCCTCTGATCCAGTCGGCGAGCTGGGCGCCGGTAGCCGCGCCGGGCGGCAGACTGGTGATCAGGTAGACACGCTCGATGGTGAGCTTGCCGCTGGAAGTCCTTCCTCCAGCGCACGACTTGCAGGACCTGGCGTGCGTCGGGGTAGTCGAGGTGGGCGAAGGCGCGGTCTTCAGCCGCCGGATCTCCAGGCGGTGGTGGGCCCGGGTGTGGTCGTAGTGGTGAGCGTGATCTCGCGCCAGGGCAGGCGATGGACGCGGTCGAAGAGGCCGGGATGGTTGACCTTGACCTGGGCGATGTAGTGGGCACCGCGCTCGCGGAGGTAGGTGCCGTGAGCGTGCTGGGTGTGCAGCGCGTCGGCGGTGATGACCGTTACCGTCAGGTCGGGGCTGTCCAGCAGGGGCCGGAAGGCGGGGATCTCGTTGCTCTTGTCGGCGACCTGGCGCTGGGCCAGGACGTGGCCGGCGTGGTCCATCGGGGCGAGCAGGGTGACGTGTCCGGTGACGGGGGTGCGCGAGCCGCGCAGGGCCTTGCCGTCAACGGCGATCGCCCGCAGTCCGGGGCCGGCCGGGGTGGCGCGGGCGGTGAGGAAGGCGCCGATCGCCCGGTCCAGGGCGTCGCCGTCGAGCTGGACGAGCAGACGGCGCAGGGTGTGGGGGTGTGGGACGGCCACAGTGCCGGAGAGCGGGTCGGTGGGGAAGCCGAGAACCCGGCAGGCCCACGCAGGGACGTCGCCAATCCATTCCGTGATCGCGGTGAGCGAGCGTGCACCGGCCAGAACACTCGCCGCGGCTGCGGAGACGAGGGCGGACAGCCGGTAGCGGCGGCCTCGGACGCCTCGCGGGTCGGGGACCAGGTCCAGGAAGCCGGCCAATGCGACCGCGTCCGCCAACGGGACGGCGCGGCAGTCCGGCCCAATTGGGCCAGCGCGGTGGGGCATGGGAGAAGATGCAGAAGCAGGCACGGACTCGCCAGGTGTTCATGGGACTTCGACACTCACATGATCACTGAGACCGTGCCTGCACTGCGTCCGCCACCTGCCCGAACCAGGGTGTCTCCTCCAAGAAGGGGCCAGCACGGCACTCCGGACGAAACGTGATCATGCAACGGCCCTTGCGGGCGACCCACTGGACCGGTTCGGGCAGTGCCGTCACCGGGAACAACACCCGGAGATGATCAGCAGCCCCATCCCTGGAAGGGAGCAGGACACGCGCGGCGTTGCGCGGTCCCAGCAGCAATGCGCCCAGCGCCGCGCCCAGCGGGACTACCGCCGTCACACCGAGCCCGAGCCCCCGGTCCCTACGACAACAACTCAACAGCCGGAGCAGTGGAACCTGGCGCCACCCCGAGGCGGCACTCGGGCCCTCGCCCTGCACATCTCCAGTCCGCGGCACGAAAACGGTCCACCGACTCCGTCGGCGGACCGTCATGCAAGATCGAGGCTAGGCGCTTCGAACACATAGCGTTCGGGGGCTGACGCCGAAGGATACTCGGCGAGCAGGTTCATTACTCGCCCACGCAGTGCCCCCTCGTTTATCTGGGTGCCGCTGGGGTCCAGACATGCTACGATCCCCTCTTCCTCACTGTGTCGGACAGATATCACTTTCGTGGGCCCAGCGCGCTCCACTATTTCGGCGACAGCTGAAAGATCCACCCATCCCGCATCCGTCTGCACCCATTGTTCTCCCCTTTCCGGGGAAATAATTCCTGCGTCACGCGCGAGCTCGGATGGCGACCTGTCCTCTCGACAGGCGGCGACCAGCACGGATTCAATACCCTGCAAAATAGCGCTCACGAGCTGCTCGGTAAACGTCGCAGGATCGGCTTTCACGATCAATTGAGCCATACCGTCTCGGTAGCTCATATGGAGAAAGAAACGCTCCGATGCGACAACGCCCGAAATGCTGCTCTCGATCCGAGTCTCGCTGAGAGCCTCATCCATGGCGTAGAGATCGTGCCGCTGATCTGCTCCCAACCGGCGATCTGCGAGCAGGGCGTCGCTCACGATCGTGTGCAAGTCAAACCGCACTCCTCTTTCTAGACCAATTTCGTTCACCACCACGTTGCGCTGCACGGAATCGTAGCGGGCAGAGCCGTAAGCCATCAGTTCGGCCCTGCCGGTACGGACAATGAGCTCGGAGAACGTCTGGCTATCGGTATCCAAAAAGAACAGTCCACCTTGCGCAATACACCCGACGGAATTCCGGATACCACCCGAAACTCGGTTGCTGCATACCACCTGATACATGACACGTGGGTCACCGGAGACGCCGGCAAGGACTGTCGAGATCGCTGCCAACGCAACGCTCGGCATTCTTGCCTCGTACCGAGAGGCCAGCTCAAAAATAGCGAGAAGTACGGCTCGCGAATTTAGGACCATCCGCATCTCCAGCCTGCTGCTATCGATGCCACGACCCCATGGAAAGACGGTGCGCGGCGAGCACTTGAGAACTTTCTTCCAGTATCCCAGAGAGCGCCTGTTCTCCGCTTCCCCGGTAGCAGAATTTTCACCAGTGGCGATCTCGAATGGTTGCAGCCGAGTCCGAGTCTCAACCGAGGCCCGCTGATCGGTGACGGGACTTTCCCTTCCCCCGATGATTTCCTCAAGGTCGCGCGTGAGAACTCCGGCCGAGAAACCGTCTGCCGCCATATGTGAGACAACAAGCGACGCGCAGTGTTCTCCGGACGGGAGCTCAATCACTGTCAATCGAACGGGAACTTCCCTTTGGAGATCGAAAGAGTGCCGCCGCTCGACCGTAAGCACCTTTTCCACAAAAACATCGGTCGGGAGAGGGGATTCTCTTGCCGTATATATTCTGGCCTCAAACTCCCCATCACCCAGTGTTTCTGTCCGAAATCGACTGTGATCGATCTCTTCAAAGATCGTGCGGAGTGCTTCATGCCGACAGACAAGCGCGATGACGCCGCATACGATGGTGTCGAGCGACACGTTTTCCGAGAATTGAAAACTCACCTGCAGATTGAGGGTTTCGGTCCGCGAGATCAGCCGTTTGTGCATGAGCCACATACCGATCTGCCCCCACGTCGGTGGGCCCACTCGGCAGGTTTGCCCCGAGAAAGTCGCACCGATAGTCCGGATGGGTGCGACAAAAACCGATTCCGTTTGATCCGAGTCGCAATGCAGGTCGTCCGACAACTCTTGCTCCCTCAGGTCATCTCTGCGATCATAGCCCGCACCACCGGTGTCGTCATCCATAAGACCGAAAGTCCCAGCATAGATCAACACGATGTACCCGGGTTGGCCACTGTCGGCCAACTTCTCTCCCTCTCGTATCCATGAAAGGAGTGGCGGGTAGAGTTGGCCAATGGGGCTGCCGGACTCGCACCCGGAGTTGGAGCGCAGACGCGGAGAAGCCCGACCACTCGATGGTTCCTATCTTTTGAGGGGGCTTGATTGTCTTCGGCACATAACGAGGAATTGACGCAGCGGACATGGCCGGACCGGTTCGAGGACATCGTTCGCAGGCACATTCCGCTCCTACCCAGCAGCGACGGACTGCGCCCGGACGCGGCCCTCTCTGACCTCGGCCTGGACTCTCTGGGTATCGTCTCCCTGATCCTCGACCTCGAAGACGCCTTCGACTTCACCATTCCGGACGAGAGCTTCGTGGCTCGGACGTTCAGTACGCCGGCCATGCTGTGGGCGGAACTGTCTCCGATCATCTGCAAGGAAGACGGCCATCGTGAGGAGTGAACTCTCGCTCACGCAGTCCACGAGGAGAAGGAAACCCATGGAAAATGACTTCGAGGTGTATGGAACGGCGCCAGGGCAAGAAGCCTCCCAGAGTGACTTCACCCATATCGGGAATGTATCGCGCCTGGCCGAACGCCATGGCTTCGGAGGATTGCTGGTGTTCTACGAACACGGGGCGCCGGATCCTTGGGGGACGGCTTCGGCGATCCTGCAGCAGACGACCAGCCTGACGCCGTTGATCGCCTTGCAACCCTATTCACTGCCACCTTTCACCGCTGCCAAGTTCATCCACACTCTTGTCTCCCTGTACGGCCGTCGTGTGGACATCAACCTGATCACCGGAGGAAAGGAAGCAGAGCTCCGGCAGGTGGGCGACTCGGTCGACCATGACGGGAGGTTCGAACGAGCGCTTGAGTACATGAGCGTACTGCGAGCGCTGCTCACCACCAATGAGCGCCTTGACCACGAGGGGAAGCATTACACGTTCCATGGGCTGCGTACGCACTCGTGCCTGCCTCCGGAACACTATCCCCGCGTATTTGTTCCCGGCTCATCTGAGGCAGGACGTCGGGTAGCCCGCGCAATAGGCGATGTCGCGCTGACGCACCCCGAACCGCTGAGCCAGTTCGCGGACAGTTTCGCGAAGTCGCGCCGCGGAGAGAACAGGCTCGGCGTTCGCTTCGGAATCATTGCCAGGGAAACGGATGCCGAGGCCTGGGATGCTGCTGAATCCCTGTCCGTGGAATCACGTGCCGGGCAGATCCAGGCTCGGTGGAGAAAAAACTCCGAATCAGATCACATTCGGCGGATGGCCCGCGTCGCGGAGGAGGGCGTCCTCTATGACGATGTCTATTGGACCGGCCCCTATCGGAATGGCCGAGGATATCTGCCCTACCTGGTCGGCAGCTACGACCGGGTGGCCGACTACGCGAGGGGTTACGTCACCTGTGGCGTCCGTACCATCCTCCTCGGCCGGATGACCACGGAGCAGGAGTTCATGCACGTCGGCAACGTATTGTCACGGCTCCGTGGAGCGGACAACGCCGCGCTGCGCGGGAGGGTTTGACGGGGATGAAGCTCGACGAGCAGGAACACCCCGAGCCGTTGACCGGGCGGAAGGGAGAGCCGCAGACGGATCAGGCCGACGCCACCACCGACATCAGCCCTGCCCTTTTCCGCAACGTGCTCGGCAGGTTCTGTTCCGGCGTCACCGTTGTGACCGCCTCGCACGACGGTCGCCCGGCCGGTATGACCTGCCAGTCCTTCATGAGTCTGTCCCTGGAGCCGCCCCTGGTCGCGTTCGCTCCCGCGCTCACGTCCAGGAGTTACCCCAGGATCCGGGAAGCCGGCCATTTCGCGGTCAACGTCCTCGCCGCGGATCAGGTCGAACTCGCAAGGAAATTCAGTCACAGCGGTGTCGACAGGTTCGCGGGGGTGCGATGGTGCCGGGAGGTCACGGGTGCCCCGCTACTCGACGGCACAGTGGCCCACATCGAGTGTGAACTGGTCGAGGAGTACGGCATCGGCGACCATCTCCTAGTGGTGGGCCGGGTGGTGGCACTCAGCAGCCACCCGGACGCCACTCCCCTGCTCTTCTTTGGAAGCTCGTTCGCAGCCCTATCCGAGTCGGACTGATGGGTCAGGCGAGCCGCACCGAGCGGTCCATGAGGGTCAGCGAACCACTGACCACAAGCAGACGGTCATTCGCGTAATTCAGGCTCGCCGAGCGCAGATCACGCAGGCACCGCTCCAGCGGAAGCACAGACTGGCGGTTGTAGCCGATGCGCAGCCCGGCCAATTGGACCATGCGGTCGACCGCCTGGTAGGTGAGTTCCGCTGCGGTGACCTTGAGCGTGTTCAGATGGATCTGCGCTGACATCTGCTGCAGCGACTGCCCTGTCACACGCAGTTCCACCACCTCGTCGCGTACACGGTGCACATAGGCACTGACCAGCTCAAGATCCATGCGGATGCGGGCCAAGCGCTCGTTGACGAGCTCGGATCGGATATCGATCGTGCTCGGCCGACGGGATGACCTGACCAGCGCGACCATGGGACTTCGACACTCACATGATCACTGAGACCGTGCCTGCACTGCGTCCGCCACGTGCCCAAACCAGGGTGTCCCCTCCAAGAAGGGGCCAGCACGGCGCTCCGGACGAAACGTGATCACGCAACGGCCCCTGAGCCAGGAACCGCCACCCGGGCCCAGCTTCGAGGTGGTCGCTCTGCGTACGACCACGCGCGCGCTCCCACCCCGGCCCCGACCGGCCCTGGCGGCTCTGCGGGCCATGGTCGACGGCGGTACGGCCACTCGGGCCGCGCTCTCGGCCACTGGCTGGGCGGCGAGCGAGGTGACGGGCATGCTGGTCGGCGCGTACTCACCGGGAGCCCGCCGGTTCATCGCCCATGCCTCGGCAATACCGCGCCAGATCGTTCCCGGGCTCGAAACGGGTCACTGTTTCGGTGTCGCCGTGGTCCGCGGACTGGCGGACCTGATCAAAGGGGAGACCCTGCCGGACGGCGCGCAGGTGCTCGCGCTCGCGCCGGGACGCTATTCGTGGTCGGTACTCGCGCTGCGCCATCGCGCCCGCTAACGAACCCACCGTCCGGAACCAGCCGCCTACCCACGTCCGCCGCGTGTCAAGGGGCCGAAGGAAGCAGCCGGAAGGCCGGGCGTACACACATCGGCGGCGAAGACGTCGCCGCAGCCGCCGCCGGCGTCGGCACCCAGACCGTACCTGGCCGTGGTGATGAATAGTTTCCTGCCCTCGGGGCCGCCCAGACACGGCGCGGTCACCTGGGGCGCCGGAACCGTGACCACCGTTTTCAGGGCGCCGTCAGGGGTGAACTGCCGGACTTCGCCGCACCCCCAGAGGGCCACCCAGAGATTCCCCTCCACGTCGACGGTCATTCCGTCGGGGCCACCGGCCGCGAACGTCAGGAACGCCAACCGTTCGCCGAGTTCCCCGGTGACCGGGTCCACGGGGAAACGGTCGACCACGGAACGGTCGCTGTCGGCCAGATACAGCAGCGTTCCGTCGGGGCTGAAGGCCGGGCCGTTGGGAGTGGTGATCCCGTCGAGGACCTGACTGACGGTGCCGTCGGTGTCGACACGGAACAGGGCCCCGGCGCCGGGGGTGGTGTCCCAGGCGGTGCACCCCGCCCAGAATCGGCCGAACGGATCGCAGACCCCGTCGTTCATACGCCGGGCTGCCTGTCCCCCCTTGGCTGGACGGGCCAACCAGTCGAGCTCACCCGACCGGTCGAGCAGGGCTATTCCGCGTCCTGCGGCGACGATCCACTGGCCCGGTGCCCCGGCGACGGGAGCGACCGCGCCCAACGGCACCTCCAGGCGGTGGAGCTGCCGCAGGGGGCCCGGTTCGTCTCCGTCGGCCTCATAGAGGGTGCCGGAAGGGATGTCCACCAGTACCAGTCGTCCGTCGATCCAGCGCGGGCCCTCGCCCACTTCGAGCTGCGCGGCGCACCAGTGGACGGCGATGTCCTTCACCGGCTTGCTCCCGTCCCAGTATCAGGCCGCTCAGGGAGCTACCTCGACACTCCCATCCTTGCGGTACCAGGTCTCGGACCGGTAGGAGCCGAAGCTGAGACTGCGTATCGCCAAGCGCTCTCCTTCGGTGACGATGCCGGCGTGGTGCAGGATGTCGCTGTCGAACAGAATGAGCGTGCCCGCTTCGCCCAGCACCGGAATGCCCCGACCGGCCATCCCCTTCGGCAGTTGCCGAACGTCCTCGTCCGTCGGCACGATGCGCCGCTCCCGGTTCTCGCGCTGCTGCTCGCGGGCCACACGATGTGAACCCGGCAGACAGTGGAACGGACCGTTCTCAGGCCCCACGTCCGTCAGGTAGACGAACGACTTGAGGTGCCGCATCTTGTCGTAGTGCAGCTGCTGCACATGAGTGGTGCTGCCGACGATGTCAAGGATGGCGTAGATCGTCCGGCTGAAGATGTGGCCCTCCCCGAAGAACGCGTCCACCACGCTTTCCAGTTCAGGGCGGGCGAACGCCGAGGAGACGACTGGAAATTCGGCGGGGTCGACGTCACTGCGTTCCATCCGGACCGACTGACCCACCGAGTAGTCCTCGTGATGGGCCCAGGACGGCGTTCGCTCGAACAGTTCGCGACACTCGCTCGTCGCCTGGGCGACGGCTTCGGCATCCAGGTAGCCGGGGACCAGGACGACGCCGTCCGCCTCCAGCCGTTCGATGATGGCGGGAACGTCGTTGATCTCAGCCGAGTGAACATCACGGGTTGTGTGAAGCATCATCAGTCCTTCAGTCAGCTGGGTTGAGTTCGTCACGGCGTACCGGTCAGCTTTTCGACCACTGCCCGCGCCTGATCCAGATCCGGCTCGCGGAGCACGTAGTAGCTGATCCCGGTGCGCGCCCGGCGTTCCTGGAGCAGGTCCACCAGTTCGTCAGTCGAGGAGGCGAGCAGGTTCTCCGGGGTTTCGCGAGCCATCTGCGGGCTCACGCCTGTCTGCGACACGTAGTGGTCCACCTTGGCCTGCGCATCGGCTCCGACACCTGCCAGGATGACCAGGATGTTCAGCTCGACCTCGGCGGCACGTGCCCCGAGGTGGTCCCGCAGGATCCGCGCCTTCCTCTCGGTCGACTCCATGGACGCATCCAGAGCGATCTCGTGAGCGGTCGATCCGGCGGACATACTGCGGGAGAAGCTCACAATGTCGGCAGCTTCGGCGGCCAGCCGGAGCATGCGGTCGCCGCCGGCGCCGATGAGCAGGGGGACCGATGGGCCCCGCAGCCCTTGGAGCGAATGGATCGTGTAGTGCTCGCCCTGGAACGACGTCTCCTCGCCGCTCCAGCATCGGCGCAGAACGTCGATCGCCTCGGTCAGTCGGGAGACCCGCTCCCCGCCCGGGTCCAGCGGCAGTCCGAGCTGCTGGTAGTCGCGTTCCATCCAACCCGCGCCGATACCCAGCTCGAACCGGCCGTCCGACAACAGGGCGAGTGTCGTCGCCTCGCGAGCCAGCAGGGCGGGGTGCTGCAGGTCGTTGTTTTGGACCAGCGTGCCGATCCGCAGCGTGGTGCGCGCCGCAGCATCGGCGAGCGCCACGGCAGGCGAGAACTGCGGCGTCGTATGCGTCGGCATGTGCAGACTGCTGATACCGGCGTCCTCGACCTTGGCCAGCAGTTCGAGCCAGGCCTTCCGGGAACGCGCGCCCTTGGTGAGGACGCCGAAACGGAACGGGTTCATATGCTTCTCACCTCGTAGGACAGGGTTGCCAGGTCGAGCGGTCCGGGTTCCGAACCGGCCGGACGATCCAGTTCCGCCGGCAGCGGGCATCCGGCGGCGCGCAGACCACTCAGCAGCGACCATCGCGTCAACCCGTTGGCCGCCAAGGTCTCCCATGCGGTCGGCCCCCAGCGTTCGCGGTAGCCCCGATGCGCCGAGGCGGTGGGCCGGACGGCGTGGTACACGGAAGCCAGATGATGGCTCGCCACCCACGAGGCGCACACCGTGGGGAGGTCCGGACGACTGGCCTGGCGTACCGCATCGAGATCGAGGACCCCCGGTTCCACCAGGGCGATGATCCCCACCCGCACGTCGTGCTCCGCCGCCAAGGCCATTGCGGCGGCCGCTTCGGTGACGGCGATGTCGCCCACCGCGACGATCGTCGCATCGTCATCGGTCGCGCACCGCAACCTGATTCCTACTGCCGCACCACCGGGATCTGGAAGATCGAGCAGTGGCTGCTTGGAGCACACGACCGCGGCGAGGACATCGCAGTCGTCAAGAACCTCCTGCACACGCTGCTGTGCGGACCCGGCACCGATCGGGAACACGACGCGAACCGGGCAGTCACCGGTGCGGGCGAGCAGACTGCCGACGAGATCCGTGTTCTGATGCGTGGGCGAGTTTCCCCAGCCGAGACTGGTCAGAACGATCGCGTACGGCGGGCGCCCGGCCGGCGGACGGGCCGTGATCAGCTTGATGTACTGCGCCAGTTGCGTCGCCACCAATGGCGCGAAGGCTTCGTAGGACACCAGCGCGGCGGGAACGCCTGCCTCGATGGTGCCCCAGGCCCAGGCCGAGCAGAGCTCCTCCGCGAGAACCTCGGTCACCAAGCCGGCGAACAGGCAGCGATCGATTCGATTGGAGGCCGCCTCGTCCGGCGAGAAGACCCGGACCGACCGGTCGGCGAGTACCTTGTCCACGGCAACCATGGGCGAAGCGGTGCCGGTAGCGTCCGGAACGGCGGTCGGCACGGGCCGTCCGGGCGCGGTCGGCAGGTCCAGTCGGATCCGGCCGGCCAGCCTTCGCACCGCGGGTGACGCGACGCCGTCCTCGGAGATCACCGGTGGGTCGTTCAGCCTGCCCAGCCAGTCGTCGATGTCGGCGCGGACGTCCGGGTCCGCCAGGTCCAGACCTCGCGGCTTGTGCGCGTGCGGGCCCCGGAACGGCCGACCGCCCAGCAGTTCCGGTGCCGGCCAGCCCTTGTCGGTGACGCTCAGCCAGACGACCGGCACTCCGGACTCGGTCAGCTCCCACGCGCGTCGGGCGGCCTCGGCGGCCTCGTCGGTGTGCGCGCCGCTGATGAGCACCGTGTACCCCATGCCCTCCAGAAGGCTCTGCAGCCCCTTCGGCGAGAACCGGGCCGAAGAACCCATCCGGGCGCCGTTGACGTTGACCACCGGCAGCCAGCAGCTGCCGGGCGCCCTCGCGAGCACGTCGTGATGGGCGAACGCGGCCAGAGCCGCAGGGGTCTCACACTCGCCGTCGCCGATCACTGTTACGACGCGAACTCCGAGCAGGGACGCCGCGATGCCCTGGCCGACACCCAGCGCCGGCCCCAGTTCACCGCCCACGTAGGGCACGTCGGGGACCCCGAGCAGCTCGGTGGGGGCGCCGCCGGGCTGGCCGTACCGGCGGTTGGCATCGCTGATCGAGGCCACTGCGGCCGGAGAGCCCAGAGCCTGCTGGGCGAACAGATAGCTCCCCGCATGGCCCGTCCCCACGATCAGCAGGAACTCCTCGCTCGACACCTGCGCCAGGTGCCCGGCCACCCAGGCGATGCCGGGGTTGCAGCCCCAGTGTCCGACGGCTCGTCGCCGCTGTGGCGCACCCGGCGGCGGCCACGTCAGGCCGGCGGCATGACTGAAGCCGAGGAGGCAGGCCGCCCGCCAGTAGTCCACAGCCGCGCTGCTTCCCGGCGTCGTCACCGGCACGCCAGGATCAGATCGGTGTGCTCCACGGTCTCGAACCTGCCACCGGGGCTCAGCTCCAGCAGTCGACGCGACAGCTCCGCGCGGAACTCCGGCAGCCGCTCCCCGAGTTGCACGGGTGAGGCGTACGAGGTGGACAGCTGCTGCCCCACGATGTCGTCCACCGACATCAGTCGGGTGGAGGTGAACCGGCTCGTCTCCAGCCGCTTGAACGAGGAGTCGAGCAGAACCTCCTCGTGGCCGCGCTTCGGATGGCTGTAGGTGCCCTGCCCGGCCCGCCGCTGCGGCCCGAGAAATTCGGTGATCACTTCGCGGGTGACGTCGAGCCAGGCTCCTTCCACCGCACCGGACTTCGAGAAGATGCTCGCCGAACCGGAGACCAGCGCCACGCCGCCGTCCGGCTCGACGGTCTCGTCGAGCGCCTTCAGCACGAGATCGCGATCCATCCAGTGGAACGAGGCTCCCATCGTGCACAGCCGCACCTTGGGCAGGCCCGCCGAACGCACGGTTTCGCCCCGGCCCAGAATCCAGCGCACGTTGCCGTATTCGCCGTCGGCCTGCGTGCGGACGCCTTCGACGATCATGTCCGGATCAGGGTCCATGGCCCAGACGGTGCTTCCGGTCCGCGACAGCGGCAACGCGAGCTGGCCGGAACCGCATCCAAGATCCAGGACCTCGGTGCCGGCGCCCAGGCCAAAGGTGACGGCGAGGCTGTCGAGCAGTTCGGCAGGATAGGGCGAACGGTAGCGCGCGTAGTAGTGCGCCGTGCCCGAGAACAGCTCACGGTCGTGCGTCATGACGGGGCTCCATACTCCTTGCGATCTTCGAGGAAGCGCACGAGATCGGCCGTGCGTTCTGAGACCGTTGAGTCTGCCCTGGCCTCGTGGATCATGGACAGCGCGTGCCTCCGATCGGACGCGGACAGCACATCCAGCGACAGGTCCTTCTCTTCGAGCAGCGACCGCAGACTCGCGGGGATCCTGTACGGCGATCGTTCTCTGCCTCGCAGCAGCCAAGCCACACCTGGCAACTGCGCCTGATGGCCGAACACCGCAGGCGGGCCGGAACGACGCTTCACCACGACGGCTGTCCCGGACACGGAGCCCGACGAGTACCTCACCCGCGCTCGGGTGACCCGGACGACCAGGGCGTCGAGATGCGGTGCGACGACGATGTCCCGGCCAGCCCAGCCGACGTGGTCGCCGGCCACGACCGCCGTCGCGTCCGCCGGCAACGGACCCGCCGCCCCGAGATCCTCCGTGAGCGACGCCAGGCCGTTGACCACCAGCCGGGACTGTAGTCCGGCAGCCGCAGGGGCTCGCCGGTCTGACTGCTCGTTGTCGCCGACCACCAGCGCCATCCGCGGGTCGAACTGCCCAGTCTCGATCAGTCTGGTCCAGAACCGCGGATCCTCCTTGACCAGCCCGCAGTACCGCGACTCCACGACACCGCTCAGATGGCGCCCGAGCTCGTCCGGCAGATCCGGAGTCCCGGGACCGGCGTTGCTCGTGACGACGACTTTCCAGCCGAGTTCGGTGGCGGTACGCAGCAGTTCCTCTGCGCCGGGCAGCACGACGGCGTCCCCCGGATCCTCAGCCAGCACCTCCGCCACCAGCGTTCGGATGTCCGACGGCATGTCGAGTGCGCGCAGACAGGAATCCGGGTCGGCCGCCGTCAGAATCACCTCACGCAGGCGAGACTCCTCCTTGACGGTCAGTCCCTGGGCCTGACGGACGGCCTGGACGACCCGGGCCGTCAGCCCGGGCCGGGTCCGGGTGATCAGTGTTCCGCCGGCGTCGATCAGAAGCACGGGTTGTGGATCAGCCATCGAGTAGATCCGTTCGAAGTTCACCGCACCAGCCGGGGGCTGTCGGGATGGCCAGTTCATTCACATCCATGAGGGGCGGTTCGGCCAGGTGCACACTGCGCCGCGGTTCCAGCAGCAGATGCAGCTCGACGAGGTCAATCTGCTCGCCGGCGACCGCCAGATGCAACGCCGGGAGGAATCCGCCGCCGTGAGGGGCACAGCGTGCACCGGCCTTCGCTGCTGCGCGCACCAGCTGTGTCAGATTCATCAAGCCGCCGCAGAACACCGCGTCGGGCTGCCAGACGTCGACGTGTCCCGCCCGCAACTGCACCGCGTCAGCGGTGGCGTAGCAGTGCTCGCCCGCCGCGTGGGGTACTCCGAACTCGTCCGCCCTCGCCGTGTCCACCTCGTCGGGGTGATACGGCTCTTCGACCCAGGCGAGTGCATTGCCCAACGCATGGCAGGCCCGTCGCACCCGCTCGGGGGACCAGGTGCCGTGGAAGTCGACGGCCAGCCGTCCCGGCCCGCGCCGTGCGGTGAAGTCCCTGGTCACATCGATCAAGGCGGCCCCCAGCACGTCTGGGCGCCACTTCTGCACGGCGAAGGAGTCGGCGATCTCGTCCATCACCCGGGCCACCCGTCTGGGCGTCGAATCCACACCGAAACACGTGGCGTAGGCAGGGACGGCATGTTCGACGACTTGCGGCGCTAACAGGGCCCACACCGGGAGTCCGGCCTGCTTTCCGACCAAATCCCACAGGGCCAGCTCGAGTGAACCGACGCTGAGTGCGAGGAGACCGGTGTGCCCATGTCGAGTGGCCCGGCGCAGTCGGCGTGCGAAGTCCGCCGCCTCGACCTCGGCCGGGAAGGTGGGAAACGCGGCGGACACCAGGTCGGGGATGCGAGCGGCCACAGCTTGATCGACCGGCCCCCACCACCCCCAGGTCCGGCCGTCACTGACTCCCACCAGCCATCCGTGCACGGCGTCACGGCGGACGTCCGGCCGGACCGCGGGATGATGCAGAGCGGGTGCGGGGGCCGGGGCCGTGAACTCACGCACCTGAACGTCCGCCACCCGCACGGTATGGCCGTCGATGGAGCCCGGACTCATACCCTCGGCCCCGGCACCGGCGAGCCGGCGAACTCCGAGTACCACAGCGGCCGGTAGTTCTCCCACGACCTGGGCGCCAGTCCGGTCGGCGCGAACACCGTCTCCAGCGCCGACCTCAGGTCAAGGTAGTAGTTGAGGTCCTCGGCCTCGCGGTGCCGGGCCCGCCGCATGTAGTCGTTGTGCGCTTGAAAGACCTGGATTCTGGGGAAGGTGCCGACCCGTGGGGCCAAGTGTGCGATCCCGTTCACGGCCGTCTCGAGGGAGTCGAGTCCGGCCACGTACGTGAAATCGCCGATGATGTCCAGGTCCCTGCAGTCCTCCAGGATCTCGCCGGCCCGTTCCAGGGTGAGCGAGGCCTTGGTGTCCTTGAGCAGCAGCGACCTCCGCTCGAAACACTCCATCGTCAGTGTCAGATGGAACGGACCGCATTTCTCGCGCAATCGCTCGAGGTCGTCGCGGTCCCGCAGCACGGAGGACAGCAGATGCAGTCGGCCGGTGAACCCGTAGCGGTCGGCCGCGATCCGCAGTGCGGCCATGTGGTCGATCGCCATCCCGGGGTAGTGGAAGCAACCGCTGCAGACGGTGATGACCTCAGCGTGCCCGAGGTCCGGCCAGCCGTTGTCCGCCATCAGCCATTCCAGCACTTCACTGAGCTGATCGGCCGTGGCCAGCGTCTCGTCGGCGGCGTCCTCGATGACATTTGGGCAGAACAGGCACCCCGTGCATTTGGACCGTGAATGCGTGTTCAGGGTGATGGACCGGCCGCCTGCACGCAGGTAGGTCAGTACGACGTCGTCGTTCTCAAGTGCGACCACGTCAGCGATGGACTCGCCCGCGAGCTGCAGCGAGCCGTCGATCACCTCGAACGGGGACTGCGCGTTGTCGAACGGCAGGATGATCTGCCACGTCTCGCTCGAGCCGTTCGGCCGAAGCTGCATCCGGGCCCTCGGGTAGCCCTGCAGCGGACGGGCGCCCTCGGAGTTGGCCGCGATGAGAGCGACGTCCAGGTACGGCACGCCGTGTTGTACCGCGAGTGCCTGAAGGCTCTCGCCGTTCAGGCCGGTCGTCATCGTGTGATTCACAGTCCGCCTCCAATCCGTGCCGGATGCCCGGCCTCTTGCTGGTCGAGCAGGTTCACGAGACCCAGATCGGTCACGGACCCGTTGAGGTGTCTTCCGCTGCTCCGTGCCTGCTCCTTCTCATGGAAGAGTTGCGCGTCGACCAGCGACACGATGCGGCGGTAAGCGACCGAGGCCCCGTTCTGGGTCACTGTGTGGTCTTCGAGCGTGCCCAGGGCAAAGCTGCACGGCCTCGGGGCAGCAGCCTTGATCATGCTGCACAGTGCGCGGATCTTCTCCGCGAACTGCTCGTGGCTGATCCCCGAAGCCGCGACGATGACCTCGTCTCCGCCGAACGTCCCGCAGACGCGGAACGCGGCATCGGCCAGTTCGGTCGCCGCCCATCCCGAGGTCACCCTGCCGACCGTCTTCATACAGGCGTTGCCCGCCAGATGCCCGAAACTCGTCGGGTCACCGGCCCGTCGCTCGGACACGTACTCCCGCAAGCCGTCCACGTCGCCGATCGCGAAGTGCAGGCCGTCCTCGGCGAACGACGGGAGCACCTCGATCAGGTACCTCTCGAAGGACGGGTAGGCGACCAGTGACGTCAGCGGGTCGCAGTACAACGTGCCGTCGTCGACTTCCACGGAGACGTCCTCGAGACGGAGATAGCTGAATCGGCGGTCGGTCACAGCACCGGCTCCTGAGTCATGACGGGAACCGATGCGTTCGCGCGCACTCCGAGGGACTCCAGCGAGCCGAGCAGGTCGGCGGCTGCGTCCACTCGTCGCTGTGCGTCCGGGATGTCGACCGGCAGCATGCCCAGTCGTTCCACGAGCTTTTCGGCCCACAAGTTGGTCTGGACGGAGAGATGCGGGATCAGCGGCGTGTGATAGTCGGACTGCCAGAGCAGGAGTACGGCGTTGTCGTTTCGAAGCCGCACGTCGTCCAGCGTCCGCTTCCGCAGTTGCTTGGCCGTGACGTGGTTCATGCCGATGTGACTCCACGCGGCGTCGGGGTCCTCGAAGTCCTCCACCTCAATGCGCAGTTGTTCGGCGTCCTGCCACACCGGCATCGTCTCATCGGTCATCGAAAACGCTGAGAGCATGAAGTGGCCGGTGTACTCGCCGAGCAGGAACTGGTGGGTGAGTTCGTAGTCTTCTGGGGTCTCGCCCGGGTAACCGACCATGAACGAGGTCCGGTACTTGACCGGGCCGCCGGACAGAGCCTCGTGGGCCCGGCGATTGTGCTCGGCCCTGACCTGCTTGCGCATCAGCGTCAGGGATTTGGGGCTCATCGACTCGAATCCTATGGACAGCGTGGCGCAGTGCGCCTCGGCCAGCCTCTCCACGGTCTCCCGGCCGGTGATGACGTTGGCCCGGGTATAGGCCTCCCACGTCACGTCCACCGCGGGCAGCAGTTCCATCAGCCGCCGCATCCGAGTCGGCGGCACGGTGAACGTCGAGTCCATCGCACGGATGTGGCGCGCCCCGTTGACCTCTCGATAGCGCGCCCAGTCCGAGGCGATCTTCTCCGCAGACTTGTAGCGCCATTTCGGAGAGGCGAAGGGGAACGAGCAGAACTTGCAGGAGAACGGGCAGCCACGCATCGACTCGTAGGGCACCACCGGACGATGACCGGTCCCGAACCCCGGCGACGGGTGCTCCTCCAGGTCGATGTAGGAGAAGTCGGTCATCTGGTAGCTGTCCGGTCCGGTACGGATCACCAGGTTCGGCACCTGATCCAGACGGTCACCCCGGTCGAGTGCGTCCAGCAGCAGCGGAATCGCGTATTCGCCATCACCGCGAACGACGATGTCGACCTCGGGTTGGCTGCGCAGGATCGGGTCGTACTTCAGGTTGCTGTACTGCCCGCCCAGAACGACCAGCGCGCCCTCGCACCGTTCCCGGATCCAGGTCAGGGCGCGGCGCAGGGTTGCCTTGTCGCAGATGAAGGTGGTCGACAGGAAGACGACGGGGTGTCGGACGGCCGGTTCCCCGCCGCCGTCCCAGACATCCTGCAGATCCATCAGCTCGAAGGGCCGATCAGCCGCGGACAAGATGGACTCAAGGGTGTAGGAGGTGAGATGCGGCACGAAGCCGCGTTTAGGGCGAAGCAATGATTGCTGCCGTGAACCGTCCGAATAGGACAGATCGATCAAGCGCAGCGTACCGAGTGGATGTCCGGGGTACTCCGGCGCGAGCGGACGGGTGCCGTGAGCGTCGAACATCGTCCCGTCGTAGTACGTGCTGTTCTTGAAGTACGGGCCTTCGCCGGAAAGGACCAGGACGGATTTCTGACTGAGGCCGTGACTGAGTTCGACCAACAGACGCCTCCGGGTTTGGTTTGGTCGGTGAGGGGCTGGAATGCTCAGAATTCCCGGCGCGGCGACAACCAGGCCGAAGAACCGGCGCCGTTGGTCGCAAGAATGGGCAGGCTGGGCTACTCCAACAGCCGGAAAATGTCCGGAGCGAATATTCCCCTCATTTTGCCGAAGGCGCCTGTCATTTCACGCCCTGAGAACCAGCCGGTTTAGAAAATCGTCTGCAGGGTCGGCTGTCAAGGTGCTGCGGATGGCCTGACTTCGACCTCGCACTCGGCTCCGCCCAGAACGTGGCTGACGGCACGTGCGTGCACGGCTCCCTCCCGGACCAGGCGCGGGGTGGACGAGCAATCCACCACGGTCAGGCCCCGGCCCAGCGGACAGACGCCACCGTCCACGAGCATGTCGACCGGCATGGATGTGCGCTCAACGAAACGTCTGACCTCAGCCGGGCTCAGCGCCGGCTGCCGTTCTTCGGCATCCTGCCCGTTGCTGCGGCTGACGACGGTCACCGCAGGCGGATTCCTGGTCATCGCCGCCACTTTCCCCAGCACACCTGGATCCCGGGTGACCATCGCGGTCCGAGTACCGAGCCAGCTCCGTTCTTGAGCCGACTCCGGCTTCAACCACGGCAGCAGGAGGGCGAGATCACCAGGCCAGAGCCCTTCGGCCAGGCGACGGGCCGTGCTGGAGAAGGAGAACTCCGCAGTCACAGCAGCGTCCGACGCCATGACGAGTGCCAGGGGCTTCGTGGAGGGCCGCCCCTTGCCCTCGAAGAGACGCCGGCACGCTTCGGCATGGGTCGAGTCGGCGCAGAGCATGTACCAGCGTCGCGTGGGCAGGACGACGATGCCGCCTGCGTCCAGTACCGCGACGGTCTCTGCGGCCTCCGCCTCCGGCAGGACCGTCATCGTCCGCCGCCCGCCGACCCTCATAAGGCAGATCCCCTCGTTAAGTGCGGCAGCATTGCATGCCTGCTGTACTGACTCATCGTCGAAACAGCCGTTCAACCGGGGAATTTACGCGGTTGAACGTCCCGGCAACCGCGGATCAGGTCACCGCCCAATCGCGGATCGAATGCGAGTGCGTACCTCGTCGATCGTCGCATCGCGCAGAGCTGCGGAGACGATCACCCACTCCATTGTGCGCAGCAGCCCTTCTGCCTCGTCCGGCGCCATGAGGGCGGTATCGACTCGTACGCCCAGAACGAAGTCGTCATCGGTCTGATACGCATCTATGTAGAGTCCGAGATTTTCCTTGTTCGTCGTCGTTTTCCACGTGAACGTCGTGGGGACGCGACGGACTTCCGCGACGGGGGCGTCGACGGACAGAAGATTCAGGACGACAGCACTCCCCAGCTTGTCGAAGCTGGCGCCGCGACTCAGCTCGGCGGAGCTCCTGACCTTGTCCATCTCAGCCGGTGCGTAGCGGGCCCTGCGCAAGGAGCGCAGCGCTGCGGTCGTGGCGGCCTTCATCGTGTCCGCGACGGTGTCGCCGATCGGAAGATGCAGGATCGCCTCCTGTGTCATCAGACCGGGGTAGGAGGTCCACGAGAGGTCGAACCTATTGCCGGAGATGAGGAACAGTAAAGCGGACTCGGTCTCCGCCCGGCACGCGGTCACCAGGCCCAGTGCTCCGGCAAGAATGCCGGCCCGGGTGACGCCCGCCCTGTCCTTCAGCTGTTCCAGTGCCAGGATCAACTCGGTCGACCTCAGCTCTCCCAGCCAGAATCTACTTGCCTCCGGAGTCCGGCGACCGGGCCACATCGTCGGTGGCGAGAGCTCGTAGACGGAGGCGGCATGATCGAGCGACTGGCGCTGAACCTGCCGGCCCACCCCGGACTCCTCGAATCGTCCGAGATCCAGTGGCGACACCGTGACGGGCTCATCGATCGTGTCCGAGGGCACCTCGGCCGTCACCGTGGCGAAGTCGCGGAACACGATCCGGGAACCATCAGCGTCAGTGAGGAGGTGGTTGATCCGCAAGGCGACGCGCACCACCGCGTCGCCTTGGACGATGAACAGCCCACGGACCATCGTTTCCCTCGTGGTCCCCGGCATCAAGCGCCGGGGGTCCTCCGAGAACGGGGCAGTGGTCCGGTGTACGGAGACCGGCAGCGTACCTTCGGCGCTGATCCGCTGGACCGGCGTCCCGTCGGCGGTCTCCGTCATCGAGGTCCGCAGCGTCGGATGGCGAAGCAGCAGTCGGCGGACCAGATCCTGCGCCGCGTCCACCGACAGGGGCCTGACCAGGTCGTGAACGACGAGGACGTCGAAGTCACCGTCTGCGGCTCCCGAGGCCGACACCACTTCGCTCATGAATTGTTGAGCCCACGTCAGGCCACCCGTTCCCGCTCCTCCCCCACCCGAATATGCGCAGGTCGTATCCTGGTCCGACGCGTCCCTGACAATTCGTTCGATCACGTCATCGTCCTCTCGCGTTACTCCAGCTGTTCGGCGCATCGCGCCCACAACTCGGTGACCCAGCGCGCTCCGTCTTCCCGGCCGGTCTGGCGCCGCACCCGTCGCACCGGCGGCCCTTCACGGTCCTCAGCTCTGCCCACACTCCCTCGGCTGGCTCGCGGGATCGCTCAACTCACCGGCCGTGAGTTCAACCGGGGAACCTGTGCGGTTGAACAGACTCAGGCAGGTGTGGGCAGGGACGGTCCGAACGGGTCGCATTGTCGCCCCTGCGGCGCCATGAACCGCGGATACACGTCGAACAGCCTGAGCACGCCCAGACGCACGGTGTCGATCGTCCAGCTTCCGTCAGGGACGAGTGAATCCGTCTCGCGCCAACCCCTGTAGCGGCCGATCATCCCCCCTACCACCCGTAACACCTGCCCGGTGATGAACGGGGCGTCACCGCTTGCCAGATAGGCCGCCAGCATTCCAACGTGATCGGGTGAGCAGGCATCGAACGTGTCTTTGGCGACGGGGAGTTGAGCACCGACATGAGCGGCTACCCGGCCGCGGACGTTCGCTTCAGCCACCGCGTTCACACTGACGCCGTAGGGATACATCTCATGCGCCAGTTCCAAGGTCATGCCGACGAGGGCACCCTTGGCGGCGGAGTGCGCCACACCCAGGTCAGGGCGGCCGACCAGACCGGTCGCCGCGGTGAGGGTGACCAACGAGCGGGACGAGCCGGACCGCGCTGCGGCGGTGGTTCGCCAATGACGACAGGCCGCCCTCGCTACGAGGTACGTGTGCGTGGCGTGGGCGTCGAAGACGTTCCGCCAGTCGGCCGACGACAGCTCCCAGACCGGCCGGACGCGGACCGTGGCGGCGGCAGCGACCACGGCATCGACGGTCCCGTGCGTGGTGAGCAGGCTCTCGAACATCGCCTCGACCTGGTGGCGGTCCGTGAGGTCGCAGTGGTAACCGACCACCGAACCGTACTCGGCGGCGAGCCGACCCGCCGCGCCGACAGCCCGGTTCGGGTCGTCACCGATGCCGGTGACGCTGGTGCCGTTGTCAGCGATGATCACCGTGGCCCCGTGGCGAGCGGCCTGCGCGGCGATGGCGGAGCCGATGTCGCCGGCACCCCCGGTCACGAGGACGACGCGCCCGGTCAGGTCCAGCGGCCGGGAGGCTTCAAGCCTTTGCATGGTCTGTCTCGCTCGTCCGGTCGTACACGACCGGTGCGAGTTCCCCGTCGGTGAGATGAGCCACCTGACGGGCTTCGGAGAGCAGTTCACAGCGGTCCGTGCGTATCCGGACGGCGAGTGAGATCCGGGACTGCGACGACAGATTGGGGCCACTTGCGTGCAGTGTGTCGCGGTGGTGCATGGCGATTCCGCCCGCCGGCACCTCGGCGGCGACCTCGGTCCAGGTGAACCCTGTCGGCAGCGCCAATCCGGCACCCGCCAGATCGAGGTCAGTGTGGAAGAGGTCTGCCTTCCCGACTGGGCCGAGGCGGTGCGAACCGGGGACATACCGAAGCGGAGAGCTGTCCGTCGAGACCTCGGACAACGCGATCCACACGGTGAAGATGTCGCCTTTCCAATAGGTGGCGTACGGGCCATCCTGGTGCCACCCGATGTTGGCGTGCCCCGTGGACACCGGTCGCTTGATGAACAGGTCCACGGCCCATACCTGCAGCATGCGGGCGCCCGTGACAGCTGCGATCGCCCGCCACGGCTCGGGGGAGGTGATCAGTGCGCGCAGCGCCCTACTCGCGTTGTGCGGCTCCGCGATCTTGATGAGCCGCTGCGATCCGTTGCCCGCCTCCCGCTCCCGGATGCGAGGCTGCATCCCGGTGTCGGTACGACCTTCGGCCACCGCCTCGGCCGCCGCTGCGGCCTCGGCGACGAGCTCCGAGGGAAAGAGTTCGGGGATCACGCAGAAACCCTCATCGGTATAGCCTCGGCGGAGCTCGTCGACATCGAATTTCGGCGTCGTGCCACGCACCACCGACACGTTGTTGTTCATATGCCATCCTCTCGTCGAGAGAGACGGTATTGCCGCATGCCGTGCATGGGAATCCACCTCGTCGTTCAACCGGGGAACATGACCAGTTGAACTGGCTTCCCTGGCGTCGCCTGTACCCACAAAGGGACTGACCGGTTGACGGGTTTTGATGCGCCCAGGAGGATGTCAGGGCGGCGGCCGATTTCCGCTAATTCACTGAACGCACTTCTGCACTTCTTTTCCAACCGACCACAATGGCACGCTAACTACTGAGGGTAGTTGGAGAAAGGACGCAGCATATGAAGGCATCGGCTCTGTCTGTTCCGCTCAGCCTGGCGGATCGAGTCATTCTGGTGACGGGAGGCGCCGGCGACATCGGTTCGTCGATCGCGGCCCGGGCGGCATCGATGGGTGCAACCGTGATCATCGCCGACAACGGTGCGGGCGTGACGGGAGGCGACCAGGACTCCGAGCACGTTATGGCGGTGGCGAAGCAACTCGCCGATGCGCACGGCGACGTCTCGGGCTATTACTGCGATGTCACCGACCCCGACCAAGTGGCGTCGATGTTCACGGATCTGTTCGATCAGCATGGGAACGTGGACACGGTGGTTGCGGCGGCCGGCACCCTGCGTGTCATGCCGATCTGGGAGTCCACGCTCGACGACTGGCGGTCGGTCGTTGACTCACACGCCACCCACACGTATCTGGTCGCCGCCGAGGCCTCCCGCCGGTGGCGCGCCAACTGTGAGCAGCGAAACGGGCAGTCGTGCTCGCTGATCACCTTCACTGCCGCCACCGGTCTGGTCGGCCGTCCCGACCTGGGCGTGACCCACGCGGCGGCCAAGGGGGCGATCGCCGCAATGACCCTCGAGCTGGCCCACGAGATGTACCCGTTCAACGTCACGGTGAACGCCGTCACGGCGGCGAACGTCCGCGGCCGCATGGCGGACCACGTTGGGGCGCGCGTCTCCCAGGAAGGTGACACCTTCGACAGCAGCTCGCCCGAGCACTCGGCAATCCTGTCGGCGTATCTTGCGACCGAGGACGCCTCGTGGATCACCGGTCAGGTCTTCCGGGTGATGGGCGGCATGATCGGTCGCTACAGCCCGTGGGACGTCAAGGAGTCCATAGACAAGCAGGACTTCTGGAGCATCGAGGAGGTCCGCCTCGGCCTCCGGCGGCTGCACGGAGCGTATCCGGAGTACAAGGCTCTCCAGGGGCCGCACCGTGAATTCTGATGGCGGGTCGCTGTCGGTTTCGCATAGCGGAGGAACACTGATGGCCGTTGACCAGGAACAGATCCACGACGTCCCCGGTATCCGGACCGTGACAACGACGGAGATCGAAAGCTTCTGGGAGAACGGTTGGGTGCACCTGCCCCAACTGATAGACCCCGATTTGGTGCGTGCGCTTCTGGACAGGGCGCAGGCGCTGATGGGTCCTGAGGGGGACCAGAACGAGCCCCGAATTGGATTCGATTTCGAGACTACGCCAGCCTCCCAGTCGTTCCGGCGTCCCTCGGACATCGATCCGCTCTTCAGGCAGATTTCCCACTCTGCGCAGATAGGACGCAACGCGGCGCTCTTGTTGGGCCGAGATTCCGCGCACAGCTTCTTCGACGACATTCTGCTGGTCAAGGTGCCGTTGAGTCGCAGGCAGGACCTGGGGCAGGCGCTGGGATGGCATCAGGACAAGAATCCCACGGACCGTTCGTGGATCTACTTCTGGATCCCCCTTAACCACGTCGGCCCGGAGCAAGGCGGTGTTCGCTATATGTCCGGGTCGCAGAAGCTCGGTCCGCTGTGGCGAGGCGGAGAGTGCGTATCGCTGGAGGAGGCGCATCGCAGGGCGCCCCGGCTTAAGTCCTGCTCGATGTCCGAGCCGATGAGCTTCAAGCCCGGAGACGTCATGGCGCACTGCAGCTGGGTGGTGCACGGCACTGACGCGAATGTGGGGAAGGAGTCGCGATGGGTCTACCGTCCGACGTACTTCCCCTCGGACGCGGTGTACATGGGGATTCCGTCGGAGACGATCGCTGAGCGCGGCATCCGCCCGTTCGAGGTCCTCGAGCACACTGACTTCCCGGCCGTGCACCGGCCTGCCCCGACCGAGGTCGGCTGACACCCGCCGGCACCGAGCGCTGGGCCCAGTGGCCTTCCTGCCACTGGGCCCAGCGCTCTCACACGGCCGCTTCGAAGTCTCGAATGGCCGCCCTTATCTCCTCACGCACCCGACGGGATTCCGGGAATGCTCCCACCTCTACCTCCTCAAGACCGGGAGTGGTCTGGAAGGTCGCGGCCACGTTCTCGTGCTCGAACTCGTACAGGACGACACCAAGTTGTTCCAGACCCGCTGGAAGCTTCGCCGCCTCCTCCCGGTGCACGAGAAACGCTGTCGAAGGCCCCCACAGCTCGAAGGCCGTGTCGTGCCAGACCTTTCGGTACCGATGGACGTCACCGTTACCAGTGCCCAGCAGTCGCGCCTGGCCGAAGATGTCGAGAAGACGTTCACGGTCCCTTTCCGCGAGGCAGCCCGGGCGTCCATCGCTCCCCATGGCCCCGGTCCAGAACGAGGTGTGCTGGAAGAACATGACGCTCTTGGTTCCAACCGTCTCGGCCAGGTCCTCAAGGCGACGCCATTGCTCGTGCTCCTCGGGCAGTCCGTTCCCGAGCAGCTGACTGTCAAGGCCGATCAAGCCAACGCCGCCGAACCATTCGAGCCACGGTGTCTCGCCGAAGTACTTCCGGAAGCGTGCCAAACGCTCGCTGGTCGTGCCCCACCAAGTGTCGTCATAGGCCTCTCCGACGTCATGGTTGCCGGGAAGGTAGCGGACAGGTGCCGAGAGCTGACCGAGAAGTTCGACCGCCGCCCGGTAGTCGGCATCCGCGTCCGGATTGGACAGGATGACATCACCGGTATGCACGATGAGGTCCGGTCGGAGGACTTCGTTGACGTAGTTTGCCAATTTAGTGAAGTTTCGGCGCAACGGACCGTCCCACCGCGAGAGATGAGTGTCCGAAATCTGAACCAGACGCAACGGGGCGCCAGGCGTGTGGGCGGATGCTGTCACAGTTCCCCTATCTCCGACAGAAAGCATCTACTTCAGCGAGCTCCTTCAGCGTTGCCCGGGGAGTTACGCCAGGACTTCGGAGGGGCTACGCCGTGGAGTTGATACGTCGAACGCCTCCTTCAACGGCACGGGAGATTTATCCATTGCATAACTGCGTCTTGACCCGACCGATAGCCACGCGCTCAGCACACACATCGCTTCCGGCGAACTGAACACTGCTTGGCCCGCGCCGGTTCAATAGCTCGGCTACTCTATGGGGATGACCACTCGGATCAGCTTCAGCGGGCGGTTGTACAAAATCATAGTAGATCCAGTCCGGCAACTTCTGTCCTCTTCCCCAACGTGCCAAAGAATTGGATGTCATGGTGAGGATTCGTCAATCCAACTTTGTGCCGGAAGATGCGAGGAACGAGCCGTACGGCGGCCTGAATCTCGTTGATCAGCTTCTCGTCCGTGCTGTGGCTGCTGATCCAGATGCCCCTGCTGTACGCGACGGGTGGGGGCGCTGGACATACGCAGAACTCTCAAGCGCCTCCCGCGCGACGGCGGTGTGGCTGCTCGCGAAAGGGGTCACTGTCGGTGACCGCGTTGTCGTCAGGGCAACACCTCAACGAGCCTTCCTCGCTCTTCTGTACGGGTGCCTGGAGATCGGGGCAATATTCGTTCCGGTGGGCACGACCGTACGGCGCTACCAGCTGTCACACATTCTCGCTGACGCCGAGCCCACTCTGTTTATCAGTGACGACGCGGAGCAACTGAGCTGGGTGTCGGAGACTGTGCCCGCCAGCTCTCTGGCTGAGGCGCGGTCAGCCGCCGAGTTGGCGGATCCTCGCCCACACGGCTTCTTCGCACCGGAACGTTCTCCCGATGACCTGGCCCTGCTCCTCTACACGTCGGGCAGTACGGCTCAGCCCAAGGCGGTGGCCTGCCCGCACGCCGCAGTGACCTTCGCCGTCTCCGCGGTTGCCGACCGCGTAGGTTACAGCAAGGACGACGTGGTCTTTTGTCGGCTGCCTCTCTCCTTCGACTACGGCCTCTACCAGCTGTTCCTCAGCGCTCGGGTGGGCTGCGAAGCGGTGCTCGCGGATGCCTCTGGCGATATGCGTCTCCTCGCCGCGGTACGGATGGCGGGCGCGACCGTCGTACCCATCGTGCCGTCGCTCGGCGCCATGTTGCTCGCCCTCAGAAGGAGAGATCCCGCTCCTACCAGAGTCCGGCTGTTCACGAACACGGGCGAGCACCTCTCACAGGACACCGTCGAACAGCTACGTAATCAGTTTCCCGGTGCCGCAGTGCAGTTGATGTTCGGCACCACGGAGTGCAAACGCATAACGATCATGGAGCCCGACGGTGATCTGGTCCATCCAGACTCAGTGGGACGCGCCATCGGAGGCACGTCGGTAAGCATCGTGGACGAGGACGGACGAGCACTGCCTCCCGGGCATACCGGGGAGATCACAGTACGAGGCCCCCATCTGATGGCCGGCTACTGGCGTTCCCCCGAACTGTCCCGGCATGCCTTCAGGGTTGATCCGGTGAGCGGTGAACGAGTGTTGTACACGGGCGACTTCGGTCACCTTGACGCAGATGGCTATCTGTACTTCAGCGGACGCCGTGACCACATCTTCAAGCGCCGAGGCATCCGGACCTCAGTGGTGGAAATCGAATCAGCGGCACGATCACTCACCGGTGTACGCGAAGCGGCAGTGCTGCCGCCGTCCGCTCGCCGTGACGCGGTGCTGTACCTCGTCGGAGAGATCACACCCGAGGCAGCGCTGACCGGGCTCGGGAAACTCCTCGAACAGGGCAAGGTGCCCACCATCTGCCGAGTCATCAAGGCTCTTCCCCTCACCGCGAACGGCAAAGTAGCGAGAACGGTGCTGGACGAGTGGGAGAACGAGCGCTCGTGAACACCTCGAACCGCACCGACCTCGTCGACGCCTACGGCAGTCCTCTGCACTTGTACGAACTCAGCGAGGTTGACGCCGCAGCGAAGGGGTTGCGTCAGGCCCTTCCGGAGCCGTCGACGCTGTACTACTCCTTGAAGGCAAATCCGCACCCTCTGGTAGCCAAATCACTGCGGTTGGCGGTTGCCATGCCGAGATCAGCTCTCAGGGTGAACTGACAGCGGTACTCGAAGCCGGTTTCACAGGTGCCGCGTTGATGTACACCGGCCCTGTCAAGACCCGAGCGGAAGTCGAGGATGCCCTCCGGGCAGGCGTGACCCGCTTCTCCGTCGAGTCCGTGCATGACTACCGACGAGTGGCCGCCGGCGCAGCGATGCTCGGACGCACTGCGGAATGTCTGCTCCGACTCAACGCACATGAATCCCATGGAACGAGCGGCCTACGGATGACAGGAACCGCTTCGCAGTTCGGCACGGATTCAGCGGCGGTGACAGCCGACCCAGAGCTCTTCGCACCGCTGCCCGGCGCACACATCATAGGGATGCACTTCTTCGCCTTGAGCAATGCGCGGGATGAGGAGGGCCTGTTCGCCTCATTGGTTGCCAGTATCACTGAGGCCGCCAGAGTCCACCGCGAGACCGCCTCGACAAAGGCCAGGTCACCTGCTGGAACTCCTGGCACCGCTGGAGCGTGATCGCCCTGGTCGCCTACGCTTATCTGGCCGTCACAGCCGCTCTCGAACGTGCCGCCCAGACCACCCGCGACGAACCCGCCGAGGCCGACCTCGTCCCCCTCAGCAGCCTCGAACTCCTCCGCCTGCTACGGGCCTTGATCCTTCCGCCACCCCGACGAGACCGCGACCACGTGCTGTGGTGGTCCACCTGGCGCCGCCACCACCAACATCCCGCCCGCCTTTGCCACCACCGATGGCACAAGTACGCCGACACCACACCATGCAAGGGGAAGCTTCAGTGTGGTCGCGGCGACGCCAGTTGGGTGGAGCGACCTCAACGATGCCGAGGAGAACAGCGCACCGCCCAGGCCGCGTGCAGGAAACCGCGGTCGTTGTCCCACGCACTGCCGCGGCGGGCGGCACTGCCCGCGAACGCGTCGGACAGCTCGGTCAGGGTCGGCCGCGGTCAGCTCAGCCATGCGCCGGCCGCTCTGGAGTCGACATCGACGAGGGAAGCGTGAACGCTGGACCGCGACTCTACGTAAGGATAACTTATGGGTGCCAAAAATGGGTTTTGACTCTCATGTATGCATTCGGAGGGCTGAAGCTTTGACCAAGTCTATTCGACAGGCCTATAACGGCGACTTCGTACCGGAATCGGCCGCGTTGATCTCAATGTTCGACGCCGGGTATATCGCTACGGAGGTTGCCATTGACCGGATACGTACATTTGCGGTCAAACCATTTGCACCCCAGCAACACCTGCGTCGCCTGCGCGTCGGAGCTACTCAGCTTGGAATCCGCATCGAGCAATCGGACGAGGAAATCCTCGACATTATAGAACATCTCCTCGAATGGAATCAGCGGACAGAATCGTCAACTACCGAATGGCACATCGTAATTGCCGCCAGCAATGGCATTGACCCACGGTTTCGAGGCTTCAATAGCAGCTCCCCACCCACCTTCCTCGTAGGTTGCGCACCCTTTCGTGGAGAGCTAGCCAGCATGTTTGAGGCCTATGCCCGGGGGGTTAATACCTGGATACCTAATCAACGCTCAATTCCGGCGAGTCTCATCCCGACCACCATCCGTACTCGCGGACGCCTAGATCTAAAATTGGCTCGCGCCGAAGTCATGCGAATCGACAAGGACCTGAAGCCAATACTCCTCGATCCGGATGGATTCGTTACCGAAGGAGACGGATACAACGTCTTTCGTGTCACCGAGAATCGCCTAGAGACACCACCATCAGCCATGGTCGTTCCGGGAGTCATTCGGGAAACGATCATCGCATTAGCGCGCGAAGCCTCAATCGATGTCTGTGAGCGCCAAGTCACAGCCGAGATGTTGCTGTCGTCCGATGAGATATTCCTGACTGGGACGCTCATGGGTCTGATCCATGTACGTTCCATAAATGGCCAAATGGTGAAAAACGGCGCTATGGGACCCCTCACGCAGACGATTTTAAGGAGATTCGAAACCTTCGTGGGAGTCAATTTGCAACAGCAGGCACTAAAGGCCGTGAGGCAACTAACGCAGATGGGTGCGGTTCCTCTGGAGTGAAGCGCTGAGCTGGCAGAACGTCGGAGCACGGAGCTGGTTTTAGGCGCGGGCGGGCACTGTGCTTGCCGTTTCGCCGCGTTGCGTGATCAGATTGCGGCAGCATCGCGTGCCGGTGGCGGACTGCGTCAGGCATGGAGGTGCGGCACCGAGGGACCGCCATCCGTGGCTTCCCGCGACGGCGACCGTGTAGTCGCCTTGAGCCTGCAGCTCTCACAAGCACATCAAGAACTGCGTCGCCAGATCAACGAGATCAGGACAAGTCTCGGACACCGCCGGTTGAGCGACGATGCGCTTGTCACCCATTGCCTGGCCTTTTGTGCCGCCTTGACGTCGCACCATCAAGGCGAGGACAACGGGATGTTCTCCCACTTGCTGCGCGAACGCCCGGATCTCGCAGCGACGGTCGCGAATCTTGTTGAGGATCATGGAATGATCTCGTCGATCCTGTCCCGGGTGCGTGAACTCGCCGAGAGAGCTGCCGAATCGCGTGGCTCGGTTCTGGAGACGATCGGGCGTGAGCTTGACGGCCTGGCGGCGATCATGGAATCCCGCTTCAGCTATGAAGAGCGGACGATCAGCGAGGCGCTCGATGGCGGAGTACCTGATATTGACTGGCCCGGCATGGTCTTCCGGTTCGGCATGGCACGAGGGAGGTCTGTGATCAGGCCATGAGCTCGTATTGGTCCTGGTCAGGGGTGGGGTAGAGGCGCTGGTGCTCGCGGGTGACTGCCAAGGCAGGGCCGCAGCCGAAGGTGGTGCTGGAGGCCACGCTCGGCTGGTACTGGGCCGCCGACGCGCTGGCCGAGGCCGGGGCCGAGGTGCACCTGGCCCATCCGCTGGGGGTGAAGGCGTTCAGCTACCGGCGGGTGAAGGACGACGAGAAGGACGCCGGGTCGTCACCGTCGTGCTCCGCGCTCCGGCACAGCACCCCGACACGGCGATGAGCGTGCATCTAACCACGCCGGTCGACGCCTCCCTCGTCGCCGTCAACCTCCTCCAGCTCGGCGCAATCCGCTTCGAAACCGACACGCTGCACGGCAACATCGGCCCCGACCAGCAAGAACTCGTCGACAACGCCCTCCGCGCCGTCCTCGGCCTGTAGACGTCGCGCACGGCGGTCGAAGTGCGCTGGTCGGACGTCCTATGGAGGTATGGCCGTCTCCACGATCGTGCGGATGTCGATCACGTTCGGTCTCGTGAGCATCCCGGTCACGGTTCATGCCGCCACGGAACAGCGCTCCACCGGTCTCAAACAGGTCCATGCGAAGGACGGGTCGAGAATACGACAGCGCCGATACTGCGAAGCCGAGGGCGTAGAGGTGCCGTATGTCGAGGTCGTCCGAGGTTTCGAGGCCCCCGACGGATGCGTGGTAGTCCTGACCGACGAGGACCTGTCCGATCTGCCGCTGCCTACGGCTCGAGCGATCGAGATACTGGGCTTCGTCCCGGGCGAGACGGTTGACCCTGTTCCTCCGGACCGCGCCTACTACCTCGGCGCTTCGGGTCTCGGGTCTCGGGTCTCGACCCTATGTGCTGCTTCGCGAGGCGCCTGCCGAGAGCGGCCTGGTCGGAATCGCACGGCTGGTGCTGCGCACCCGGGAGTCACTGGCAGTGCTTCGAGTCCGTGACGATGTGCTGTGTCTTCAGGGACTGCTTTGGCCCGACGAAGTGCGCCCGACGACCGGCCTCGCGCCCGACGCGCCCGCCCCGCGCCCTCAGGAGCTGCGGATGGCGCGCACGCTCATGGACCAGCTCACCAAGGACCTCCGGTGGGAGGAGCAGCACGACGAGTACCGGCAGGCGCTGGAACGGGTCGTCACGGCCAAGCTGGAGGGCATTGAACCACCCCATGCTCCGGCCACCCAGCTACTGCCCGGGCGCGTCGTGGATCTGATGGCCATGCTCGAGGCCAGCGTGGAAGCCGCCCGTGAAGGCCACAGAACCTCGCCGTCCGGAGCCGTGAAGAAGGACACGGCGAAGTCCCGACGCCGGAGTAGTTGATCAGGCCGCGCAGTCGGCGGCTCGTCGGACGACGGCGCAGTCCGCGTGCTTAGCGGAGGGGGTAGCAGGCGGGCCGAGGCCGAGAGAGGACCGCAGGTCTGCACGATCGGCCCCGCTGCCGGAGACTGGAACTCGGGGGTGATGAGGACGAGGCGAGCCGATGACCTCTGACAAGGCCCCGAAGCCGGGTTTGGGCAAGACCCGGAAGACCGTCAAGATCGCTGAGAAACCGACGAAGGGCAAGGCGGCGAAGCAATATCGCCTGCCCGCGAAGCCCGCCGCCGCCGAGACGCGGAAGTCCCAGCAGAAGAGAGCCGGCTCAGGTCAGAGCGTCAGCGCTGGCAGACGGGCGTCGCCCCAAGGGGGAGAGGCGAAAGCGGGCTCGCCCGGGAATGTACGACAGCTGCGCCCTCGCAAGCCGGTTCATGACGGGTGGGGCCCGTTCTACAACCTTGTTGGAGCTGCGGAGCTGCTGGGAGTCTCACCCGCCGAAGCAGAAAAGCAGGGTGAGGTACGCGAACTGCTGATGGTGAGGACGGACGGCGGAGGGTTCCTCTTTCCGGTCTGGCAGTTCACCGGGCGGCATCTGCACAGCCGTGTGGCCAAGGCATTGGCCGTCTTCCGCGACCTTCAGGGGAGTCCGTGGCTGGTCGTGCAGTGGGCCACGGCGCCCAACCCGCAACTGGGCGGCGCCACGCCCGTCGAGTGGCTGCGCGGCAATCACTCGCTCGAACCGGTACTCGAAGACGCCCGCACGTACGCGGCGAGGTGGTCGCGGTGAGCCAGGCGGCACACGAACTTCCCCCGAGACAGCTTTTTCTCCCCGCGCCCCCGCCCGACGCAGGCCTACGGCAGTTCCCCGTAAGGACCGTGGCAGCAGGCCGCCGGATCTACCGTGTGCACGAATCACGGTGGCGCTGCTGGCACTTCTCCTGCCTCAACCACAGCCGAAGGAACGGATCACGCTTCGACACCACCGAGCCGGCGCGAGGCACGTGCTACACCGCTACCGACCCCCTGACCGCATTGGCGGAGTACCTCGGCTATGCCATTCTGCGGGGTCCGAACATCGTCAGCACCGCACTGGAGGACTTGTCCGTCTCCCGCATCACGACCACGCGCTCCTACCGAGTCGCCGATCTGACCCGTCGCAGATGCCCGGTCATCGGCGCCTTGGGAAGAGAGCTGCCCGTCCTTACCCTGTACGTGACCCCGCAGGCGTGGGCGCGGCTATGGGAACAGGCGGGCTTCGAGGGAGTCCTGTACTACCCGCGGCACGACGCCAAGCCCACGGCACGGTCCATCGCCCTGTTCGGTCCCGTGGACGATCCCGGAGAAATGGAGTGGCCCGACCCTCCTAACACCCCGGCCGGGGAGTACCTTTACCCCTTCGCGCGCGCCTACGGCCTCAAGCCCATAGAGCCACGCCAGGACGACGTCGAGCACTTTCCCGTCGTGGACCCGCCCAGCACCAAAGGCCGATAGCCCCGGCAACCCACCGCCGCCCACGATCACGACCGTGTGGCTCGGGCCCAGTGCTCGATCGGCCGCCAGCGCTCACGGAAGCGCGGATCCTGTACTGGGAAACGGCTCAGAGAAGCACCAGCGGCAGCGGTCACACCCGAGGAAGTGCTCGGACCCACGGGGCGATCGTCGCTGGAATCACTCCTCGACCTGCGGTTTGCGCCAGATCATCATGCCCGTTGCCGGCAGGCACTCGGCGAAGAGATTGTCGGATGACGTCTTCTCCAACAGCGCCCGCAGATCCCGATCGAAGTTCGGCAGTTCATCCCCGAACAAGTGCGGCGCGGAGGAAGACAGGGAATACACCCAGGCCACGATGTCGTCAGCGGAGCGCTCGATCACCTGGCCGGCCGGAACGGTATGCCGTTCGAAGCGCTCGAACCCTGCTCGCGCGAGGACGACGGACTCGCGGCCCGGAGTGCCGTTGGCGATCACTCCCTGGCCCGCGCGGCGCACCGAGCCGAGATACCGTCGAATGAGCTCGCCGATCTCCGGGTAGGGGGGAACCGGGTACGGGGATGACTGGGGAAGCTGCCTCGGCAGCGACTCACCGGACTCATCCTTGGCCTCGCTCATGATGACGAACGCGCCTCCGGGCTCCAACATGTCCAGCACGGTCGACGCGACCTGGTCTCGGGCCATCCAATGGAACGACTGGGCGAACATCGCGACTCGGAACGTGCCCAGACCAGCAGGCAGGTCTTCGGCACGCGCGGCTACCCAGCGCGTGTTCGCCACCCCGCGACGGATGGCCTGCCGCTCGGCTTCGACCAGCATGTCCTGGTCCGGGTCGAGACCGACCACCTCGGAGAAGAGCGGCGCCAGGGCGAGCCCGACGATGCCCGGACCGCAACCGATGTCGAGGAGCCTGCCGTGCCCGTCAAGGCCCAGGACCACTTTCAGTTTCTCGACGAATCCGGGAGCATATGGAAGCCGTCCGCGCTCGTAATATGCGGACGCTCCCTTGAATAGTGACCCATCCCACTGCCATCCGTCGACCATGACGAGTTTACCCCTTGCTGCGATGCAATTGTCAGACACAAGGCCATTTCCAGTGACCTGCTAAGAATAGCAGTTTTATCGTGCAGGCCAGAACCCTGCAGCCGAGCACCGGAATCGGGGCGAATGACTCATCGGACGCCGACATCGACTGTCAATACCCAGACATCCAGGCCAGCAAGGGGCCCTTCACCATCGTCATCCCGTGGAGTGAGAATTGCGCTTCCTTTTCGAGCCAAGGTTAGCGCACCCGGAGGGGTAGGCCCTCGTCCGAAAAGTCGCGGTCACGCCATTCGCGCCATGCCTGCTCGCGGGCCTGCGCGTCATCCGAGAACAGGACGGAGGACCGAACAGCGGGCCCATCCGGTGGGATGACGTCCAGTGCCGACGCCCTCAGCTCCACACGGCGCCCGTCGAGGTAAGCGACACGAATGCCCTTTCGAATACAGAAGTTCAACGCCTCGTGTGCGCTGTTGACGATCGGCTCGCCCTTGTCATTGAGCTTCTTCGAACTGGTCCCTGATCAGGTGACAGGCCGCGAAGCGCAACGAGCGAGGCCCCCGAGCTGTTGATCGAGATGTCTGACGTCTCAACAACGCTGCTCGGGGGCCTCGTTGGTCATCTATCCTGCCGCCACTGGACCTGCCGCATGCGCTCGTGGAGTGGGTGACCATGCTTGTCGTCACCCGTGAGCATGACCGGCGCTGCAAGCTCCGTCCGTCCCAGCGCGCGATGGTGGCACTGGCTGTACCTGCGCGAGCACATCACCCTGGCGAAGATCGCTTCCGGGTTCGGGATCAGCGAGTCCACCGCCCACGCCTACACCAGCCAGGTCATCGACCTGCTCGCCGAACGTGCGCCTGGACTGCTAAAGGTCCTCCCGCTCGACGATTCTCACCCAGCGGGAAATCCGAGCGTCGTGGGATTCTCCTGATGCCATCGCCATGCGGTCTCGGCGATTTTCAGCAGGTTGTGTCTGGCCTCCCAGCCGAAGACTTTCCTCATTCGCGTCGTGTCGGCCCACAGGCCGGCGGGATCGCCCGGTCTCTTTGGCCCGACGGCAACCGGCGGACGGCGACCGGAAACGCTCCGCACGGCGTGTACGACTTCCCGCACACTGACACCGGTCCCGCATCCGATGTTGTAACTTCCCGACGTGTCGGCCGTGTCCAGCCCTTCCAGCACGCGCAGATGCGCGTCGGCCAGGTCCTCGACGTGGATGTAGTCGCGGACAGCCGTGCCGTCCGGAGTCGGAAAGTCGTTCCCCATGATCCGGATCCCGTCGACCAGTCCCAGACTCGCACGGATCACCATGGGAAAGATCTCACGTACGCTCGGTGCCACGAAGGCACCGTGCGACCCGTCGACGGCGGCACCCGCGGCATTGAAATAGCGCAGGTTGGCGAAGCGCATGTCCGTCAGCCGGCCGTACCACTGGACCAGGCGCTCCCCGATGGCCTTTGACTCGCCGTAAGGGCTCTGAGGAGCCACCGCGGACTCCTCCGTCACGGGCGCGCTGTCGGGCGTGCCGTAAACCGAACAAGACGAGGACAATATGAAGCGACCGACGCCATGGCGCCGCGAGCATTCCAGAATCGTGGTCAGCCCGCGCACGTTGACGTCCAGGTACCTGCCGATTTCGGTCATCGACTCCTCGGACGACTTCAGCCCGGCGAAGTGCATGACGGCGTGGGGGCGGAAGCCGGAGAAGGCTCTGTCCATCGCCGCCTCGTCGCGTATGTCGGCGACCACCATCGGAACACGACCCACCGCCTCCCGACGCCCCGTGCTCAGATCGTCGATGACCAGGACCTCGTGTCCGGCGGACGACAGACTACGGACGGCGAAGGAACCCACGTAGCCGGCACCGCCGCTGACCAGGACTCTCACGGTCACACCCTGCCTTCACAGTGGTCGGGACGCTCTCCCACGGGCTGCGCCTACACACCTGCGGACGCCTCGTGCAGCCCACGGCCCGCCGTGACCGCGCGTACCCAGGCGATCATGCGGGAGAGGCCGTCGATGAACTCGATTTCTGGAGTCCAGTCGAGTTCTTTGTACGCCAACGAGATGTCCGGGCGCCGGATGTGCGGGTCGTCCGTCGGGAGCGGGACGAAGTTGATTTCCGAATCCGATCCGGTCAGATTCAGGATGTGCTGTGCAGCTTGCAGGATCGACATCTCGTTCGGGTTTCCCAGATTGATGGGACCTCGCACGGAAGAACGCGTCGCGCGCACGATTCCTTCCACCAGGTCGTCAATGTAGCAGAAGGACCGCGTCTGACTACCGTTGCCTGCCACGGTGAGCGGGGCCCCGGAAAGCGCCTGACTTATCAGGTTGGGGATCACTCGACCATCGTCGATGCGCATCAGCGGACCGAAGGTGTTGAAGATCCGAAGGATGCCGACGTTCACTCCCAATGCTTCTCCGTAAACGGAGGCCGCAGCCTCCGAGAACCTCTTCGATTCGTCGTAACAGGCTCTGGGGCCGATCGGGTTGACGTTCCCCCAGTATGATTCCGGCTGCGGGTTCACCAACGGGTCGCCGTAGACCTCCGAAGTGGAAGCCATCAGGAAGCGGGCGTGTTTCTCCTGCGCAAGGTTCAGGGCATGGAAGGTTCCGATGGAGCCCGACTTCAGCGTCTCCACCGGAAAGGTCAGGTAACTGACGGGAGATGCCAGCGAAGCGAAGTGCAGAACAGCGTCGACGGGCCCGGCGACATCGAGCCCGTCCGCTATGTCCGCCTCGACGAGTTCAAAGCCCCGCCTGTCTGCCAGCGGTGCGAGATTCTCTCGGTTACCGGTGACGAAGTTGTCCACGCATACCACTCGGCAGCCCTCGTCCAGAAACCGTCGGCAGAGGTGCGAGCCGATGAATCCACCACCGCCGAGAACAACTATTACCTTCTTTTCCGGCATCTCACCCTCCAGGACCGCAGGAATTATGTGTCGCATTACAGGAAGACAGTCCTGGGCTGCTCCTCGGCGAAGCCGACCACCTCACCCATGGCACCGTTCCGGACGATCTGGTAGCACGTTGTATGGGTTTCACCGAGCTGGTCGAAAACCTCCGGATCGACGCCGGCCAGGAAGTTCTTCATGAAGCGGAGCAGTCCGATTCGGTAGGACGCATCCGCGATGTGCGGCAACGCCATCACCAGAATGAACAGGTCGTGTTCCAGGGCGACGAGGTCATAGATCCGCTTCAGGTGTGCGCTGTGCTCGGCAAGAAATCCGGACACCTTGGTCAGCTGTTGTACGCGCCCTTCGACGATGTCAAGGTCGAAGAGCCGCTGGGTGATGGAGGGAGGGCCGTCGTCACGCTGACGCCAGAAATAGACCGGCCCGGTCACGACGTCGACCGCTGTGGCCAGGACATGCGCCGGCACGGTGACACACGCGTCTTCGAGCTGGTGCTCGGGAAAGATCAGGCCATGGTCGTCCCAGAACGAGCGCCGGTAGACCTTGTTCCAGACGGTTCTGTCCCCGATGAGATCGGTCTGCCGCGTGATGTGGGTGCGCGATCTGGCCTCGTCGAAGATTCCCTCGTGAAGAGAGGACGGATAGTAACCGTCCCGGTTGAACCTCTGGACCCCGCCGCAGGCGATGTCCGATCCGGACGCCTCGAGCGATCCGACGAGAAGTTCGTAGGCGTCGGGTGCGACGATGTCGTCACTGTCGACGAAGGCGATGTAGCGCCCGCCGGCCTTTGGCAGTCCCGCGTTCCGCGCGGCGCCCAGGCCGCGGTTCGACTGCCGGAGCAGCTGAAAGCGTGGATCCTGCTCGGCGAACTTCTCGGCTGTGCGCACGCTTCCGTCCGTGGACCCGTCGTCGACCATGATCACCTGCAGGTCACGCAGGGTCTGCGCTGCGATCGATTCGAGACATGCCTCGAAGTAACGCTCGACGCAGTAGAAGGGAACTATCACGCTGAGTACCGGCTGCATTGTTGTCCACTCCGTCATTCAGTTCAGCGGTTCGAATACGTATCGCCGGGGCCCCTCGGAGGGGTGCTCGGAGAGCAGGCTCATGACTTCCTCACGCAGCGCCTCCTCGCTGACGTGGCTGCGCCTGGCATCGAGGTACGCCACGACTCCGCGCTCCTCGCCGTACTGAACGGACGTCACCTTCGCTAGCCCGGTGCAGCTCCACCATCTCGGCGACGGAGGAAAGGTCCACCCACCCCATGTCCGTGTGCACCCAGTCCGCCCCCCGCTCCTGCGGAGTGCGAACTCCCGCGTCCAAGGCGAGGTCGGCAGGGGACCGGTCCGCACGACACGCACCGACCAGCACGGATTCGATGCCGTGCAGGACCGTGCTCACGAGCTGCTCGGTGAACGTCTCCGGATCGGCCCGGACGGTCAGGCGCGCGATGCTGTCCCGGTTGCCCAGGTGCAGGAGAAACCGCTCGGAGGCGACCGATTCCGAGCTGCGGTACTCGATCAGCGTCTCGCCGAGAGCCACGTTCATGGACGCGGGACCGGGCCGTTGCGGGAAACCGGCCGGCGGGCGAGCCGCGGAGAGTTCGTCGCTGACGATGGTGTGCAGGTCGAACCGGACTCCACACCGCAGACCGGCCTCAGCGGCGACCGCGTTGCGCAGGACCGAGTCGTAACGGGCGGAAGAGTAAGCCATCAGCGCCGCCCGGCCGGCTCGAGCCAGGAGGTCCGAGAACCGCGGGGTCTCGGTCTCCACGAAGAACAGACCGCCCTGGGCTATGCACCCGACGGACGCCCGGATCGCCTCCGACGCTCGATTGCTGCACGCCACCTGGTACATGACCTGCGTATCGCCCGAAACCGCGGACAGCACGGCCGATATCGCCGCCAGCCCGACGCCGGACATTCTGGCTCCGTACCGGGCGGCAAGCTCGCCGGCCGCGAGGACCACGGCTCGCGAGTTCAGGACCACCCGGACCTCCGGCTTGCTGCCGTTCGTGCCACGGCCCCATGGAAACCTGGTGCGTGGCGCGTGGCGGAGAGTCTCGTGCCAGTACTTTAGGGAGACCCTGTTCTCCGTCTCGCCTCTGGCCGACGTTTCGGCCGCAGCGATTTCGAAGGATTGCAGCCGAACCGCGTCGTCGCCCGGATCCCGCGGACCGGCATCCGTACCGGGTCCCCCGGCCACGAGTTCCTCGAGCTCGCGCTTGAGGACTCCCAACGAGTAGCCGTCGGCTGCCATGTGCGAGACCACAAGGGACACGCGGCACGCTCCGGAGGGAAGCTCGATCACCGCCAGCCGGACCGGAACATCCTTGCCGAGATCGAAGAGATGCTTCCGTTCGGCCCCCATCACCCTTTCCACCAGGTCGTCGGTCGGGAGCGGTGAATCCGTCAGCCTGTAGATTCTGACGGCGAATTCTCCCTCGCCCTGGGTCAGTGCCCGGAGTCGGCCCTCGATCGTCTCGTCAAAGGTCGTGCGGAGGGCTTCGTGGCGGCGGACGAGAACGGTCACGGCTCGGACGATGCTGTCGGGCGTCACACTTTCCGGAAAGCTGGCCCGCAGCTGCAGGTTCAGCGTTTCGCTTCTCGAGTGCAGCTGTTGGTGCATCAGCCACATGCCAAGTTGTCCCCACGTCGGCGGGCTGATGCGGTGGGTCTGTCGAGAGAAAGTCGAATTCGTAGTCCGGAAAGGTTTATTGAGTGAAGTGTTACAGAAGATGGGCACCCCCACCTGGCGGTCGAATGCGGCAAGGGCGTCGTAGAGCAACGGATTCACCGCTCGCTCCAGCGTCTGGTGCCGAGCCGAGCCGTCCAGGTGGAGGATCACCGGGACCCGACTGCGGCGCTCCGGCCTCACCTGCACGGCCTCGAGCATGAACGGCGACGGGCAGTTCTGAACACACCAGTGCGCCGCACGGTCCTCCAGCACGAGCGGCGTGACCGGCCGCCGCCACTGACGGCCTTTGACACGATTGAGTACGGCCTTCGTCTCAGGAGAGCGCGGATCTCCGAGAAGGCTGCGGTGCCCCAGGGCCCGGGGGCCGAGCTCAGCCGCGCCGGCGACCCATGCGATCGGCATCTCGATGATGTCCTCGATGAGCTGTTCCGGCGAGAAGTCGCTGACCTCGGATATCCATTCCGCATAGTAGTCGATGCTCTTATCGACGTCATTCAACTCGCAACCGTAGTATGCCGAGTTCAGCCTGAAGCCGGACCTGTCCAGCAAACCGAGATTGTGCAGGCCCAAGAGACCGATTCCCAACGCCTGGCCCGCGTCGTTCGCACACGGCGGCGTGAGACCCTTGAAGTCGAACCGGTCGAGCAGGTACGTATTCGTCGGGCAGTTCAGTCCGAATCCGCCACTGATCGGAAGATAGGCGTCGGAGGGCTCGACACCGAACTGAGTGCAGAGGCTTTCGATATTGCGACCATCATGAGCTCGCTGCACCTCTGGACGACGGACATCACTGCGCTCTGCAGGTGCTCGGCTCTGGTGAAGCGGCTGTCGAGCCTTCGAGAGGCCAGCTGGCTCCCCCACATCGACGGCTTCGCAAGCAGTCGGCCGAGCTGCTACAGCGCGGCCGCCGCCTCGGCCGGCTGCTTCTCCCCCGAGTTCCACTGGGGCCGAATCCCGTGCAGGTCGGGTCGCCACAGCGCGGTCAGCCCCGGCCAGGAGTCGACGGCCATGAATCCGGCGCGTAGGCCCGTCCGGCACAGCGGCGTCAACGGGTCAGAGTTGCGTCGCAAATCGCTGTGAGTGAACATCTTCCGCAGAGCGCCGGCCGCGAACGTGTCCAGCGCCGTCCGCGCCCACCGATGGTTCTCGAACGCCGTGTCGAGGTCCTTGATGCTGCCGAGTCCTGGCAATCCCCTTGCGATCACGCCCTGGATGAAGCTGGTGATCCAGAGTTGGAAGAGCAGCGTCTCCGCCCAGCCGGTCGCCCTGGCCTCAGGGTGGTAGTCAAGGTCGCTCATGAAGCTCTCGGCCAACTCGGTGGTCGACATCCCAAAGCGGACCAGGACCTCGTGCCCCATCGTCGGCATCCGGGGCTCGGCGATGACCGGGTCGTAGTGGCACATGATCTCGAAGTCGCACAGGCCCATATGCGCCACCGCGGGCGGCGAGACCACCCGGTCGGTGAATGGCTCAACGCCTACGTCGGCCGTCTCGGGGAACACCACGGAATCGCGGATGCCGTACAGCAGGTCGTTGAGGAGAAGGGACGGCACGGGTCGGTGCTGGACCAGATTCGGGATGGCGATATAGGTAGGGATGCCGCGCAATTCGAGGTACTCGGCCATCGCGCGGTTGTCTGGCTTGTCCGCTGAGTACCGCTCCGCGAAGCCGGCAAAATCCCGCGCCACATCGGCCGGAAGCAGTAGCGCCTGGGTGGGAGCCCACTCCTCGATATTGGGCGTCCACGACGCCCCGCACAGCGCCGCCAGACGAACCGCCTGCGCGCTGGACATGTTCCAGTTCGCGAACAGGGCGATGGCGCCCTCGGGCGCGACCGACAGCGCCTGCTGCAAGACCGCGGGAAAGTCCCGGCACAGCTGCACGTCCTCCTGCAGCACAAGCTGATGTGTCGCGCCCGGGCGTATCCGGCTCCACGCGGCAACGGCCGTGCGGAGCGTGGCGGGCTTCCCTCCGGGGTCGGGGTCGAAGACGGTCTCCACCGCCAGTTCGGGATGGCGCCGCTGGAGCTGCAACGCCTGTTCCTTCCGCACCGGATGCGCCATCACCACGGTGGAGACATGGATGTCTTTTGTTGAGTTCAAGAGCTCTTGCCTTCCAGTTCGAGGCACCGCCGCGGAGCGGTCGCACCGCCAGGGCGCATCGGGGCTCTGCGCTAATGACGGGTCGCCCTCGCTGCGAGGTCGGGCCCGATCCGAGACGGTCCACCGGGCTCCGGTGCTGCCGACCGGTGCACGGAAGCGCGCGCCGGAGGACGTCGGGCGCGGCATGTGAGTGGACATCATCGAGCAGTGGCCAGCGTGCCGAAGGCCACTCCACGCGTCAACAACACCGACCCGCATGGGCGTTCACGTCCGTCGCCTGTGCTGCGAGCACCGTTCAAGCGGCGAAAACATGCACTTGAACGCCGTCGGACTCCCCCTGCCGCTGGTTGACGACCTTGTGCTTGGCCATGGCACGTCGAGATGTGCGGCACTGAGCGGTTCGCCCTCGAAAACCGAGGGAGAGGGCGGCGGGTCCATGGGTGTAAGAGCAGTCCGGCGAAGGCTTGGGCGATGCCGCTCATATGCTCGCGACGGCCATGGTGGTAGGGCGAGAGCCGCCGGTTCTTCAGCAACGGCAAGGAGCTCCACCACTGGTCCGTCAGCCTGCGGCTTGACGAGCCCCGAGTGGCTTGCTCCTGCCGGAGATGAACTTGTCCGGTACGCCCCCGTTCAGCGAGCAGGCTCGATGTCCCACCGCCGAAAAAGCACCAACTCGATATGCCGGCCTCAGGGTTGTCCGAGCCGACCTGAGATGACGATGATGCTCGTCGGCCCGTGCATCTGAAACGCCGCGGGTTTGCGTATGCGTAGACCCACCCTCAAGGAGAAGGCTGGTCATGGCCGAGTCACAGACTGAAAGTCTGGAGATAGTTGTGCGGATTCTCCGCAAGGTCCTCAAGAATCTTCCCGCCGACCACGTGATCACGCAGGAAGACCGGTTTGCCGATCTGCATGTGACTTCCCTTCAGCTGATGCAGATCATCGCCGCAGTGGAGCAGACCCTCGACGTCGAGTTTCCCGATTCCGCATTCGACCTGGCGACGTTCGAATCGGTCAGTTCGCTGACGGCCGTCGTCGACTCCCTGGTGCTCGGGCGAGCGGGGTAGCGCACGCCATGTTCGACACATCCCGTCTCTATCTCTCCGACTTCCGCGTCGCGCTGGGAGAGATTGTCGCGCTCGCCGAGCTGAACGACGCGGACGTCGTCGCCAACCGCGACATGCTGCGGGAATCGGGAGCGGTCTCCGCGTCCGTCTTCGACGGGCGCGCCGTGGTGCACGCTGCCGAGTTGCTGCGAGCCGTGTCTGAAGATCGGCCCGGAGAAGTGACCGCCATGGTCCATGCCACCGAGAACCTCGAACACACGCCTCCGCACGAGCTGCTTGGCACCCTGCAGTCGCAGTCCGGCCACGAGCGAACCCCGGCCTTCATCGTGACCGGCAACGGTTGCGGAAATTTCGGATTCGCGGTCCTCGCCGCGGCAGGGCAGTGCCGTGAGGTCGGCCCGGCTGCGGTCGTCGCCTCCGACGCGGCCAGGCCGGACAGGCGGATCCTTGCGGACAGTATGACCGTCCTCGGCGATGCCGCCGGGGTCTGCGTCGTCACGCGGGAACAGCCGCCGGGGCCGAGCTTCGAATTGGTGGCCTTGCGCTCCACGGCGCAGACCCCGCCACCGGGGCCGCTGCCCGCCACGGCGGCCCTACGATCCGTGATCAACGGCGTAAGTGCGGCCACGCGCGCGTCCCTAAAGGCTGCAGGCTGGACAGCGCAGGAAGCGGCGGGAATGCTGATCGGAGCGTACTCGACCGGGTCACGGCGATTTCTGGCCCATGCCTCGGGAATCGCGCACCATTTCGTTCCCGACCTTCAAGCGGGTCACTGCTTCAGCGTCGACGCCATCCGCGGGCTGGCGGAATTGACGGATCGAGATGCGCTGCCGGACGGCGCGCCTGTGCTCGTGCTCACCTCCAACAGGTGGGCGTACTCCGTGCTCGCGCTCCGCTACCGCATCCGCTGACGCACACCTGTGGGGCCGCAACGGCAACCAAAGCGTCGTATACGGGAAAGGGCGAAAAATGATCATCCTTGGACTGGCCGGCGGCCTGGGACACGACGCCTCTGCGGCGCTGGTGATCGACGGACGGCTTCACGCTCTCGCCGAAGAGGAACGATTCAACCGGCTCCGGCACGCGCCCAACTGCCTGCCACTGGAAAGCACCGCCCACTGTCTCGCGTCCGCCGGGATCACCATGGCCGACGTCGACGTCATCGCGACCAGTTGGCTCGAGGCGGACCGCGACAACGCCCATCGGGACATGTACAGGACGATGGTCGACCATCCGTGTTTCGCCGGGGGAAGGCGGCCGCAATGGGAGAAGGTCAAACACCCGCTCGCACACGCGGCCGCCTCCTTTCACACCTCGGGATTCGACGAGGCGACCGTCGTGAGCGTCGACGGTGTGGGCGATGGCGTCTCGACCCTCATAGGCCACGCCCGCGGCGGGAGCATGCGCGTGCTGCGCGAATACGACATCGCCGATTCCCTCGGTATGTTCTACCTGGGGGTCACCAACTACCTCGGGTTCCGGTTCGGCCAGGAGGGGAAGGTCATGGGCCTGGCATCGTACGCCAAGCCCGATGAGGACTGGATGCCCTTCACCCTCGACGACGAAGGAATCCGCAGCGGCCTTGCTCTGCAGGATCCCGAGCGACCGGATTTCGGCCCGCCGCTCGTGCAGGCCTGGAAGGCGCGGGTGGCGGAGCGGTTCGGTCCCCCGCGCCGGCCTGGCTATTCCTACTCCCGCTCCACGGCACGGTCGAACGTAGACCTGGAACCGGACGCGTGGCGCAAGAGCGTGGCCGCGTCCGGCCAGCACGTCCTGGAACGAGTGCTGTCGCACATCGTGGAGGGTGCGGTGCGGGAGACGGGCTGCCGGAACGTGGTCATCGGCGGCGGCGTAGGCTACAACTGCACCGCCAACGGCTCGATCCGGGAATCGAAGCTCGTCGACCGGCTCTTCGTCTTCCCCGCCAGCGGAGACGCGGGCACTAGTGCGGGTGCTGCGCTCGCGGTCGCCGCGTCGGCGGGGGAACACAGGGGCGAGCCGCTGGCCACTGCCGCGCTCGGCGCCGAATTCGAGGACGCCGACATCGCCGACGTACTGCGGGCGAACGCGGTGCCGTTCACGGCGGAGGACGACATCGCCGGGGCCGTCGCCGCTCTGCTCGTCGACGGAAAGACGGTCGGTTGGTTCCAGGGCCGGGCGGAGGCGGGTCCGCGGGCTCTGGGGCAACGCTCCATTCTCGCCTCGCCGCTGACCCGGTCGATGCACGAACGAGTCAACACCATCAAGAACCGGGAGCAGTGGCGACCACTGGCGCCCAGCCTGACGCGCGCCGCGGCCGACGCATACCTGGTCAATCCGGGGGCGGGCACAGGCCCGGAACGGTTCATGCTGGCGGCGTGCGCGGTCCGGGAGTCCGAGCGCGCACAGATCCCCGCCGTCGTGCACGTCGACGGTTCGTGCCGCCCTCAGATCGTGGACGACGGGTCTTCTCCGACCTACCACCGCCTTCTCCAGAGCGTCGGTACGCTGGGGCACCCCGAGATCGTGCTGAACACGTCGTTCAATCTCGCCAACGAGCCGGTGGTGAACTCGCCTCTCGACGCGCTGCGCTCGTTCTACGGCTCCGGTCTCGACGCCCTGGCCATCGGCTCCATGCTCGTGCGAAAGCCGGCCGGATGAGCGAGGAGCGGCGCCCGGGGCTGCCCGGCGACAGCCATGTGCACAGCGAATGGTCCTGGGACGCTCCCTACACATCCATGGTGTCGGCCTGTGAGCGGGCGATCGGACTCGGGCTGCCATCGATCGCGTTCACCGAGCATGCCGACTTCACGGTGCGGAGCATCGGGCACATCGAGCCGTCCGAGTGGCAGCGGCCCCTGGTGACGGACGGCATGCTCACTCCCCCGCCCTTCGACGTCGAAGGTTACGCGGAGTGCCTCAATCGCTGTCGAGAACGCTTTCCGGGCATCAGGATCCTCAGCGGAGTCGAACTGGGCGAGCCCCATCTGCATGAGCGGCGGGTCGTGGAGACCCTCCGCCGTGCGGAGTTCGACCGCGTACTCGTCTCGATGCACACACTGCCCTCAGCCGACTCCGGCCGGACGACCGTCGATGCGGCATTCGCGAACGCCCCCGCCGCAGACGTCGTCCGTACCTATCTGCGCCAGGTCCTCAGCCTCGTGTCGGGCTTCTGCGACTTCGACGTCCTGGCCCACATCGACTATGCAGCGCGTTACTGGCCTTCCAGCGCGGGCGAGTACCGGCCGGAGGACTTCGAGGACGAATACAGAGCGGTGCTGTCCATGCTGGCGGCGAGGGGCAAGGCGCTGGAGGTGAACACATGCGGTCCGCTGCATGTCGACATCCTCCGCTGGTGGCACGAACTGAAGGGGTCGGCGATCACCTTCGCCAGCGACGCCCACCGTCCGGAGCAGGTGGCACGCCGCTTCGAGGAGGCAGCCACGCTCGCCGAGGCGGCGGGTTTCGCCGCGGTGGACCCGCACGGCCTGTGGCGGGCCCGCTGACTCCGGTGTGACCGGCTGCATCGGCACCTGCTCAGTCGATGATCACGTGGCGCCGGCGGAGGGCGTCACGGGCCTGCGCGGTCGGGCGCCAGAAGTAGAGGAGCGCCCTGGTCGTGTCGAGACATTGCACCGGGCCGGCGAGAACCGCGCCGTCGCTGTCGTCGATCACGATGAGGTCCTCGGTGGCGACACGGTCCTTTATGTCGGCCAGGACCCGGGCGGCGTTCCCGTCGTTCGCCTCGATCCACGCGAGCCCGGTGAGCGCGGGCAGCCTGCCGGCGAGCGCACGTGCCGCGAACTCCAGTCGGCACATGCTCTCCAGCCAGCCGATGCTGCGGTCAGCCGGGTTGAAGGCCATACCGATGACTGCCTGCGCCCAGACCTCGGGGGCATCGGCGTGCTTGGCCGCGAAGTGGGCGAGATTGCGTTGCCATTCGACGAACATCTCCGGCGTGACACCATGGCCCCGCTGGTAGGCCACGGCGGCCGGCTGGTAAGCGAAAGCGAGCCCCGCCCGCCGCAGCCGGTATCCGAGCTCTGAGTCCTCCAGGCCCCATCCGGTGAAGCCCTCGTCGAAGCCGCCCACGGCCATCACGTGCTCGCGTCGGACCGAGACGTTGCAGCTGAACATGTGGTGCCAGCAGGTCTCCAGCTGGTTGAAATTCTCGGAGAACTCGGCGAAGACCAGCTCGCGGCCGTCGCCACGGACCACCTCGGGGATGGCCGACCTGGCAAATCCCGCGGCCAGTCGCGCGTCGTCGAAGCGCCCTTCCCCGAGATCCCGCCGCGGTCCGACGACCACCAGATCCTCGCGAAGCCGGTGGAAGCCGACGTGCGCGGCGACGAAGCCCGGCTCGCAGATCTGGTCGGCGTCGACCATCACGACGAGTTCGCCGCTCGCCTTCTCGATGCCGACGTTGCGTGCGGCCGCGCGCCCGGAGGCGGCAGAGCGCGGCAGGAAGATGTAGACGAGGTCCAGGTCGCCGCCGACTCCCGCTACCAGTTCGCGGGTGCCGTCGGTCGATCCGTCGTCCACGACGATCACCTCGAGCGAGTCGCCGGCGTCGAGCCGACACCAGGTGAGACTCAGCAGCAGCCGACCGAGCTGCTCGCCGGCGTTGTAGGACGGGATGACGACACTGACCTTCATCGGCACTCCTGACGGCGTCTGTTCGAATGCTGCACGGCGATATGCCCAACGCTCTTACGGACCGGTGCTTAACTGGCGCACGGCCGAAACGGGCGGCCCAATCAGGCCAGCGTTATGTGCCGATCCCACAGGGTCAATGCGCCGTTGGCCGTCCACAGCCGGTCGTTGGAGTAATTCAGGCTCGCCGATCGCAAGTCCCGGAAGACCCGTTCCAGTGGGATCGGTGATTGTGCCGAGTACCCTACGGAGAGCCCTGCAAGATCGATCATGCGGTCCGTCGCGCGGAACGACAGCTCAGACGCGGCCAGCTTCAGTGTGTTGAGGTGTATCTGCATCACCTGCGGGGAGACTTTGTCGCCGCCCTCGCGCAACTCGGCCACTTCGCTCGTAACCCGATACAGATAGGCATGCACCAGCTCCAGGTCGAAGCGGATCCGGGCCAACCGTTCACGTACCAGATCGGACGACAGCGACGGCCCGCCCTTTCGCCGGGGACTGCGCAGATGACGCACCAACTCTGCGAACGCCTCCCGAGCGGCGCCCAGCCAGCAAGCAGACAGACCCAGATGAGCCAACGGAATGGCGGATTCCGAGGCGATAGCGCGGAACGCGCCGGGGCCGCCGACCACGTGGTGCTCGGGAACCATGCCGGAGATCCGAAGTGACACGTTGTCCATGGCTCGCATGCCAAGGGTGTCCCAATCGCCGGAGCTCTCTATCGCCACGTGGCCCCGTGCGGCGTACACAAGCGACACATCGTGCACCGAGGCGTCTTCGCCCGCTCGCATGGTGATGAGGAACCCGTCGGCGTATTCGCCGCCGGAGACGACCGGCGCCAGGCGGTCGAGGTGTACACCGTTCACGTCCGAAGTGACCGGCGCATGGGCTGTGATGAAGCTCCAGTTCTTGGCCTCCTCCGTGGTCACTGACGCCAGGTAGGTGTCGCCTCGGGCGACGGACGGCAGCAGCTCGTCCTTGAGCGCGTCGGCGCCGTATCGGACCACGGCGTCAACCTGTTGGCAGTGCATGGCCCAGATGGATGCCGTGCTAGTACAGGCTCCCGCCAGCCGCTGAGCCATGCCGACGAAGTCCTGCAGCCCGGCACCCCGGCCGCCGTACTCCGCAGGCACCAGGAAACCCAGCAACCCCGCCTTCCTGATCGCATCCATGCTGGCGACGGGGAAGGCGGCCCGCTTGTCGGCATGGCCGGCGTGCTCCCGCAGTACGCCGAGCACTTCGGCGATCGGCACGCCGTACTCCCTATCGAGGGTTGTCATCCCTTGTGCTCCGTTCGCAGCGTTTGCGCGGTCTGCCAGAGACTGGCAGGGCTGGCGAAGGTGCTGGGGCGGAGCAGGTCGTCCGGAATCTCGATGGCGTACGTCGCCTCCAACTGCAACAACGGCTCATCGGTGGTCATCGAGTCCAATCCCATAGTCGCGAGGTCCTGCTGCGGCAGGAGCGGGGTGTCCACGGGGAGCGAGCGCAGCAGAGGGCGAATCACATGCTCAAAAGAGGAATCCCACGGGGGCGTCATATCTCTGATCCTTCCGATGCTTTCAGCGCGACCGGGGTCAGCCGCAACTGGCGGGTGTCAATGTCCCGGACACCGTCGAGGACAACCTCGGCAGCGATGGGATGGCTGAGAAAGCCCATCAGACTGGCGGACAGGCCGTAGGCACCGGTATTGGGGATGCGCAACACATCCCCCGGTTCCACTGGGCCGATCACGGCGGCCCTGCTTAGCACGTCGAGGGGGGTGCACAGCGGCCCGACAAGGCTCACCGGCCCGTCCTCTGCGGTGCCGATCGGTTCGGGCTCCGCTCCTGGAGCGAGGATCCGCCCCAGCCCCGCCATCCCCCCCAGCACATGAGTGCCGGCGTCCAGCACGGCATACCTCCTGCCGCCACTGCGTTTCACCTCCAGCACCGTGGTCAGCAGGGTGCCGCAGGTGGCGGCTAGATACCGACCCGACTCGAACGCAATGGCCGGGCGGCCTTCCCTCCAGCCGGGCAGATGCCTGTCCAGCTCCGTGGAGAGCGATCTGCGCAGGCCTCCGTAGTCGGGCAGCAAGCCCGGCTTGGCGAACGGTGCGGCAAAGCCGCCGCCCAGGTCGACCATGGACGGTTCGAACCCTGTGCATCTGATGAGTTCGGCCACGGTTGCGACGCTGGCTTCGAACTCCCGGTGCAGCGCCGACGGCTCGGCGATATTGGTAGCGGGGAATAGATGGAAGCCGAACGGCTGTGTCGCGTCATCCGCCTCGAACAGTTCCGGAAGGGTGTCCAGCTGGTCGGCGTCGATACCGAACTGCGATGGAGTGCCCGTCATCCGCAACCCCACCCCGCCCGCTCGGGCGGTGGTGGCGTTGACCCGCACCAGGTACTCCACGCGGGCTCCGCGCGCCCGTGCGGCAGCGGCCAGCCTTGTCCGCTCGGCGGCGGACTCGACGGAGTACCGGCGCACGCCGGCACCGACGGCTTCACGCAGGGCAGCATCTGTCTTGCCCGGACCGGTGAAGAGGATCGCCGCCGTGGGCGTTCCGGCGCGCAGCGCGGCGGTGAGTTCGCCGGTCGAGCTCACTTCCGCGCGGATGCCGAGCGACACCAGCTCCCGCACCAAGGCAGGGTGCGGGTTGGCCTTCAGCGAGTAATAGAGGTGCGCCTCCTCTGGAATACTGCGCAACAGGGCCTTGGCGGCCTCTCGTACCGCCTCCAGCTGATAGATGTATAGCGGGGTGCCGTACTGGTCTCCCCACTTCGTCATGTCGTCGTGGACGACTTTAGGGATTCCCACAGACGCTTCTTACCCACCTTTCCATGGGCTGTCTAACGCAGCCGGTCCAGGACCCAGCAGCGGTCGGGAACCTTGGCTGCCTCCAGCCGTTCGAACAGGGACCGCAGCACTTCCTCCGCGCTGTGCTCCGTGGCGACCCACAGGTGCAACTCGCCGTCCGGGCCCGGAGGCCGCACGGCGGCCTGTGTGACACAGGGGACGTCCAGGGCAGTGGCCTCGATCTCCGCCGTGCTGGCCGCTCCGACAGGGGAGGGGTACGTGTGACACACCCTCGTCAGGGTCGGGCGGGGTCGGATGGGGAAAAGGAAGTGGCGAGCGCCTTGCGGTCCGTCTTGCCGCGCTCGTTCACCGGAAGGCGGTCAAGCACAACGTATCGACGTGGAACCATGTACGCGGGTAGTTCTTCGCGCAGTTGACTCTCCAGCCGGGCAGAGTCCAGGTCCGATCCGGCACAGAAGGCGACCAGGCTGCGGGCGGCCCCTTCGCCGAGAGCGAGAACGATCACGTCCTCCACACCGGGCAGCAGACGCAGGTGATGTTCGACCTCCGCTGGCTCGATGCGGTACCCCCTGATCTTGATCTGAAGGTCAGTGCGCCCCAGAAAGATCAAGCCGGCATGGCTGCTGCGGCGAACCAGGTCACCGGTGCGATACCACCACCGACCGTCGTGGTAAAAGAAACGCCCCTCGTCGTCCGCGGGGTCGAGATAGCCGGAGAACATCTGCGGCCCCGTCACGCACAGTTCTCCTTGCTCCGTGGCAGGCTCGTCGGACTCTGCCAGCAGGATGCTCTCCAGGCCCGGGAAGAGCTCCCCGATGGGCACGATGCCGTGGGCCCCCTCCTCTTCGCGTGCGGGGTCCCAACGGTAGGCCGTGCAGGCGATCGTCAACTCGGTCGGGCCGTAGAGGTTCTCGACCGTGGAGCCGGAGGCCGCACGCTGCCAGGCCGCCGCATCGGCGGCAAGCAGCGGTTCCCCGCAGAAAAGGCTCCATCGCAGGGAGGGCATGCTGCAGGGGTCCAGTGCCCCCGACCGCCGCGCCAACTGGATCGCGCCCGGGACGGAAAACCAGACGGTCAGTCCTTCTCTCTCCACCACCCGCGCCACCCGAGCGAGTGCTGCGGAGTGCACGTATACCAGCGTGCCGCCGCACGACCAGGCCGCGAACAAGTCGAAGAAGGCGAGATCGAATGTGAGGCTGAAGGTCTGGCTGAAGACGTCACGAGCTGTGAGTCCGTAGCGCTCGCAGACCACCGTCAGGAAATGACAGGCACTCGCATGAGTGACCGAGACCCCCTTGGGCCGACCCGTCGACCCCGAGGTGAACATCACGTAGGCCGTCTCGTTCTGGCACTCTCGTATGGTGCGCACCACGTGACCACTGGTCACCGCCGTCGGATCGGACTCGGGGGCGTACAGCGGCGGTAGGGGGCACAGCGCAGCCACGTTCTTGACTTTCGCAGCTCCCGCTTCGTCCACGATCAGCGCGTCCAACGGCTGGTCGCGGAGAAGGCCGGCAAGCCGCCCAGGCGGTGTGTCCACGGCGAGGGGGACAACCGCGGCCCCAGCGCAAAGTGCCGCCAGTATCCCGGTGTACCCGGTGAACGTCCGATCGCAGAGCACCCCGATGAACTGCGGCGTATCGGCGGGATGAGCGGCGCGCAGGACCGCCGCCCAGCTCTCGGCCATCCCCATCAGCTCGCCGTAGGAGACACTGAGGGAACCGATCCGGAGAGCCTCCTTGCCCGGGTCCCGACGGGCACTGCGACGCACCAACTCCTCCAGCCGCAGCGCCGGATCACCGTCATCAGACTCGACCGGTCCCGTGGCTGCAAGGAGGGAGGGATGTGTGGTCATCGCGCATCCTTTGTTAGGGAACCGTGAGACGGTCACACCCTTGCGGGGGCATATCCGCTCCTGAGGGCGACTTGCCCCCTCAGAGGGCCAGATCGACGCCATCGGCTGCGGCTAGGAAGTCGCCGGGGCTGGCGAGGAGCGGGGCTGAATCGCCCGAAGGATGACAGCGAAAGTTCCCTTCATTCAAGAGCAATGTGCCGAGCCCAGCGAAACGGAGTCCGAACCATGAGCTCAGAATTGGAATACGGCACTGTTGGGGAACGCGCCCGGCAGATCACTCGGGACAACCGCAGTACCTGGGACGACTGGAGCGACGGCTACCAGCGCAAGCACGGTGGACTGCTGCACGGGCCGAATGCCGAGGCCTGGGGGCTGTGGCGCCGGCCTGAGAGCGAACTGCGAGTTCTGGACCCGGTCAAGGGGAAAACCGTGCTCGAACTCGGCTGCGGGGCAGCCCACTGGTCGGCCTCCTTGGCGGGGCGCGGCGCCCGGGTCGTCGGGTTGGACATCTCCGGAGCGCAGCTCGGCCACGCTCCACGCGCGGATCGCTTCGCGCCCGTGCTCGGCGATGCCCAGGCTCTACCCTTCGCCGACGCGGTGTTCGATCTCGTGCTCTCCGACTACGGCGGGATGTCCTGGGCTGACCCCCACCTGGCGGTCCCCGAGGTCGCCAGAGTCATGCGTCCCGGCGGCCAACTCGCCTTCTGCACGAATACGCCGTTCTTCGCCATGTGCTGGGACAGCGACGACCGCACGCTGACGCCCGCGCTGCGGCGCGCCTATTTCGGATTGCATACCCGCCAGGTCGCGCCCACCGCCGTCGACTACGTGCTGAGTTACGGGGGTTGGGTACAACTGCTGCACTCCTGTGGCCTGATGCTGGAGGCACTCATCGAGGAGCCGCCGCCTCCCGGCGCCTCCACCAGTTTCAGTGACCGGCCCCTCGAGTGGACGAGCCGATGGCCGATCGAGGCGATCTGGAGTGCGCGCAAGGTGTGACTGATGGACTGGCCTTCGAGCGCCACCTCTCGGCCCCCCACGACGTCGGCGGCGAGCTGCGGTGGCAAGAGCCTTGGGATCACGCGGAAACCATCGTCGGCATAGCCATGCCGTCGTTCATGTGCCTCGATCGAGAATCCGAGATGGCGTTCAACCGAGGAATACGACCAGTTGAACGCCCGGGATCAGTCAGTTCTCCGCATCGCGGCGTGAGGCGCTGACTTTGGCAACGCAGGCTATCGGTGCGTCGACTGGGAGCGAGGCCCAGTGCCGGGTGCCGACAGCTTCTTACCACGCCGCTGTTCGAGAGGCCCCTACCTCATGCTCATCCGAGTGGACCTGGCGCGGATAAGCCCCGCCGATAACGTTTCCGACCGCCTCGCTTCGCAGGCTGATTATCGACACCCATGGCTTGCGCGCGAACCAGCATACAACTCAGAGATGGGCTACCGTGACGTTCGGCAGGGTGGGCCCGTTGAGGGTGATTCGCTATTTCGAACAGGTCGCCTCTGCGGACCGGAAGGATTTACTTTGCACTCCGGATGAACACCTTGACGAATCATGAATGCGCATGCCTCCCTCCCATATCGAAATTGATCCAGTCTACCGTACAGGCGAGCGGCATACCACGGAGGTCGCCACTGAGATGTCCGCCCTACCTAAACAGATGGGCCCCAGTAGCAGTAGGGGGCTGACCAGTGAATCCCATGGCGTTGGCTGTCCTCCAACGACGCTCCTCAAAACGGGATCGCGTACGGAGGAGATCACCGTCGAGGATCTCCAATTGCTTCTCCTATTGGCGCAGGGACTTCCAGCTCAAAAGATCGCTCGGATTCTCTGCACATCCGGTCGGACTCTTCGGCGACGTATACGGGCTCTCTGCCACAAGATCGGCGTCCGCACCCCCATCGAAGCAGCTGTGTGGGCTGCGCGTCGCGGTTTGATCTGAGAAGCCTGTCGGCTGTGCTGCTGGTGGCCTGCCCGGCGGTGGTGGCCGCGGCGAAGGTGTCCGCGGCCACCAGGTAGCGGGCCAAGGCGCGCCGCAGTACTCGGCGCCCTTCATATGGGCGCCTTCCACGTTGCGTCACGTCCAGCACCGCGACCGCCGACGACTCATCCGGAGCACCCGCGGCTCTCGGCAGGACACCACGCTCGCCGCGCACCTGCCGTCGCGATGACTGGCAGCGGCAAGACCGTGCCCATGTGCAGGTGCCGGACTGAGCAGTCGATCACCGTCGCGCCGAACAGGTCCGACACGGGGTGACGGACAGTACGTGCACGGTGGTGGTCACGCGCCTGCGCAGCCGCAGCCCGCGATGCCGAACTTCCGCATCATCTGCCCGACGCGCTTGTGGTTCACGAGCTCGCCGCCGCATGTCATCCGGGAGGCGGCCGTAGGGGCCGCCCTACTCGGGATGCACCGTCCGGATCCGCTCGGCAAGCGCAACATCAGCCTGCTCACATGCGGCGCGGGCTGCGTTGCCTGAATCTTTTCAGCCGTCAGCAGGGGAATTCACCGCGTTCTGTGCCCGTGCTCGTCATGCTGCCCCGGCCGTAGCGGGCAGCCCGGCCCCGGACCAGTTGCGCAGCGTCTACAAGATCCGCCTTGAACTCGGGCGAGTAGACCTTCATCACCATCAGAGATACCTCCTGCGCGGCCCCGCCGGGGTCGGGCTCAGAGGTCCACCACTCAGGGACAGGTCCATCACCGCCATGACCAGCCGCCAGGCACCCCCGGAACGGATCGTCAGATCGCAGCGGCTGATCGTAAAACGGCTCCCCTGCATCCGCCCAGCACCTTCCGTGAGGGCGCATCGAAGGTGCACACCGGACACGTGCCGGAGAACACTGCCACCCTGCGCAGCCTGACCGTCAGTCATCTCCGCCCCGCCGGCCTCACCGACATCGCCGCCGGATTCCCCCCGGACTCCCGACCCTTCGAGCGGCTACTCGCCCCTCCTCGGACTCGGCTGACCAGCACCGATCCGAGATCAAGGTCTTTTGCAAGCGTCCAGGCGATCCAGTGTACGGAGAGCGGGAGCGCGCCGACCGCGTTGATTCGCTAGCCGTCGGCGCCCTCCGAGATCGAGGTCGGTGGCATCAAATGGCGAAGCAGCAGTCGCCGGACCCACATCCTCCATCGCACCGACCGACAGGTGCCTGGCGAGGTCGTGAACGACGAGGACGTCGAGGTCACCGTCTATTGGCGCTCCAGGTCAACACCACTTCGCCCATGCAGAATTGAGCTCACGTCCGGCCATCCGTTCCCGCTGCGCCCCTATCCGAGTGGCTGCAGACCAGCCCTCCTTGGATGACGTGCCCCGCCAAACGGCTCGGTCACGCCATCGCCCTTTCGCGCTGCTCCAGCTGTTCGGCGAACTGCGCCCACGACTCGGCTACCTGACGCGCGTAATCGGCCACCGTGCGCAGACAGTGTGGGGGCACGCTCTCAATCATCTCCTCACAGTCCGACAGGCATATACCTCGACTGTGCAGCTGGCGCAGCAGGAGCCGGCCAGAGTCGGTGAAGCGCAAGGACGGGTCCCTCATCAGCATGCTCATGATCGCCGAGGAGTCCCGCACGCCTACATGCTCCGCCCGCCTTCCCTCTCGCTGGCCCGCTGACGGCCTGTCATGACCCTTAGCCTGGCCCGCTCTCTGCGCGAGCTGGTCAGCAGAATGGCTCAACTCTTCGTCCGGCAACGGGCCGCACTGCCGAGAGAGCAGCGGATCCTCGCCGCTGAGCAGCCGCTTCCTTACGTCGAAGGCGGTACCGAGTGAGATGCCTGCGTCCCTGGCAACCTGCCGCAGCGACGTATGGGGCTTGGCGCTCAGGATCTCACCGGCTGCCTTGCGTCCCGCGGCTGTGCTCAGCGGTCGTACTTTGCTGTCCTGGCCGACTCTGCTCTGCTGCGGCGATGCCCCTCCCAATGTCTGCTCGCGGATGCTTCGCACCGTCCCCGCCGCCAGCCCCGTCACCTTCGCGATGTAGCGATTCGACCATTGCGGATGCGAGCTGACGATACGCGCCGCCGCCGCCTTCCGGTCGGCCAAGGCGAGCGGCAGGCCATGCGCGATGTTCGCCTTGACGGCGAGAACGAACAGATCTGTTCCATCCATATCGTCGACGAACAGCGCTTTGATTCGCTCGGAACCTCGAAGCATGGCGGCGCGGAGCCTGTGCATCCCATCGATCACGCGCATCGTGGGCCGATGCACAACGATCGGCGGAAGCTCCGTCTCCGCGTCAGCGAGCATGCTTATGTGCTCGTCATCTTCTCCCGCCAGCCGCGGGGAGTCGGCGGGAAGCAGATCAGAGACAGCTACCGATACGACCTCCCCCTCGCATCCGACGAGATCGTCGATCGGCCTGGAGGTTTGTCCCGAAGTACTCGCCGTGTTGTTCTTATGAATCCCCGAATTCATAATTGACATCCCTGCCCGTAGTTCGCTGACAAAACATTGGACGCTGCACTGTCAGGTTCGTCGGTGGTGCGAATTCGCACTCGGATCTCATGGGTCACACTCACGTCGAAGGACCAGTAGAGAAGTTGATACGGACCGTGCTTCTGGAACGGTCGTGATGCGGTCAAGGTATTCGACACCGAGCAGCCCCGGAGACCGGGCACCAGACAGCGCTTGCTCCGATGCCGTCACCCGTTCACTCCCGTGTAGTGCCCCAGACTCCACCGCCACAGCAGCCGTGCCCCCAGGTAGGCGAGCGCGCCGAGCAGCGGCGAGGCCGCAACTGCCCAGTATGGAAGGCCGAGTTCATGACCGTTGTCGGCGAGCACGGCGGCCGGGAAGTAGGCGACGAACGCCAGCGGGAGGCCGAACGTCAGGAAGCCGCCGACCGCCTTCGGGAGTACGTTCAGCGGGTAGCTGCCGAACGTGCCGAGCAGTTCCTCCAGCCAACGGCTCCAGTAATCGGCGGCCGGGTAGCGCAGAGCCGCGCAGGCCATCGTCGTGAAGAGGGCTGCCTCCAGGAACATACCGCCGATCACCGCCGCGATCAGGTACGAGACCCGGCCCGCCGTCCATTCCAGGTGGCTGCGGCTGAGCGCGCCCACCATCAGACCCGCCGCGACGGTCAGGTCACCGATGGCGTTGGTCGGGAAGTAGGCGAGCTGGACCTGGCGGTGCACCGGCATCGGGCGCAACAGATATACGTCGATCCTCCCCTCCTGGATCTGCCGGCCGATGAAGTGCATACGCCCCAGCAGGAGCACGAACAACCCGTGCGCGAGCATCCGGATCGCCGGGATCAGCAGCACGTCCGAGCTGTCCCAGCCGCCCATCCCGGTGAACCGCGCCAACAGCACCGTCGCGAACACGATCACCGACACCTGCCAGATCGCGCCGATCGCGATGTTCAGCAGGAACTCGGCGCGGTACTCCATCGAGGCACGGATGTTGAGCAGCGTGATGCGCCACACGATGCGCAGAGACCTCACAGACTTCAGCGACACCTCAGCCTCCCTGCGAGACAACGCGCCGCGCGGCCCGCCGCCACACCCACCGGGTGAACAGCGCCAGCACGACGATCCAGGCGGCCTGAATGAGCAACTGAACTCCCGCGTCGGGTAGTTCGGTCCGGCCGACGTAGATCGACAACGGCACACTCAGCGTGGCCTGGAACGGCAGGAAGCCGCTCAGCGTGATGAACCAGTCCGGGAAGAACCACAGCGGTGCGTACATGCCGGCGAGGAGCTTCTGCGCGAAGAGCAGGATGAGCAGCGCGGCACCGTTGCGGAGCGTCCAAAAGCACAGCTGGTCGATAAGGAGCATCACGTAGTACAAGACCCACTGGCCCAGCACCAGGCTGAGCGCGAATACCCCAGCCGTCGCAGCGGACGTGGGCGGTTCGACGACACCGAAGGCCAGGCAGACCAGATATCCGCCGAGAGCCCACGCGAACCCGTATATCTGCTCGCCAAGGGCGCGCAGGACGTGGTAGCGCTGGGGCGACAGCGGGCGCAGGTACCAGTAGACGATGGTCCCGAAGTGCATGTGCTGCTGGACGGCGTCCCGGCCCGTGCCCTGGTCCAACTCCCTGAGGCGCAAGGCGAGCACGGCCAGCACGGCGTATGTGACCGCCTGCTCACGGCTCATGCCGGCAGTGATGCCGGTGTGCGCGTACAGACCGTTCCACAGGGACGCCACCAGCACCACCTGCACGGCCAGTCTGACCAGGACGGCGGTCATCCGGGGCGGGGCGTGCAGCTCACTGAGCGGGGTGACACGGGCGGTGCGCCAGGCATGCAGGACAGCCATCTCAGCCCCCTTCCGCCGCGGCCCCCACATGCGTGTACGCGGCCCGCATCACGTCCTCGAGGTCGGCCTCGTCGATGGCGATGCCCGTCACCTCGTACCGCTCGATGACCGCCTTGAGTGCCTGGTTGACGGTCGGGGCGTCGACCCCATCAGGCCCGAACACCACTTGCCTGCCGTCCTGCCGCAGCAGTGCTATGCCCGGTGGTGGCGGTACGACGTCGGTGCGCGCGTCGGCGAGTGTCGCCCGCACCTGCCAGGTCGAGCCGAACTTGCGGCGGATCTCGTCGAGGGTGCCGTCGAGGACCAGCCGCCCGTGGTTGATCAGGACGACCCGTTCCGCGAGCCGCTCGACCTCCGTCATGTCGTGCGTGGTCAGCAGGACCGTACGACCACGCTCCTCCACCTGGTGGCGGAGAAACTCGCGGACCTGCTCCTTGACCACCACGTCCATACCGATCGTCGGCTCGTCAAGAAAGACCACCGGCGGGTCGTGCAGCAGGGCCGCTGCCAGGTCGCAGCGCACCCGCTGGCCCAGCGAGAGATGCCGTACGCGCGTGTCCCAGAAGGAGGACAGGTCCAGCAGGTCGTTGAAGTCCGCGAGGCGGGCGGCGTGTTCGGCCTTCGGAACTTCGTAGATGTCCCGCAGGATCGCGAACGACTCGCGCACCGGCAGGTCCCACCACAGCTGCGTACGCTGCCCGAATACCGCACCGATGTTACGGGCGTTGCGCTCCCGTTCCTCGTACGGCACTACACCGGCAACGCGAGCCTCGCCGGCGGTGGGGGTGAGGATGCCGGTCAGCATCTTGATGATGGTGGACTTCCCGGCGCCGTTCGGGCCTAGCAGGGCGAGGAGTTCGCCAGGAACCACGTCGAAGGTGATGTCAGAGACGGCACGCTTGGCGACCCGTTCCGGATTGACCAGGGACCGCAGCGTGCCGGTTAAGCCCGGGCGGCGCACAGTGGTGTGGAAGGTCCGGGACAGGCCCCGCACTTCGATGCTGTCAGTCACTCGATGAGCCTTCAGGTGAGATGCAAGGAACGATGGAGGAGGGGTGGACGTGAGACAGAGGATCGGCGGCGCGCGAACCGCGGCGACCTTGTGAACGATGGCTTGCGACGAGAAGAGGGCTGTGTCCTTCAACCGTTTCCTGAAGACACGACCCCTGCCGTCGATACGGACATGTCGCATTATGCGAAATCCCAGCCTCCCTTAGAAGATGGGCCGAAACTTCACGGAGGCTTTACCTCCTTACGCCAGGGTTGAAATGGAACCGACCTCAGCCGGACCGCGGGACAAGGGAAATAGAAAGGGTTAACCAACCCCCACAACCGACCATCCAGAGGGTGGCAGGAGCGACTATGTAGGCAGGGCGGCTCCGGTCAACAAACGGTTTCCACAGGACCACGCCCGATGAAACGCTGTTCTCGGCCATCGTCTGCGTCCTGGCGAGCGGCTGCGCATGGCGTCGGCTTACGCCGCGCTTCGTATACTCAAGTCGACCGCACGGCCGCTTCCTGCTCCGCTCGAGGGCTGGCATCCCGGGCCACCCACACGAAGCCGCGCCGCACCGGCTCGACGACGCCGGCTTCATCGACGTCACTTGCACAGTGCTCGACAAGCACAAGCCAGAACCAAGAGAGAGGCGAGGACACAGATCCGATCTCCGCGGATCGCGACAAGCCTCATCTCATGATCGAGGGTCCCGAAACGAGACACGCCCTCACAAAGGCAAGTAGACCCCAGCGCCAGCTCGCGCCCGCAAAGGCATTGAATCCAGCGAACGATTAGTCCGGGTCGAGATCCCGCAGACGCTCAACAATCGGCGCGACCCTTCTTCACCGTGATCGACTCTGGACATGAACCAGCTCCATCCGTATTTCTCCCAGCGAGCAAGGTCGAGACTGACACGAGCAAATCCGATCGTCAAGGGCTTCTCACAAGGGGTACGAGAAGTGCGCCAAAGCAGGTTCGAATCCTCGAACGTGAGAACATCTCGCCCGAATTGACCGCATAAGTGGGCCATTCGAAGCAGTTGCAGGCTTTGCGACCCCGCGATTCATGCAAACGCCCATCTCCCACTTTTGACAATTCCTTGATCAAGACATGGAGGGCGATCGCCGCGTCAAGGCCCCCCGCGTACGGCCCTGTTTCCGATAGGCGAAAATCCGCCAACCTCAAGCGCCCCAACGCATCGGAGAAAAAGGAATCTATTGGGCGTATCGCGCCACCACCGCAAGAGAAAGCGGTTTCCAAAGTGAGCCATTTATCCCGATCTGATAATATTTATCCCTCACGACTTGATCACGCCACATCACGCACTCTATTTGTACCGTTTGGGTCCTATGATACTTTTTTACAGGTTTATGCCTCTTACGCAACGCGTCGCAATGGGCAATCATTTCAACGCCCTGCGGAGTAAGAGCCGCATCACGCCCACTGCCGAGGGAATTTGCTCCCTTTTCCCACGCGATGGCGAACAGACAGCCTGAGGCGGCCTGCGCTGCCTCTTGGTGTGCAGGGGTAGCAACGCCGATGCAAGGAAATTCATGAATCATTCATTGACCGTGCCCGGTCTTCCTTTCGATATCGCGCCGGAGGGACCGTCTGTCGGCACCACATGGCGTGTCGAGGATGAGACTCTGTGCATTACGGCAGGTCCACGGACCGACCTGTTCCTCGATCCGGCACGCAAGGATCCCACCACGGGTGCTGACCTTCTGCGGATCGTTGGAGATGTCACTGGCGACTTCCAATTGACGGCCCACGTCAAGGTGGACTTCAAGGACACCTTCGATGCCGGCGTCCTGTTCGTTTGCGCGGCCGAGCAGACCTGGGCAAAATTGTGTTTCGAGTACACTCCGCAGGGTCGGCCAAGTGTCGTATCGGTGGTCACCCGCGGAGACTCGGACGACGCCAATGCTGACGAGGTGAGCGGAAACTGCACCTGGCTGCGCATATCCCGGATGGGGCGCGCCTTCGCCTTTCACGCCTCTCACGACGGCGAATGGTGGCGGCTCATCCGATACTTCTCTTTCGGTTCATTGCCCGACTCTGCGGCGCTGAAAGTCGGATTTCTCGCCCAGTCGCCGTTCGGCGCGGGATGCACAGCCGTCTTCGACCACATCGGCTTCCGTCCGGAGACCCTCACTCAGCTTCGCGACGGCAGCTGACAAGCCTGTCGCCGACAAATCCGGTAGCTAAACGTGGCGCCGTCGAGAGTCGCCCGGCTCGCTTGATCGGACTCCGGCCGACCAACTCGGTTGGCCTTCCGGATGAAACCTTTCTTCTCACGCCTCTCCAACTCCCGATTCCTTCTGTCCTTCGTGTCGGTGTCGCCCATGCGTCCCTTCTGGCAGGAAACACGGCCTTACGGTACGGGAGCGTTCCGAGAACGTTTGATCCAATATCTGCACCGCACTCACAGTCGCGTAGGCCGGGGCGTGGCTCATGCCACACCCTGGCACCGCGCTGTGCCAAGAAATGGGGGTCTTCGTGCGCAGCACTGTCATCGTTCCCATATTTCAGACTCAGAGCGTGTTATCGCTCTTCCTGAGGTCGTTGAGGCTGACCGTCGAGGCGGACACACAGTTGATCCTGGTCAATGACGGTTCCGGGAACGAGGTGAGCGAGCTGGTCGAGGAGTTCGCCCGGAAGATCAAGACGGATCGGTCCGCCAGCGTCACCGTGACGACCGTGCACAACCAGAAGCCCCATGGTTGCGGCCAAGCCCTCAACCAGGGTCTGGCCATCGCCGACGGGGACCACATCTTCTTCGTCGACTCCGACCTGATCCTCGAGTCCGGCTGGCAATCCGGAATGCTTCAGACCCTGAGCGACCACCCGGACGCGGGGATGACCGCCGGGGTCCTGCTGTACCCGCAGACCGGTGGTGTCCAGCACTGCGGCATCTCGTTCAGCGAGACGCTCGGCAGACACCTGTACCTGAACGCAAGGACATCGGACCTGCCCGATTCCCCGTACACGGTGCAACTGGCCGCCTTCGCGCTGTTCGCGATGACCAGGAAGGTCAAGGACTCGGTCGGGCTGCTGGACGAGCGGTACTTCAACGGGTACGAGGACTTCGACTACCAGATGCGGGCCAGGATGCTCGGCTACCGCACGGTCGTCGACCCGAAGGTCACGTCGTACCACTGGGAACGGCGCAATGGTGTGCACCGGGCGGGCAACCGCAAGACCAACCTGGCGCGGTTCTGGAAGACCTGGGGCGCCCACATCGAGAACGACATCACGCCCCGGTTGCTCGACGGGTTGCGTAGCCGCGCCGTCGACCTCAGCCACTACCTGCCGCTGGACCTGGCGGAGACACGCATCGAGTCGGCGGCCTTCTGGCAGGCCCTCTCCGACACTTCGGCGATCGACCGGCGCAACGTGCTCGACTACTCGACCTCGGTGGACGGTGAGCAACCCATCCTGCTGCCCCAGATCCTGCCAGCCCAACTGCTCACCGAGCCCCGCCCCTTGTTGATCCTGGTCGAGAATTTCGTTCGTCTTCTGGACAACCGGATGTGGCTGGCGCAACGCCTGCAGACGCAGTCGGAGGACGTCGTCGTCGACCTGCACGGCAACGCCATGGGACTCGGGGACCTACACGCGAGCTGCTGGCCCGGGGTCAGGGTCCGGTGACGGACGTGCGGACGGACACCATAACTGAAGCACCGAGCCTCACTTGGCTCGCCAAGGTCGGTGAGGTCATCCCGGCAGGTTGCAGCACCCTGGCCAAGACGCCGCAACGACTGCTGCCGGGCCGCGGCGCGATCGCCGCGTCGTGTGCCAAGGATGCCGAATTCATCGACGTCGACGGCCGTACCTGGCTGGACTGTGAGATGGCCATGGGGACGGCGACCTGGGGTCATGGCCGGCCCGAGGTCGAGGAAGCCGTCGTCGCGCAGCTGAAGCGTGGCACCTCCTTCTCCGTCGCGGATCCCCTCGAACTGGAACTGGCGCAACGGCTCCTGTCCCGGTTCGGGGTCTACGAGTCCGTAAAGTTCGCCAAAAGCGGCGCCGACGCAGTGAGTGGAGCAGTGCGCATCGCCCGTGCTGCCACCGGACACGATCTCGTGGTGGCGACCGAGTACCACGGGTGGCACGACTGGGCCGCACCGTCGCACTACTCGGCGCATCCCAAGGAGCTCGGCATCCCGCGAGCGGTGGCGGCCCTGACGCTGACCTGCCCACCTGACGATCCGGAACAACTCGTCGGCTTGCTGCGCAAGCACCCCGGGGCGATCGCAGCGGTGGTGCTGTGTCCGAACCACTGGTCGGCCGACCATCTCCGCGCAGTCGCGGCGGAGGCCCGCTCGCACGGCGCGGTGGTGGTCTTCGACGAGGTCACCTCCGGCATACGCATGGGCAGACGGGCCACCTGTGGCGAGCTGGACGTGTGGCCGGACCTGCTGTGCATCTCGAAAGGCATGGCCAACGGCCTCCCGCTCGCGGCGGTCCTCGGCGACCGTCGGCTGGTGATGCGCGGTGAAGGCGTACGCATGAGCAACGCCCACTCCAGCGAGTCACTGGCCATTGCCGCCGCTCTGGCCTGCGAGGAGCTACTGGACGCCGCACCGGTGTGGCCTTCGTGGCGCGAGCGGACCCTCTCGATGATGACCGCCCTGCGCTCCCGCATTGCAGAACTGGGCCTGTCAGGCCGCGTCGAAGTACGGGGCGACTACTCGAGCTTCTCCCTCGGATCCCCCGGAGCGCGGGACTTCTGGTCCGACCCGCTCCGCGCGCACGTGCTGGCGGTTCTCGCAAATCGGCAGATCTTCACCAAGGGCTACTTCGTCTTCTCCGACCGGCACACGCCGGCCCAGTTGGACAGGGTGGAGTGTGCGATCGACGCCGCCCTGACCAGTTTCTGACCCACGATCCAGCGGAGGCCAAGAATGCGAGCACTCGTTTACGCCGGCAAGGGCCGGATGGACCTCGTCGATGTCGCGGAACCCGTGCTGCGGACGTCGAACGACGTGAAGGTCCGGGTGGAGATGACCGGGATATGCGGCACGGACCACAAAATCATCGCGGGCAAACTGGCGGTGGCCGAAGAGGGCACCGTGCTGGGGCACGAGGGCGTTGGCACGGTGGTCGAGGTCGGCGACGCCGTGACGCATCTCGCGGTCGGCGACCGTGTCATCATCAACCCCACCCAGTCGTGCGGCACATGTCGCAACTGTCGGCTGGGGGCGTACTGCTACTGCTTCGATTTCGACGACCATCAGGTGGGCTTCACCCTCGCAGGCACGTTCGCCGAGTACTACGTGGGAAGGTCGCAGTACCTCTACCGGATACCGGATGGCATGAGTTGGCAGGTCGCGAGCCTGATCGAGCCGCTGGGCTGCTCGCTGAACAGCGTTCTCAAGGCGGGCGTGCAACCGCACGAGTCGGTTCTGGTGATCGGCTCCGGTGCCATCGGCCTGCTGTGCCAGAGCATCACGCGCCGGCTCAGCCGACTCACCGTCGCCACGGAACCGAACGCGTACCGCCGTGAGTTCGCCACCGGCGTCGCCAACTACGCACTGCACCCTGACGAACTCACGCCCCAGACCATCGCGGACCTGACGGGAGGCAAGAAGTTCGACGTGGTGATCGACGCGGTCGGTAACCAACTGGCCACCGCGCTGGAGATCGTCGCCAAGGGCGGCCGGGTGGTGCCGATGGGCTATGACGACACGTACCGGGTGGAGGTAGCACCCACCACTCTCATCGATGACGGACTGAGCATCGTCGCGGCCGTACCGCTGCACGATGCCATCGGTCCGGCCATCGACTTCGCCTCCGACATGCCGGAGCTGGCGAAGCTGGTGACTACCGAAGTCGAAATGGGCGACTTCCGTGACGCCTTCGAGGCGACCATGGGCGTCGACCTGACGACCGGGCAGAAGGTCGATGTCAAGGCCATCAAGGCCGTGATCCGCTCATGAAGCGCAGAAGCTTCGTGGCGAACCTGCATCGCAACGCCCGGTACTGCATCTACACCGAACCATTCTGGGCGATCTTCGGTACGGCCGCGCTGTACTACGCGACGCTGTACATGCAGAGCGTCGGCCTGAGCACGGTGGCCATCGGCGCCATCGTCTCGGCCAACCTCTACGTCGCGTTCATGTTCCAGCTCGTCGCGGGCGCGGTGACCGACCGGATGGGCAGACGCCGGGCCACCTTCTGGTTCGACGTAACCTCCTGGGTCATCCCGATGTTCGTGTGGGCGTTCAGCAACAACTTCTGGATGTTCCTCCTGGGCTACCTGCTCAACGCCTCGTCAAAGATCGTCAACGTCTCGTTCTGGCTGCTCGCCACGGAAGACAGCCCCGAGAAGGATCGTCCACGCATCTTCGCGGCCATCAAGGTGGTGATCATGTTCGCGGGCCTTCTGGTGCCGATTGTCGGGTTCTTCATGGACGAGTACGGAACGGTGCCGACGCTGCGCACCCTGTTCTTCGTCGGCGGGCTCGCCATGCTGCTGCACAACTGTCTCCGCCACCGCTACACCGTGGAGACGCAGGCAGGCGTCGAAGCCATGGACCGCCATGCAGGCACTCACATGTTGCGCAGCGTGCTCGACAGCGGGAGGCTGCTGTGGGCAGCCGGGCGGCACACCGCACTTCGCCGCCTGATTTTCATGTACATGCTGAGTTTCGTCGCTTTCCAACTCAACATCTTCCTGGCCGTGTATCTGACGAAGAGCCTCGACTACAGCGCCGTCGTGGTGGGCACGGTGCCTGCCGTCGGAGCGGTCACCGCGCTGTTCTCGTACGCCGTCATCATGCCCTGGGCGAGCGGCCGGGTCCCAGAGGGCTCCATGGCCCGATGGTCGCTCGTGGCGAGCTGCGCCGGCTGGCTCCTGTTTCTGGCACTCGGACCGGACAACCCCGCACTGCTCTTCGTCTGCACGGTGCTCACCTCCGCGGGCCCGTTCCTCGTGGAGTCCTACCGCGATGCCATCGTGGTGGGCTGTGTGCACCCTGAAGAACGAGCCACGTTCTTCGCCGCCATACAGACCTTCACCGCGGTGGTGTCCATCCCGACCGGGTACTTGGCGGCAGTGATCTTCCAATCACGACCCCTGATGTTGTTCGGTGCGATCGCCACGCTCTACGCCGTCGCCGCAATGTGCACGTTCGGCAGGCACCTGTCCTACCAGGCGGACGTCCGGCTCATTCCGCAGCGGGGCCGACCGGACACGGTGGCGACGACGTGAGCGGACGGGACCGGGCGCTGGTCTTCGACTTCGACGGGTTGATCGCCGATACCGAGGTGCTGTGGTTGGCGGTACTCAGAGAGCTGTACAGGTCGTTCTCTCAGGAGCTTCCGCACACCCGGTACGTCGAGTCCATCGGGGGCACGCTGCACGACTTCGACCCGTTCGAGGACCTCGCTGCCCGGTGCGGCACGATCGGTGCGGCGGAACTGGAACAGCGCGGGGAGAGCCTGTTCGGGAACTGGATGGCGTACGAAGCGCCACTGCCGGGCGTCCGACGGCTGGTGACGGACGCCAAGCGGCGGGGCCTGCCACTCGGGGTCGCATCCAGTTCCCGGCGGACCTCCGTGCTGCCCCACCTTGAGCGATTCGGGCTGCGCGACGCGTTCGACGTGGTCGTCACCATGGAAGACGTAACCCGCACTAAGCCGGCCCCCGACCTCTACCTCCTCGCGGCACGGCAGCTCGGCTTGGATCCCTCGGCTGTCGTGGCCTTCGAAGACTCCAACCGAGGAGTGCAGGCGGCCAAGGCCGCCGGTGCCTTCTGTGTGGCCGTACCGCACATATTGTCGCGGTCACACGATTTCACCGCAGCGGACCGCCGCCTCGACTCGTTGTCGCTTTTCGACCTGGACGACCTGTCCGTACTCACGCCGGACGAGGTGTGAGGAATGACCGTGAGGTGAGAGCCCGCTGCCTTCGGCGGGCTCTCACCCATGTCCAAGGGCCGCTTCATCACGGCCTGACTCAACAGTGGCGTGATCCGGGCTTGGCCGGTTCCGGAAGTTGGCGTGGTGGTCGGCTGTGGTTCTCCTGCCATCCCGTTCTGAGGAGCCGCGGCCCATAATCCTGCTCGGCGTCGACCCGCACATGTCCACCCACACCGTCACCGCAGTAGACCCGGCGGGCAACCAACCTATCTCCACTAGCCGGATCGAGGCCTCGCACCGTAGGCGGCTGGCGCCAGACCGCCGCCATCCGGCAGTCGAGCTCGAACCTGACGGCGATCACTGCTCTGATCCACGCCACGGTCCACCACTGGTCCTCCCAGCGTGCACGGCGGGCCCTAGGCCAACTCCTCCTCCAACTCGGCAAACTGGCCGTCGGACTGCTTGGGCAGTTTCGCCAGCCCAGCGGAGGCCAGGGCGTCCATCCCGCCCTCCCGCCAGGCACGCCGCCAGCGTTTCACCGACCGCCCGTTTACCCGCAGATTCTTTGCGATCAGCGCGGTCTCCTCGCCGCGTGTGAACCGCTCGCCTGCCTCATAACGGATGCGCTCGCGAAGCTCTCGCCGCTCGGCGGTCAACCCGCCGCCCTGCGCGTACCGCATGCAACCGGCCTACCGCAGGGATCAGCCCCGAGAACAACCCGAAGAGATCAGTAGGCACCTGCTGAACCTGGCTATATACGGACGCAGCCCTTACGCCCTCGCCGAACCTGGAAGGCCACTTTTGCAAGTCTTCGCTAAACCATTGTAGAAAGTCCCTCACAGGCCATAGCCTTGCGCCGCGCCGGTTCCGACCCGGCCTTAGCTGGCCTTGGAAAGGATCGGGACGAACGTCAGTGAAGACTCCAGTGAAGCGCACGTCACGTGACATCCGCACGGCGAACCGCTACGAGGTGCTGCGCCAGATCATCGCCGCGTCTCCCACCTCCCGGCCTGTGTTGGCGGCCGCCACCGGTCTGAGCCTCGCCACGGTCGCCACGCTCGTCGGCGAGCTGCTCGACCTGCGGATGATCACCGAGGTCGGGTTCGAGGACTCGGCGGGCGGCCGCCCCCGGGGTCTCGTGGCGGTCAACGCGTCGGGGGGCGCGTTGATCGGCGTCGACATCGCGGAGACGTACGTGCGTGTCGAGTTGTTCGATCTCGGGCTGAACGTGTTGGCCCGCGCCGACGAAGATATGCGTCCCGGCGAGAGCCGGCCGGAGCAGGTGGTCGGCCATGTGGCCGCCGCCGTCGGCTCGGTGGTCATGCAGGCCGGCGTGGAAGGCGCGCGGGTGTTGGGTGTCGGGGTGAGCGTGCCGGGGCAGGTGGACCGGGCCACCGGTATCGCGGAGTACGCGCCGAACTGGGACTGGCACGACGTGCCGCTGCTCGACCTGCTCACAGAGCACATCGCCTACCCCCTGTACCTGGACAACCCGCTGCGTGCCTCCGCGGTGGCCGAGCTGTGGTTCGGCGCGGCGCGCGGGCGCGGGGATGCGGTCGTGGTCAACCTCGGTACCGGCGTGGGCGCGGGGCTGATCCTGGACGGCGGACTGCACCGGGGGGTGAGCAACAGCGCCGGCGAGTGGGGTCACACCACTCTTGTCCTGGACGGGCGCCTGTGCCACTGCGGCAATCACGGCTGTGTGGAGACGTATGTCGGAGCGCCCGGGATCATGCTGAACCTGCGCGAGCTCAGCCCCGGCAGCCCGCTCCTGCACCCCGAGGACCAGACCGCCACCATCGCCGCGCTGGCCCACGGGGTCACGTCGAACAATCCGATAGCGGTCAAGGTGGTCCGGGACACCGCCCGTTACCTCGGCGCCGGCATCGCCGACCTGGTCAACCTGTTCAACCCCGAAGTGGTCGTGCTCAGCAGCTGGGTCGCGGCCGCCCTCGGCGAGCCCCTGGTCGCGGAGGTACGCGAGGCCGTCGCCCGGCACGCGCTGCCACGGCCGATGGCCGCCACCGAGATCGTCCTCTCCCCGATCCCCACCGACCCGGTGTGCCTGGGCGCGGCGACGTTCGCGCTGGAGGGCGCGCTGCAGTCGGTCGGGCAGAGGAATGCAAAACACACCCCCGCAAGGAGCCGTACCGCACCACCTTCATGACGACGGAAGGGATGCACGTGTCTCACCCCCACCCCCGTAGATCCGCCCTGTTGACGGCCGCAGCCGCGCTAGCCGTCGCGGGTCCCCTGATATCCGCCCCGCCCTCGTCGGCCGCCACCCCCACGGCGGCCGAAGTCTCCCCCCATGCAGCCCAGACCATCGACGACATCGGTGCGTCGGGCGCCTGGTGGGTCAACGACCTGCAGCACTTCAAGCCCGAGGTGCAGGCCCGGGTCGCCCAACTGCTCTTCTCCCAGCAGGGGTTGGCCCTGAGCTCGTACCGCTACAACATCGGCGGTGGCGGCACCGCGGTGACCACGCCGGCCCGCGCCGCCCAGGACTTCCTGAACCCCGACGGCTCGTACGACTGGAGCAGGGACAACGGCGGACAGACGTTCCTCAGGTACGCCGCCCGGTACGGCGTCAAGGACCTGATCGGCTTCGTCAACAGCGCACCGGCACGGTGGACGACCAACGGGCAGTCCTGCGGCGGCCAGTTGAAGGCGGAGAACGAGTCCGACTACGCCAAGTACGTGGCCGATGTGACCGACCACTTCGCCAAGCAGGGCGTGAAGCTGGACTACATCAGCCCGTTCAACGAGCCGGACAACGACTTCGGGGACTGTGGCCAGGAGGGCATGCAGGTCACGGTCGACCAACGCGACGACATCGTACGGGCGTTGGGCGCCGAGCAGCAGGCCCGGCATCAGCGCACGAGCATCATCGCGGACGAGTCCAGCAAGACCACTCAGTTCACCTCCGAACTCCCGCAGTGGATCTCGCAGCCGGGCACCGGGCAGTACGTGTCGGCGCTCGCCCACCACACGTACAACAACCCCGACGACGGCCAACTGGCCAACGTCTACGAGACGTCGAGGACGGTCGGCAAGAAGTCCTGGGCCACGGAGATCTGCTGCTTCGGCAAGGGCGGCACGGGCTGGAACCAGGAGTACGACCCGACCATCGACAACGCCCTGTTGATGTCGCGGATCATCTACAAGGACTTCGCGAGCTCGCACGACTCGGCGTTCCAGTGGTGGGTGGCCCTGGCCAGCGGGTACGGCACCTCCCCCACCGAGCGCAACGACACGGGCTGGAACGACGGCCTGATCTACTACGACCCCGACTACGCGACGAACGGCAACCAGAAGCTGTACTTCACCAAGCGGTACTACGCCCTTGGCCAGTACAGCCGGTTCGTGAGGCCGGGCTCGGTCGCGCACAACGTGACCGGGGCGCCGGACGGCGTCGAGGTGTCGTCGTACGACCGGAACGGCAAGTGGGTGGTCGTGGTCAACAACCACAACTCCACCGACACACCGCTGAGTTTGCACTTCAATAACAAGACACCGGTGCGGGCCGCGCAGGCCGTGCGGACCTCGGCCACCGAGGACTGGGCGAACGTCGCCAGGCCGACGGTGAGCGGCGGCACGGCGTCCACGACTCTCGCGGCCCGCTCCATCACGACGTACGTCTTCGACCAGAAGGGCCACGGCAGTTCGGCGATCACGGGCGCGCTGCAGGGCAGGCAGTCCGGCAAGTGCCTGACCGCGGACGCGTCCGGGGCCGCCATCAGCACGTGCACGGGCGGGACCGAGCAGTCCTGGTCGTACGACGGCAAGGGCGCCCTGAAAGGCGTCAACGGCTACCTCACCGCCGGGAGTTCGGGCCTGACGACGACCGCCGACTTCACCGGTGACGCAAGCCAGCACTGGCTGCTGAACGCCAACGGCCAGATCCTCAGCGAGGCGTCCGGCAAGTGCCTGGACGTCAGCGGACAGGCGACCACCGACGGCAGCAAAGTCATCCTGTACAGCTGCAACGGTGGCACCAACGAGGTCTGGAACAAAGCCTAGTCCCCTGCACCGAGGGCCGCCGGCCACACCCTGACCCGGCGGCCCTCACCCCGCCGCACCACCCCCATGTTCGGGATTCCGAACCGGATTTAACGCTTCGAACAGGCTTCGTCCAACCTCTTGCCGAAGCCTTAGCCGAAGGTTAACGTCCCCGCACCACAACGCAATTCGAGCCACGTCGCAGCCAGGTGTGCTGGAGCCGTGGAGCCGCAGCCGCAATCGAGACAAGGACGTCAGCATGTCGGCAATGAGCAACAGCAACTTCTCCCGCCGGTCCATATTCCGGGCCGCCGCGGGCATGGCCGCCGCCGGCACGCTGGCCGCGTGCGGCAGCAACAACGGCCGGGGCGGGAGCGGGGGGTCAGGCAAGCAGCTCAACCAGATGTTCCACGCCTACGGCGAGGCGGGGACGGAGCAGGCGATCAAGCGGTACGCCGCCGCGTACAAGAAGGCCAGCGTGAACACCCAGTGGATCACGAGCGCCGACTACGAGAGCAAGCTCTTCGCGACGCTGCTCACCAAGAGCGCGCCGGATCTGTTCGAGTTCCACCCGCAGATCCAGATGGTCAAGAGCGGCCAGGTGGCGGACCTGACCGACATCATCGACCCGGTCAAGAGCGACTTCAACCAGGCCGACATCAAGTCGCACACGGTCGACGGGAAGATATACGGCGTCCGGATGATCGACGATCCGCAGTTCTTCTTCTACCGTCCCTCGCTGTTCAAGAAGGCCGGCGTCAAGGTCCCGGAGACCTTCGACGAGCTGATGGAGGCCGCTGCCAAGCTCACCACCGGCAAGGTCAAGGGCCTGTACATCGGCAACGACATGCACGCGGTTATCAACCCGCTGATCTGGTCGGCGGGCGCCGACACCCTCAACGACAAGAACGAGATCGCCTACCACACGCCGGGCGTCATCGAGGGCCTGAAGAAGATGCGCCAGCTGTTCACCAGCGGCCACCTGCTCCTCGGCGCCCCAACCGACTTCTGGGACCCGTCCTCGCTCAGCCAGGGCCTGTGTGCCATCCAGTTCTGCGGTATGTGGGCCATGCCGCAGTTCCAGAAGGCACTCGGCGACGACATCGGCATCTTCCCGTTCCCGAAGGTCACGGACGCCGGCAAGCCCTCGGTGTACAACGGCGGTTGGTCGATGTTCGTCAACGCCAAGGGCGACAACGTGGACGCGGCCAAGGAGTACGTGAAGTGGCTGTGGATCGACCAGAAGCAGTACCAGGAAGACTGGGCGACCTCGTACGGCTTCCACATCCCGCCGCGCACCTCGATCGCCGCGTCCGCCACCAAGCTCAAGTCGGGTCTGCCGGCCGAGGGCGTCAAACTCTTCAACCAGTACGGGCACTTCGACAACATCGGGTGGACCCAGGCGATGATCCAGGCGACATGGGATGTCATGGCCAACTGCGTCCGCAAGGGCGGTGACCCGGAGAAGGCCCTCGACCAGTGCGACAAGGCCGTCAACCGTGAGCTGAAGAAGCTCTTCGGATAGGACGCCGGACGGACCACGACATGTCAACGACCACTGCTCGCGACCTCGCGAGCCCCGCCCCGGCGAAGCCCTCACCGGCCAAGCCGCGGCGGGGTCTGCGGGCCAGCCGCACCTTCAACTTCTGGCTCTTCGCCAGCCCGTTCCTCATCGGGCTGATCATCTTCATCTACGTGCCGATCGGCTGGAGCATCTACCTCAGCTTCTTCGACGCACGGTTCACCGTCACACCGTCGAAGTTCATCGGCTTCGACAACTACACGTACATGCTGACGGACCCCAAGTTCACGGGCTCCCTCGTCACCTTCACCGTCTTCGCCGCGTTCATCGTGCCCACCACCTGGGCGATGTCGCTGGGCATCGCCCTGCTCGTGAACCGGCTCAGGTTCATGCGGGCGTTCTTCCGGTCGGTGTTCTTCCTGCCGACCGCGTGCAGCTACGTCGCGGCGTCGCTGATCTGGAAGATGTCCATCTTCAGCGGCGTCCGCTTCGGCCTGATGAACACGATCCTCGGTTGGTTCGGGATCGACAACATCGCCTGGCTGATCACCCCCAGCCCGCCCTGGTACTGGCTGGTCATCGTCACGCTCCGGCTGTGGCTGCAGTCCGGTTTCTACATGATTCTCTTCCTGGCGGCGCTGCAGAACATCCCGGCCGAGCTGTACGAGGCCGCCTCCATCGACGGCGCCAAGCCGGGCTGGCAGACCTTCCGTTACATCACCTTGCCTCAGCTGCGGGCCACCTCCACCGCGGTGATCCTGCTGCTGCTCATCGCCGCCTACCAGGCCTTCGACGAGTTCTTCAACCTGCTCGACAAGACCACCTGGGGCCGGCCGCCGCTGGTCGAGCTCTACACCACCGCCCTGGGCACGGAACAGGACTACGGCGCCGGCAGCGCGGGCGCCGTCATCCTGACCCTGCTGATCATCGTCGTCAGCCTGTTCCAGGGGAAGATCATGGGCTTCGGAAGGGGGGACGAGTCCAAGTGACCACCACCACGCCCGACATACGCGAAACCGCCGCCCCGAAGGCCAGGCGCTCCCGCCGACGCCGCGGAGTGATGGGCAACACCGGCCTCTCCATCGCCACCGGAATCGCTGCTTTCCTCTTCCTCGTCCCGTTCTACATCCTGATCCGTAACGCCCTCTCCACGGACACCGCAATCACGGGTGAGCACTGGGAACTCTTCCCCACCAACATCCAGTGGGGCAACATCACCGACCTGTTCGACGACCCGTCGGTGGACTTCGCCCAGTCGATGTGGAACTCGCTGGTCGTCGCCGTCTCCATGACCGTCGGCATCCTGCTGGTGTGCTCCCTGGCCGGCTACGCCCTGGCCCGTATCCCGTACCGGCACGCAAACAAGATCTTCTACGTCGTCCTGGGCACCCTGATGGTCCCGAGCTCGGTGACCTTCGTGCCCAGCTTCGTGCTGGTCTCATCACTCGGATGGGTGGACACCTACCGCGGTCTCATCATTCCGGGCCTGTTCAGTGGTTTCACCTGCTTCCTTTTCCGGCAGTACTTCCTCGGATTCCCGAAGGAGCTGGAGGAGGCGGCACGCGTGGACGGGCTCGGCTACTGGGGCGCGTACTGGCGCGTCGTCGTACCCAACTCGCTGAACTTCTTCGCAGCGATGGCGACCATCACCTTCATCAACGGCTGGAACGCCTTCCTCTGGCCCCTGGTCATCGGCCAGGACCCGGGGTCGTGGACCGTCCAGGTCGCGCTCTCGTCGTACATGACCAACCAGACGGTCGTCTTCCACACCATCTTCATGGCCACCGCCGTTTCTATCCTGCCCCTGGTGTTCGTGTTCCTCTTCCTCCAGCGCTGGCTGGTCCAGGGAATCGCACAGACCGGCATCAAGGGCTGACGCCCTCCACTCACGACCTGGAGACCGATGTCTTTCCGCACCACCACGGCCACCGACTACGTCGAGGACGTCTCACCGGGCAGCGGGGCCCTCCCGCCCCGCGCCTGGTACCCGTCCTCCGATGCCAAGTCGCTTTCACTGAACGGCAGTTGGCGCCTCCGCGTCTCCCCGACCGCCGACGCCGAGGACGACTCCTTCGCCGCGGAGGGGTACGACGCCGACGGCTGGCCTGAGGTCACGGTCCCCGGCCACTGGGTCCTCCAGGGCGACGGCGCCTTCGGCCTGCCCATCTACACCAACCACCTCTACCCCTTCCCGGTCGACCCGCCGCACGTCCCGACGGAGAACCCGACCGGCGACCATCTGCGCGTCTTCGACCTGCCCGAGGACTGGCCGGACCTGTCCGAGGGCGGTGCCGTCCTCCGCTTCGACGGTGTCGAGTCCTGCGCCCGGGTCTGGCTCAACGGCACGGACATCGGCGAGTTCAAGGGCTCCCGGCTGCCGCACGAGTTCGCCGTCGGCCACCTGCTGAAGCCCACCGGTAACGTACTCGCCGTCCGGGTGCACCAGTGGTCGGCCGGCTCGTACCTGGAGGACCAGGACCAGTGGTGGCTGCCCGGCATCTTCCGTGATGTGACGCTGCTGCACCGCCCGGCGGGCAGCGTGCTCGACTTCTTCGTAAACGCTTCCTACGACCACGTCACGGGCGAGGGCAGCCTGCGCGTCGACTCCGACGTCGACGGGCGGGTGTCCGTGCCCGCCCTGGACATCGATGTCGCCACCGGGGAAACGGTTACGGTACCGGTCCAGCCGTGGTCGGCCGAAGTGCCGAAGCTGTACGACGGCGAGCTGGTCACCGAGGGCGAGCGGGTCCCGCTGCGCATCGGTTTCCGTACCGTGGAGCTGGCCGACGGCCTCATCAAGGTCAACGGCAAGGCGGTCCTCTTCAAGGGCGTCAACCGCCACGAATGGCACCCCGAGAAGGGCCGCGCCCTCGACCTGGAGACCATGCGCGAGGACGTGCTGCTGATGAAGCGGCACAACCTCAACGCCGTGCGCACCTCGCACTACCCGCCGCACCCGGCCTTCCTCGACCTGTGCGACGAGTACGGCCTGTGGGTCATCGACGAGTGCGATCTGGAGACCCACGGCTTCACCGAGCAGGCCTGGCGGGACAACCCCGTCGACGACGACCGCTGGACCCCCGCCCTCCTCGACCGCGCCGCCCGCATGGTCGAGCGCGACAAGAACCACCCGTCGGTCGTCATCTGGTCGCTGGGCAACGAGGCCGGCACCGGACGCGGCCTCACCGCCATGGCCGAGTGGATCCACGGCCGCGACTCCTCGCGCCTCGTGCACTACGAAGGCGACTGGAACAGCCGCGACACGGACATGTACTCGCGGATGTACGCCAGCCACGGCGAGATCGAGAAAATCGGCAAGGAGCTGGACGGCGGCACGCACAAACGCCGCGACCTCCCCTTCATCCTCTGCGAGTACGGGCACGCCATGGGCAACGGCCCGGGCGGCATCGCCGACTACCAGGAGCTGTTCGAGAAGTACGACCGGCTCCAGGGCGGCTTCATCTGGGAGTGGATCGACCACGGCATCACCCACCCCGAGCTGGGCTACGCCTACGGCGGCGACTTCGGCGAGGAGCTGCACGACGGCAACTTCGTCTGCGACGGCCTGATCTTCCCCGACCGGCAGCCCTCCCCGGGCCTGCTGGAGTTCAAGAAGGTCATCGAGCCGGTCGGCATCGAGGGCGACGGCTTGGACGGCACCCTGCGGGTGACCAACAAGCAGGACTTCGCCGACCTCTCCGCGTTCGCCTTCGAGTGGTCCTACCAAGTGGACGGCGAGAGCGTCGAGTCGGGCGCCCTGTCCGTGCCCGCACTCGCTCCGGGCGAGTCCGCCGACGTCAAGCTGCCCGAGCCGACCGCCGAACACGGTGGCGGCGAGACGCAGTGGACGGTACGGGCGCTGCTGGCCGCCGACACCAACTGGGGGCCCAAGGGCCACGAGGTGGCCTGGGGGCAGGTCCCGGTCACCGCACGGACGTCGCCGTCGGTTGCGGCCACCGACGGTCCGGTGGCGGGCGACGGCGTGATCACGCTCGGCCCGGCCTCCTTCGACGCCCGCACCGGTGCGCTGAAGACCATCGGCGGAGTCGAGGTGAGCGGCGGTCCGCGGCTGGACGTGTGGCGGGCGACCACCGACAACGACGAGGGTGCCGAGTGGCTGACCGGCATCCGCTCCGCCGAGCTGTGGCGCAAGTACGGCCTGCACCGCATGCGGCACCGCCTCGACTCCGTGGAGCTCGGTGACGACGCGCTGACCGTACGGACCCGGGTGGCGCCCGCCGCCTGGGAGTTCGGGCTCGCCGCGGTGTACCGCTGGACCTCGGACGGCAGCCGCCTCAGGCTGACCGTGTCCGTGGGGCCCGAGGGTGAGTGGCCGGTGCCGCTGCCCCGCCTCGGCGTGCGGTTCGGCCTCACCCGAGCCGACACCGTCAAGTGGTACGGCGGCGGGCCCGGCGAGGGCTACCCGGACACCAAGGCGGCCTCCAAGCTCGGTCGTTGGGAGTCCACGGTCGACGGACTGCAGACCCCGTACCTCCGCCCGCAGGAGAACGGCGCACGCGCCGACGTCCGCTGGGCCGAGCTCGGCGGTCTGCACATCGAGGGCGACCCGGAGTTCTTCCTCACCGCCCGGCGCTGGACCACCGAGCAGCTGGAGGCGGCCACCCACCTCACCGGCCTCACCCCCGGCGAGACGGTGTGGGTGAACCTCGACCACGCCGTGCACGGCATCGGCACCGGGTCCTGCGGCCCGGGCGTGCTCCCGCAGTACCAACTGCCGGCCGAACCAGCCGAGTTCTCCTTCATCTTCTCGGAGATCAGTTGACGGACACGGACATACCGTCCCCCGCGGCCGGCCGGCTCTTCAGCCGGCCGGCCGCAGTCGCGTCCTGCCTCGGCTTCGTCCTCATCGGCATGCTCCAGGCGCTGTACTGTCCGCCTTCTGGGACACGCGCGTGCGCCACCTGTCCCTCGGCCAGCGGGTGCGCTGCGACCTGGCCGCCGCGCTGCTGCACGACCCGCCGGTCGTCTTCCTCGACGAGCCGACCATCGGCATGGACGTGGTGGTCAAGGAGCAGGTCCGCGAGTTCCTGCGCCACCAGGTGGAGGAGCGCGGCCGTACGGTCCTGCTGACCACGCACGACATGACGGAGGTCGAGCGGCTCGCCGAGCGGGTCGTCCTGATCAACCACGGGCGGCTGGTCCTCGACGGCACCCTCGACGAGATCCGCCGCAAGTTCGGCTCGACCTGGCAGGTGCGGGCGACACTCGCCGACGCGCGCACCGACGTCGTACCGCCACCACCGGGCATAGCACTGCTGCGGCAGGACGGCAGGCAAGTGGTGTTCGGGCCTGATGGGGTCGACGCCCCGACCGTCAACCAGGCACTCAAGGCGGTCATCGAACGGTACGAGGTGACCGGCATCGCCATCGACGAGGCGGACCTGGAGGACGTGATCCGGGTCGCGTACGCGCATGCGCAGCCCGCGGCAGAAGGGGTCTGACATGGCCGTCCTGCACGGGTGGCGGGCCGCCCGCGTCACCCCGCTCGGCGAGCTGCACGCCCCGCCCCGGATGACGGCCGTCCTGGTCCGGCTGGTCGTCCAAGTGGTCCTGGTGGCGTCCCTGTGGAGCGGCCTCGGGGCACGGCTGCTCTGGCGCTGGAGCCTCAACCACTACACGGGGGTGAACGGATGACGTCGGCCGCGACGGCATCCGCCGCCCCCTCCGCCCCAGGGACTTTTCAGGGACTTTCAGCCCTGTCTGAGGGACTTCCGAGGGACTTTCAGCCGCGTAACGCGGCAAGCCCCTGAAAGACCGGAAAGGGCCTCCGTCCCAGATCAGATGCCCTTTCCCAGGCAAAGCCGCAGGTGGCGGCAGACGAGTCGGGCTGTACGCCGGGTACTGCTCCCCCGAGACAGTCGCAACACACAAGGCCACGCATACCTCGCCACCAGGGCTATGACCTGCCGAACTGACTCGCCGTTCAGCTACATCCAGCCGCGATCCAACCAGCGTGTGGAGAACGACGCGTGACGACAGGTGACAAAGCGCCAGGTCATCCAGCCAAACTCCAGCCACGGGTTCGCAAACGGGGGTGACCGGAATCGGGTCACCGGGGCTTTCCCCCTGGTCGTGGACACCCTGGACACTGGATCTATGAAGTTCCAGAGATCAGGAGTTCCCGTTGGGGACCTACAAGTACTCGGCTGAGTTCCGGGCCGACGCCGTCGCGCTGTATCGCGCCAGTCAGGGGCGTCCGGTGGCAGCCGTGGCCAAGGATCTGGGCGTGAATCACGAGACGCTTCGCCTGTGGATCAAGGCTGCCGAGGAGTCCGAACGCCGTCCGTGCGGGCGGAGGCGGACAAGGACGCCGAGATCGCCGCCCTGCGTCGTCAGGTGCGGGAGCTGGAGCTTGAGCGCGAGATCCTGCGCCGGGCGGCCAAGTATTTCGCGGGCGAGACCAACTGGTGAGCCGCTTCCAGTTCGTTGATGATCATCGCGACGCCTTCGGGGTGAAGCGGCTATGCCGGGTCGTGGAAGTCTCCCGCTCCGGCTACTACCGGTGGCGGTCCGCCGCCTGCGCCCGTGTCGAGCGGGCCCTCTCCGATGCCGAGCTGACCGGGAAGATCCGCGAGATCCACACCGAATGGGACGGCGTCTACGGCTCCCCGCGCATCACCGCCGAGCTACGGGCCGAGGGCCGGCGGGTCAACCACAAACGCGTCGAGCGGGTGATGCGCGAGGCCGGTATCGTCGGCGTGCACCTGCGCAAGAAGGTCACCACCACGGTGCCCGCCCCGGACGCGGCCAAGATCCCCGACCTCCTGCAACGCGACTTCACCGCGAGCGAACCGAACGCCAAGTACGTCGGCGACATCACCTACCTGCCCGTCGGCGACGGCCAATTCCTTTACCTGGCCACGGTGTTGGACCTCTGCTCGAAGCGCCTGGCGGGCTGGGCGATCGCCGATCATATGCGCACCGAGCTGGTCACCGACGCCCTCGAAGCCGCCGCCCGCACCCGCGGCGGTGACCTGGCCGGGGCGGTCTTCCACAGCGACAACGGAGCCCAGTACGCCTCGAAGGATTTCGCGAAGGCATGCCGCAAACTCCGCGTGATCCGTTCTCGCGGAGCGGTCGGGACAAGCGCGGACAACGCCGCCGCGGAGAGCTTCAACGCGGCCCTGAAACGGGAGACCCTGCAGGGCCGGAAACACTGGCCAGGAGTACACGAGGCCCGCCTCGCAGTCTTCCGCTGGATCACCCGCTACAACACCAGGAGAAGACATTCAGCGATCGGCCAGGTCAGCCCGATCGCCTTCGAACAGCGAACGGTTACGCTGACCGCTGCCGCATAGCAAACGGTGTCCACGACAAAGGGGGAAGCCCCACCCCCGTTCGACCTGGCGGTTTGCTAGTTCGCCGGATCCACGGTAATGCGTGGCCCATACATTGAAGCGGAACTCCACCACGTTCCGTCCTGCATCACGCAGTCCTACCCGACCTTCCATCGACGCCCCGCCCTTGACGCCGTCCTCGACCGCCGGAGCCGGCCTCCAAGTCCTTGGCCGACACAGAACGGCAAATCTGCCGTGCGACATCCCTATAGGGGACATGCGAGCACAAACCAGTTCTCCGCCCCCGGTGCCCAACTGCACACACCCCAAGCCCCTATCCGGGCAGCGCCCACGCCCAGGCACCCCGTGTCAGACCCAGGTGGCACTCCCCGGGGAGCCACCTGACGTGACCGAGCCGGTCGCTGCCGCCCTCCTGGAGCTCCTTCGCACCCTGATCGCCGATTCGAGCCAGCAGCGCCCTGCGCCCGGCAACGGCTAACCGAGAGACGCCGGCCGCCGCTGGCTCTTCTCCCCCATTCGAGGTACGACAGAACGCCACATAACACCCGCAGCGCGTCCATGCCGCGCGCCCGCACCGGGAGTCTCACCGCACGTGATCCGTTTCGCCTTCGCCGGACGCTGTTCGACCGAGGACCTCCAAGACCCGGAGGCCTCCAGAAACTGGCAGCTCACCCGCGCCCGAGCCCTGATCGAACCCGCCGGCGGCCACATCGTCACCGAGTACTTCGACGTCGGCCACAGCCGCTCGCTGCCCTGGCAGCGCCGCCCACGCGCCAACGACCTCCTCCAGGCCCTCCGCAACCCCAACCGCGGCTTCGACGCCGTCGTGATCGGCGAGCCGCAACGCACCTTCTACGGCAACCAGTTCGGCAACACCTTCCCCGTCTTCGTCCACTTCCGCATCCCCCTGTGGGTCCCGGAGATCGGCGGGCCCATCGACCCCGACAACGAGGCCCACGACCTCGTCATGTCCGTCTTCGGCGGCATGAGCAAAGGCGAACGCAACCGCATCAAGATCCGAGTCCGGACCGCCATGAGTTCCCAGGCCCAGCTCCAAGGCCGCTACCTCGGCGGACGCCCCCCGTACGGGTACCTGATCGGCGACGCGGGGCCGCACCCGAACCCGGCCAAAGCAGCGACGGGACAGCGGATCCACCGCCTGGAACCCGACCCCGCCGCGGCCCCCATCGTGGCCCGGATCTTCCAGATGTACGTCGACGGCATGAGCGACAAGGCCATCGCCTCCCAGCTCACCCAGGAAGGCCTCCCCTGTCCCTCCGCCCACGACGCCACCCGCAACCCCCACCGCAAGAAGACCGCCTGGCAAGCCGGAGCCGTCAGAGCGATCCTCATCAACCCCCGCTACACCGGCTACGAGATCTGGAACAAGCAGCGCAAGGAGGAGCACCTCTACGACATCGACGACGTCACCCTCGGCCACCGCACCCGCATGACACACAACCCGGCTGAACAGTGGGTGTGGTCCAACGACGCCGCTCACGAGGCCATCGTCACCACCCAGCTCTTCAACACCGTCAAGAAGATCCGCCAGCAGCGCTCCCGCATGCCGCAGCGCCTCGAACGCCCCGGACGACAACCGCAGGGGCAACGGACGTACGCACTGCGCGGACGGATGCGATGTGCAACGTGCGGGCGCAAGATGCAGCCCGCGACAATCCGCAACACCGTCTACTACCGATGCGAGTTCAAGGAACAGGAACAGTCCCTCCACCCCGGGCTGGATCACCCCCGGACCGTCTACCTCCGGGAGGACGTGGTGTGCCGGGCTCTGGACCGGTGGATCGCGAAAGCCTTCGCTCCCGGCCGGCTCACCGCCACCCTCACCGCTCTCGCCCAAGCCAGCGCGGCAGCAAACGCGGCCGAGACGCCCACACCGCAGCAGACCCAGGCCCGCAAAATGGTCAAGGAGTGCGAGCGGCGTCTCGCCCGCTACCAGGCCACCCTCGAAGCTGGCGCCGACCCCGCCGTCGTCACTCAATGGATCAACGAAGCGCAGGCAGACAAGGAAGCAGCACGCAAGAAGCTCGACACGGCACCTGCCGCCACTCGAAAGAAAGAAACTCCCCTCACCGCCGACCAGATCCGGGAGATCACTGAGAGACTCGGAGACATCGCACAACGCGTGCAGGCCGTCGACACAGAGAAGAAGAGCCCACTCTACGAAGCCCTCGGGATCACGATCAGTTACGAACACGCAGGTAGGGCCGCGACCGTTAGGTCGAGGCCCTTGTCCGCGTATCGCTATAGCGAGTGTCCGAGGGGGGACTTGAACCCCCACGCCCGATAAAGGGCACTAGCACCTCAAGCTAGCGCGTCTGCCATTCCGCCACCCGGACTAGGTGTCTGCCGCCTGACCGGGGCTGTTCCCCGCGGCGACATGGACAACAATACCAAGGTTTCGGAGTGCCTTTCACCTGCATATCCGCCCCTCGGGCACCGGCTGTGGACGGCCGGGCGCGGGCGCGGGAGGCGTCACCGGAGGTGACGGCACGACTACGGCGGATCGGCCGGATCGTGCCGCCTCGGGCGCTTCACATGAGCGGCTGGATCCCGGCGTTGTCCGCGACGTCCGCCGCCACCGCCCGCACCTTGCGCCGCTGTTTGCGGGAGAGGCCGACGAGTATCTCGAAGGCGGTGGCCTCGTCGCAGCCACGGCGGGCCATGAGCATGCCCTTGGCGCGCTCGATCAGGGCGCGTCCCTCCAGGGCCTCTCTGAGCTGGCGGTTTTCGAGTCTGAGCGCCTCCACGTCGTCGATCAGGGCGAGTGCCGCCCGCATGGCATCCATGAGGGTGGCCGTGTGGTCCCGGTCCTCTCGGGGCTCGGGACCCGGTGGTCCGTCGGAAGACATGAGGGCCATGCTTGTCGCGGAATCACAGGTTCAGCAGCCCTTCTGTGAAGAATGCGGGGACTTTCACCTCCGCGTAATCAAGGCGTAGATCTGGCTGCGTTTGACCGTGCCGGACGGGGCGGCAGTGCACGGATGAGGCGCAATGCGATCGAATCAGGTAAACAGCACGCTAATTACCAGCGGATACAGGCCGAATACCCGGCGAACGTGCCAAGTCCGCTGCTAGCCTCTGGCATCCGCTCCTGACCGTGGAGCCCGGTGCGCGTTCGGATTTCCGTTCCGCACCTCTGGCACGTCCCGTACCTCCCCGCGCCGCGTCGAGACCGTACGCCCGCGAGGGTCACCGCTCATTCCTCCGCCCGCGTCTGCGGGCGGTCGTCGGTGTCCGTCGCGCCGCTCGGCCGACGGCACGCGTTCTGGGGGGACTCCATGGCGCACGTGATCGATTCCCTTTCGGCTGCCCATGACGGGGTGCCGACGGGTGTCCGGGAACTCGGCGGCGGAGGCGACGGCAGCGGTGCCGCGCCCCGGCTGACCGTCCTCGTACCCACCCGTGACGAGCAGGAGAGCGTTCCGCTGCTTCTCGACCGGCTCGGGCCGGCCCTCGCCCCGCTCGGGGCCGAGATCCTCTTCGTGGACGACAGTGACGACGGGACGGTCGATGAGATCGCCGCGCTCGCGCCGGGCTGTCCCGTCCCGGTCCGCGCCCTGCACCGGCCGGCCGGCCTGCGCGCCGGCGGTCTGTCGGGGGCCGTCGTCGCCGGCATCCGTGCCGCGCGCGGCGCCTGGGTGCTGGTCATGGACGCGGACCTGCAGCATCCGCCGCAGGCCGCCGCGCTGCTGGCCAGGACCGCGATGCGGGAGGGCGTGGACATCGCCGTCGGCACCCGGTACGCCGGCACCGGACAGTCCGAGGGGCTCGCGGGCCCGGGGCGGCAGGCGACCTCGTCGTCCGCGACCCGCCTGGTCAAGACGGCCTTCCCGCGTCGACTCGCCACCGTCAGCGACCCGCTCAGCGGACTGTTCGCGTTCCGCCGGGACGCGATCGACACCGGGCGGCTGCGACCGGTCGGCTTCAAGATCCTGCTGGAGATCCTGGTACGGCATCCGGCCGCCCGGGTCGCCGAGGTGGCGTACACCTTCGCACCCCGCGAGGCCGGCCGGTCCAAGGCCTCCGTCAGGGAGGGGCTGGCCTTCGTGCGGCATGTCGTGCGGCTGCGGCGCTCGGTGGCGGGCGGGCAGCAGCAGTTGATGCGGATGGTCGCGTTCGGACTGGTGGGTGTGTCCGGGATCGCCGTCAACACGGCGGCACTGTGGCTGTTCTTCGACGTGCTCGGGGTGCACCACCTGGTGGGGGCGGCGCTCGCGACCCAGTTCTCCACCGCCTGGAACTTCCTGCTCACCGATGCGGCCGTCTACCGCAACGGGCAGCGCAAGGGCACCTGGCCCGGTCGGGCCGGCCGCTTCTTCGCGATGAACAACCTGCTCCTGATCGCCCGGCTCCCACTGCTGCAGTGGCTCGTCGTCGCCGGCGTGGGCGTCCTCACGGCCAACGCGCTCACCCTCGTCCTGCTCTTCGTCCTGCGGTTCCTGATCAGCGACCGCATGATCTACAGCGGCGGCGAGAAGAAGGTCCGGCGGCGTGATCCCGTGAAGATGCTCGTCGACGCCGATGCTCCGAGCGCACCGGTCAGCAAGAAGCGGTCCGTGTACCTGCCTTACCGCTACGACGTCGCCGGGACCGTCACCATCGGCTCCCAGATACGGCTGCCCGAGCTGGAGTTCTTCCGGGCCCAGTGGGTCCCGGACGCGGACGTCGACATCGCGGTGCGCGTCGGGGACGTCGGGCGGCGCAGGCCGCGCGGGCGGGCCGCGCTGACCGAGGACCACAGCGACACGGCCGCGCTGCGCTACGAGGAACACCTGGGGCGCTTCGGCGCGAACTTCCGGGTGCGGCTGGGTCCGCCGATCACGGTCGAGGTCGGACCGCTCCTGGCCCGTTCACCGCATGTCGTGTACACGAACGTCGTCGAGGCGCTGCTGCGGTTCGTGCTGATCTCGCGCGGGCGGATGCTGCTGCACTCCGCGTGCGTGGAGCTCGACGGGCGCGGGGTGATGCTGTCGGCGCTGACCGACACCGGCAAGACCGCGACCGTCCTCAGGCTGCTGCGCGAGCACGGCGGGCGGTTCCTGTCGGACGACATGACGGTCGTGGACGCGACCGGGCGGGCCGTGTGCTTCCCGAAGCCGCTGACCATCAGCGCGCACACGCTGCGGGCCGTGCAGGCCGAGGACCTGACGAAGAAGGAGTGGCGCCGGCTGAATCTGCAGTCGCGGCTGCACTCCAAGGGCGGTCGTTCGATCGCGCTGATGCTGTCCCGCTTCAACCTGCCGATCATGGGCATCAACGCCATCACGCAGATCCTGGTGCCGCCGCCGAAATACAGCGTCGACCGGCTGGTGCCCTGCCGGCTGGGATCGAGCACCGAGGTTCGGGACCTGTTCGTCATCGAGCGCGGAGCGCCCGACCTGTACGACCTCGACGACGACGTGGCGCTGGAGCGGATGCTGGTCAACACCGAGGACGCGTACGGCTTCCCGCCCTACCGTTATCTCGCGCCGGCGCTGCGCATCGACGGTCTCGACCATGCCGAACTGCGCGCCCGGGAGCGGGAGATCCTCGCCGGATTCCTGTCCGGTGTCCGTACCCGCGTGCTCGCCTCGGACTGTTTCGGGTGGGCCGACGAGATACCGCGGCTGCTGGCGGGCGAGGAGCACCGTCCGACGGTGAGTGCCGCCGCCGAGGCCTGGCCCCGCTGGGGACTGCAGGCCGGCTCGGCCGCATGACCGACCGGTTCGTGCTCCCCAGGGGAGCATCCCGCACCGCCCCGGCGCCGGCCCCCTCCGGCGCCGGGGTGCGGGCTGCCGCGCCCCTGACCGCCGTACTGCTGCTGGCTGCTTTCCTGCGGCTGTGGCAGCTCACCGCGACCGGGTTCAACAGCGACGAGGCGGTGTACACGGGAACGGCGGCCTCACTCGCGGGGGATGATCGGCTCGGCTCGCTCTTCCCGGTGTTCCGGGCGCATCCGGTGCTGTTCCAGTCGCTCGTGTCGCTGGCGCTGCGCGTCCACGAGAGCGACTGGGCGGCGCGTGCCGTGCCGGCGCTGCTGGGTGTGGCGACGGTGACGGTGACGTACGGGCTCGGGCGAAGGCTGTACGGGCGGCGGGCCGCGCTCGTCGGGGCGCTGCTGCTGGCGGTGATGCCGTACCACGTGGTGGTCAGCCGCCAGGTGCTCCTGGACGCGCCGATGACGCTGTGCGCGACCGGTGCGCTGTACTGCGTCGTGCGGTACGCCGAATCGCCGTCCCCGCGCTGGCTGTTGGCGGCCGGCGGCATGCTCGGGTTCACGGTGCTGGCGAAGGAGACGTCGATCGTCTTCCTGGGTTCGCTGTACGCGTTCTTCGCGCTGACCCCGGCCGTGCGCACCCGCTGGCGGCATCTGCTGCCCGCGCTGGGCGTGATCGGGGTGGTGGCGGTGGCCCATCCGCTGTCCCAGCTGCTGGCGGGGCACGCACGGGCGGGCGGCAACTATCTGCTGTGGCAGATGTTCCGCCGCGCCAACCACCCCTATTCCTTCTACGGCCGTGAAGTGCCGTGGGCCGTGGGCCCGTTGGTGGTCGTGGCGGCCGTGGCGGGTTTGGTGTGGCTGCGGCGGGAGAACACCTGGCGGGAGCGGCTGCTGGTGTGCTGGGTCGTGGTGCCCGCGCTGTTCTTCACGGTGTGGCCGGTGAAGGGTTTCCAGTATCTGCTGCCCGTGGCCCCGGTGTTCGCGGTGCTGGCGGGGCGGACGCTGACCTCGTTCCCGCGGGTGGTGCGCGTGCAGCGGGTCGCTGCGGCCGCGGCGATCTGGCTGGTCGTGGCGTCGCTGGCGGTGCCGTGCTGGATGCGGATCCAGCCGCAGACCAGCACCCGCTTCCTGGCCGGGACGGGCGGGCTCCCGGGCGGCCGGGAGGCGGGGCTGTGGGTGCGCGCGCATGCGCCGGAGGGCTCGCGACTCCTGGCCATCGGGCCGTCCATGGCCAACGTGGTGCAGTACTACGGCTTCTGTCCGGTCTCCGCGCTCTCCGTCTCGCCCGACCCGGCGCGCCGCAACCCCAGCTACCGGGCGGTCCCGAACCCGGACCGGGCCCTGAGGGACGGCGACTTCCAGTACCTGGTGTGGGACGCGTACACGGCCCGTCGTACGCAATTTTTCACCGCCAAGCTGGAGGGTCTGGTGGGGCGTTACCACGGGACGGCGGTGTTCACGGCACGCAACGGGGACGGGGTGAAAGTGGTCGTGATCTACCGGGTGAGGGTGTCATGAGGGTGCTGCTGGTGGCACTGGTCCTGCTGCTGACGGGCAGCGGGACGGCGACGGCGTCATCAACTCCCCGCCCACGCACGCCCATTCAGCACTTCGTCTATCTCATGCAGGGTGACCGCACCTTCGACCACTACTTCGGCACATATCCCGGAGCCGACGGCCTGACCGCAGGGACCAGGCAGCCGCGCGACCCCGCGCATCCGAACGCGGGCACCGTGGCGCCGTACGCACTGCACGGCTCACCACCCCTGTCCCCCGGTGCCGGGCCGCGCCTGGTGCAGCAGCAGTACGACGACGGGCGGATGGACGCCTTCGTCGCCGCCTTCGAGCGGCAGGGCCGGGACGGACGCGTGGCGATGGGCCACTACGACCGCCGTGACCTGCCCTTCTACTGGAACGCCGCCGACCACTACGAGCTGTTCGACCACTTCTTCGCGTCCACGCTCGACGGCACCCGCGCAGCCCGCGCCCACTGGGTCGCGGGCACACCGGACCTGACGGGTCCCACCGTCTTCGACCGGCTCGAAGAGGCGGGCGTGAGCTGGAAGTTCTACGTCCAGAACTACGACCCGAAGCAGACCTACCGCTCCTCCCACGACCTGACCACCCAGACCGTCCGCGTCCCGCTCCTCGACATGCCGCGCTTCGTCGACAACCGGAAGCTGAACGCGCACATCGTCGACCTCGGCGAGTACTACCGGGACTTGGACCGCGGGACGCTGCCCGCGGTGGCGTTCGTCGCGTCGTCGGGCGCGGGCGAGCGGTCGGCCCGCTCCGTGCCGGCCGGGCAGCGGCTGGTGCGGCAGCTCACCTCACAGCTGATGGTCAGCCAGTACTGGTCCTCGTCGGCGCTGTTGTGGTCGTACGACGGTTCCGGGGGCTGGTACGACCATGTGAAGCCGCCGGCCGGGCGGGGACTGCGAGTACCGGCGCTGCTGGTCAGCCCGTATGTGGCGCGGGGGAGGGTGCAGCACGGGCAGTTCGAGGCCGCGAGTGCGCTGCGGTTCGTGGTGGACAACTGGCGGCTGCGGTCACTGGGCGGCCGTACGACGCAGGCGCGGAGTCTCGCCGACGCCTTCGACTTCTCGGCTCGGCCGCGGCGGGCCGAGCTGATTCCGGCCCAGGTGCGGGAGGCCGCGCTTCCGGTGGCGCGGCGGCCGTCACCGGTGCCCGTGTACGGGGTCTACGGCGCGGCCTCGTTGCTGGTGGCGGGGTTGCTGTGGGGGGCGGTGCGGCCGAAATGGCGTACATCGTGAGGTGGTTAGTGCTGGTCGGGGTCGTGCTGGTGGGGCTGGCGCCGAGTCCGGTGGCGGCTGTCACCGCGGTCACGATCACGGTGCGGACGACGCCCCGACTCGCCGGCGTGCCGTTCACGTTCGACGGGCAGACGGCGGTCACAGGGGCGGACGGGAGCGTGTACTTCACCGGTGCGCACGACTTCGCGAAACACGCGCTGGCCGTCGACGACCATGGACTGGCTTCGGCGGGACGGCAGTTCACGTTCTCCCGGTGGGCCGGGCAGCGAGACCCCGACCAGGCGTTCCGGCGCACGGTGCAGGGGCTGCCGCTGCGCCGGGACTACACGGTGACGGCGGCGTTCACGGCGCGCTTCCGGGTGACGGTGCGGTGCAGCGACCAGGGCGGTCGCGCCGTGCCCCGTGGACGGGTGCCGTATGTAACCGTGCGCAGCGACACCGGGCACACCCAGCGGCTGCCCGTGGGGCAGCCCGTGTGGCTGGACGGGCTGCTGCCCGTGTACCGCAAGAGTGTACTGACCTCGCGCAAGGTCGGATACGCGCTGCTGTCGGCGGACGCGTACGGCACGAACACGGTGGACGCCGGGCGGCAGCGGTTCGAACCGGCGTCGGATCAGGAGGTCGTCTTCACGACGCCGTTCCACGATCTGACGGTCTCGGCGCGGGACGCGGTGTTCGGGTCGGCGGCCGGGCGGGCGGCGCGGGTCACGCTGCCGGACGGGTCGGTGCGCGAGGTGCCGTTCGGCACGGACCGGGCGGCGACTCTGCGGGATCTGCCGCACGGGCAGTACGAGGTGGAGGTGACCGGTGGCCAGGGGCTGCGGGCCGTGCAGCAGGTCCGGCTGTCGCGGACGCAGAGCATGCAGGTGCGGGTGGTCAGCCGGGACGATCTGGCGCTGGCGGCGGGCGCGGTGGGGGTGCTGGCGGCCGGGCTGCTGCTGGTCGGGCGGCGGCTGCGGCGACGGCGGGGTGGTGAGCGCGGATGAGGAGACCGGGGCTGCTGGCCGTGCTGGTGCTGGTGCTGGCGGGGCTGTTCCCGGCGTCCGCGAGTTCGGCCGAGGGGCGCCGGGTGCCGCTGCTGGCGTACTACTACCAGTGGTTCGCCCCGTCGTCGTGGCAGCGCGCGAAGACCGACTACCCGCGTCTGGGCCACTACTCCAGCGACGACGCCTCCGTGATCCGCACCCATGTCGACTGGGCGAAGTCCGCCGGCATCGACGGCTTCGTGGTGAGCTGGAAGTCCTCACCCGTCAACAACCGCCGGCTGCGCATGCTGCTGGACGTGGCGCGGACACGTGACTTCAAGGTGGCGGTCATCTATCAGGGGCTCGACTTCCACCGACGTCCTCTCGCGACGGACCGCGTCGCCGCCGACTTCCGTCTGCTGTACGGCCGTTATGCCCGCGACCCGGCCTTCTTCCGTCTCGACGGCAAGCCGCTGACGGTGTTCAGTGGCACATGGCAGTACCCGACCGCGGACATCGCGCGCATCACCGGGCCGGTGCGCAAGGGGATGCTGGTGCTCGGCACCGAGAAGAGCCCGCAGGGCATCCGCAGGCTGGCGCACGTCACCGACGGGGACGCCTACTACTGGTCGTCGGTCAACCCGGACACCAACGACCGGCACGCGGCCAAGCTGCGCGAGATGGCCGCCGCCGCGCACGCGGGGCACGGCTACTGGATGGCGCCGTTCGCCCCCGGCTTCGACGCCCGCCTGGTGGGCGGCACGAAGTCGGTGCCACGGGACGGCGGCCGGACGTTGCGCACCGAGTACGCGGCCGCCATGGCCTCGGCCCCGGATGTGCTCGGGCTGATCAGCTGGAACGAGTTCAGCGAGAACTCGCACGTGGAGCCGTCGGTCCGGCACGGCACCCAATCCCTCGACGTCCTACGGGAGTTGCGGGGCCTGCCCGTGTCGGCCTCTCCGTCGGCGCCCTCCTCCTCGGCCGCCCGTCACGACCCGCTCGGCTACTGGCAGGGCCTGTTGCGGATCACCGGCTGCGCGGCGCTGGTGGTGGGCGCCGTCGCGGCCATGGCATGGCTGCGCGGGATCAGGATGAGAAAGGAAGGAAGAACATGACCAGAAGACTCTCTTCCCAGCACAGCAGACTCTCCTTGAGGCACGCTCGCAGCGCCGTGTTCGCCCTCGTCCTGGGGGCGGGCACGGCGCTGTCGTTCGCCCCGCCGGCGCACGCCGAACTACCGGGTGCCGACGCACAGTTGACCCGCGCCCCCTATCTCTCGGACGCCACGACGACGTCCGTCCAGGTGAGCTGGGCGACCACGACACAGAGCCGCGGCTCGGTCCGCTACGGCCCACTGGGCAACTGCACGGCGAACACGGCCACTTCACCGACCCTGGGCAGCCCGATCACCGTCGGCTCGACCCGGGAGTACGCCAACTCGGTGACGGTGACGGGCCTGAGCGCAAGCACCGCCTACTGTTACCGCGTCTACACGGCATCCGGCACCGACCTGCTGGGCACACTGCCGACGCCGAGCTTCACCACCCCCGAATCCGCGGGCTCCACCACGCCGTTCAGCTTCGACGTCCTCGGCGACACCGGTGAGACAACGAACTCCGGCGTCGACGACGGCTCGCTGAATGTGAACCAGGCGAACGTGATGAGCCAGATCGCCTCGAGCGGTGCCCGGTTCGTCGTCCAGACCGGCGACAACACGCATCCGGGCACCTCGCAGACCCAGTACGGCGACCTCAACCAGACGGGCGTGGACGTCAGTTCGTGGTTCGGGCCGTCGTACTGGACCCAGCCGGGCATGCGCATCCCGCTCATCGGCACCGTCGGCAACCACAGCATGACCAACACCTATCTGGCGGTGTGGAAGCAGTCCGCGCTGGCGGCGTCCTCCGGCGGTGTGTGGGCGCTGGTCGACTATCCGCCGTATCTGGGCTCGAGCGCGATCAGCTATCCGACGACGTACTACGCCTTCAGCACCGGCGGTGTCCGCTTCTACCTGCTCGACACCGCGTGGGGGAACTCCAACACCGGTGGCGCCACGGGCGGTTCGTGCGGCTCGCACTGCGCGATCTACGAGCAGGACGCGCACGCCCACTGGCAGGACGGATCCGCCGAGTACGAGTGGCTGAAGGCCGACCTCGCCGCCCATCCCGGCGTGCCGAAGTTCGCCTTCTTCCACTTCCCGCTGCGCTCGGACAGCGCGAGCGAGCCGAGCGACACCTTCCTCGCGGACGTCGAGCAGACCCTCCTGGACGGCGGCGTGGACCTGGTCTTCAACGGCCACTCGCACCTCTACCAGCGCAACACGGCGGGCCCCGGCCGGATCCCGTCGTATGTCACCGGCGGTGGTGGCGCCGATGTGCACTCCGTCGGCGAGAACGGCTGCTCGGGCACCGACGCCTACGGCATCGGCTGGTCCTACAGCCGCAACCGGGGTTCGGCCTGCGGTGCCGCGACGGTGCCCACGGACGACGCGCAGGTGTATCACTTCCTGAAGGTGACCGTCGACGGCACCTCCGTGACGGTCGCGCCGACGAACTCGCTCGGGCAGACCTTCGACGTCCAGACCTACCCGGTCACTCCGTGACGCCTTCGTCCCCGGGTGGCGCCCCCGGACAGGGACGCCACCCGGCCTGCGGTCACGGCATGAGGTGGTAGTCCGGGAAGTTCCCCGGCAACCGCTCTCCCGCCGGGCCCTGCGTCACGGCGCGCACGAGCAGCTCGCCGCCGACGAACGCGCCGCGCCAGGACGCGCCGAAGCCGCCGAACAGTTCGTCGCGGTCGCCGCGCGAGCGCGGCTTGCCGTGGCCGACCTTGAACGCCCGGATCTGCGGGGCCAGTCGGTCGAAGGTCGCCCGGTCGTCCGTGGACAGGGTGGCCACCAGCGCGCCGTTGGACGCGTTCATCGCGGCCAGCAGCTCCGCCTCCGTGTCGACCAGGACGATGGTGTCGACCGGGCCGAAGGGCTCCGCGTGGTGCAGGGGTGAGGACGGCGGCGGGTTGAGCAGCGTGACCGGTTGGACGTACGCCGAGGTGTCCTGGCCGGGCAGGAACCGGCCCTCGGTCTCGCTGCTGCGGTGCAGCGGGACGGCGCCCCGGTCGATGGCCTCGGCGACCTGGTCGCGCAGATCCTTGGCCTTGGCCGCGTTGATGACCGGCCCGAAGTCCAGCTGCGGATACGGGTCGTCACTGTTCTCGACCGCCAGCGGGTGCCCGACCTTGAGCGTGCGCACCGCCGGGAGGTACGCCGCCAGGAACTCGTCGAACAGCTGCCGTTGGACGACGAAGCGCGGGTACGCCGTGCAGCGCTGCTTGCCGTAGTCGAAGAGCTTGGGAACGACCGCCGTCAATGCGTCCCAGTCCGAGTGGTTCCAGATGCCCCAGGTGTTGAGTCCTTCCTGTTCGAGTACGTGGCGCTTGCCGAGGTCGGCGACGGCCGTGGCGACCGCTGCGCCGGTGTCGCGCCCGCCGACGAAGGAGACGCAGCCGATCTCGGGCGCCCGCACCAGCGCCTGGGACAGCTCGCCTCCGCTGCCGCTGACGAGGGTGGCGGGAATCCCCTCGCGGGCGGCGAGCGCACAGGCCAGGGTCAGACACGCGACGCCGCCGTCGGTCGGGGTCTTGGCGATCACCGCGTTGCCTGCCAGTGCCTGGACCAGCATTGCGTGAACGAGCACGCTCATCGGATAGTTCCAGCTCGCGATGTTGGACACCGGGCCGTCCAGCGGGGCCCGCCCGTCGAGCATCGGTTCGATGCCGTCGACGTACCAGCGCACGCCGTCGATGGCCCGGTCGACGTCCGCCTGCGCGAGCCGCCAGGGTTTGCCGATCTCCCACACCAGCAGCAGGGCCAGCAGTTCGCGGTGCTCGGTGAGGGCGTCGAGGGTGGCCGCGACGCGGGCGCGGCGCTCGTCGAGGGGGACGTGCCGCCAGGCGCGGTGCTGGTCGAGCGACGCGCGCACGGCCTGGTGCGCGGTGTCGCGGTCGAGGCGGGGCGGGCCGGCGATGGGGCTGCCGTCGACGGGGCTGGTGGCGGGCAGGGCCCGGCCGTCGGCCTGCCAGGCGGAGTTCCAGAGGTTGAGGACGCGGTCGTCCTGGAAGGCCTCCGGGGCGACGGACAGGCAGCGCTGCCAGGCGTCGGCCCAGGACGTGCCCGACTTGAGGGTGAGTGTTGTTGCCATAGGAGTTTCTCCGCTCTCGGTGCACAGTCGGGGGCGGGGGGTGCATGGCTCGTCGCGCGCAGGCTCGCACTGCCGTGCGCGGACGTCGTACGAAGGGCGCCGTGACGCACGCTGTGGTGCGTCACCGTCGCCTCACATCAACTATGAGCGGCCGCGGGCCCGCGTTCGAGACAGGCGAGCACAAGTTTCGCCGTCTCGGTCGGTGTGTTTCCCACACTCACCCCGGCCGCCTCCAGGGCCTCTTTCTTCGCCTGTGCGGTGCCGGAGGAGCCGGACACGATCGCGCCGGCGTGCCCCATCGTCCTGCCCTCGGGGGCGGTGAAACCGGCGATGTAGCCGACGACGGGCTTGGTGACGTGCTCGCGGACGTAGGCGGCCGCGCGTTCCTCGGCGTCGCCGCCGATCTCGCCGATGAGGACGATCAGTTCGGTGTCGGGGTCGTCCTCGAAGGCGGCCAGGCAGTCGATGTGGGTGGTGCCGACGACCGGGTCGCCGCCGATTCCGACGCATGTCGAGAAGCCGATGTCGCGGAGTTCGTACATGAGTTGGTAGGTGAGCGTGCCGGACTTGGACACCAGGCCGATGCGTCCCGGCTTGGTGATGCCGGACGGGATGATGCCCGCGTTGGACTGGCCGGGGGTGATCAGACCGGGGCAGTTGGGGCCGATGACACGCGTGCCCTTCGCCTTCGCGTGGGCGTGGAAGGCGACGGAGTCGTGGACGGGGATGCCCTCGGTGATGACGACCGCGAGGCCGATGCGGGCGTCGGCGGCCTCGATGACGGCAGCCTTCGCGAAGGCGGGCGGCACGAAGACGACGGTGACGTCGGCGCCGGTCGCCCGTATGCCGTCGGCGACCGTCCCGAAGACGGGGACCGTACGGTCGTCGAAGTCGACGCTGCGGCCCGCCTTGCGCGGGTTGACGCCCCCGACGACATTCGTACCGGCCGCGAGCATGCGCCGGGTGTGCTTCATGCCCTCGCCGCCGGTCATGCCCTGGACGAGAACCTTGCTCTCCTTGGTGAGATAGATCGCCATGTCGTCCCGTCTCCTCAGTTGGCGGTGGCGAGTCGGGCGGCACGGCTTGCGGCGCCGTCCATGGTGGTGGCCTGCTGGACCAGAGGGTGCGCGCGCCCGTCGAGGATGGCGCGGCCGCGGGCCGCGTTGTTGCCGTCGAGGCGCACGACCAGCGGCCTGGTCAACTGGACGGTGTCCAGGGCCTGCACGATGCCGTCGGCGACCGCGTCGCAGGCGGTGATCCCGCCGAAGACGTTGACGAAGACCGACTTCACGGCCGGGTCGGACAGGATGACCGAGAGGCCGTCGGCCATGACCCGGGCGGAGGCTCCCCCGCCGATGTCGAGGAAGTTGGCGGGGCGTGCGCCGCAGCCCGCGACCACGTCGAGGGTCGACATGACCAGGCCCGCGCCGTTGCCGATGATGCCGACCTCGCCGTCCAGCTTGACGTAGTTGAGGCCCTTGGCGGCGGCCGCCGCCTCCAGTGCGTCGTCGTGCTCAGTGATCCCGGCGTTCTCCGCGCCCCAACGTGCCTGCCGGAAGCGGGCGTTGCCGTCGAGAGTGACCTTGCCGTCGAGGGCGAGGATCTGCCCGTGTTTCGTCCGCACAAGTGGATTGACCTCGACCAGGACGGCGTCCTCACGGACCAGGACCTGCCAGAGCCGTACGAGGACGTCGACGGTCTGCGCCGGCAGTCCGGCCGCCTCGGCGATCTCGCCCGCCTTCGCCGAGGTGACGCCCTCGGCCGGGTCGATGTGGATGCGGGCCACTGCCTCCGGCCGGCTTGCGGCGACCTCCTCGATCTCCATGCCGCCCTCGGCGGAGGCGATGGCGAGGAAACGGCCCGCCGCGCGGTCGAGCACATAGGAGACATAGAATTCGTTCTGGATGTCCACAGGTTGGGCCAGCATCACCTTGCCGACCGTGTGGCCCTTGATGTCCATGCCGAGGATCTGCCGTGCGGTGAGCTCCGCGGCGGCCGGGTCCGCGGCGAGTTTCACCCCACCTGCCTTACCGCGCCCACCGGTCTTGACCTGGGCTTTCACCACCACTCGCCCACCGAGCCTGCGGGCGATCTCGCGTGCCTCCTTGGGTGAATCGGTGACCTCCGCCCTCGGCACCACGATGCCGTGTTCCTCGAAGAGTTCCCTTGCCTGGTGCTCGTACAGGTCCATTTCGGCTCCTGTCTTAAAAGTGCCGCACGCCCCCTGGACACCACCCACCGGATGCGGGATAACAAGCTTCATACAGTATTCGTCGACTGTATGCAATGTACCGCGAGAGCAGTTCGAACCCCCTACGAAGGGACAGGACTTCGCCATGCCCGACGACACCCAGGACGTGATTTCCGGTGGTCATCTCGTTGCCAAGGCACTCAAGGCCGAGGGGGTCGACCGCATCTACACGCTGTGCGGCGGCCACATCATCGACATCTACGACGGCTGCGTCGACGAGGGCATAGAGGTCGTCGACGTCCGCCATGAGCAGGTCGCCGCCCATGCCGCCGACGGTTACGCCCGCCTCACCGGCAAACCCGGCTGCGCGGTCGTCACCGCGGGTCCGGGGACGACGGACGCCGTCACCGGTGTCGCCAACGCCTTCCGCGCGGAGTCCCCGATGCTGCTGATCGGCGGCCAGGGGGCCCTCACCCAGCACAAGATGGGGTCCCTGCAGGACCTGCCGCACGTCGACATGATGACGCCGATCACGAAGTTCGCGGCGGCCGTGCCGGACACGGCCCGGGCCGCCGACATGGTGTCCATGGCGTTCCGCGAGTGCTACCACGGCGCGCCCGGCCCCTCCTTCCTGGAGATCCCGCGCGACGTCCTCGACGCCAAGGTCCCGGTCAGCAAGGCCCGCGTGCCGAAGGCGGGCGCCTACCGCGCCTCGACCCGCTCGGCCGGCGACCCCGAGGCCGTCGAGAACCTCGCCGACCTGCTCGTACACGCCGAGAAGCCGGCCATCCTGCTCGGCAGCCAGGTGTGGACGACCCGCGGCACCGAGGCGGCGATCGACCTCGTCCGCACGCTGAACATCCCCGCCTACATGAACGGGGCAGGCCGCGGCACCCTCCCACCCGGCGACCCGCACCACTTCCAGCTGTCGCGCCGGTACGCCTTCTCCAACGCGGACGTCATCGTCGTCGTCGGTACGCCTTTCGACTTCCGCATGGGCTACGGCAAGCGGCTGTCGCCGGACGCGACCGTCGTGCAGATCGATCTCGACTACCGCACCGTCGGCAAGAACCGGGACATCGATCTCGGGATCGTCGGAGACGCGGGCCTCGTCCTGAAGTCGGTCACCGAGGCCGCGTCTGGCCGCATCAATGGAGGCGCGTCGAAGCGCAAGGAGTGGCTCGACGAGCTGCGTGCCGCCGAGCAGACCGCCATCGAGAAGCGGCTGCCGAGCCTGAAGTCGAACGCCTCACCGATCCACCCGTACCGCCTGGTCAGCGAGATCAACGACTTCCTCACCGAGGACTCCATCTACATCGGCGACGGCGGCGACATCGTCACCTTCTCCGGGCAGGTCGTCCAGCCCAAGTCACCCGGGCACTGGATGGACCCGGGCCCGCTCGGCACCCTCGGCGTCGGCGTCCCCTTCGTGCTCGCGGCCAAGCAGGCACGGCCCGACAAGGAGGTCGTCGCCCTCTTCGGCGACGGCGCCTTCTCCCTCACCGGCTGGGACTTCGAGACCCTCGTCCGCTACGACCTCCCCTTCGTCGGCATCGTCGGCAACAACTCCTCCATGAACCAGATCCGCTACGGCCAGGCCGCCAAGTACGGCCTGGAACGAGAGCGGGTCGGCAACACCCTCGGCGACGTCCACTACGACAAGTTCGCGCAGATGCTGGGCGGTTACGGCGAGGAGGTCCGCGATCCCGCCGACATCGGCCCGGCGCTGCAGCGTGCCCGTGAGTCGGGCAAGCCGTCGCTGATCAACGTCTGGGTCGACCCGGACGCGTACGCCCCCGGAACCATGAACCAGACGATGTACAAGTGAGGTGAGCCGGCCATGACCAAGGCTCTCGAAGGCATCCGTGTCCTCGACATGACGCACGTCCAGTCCGGGCCCTCCGCCACCCAGCTGCTCGCCTGGCTCGGGGCGGACGTGGTCAAGCTGGAGGCACCGACCGGTGACATCACGCGGGGGCAGCTGCGCGATCTCCCGGACGTCGACTCCCTCTACTTCACGATGCTCAACTGCAACAAGCGGAGCATCACCCTCAACACCAAAACCGAGCGCGGCAAGGAGATCCTCACCGAGCTGATCCGGCGCTCCGACGTCATGGTCGAGAACTTCGGACCGGGCGCGGTCGACCGCATGGGCTTCACCTGGGACCGCATCCAGGAGATCAATCCGCGAATCGTCTATGCCTCCATCAAGGGGTTCGGGGACGGCCCATACACCAACTTCAAGGCGTACGAGGTCGTCGCGCAGGCCATGGGCGGGTCGATGTCGACGACAGGTTTCGAGGACGGGCCGCCGCTGGCGACGGGGGCCCAGATCGGAGACTCGGGGACGGGCGTCCACGCCGTGGCGGGGATACTCGCGGCGCTGTTCCAGCGGGAGCACACCGGGCGCGGTCAGCGGGTGAACGTGGCCATGCAGCACGCTGTGCTCAACCTCTGCCGGGTGAAGCTGCGCGATCAGCAGCGCCTGGCCCACGGCCCGCTCGCTGAATATCCCAACGAGGACTTCGGCACGGAAGTTCCCAGGTCCGGAAACGCGTCCGGCGGCGGCCAGCCCGGCTGGGCGGTCAAGTGCGCGCCGGGCGGCCCCAACGACTACGTGTACGTCATCGTGCAGCCCGTCGGCTGGCAGCCGCTCAGCGAGCTCATCGGCCGGCCGGAGCTGGCCGAGGACCCCGAGTGGGCGACGCCTCAGGCCCGGCTGCCCAAGCTCAACAAGATGTTCCAGCTGATCGAGGAATGGTCCTCGACGCTTCCCAAGTGGGAGGTGCTGGAGCGGCTCAACGCCCACAACATCCCGTGCGGGCCGATCCTGTCCACCAAGGAGATCATCGAGGACGACTCGCTGGTCGCCAACGAGATGGTCGTCACCGTCCCGCACCCCGAGCGAGGCGAGTTCACGACGGTGGGCAGCCCGCTCAAGCTCTCCGACTCGCCGGTGGACGTGACCAGTTCACCCCTGCTCGGCGAGCACAACGAAGAGGTCTACATCGGCGAACTCGGCCTCGGCGACGAGGAACTGCGCCTGCTCAAGTCGAACGGAGTGATCTGACGTGATGGCCGAAGACCGGGAGCTGAGGGTGCGGTCGCTCCTCGACACTGTGCGGGCCGAGGGGCGGACCGCGCTCACCGCGCCCGAGGGCAAGGTGATCGCCGACGCGTACGGGATCGCCGTACCCGGCGAAGAACTGGCGGCCGACGTCGACGCGGCCGTCTCGTACGCCGCGCGCTTCGGCGGGCCCGTCGTGATGAAGATCGTCTCCCCGGACATCCTGCACAAGACCGACGCCGGCGGTGTGATCGTCGGCGTCGAGGGCGCCGCGGACGTGCGGGCCGCGTTCCACAAGATCATCGACAACGCGCGCGCGTACAACGCGTCCGCGCGTATCGAGGGCGTGCAGGTCCAGGAGTTGCTGCCGCAGGGCCAGGAGGTCATCGTCGGCGCGGTGACGGACCCGACGTTCGGGAAGGTCGTCGCCTTCGGGCTCGGCGGGGTTCTCGTCGAGGTCCTCAAGGACGTCACGTTCCGGCTGGCGCCCGTGAGCGCCGACGAGGCGCTGTCCATGCTGGACTCGATCAGGTCGGCGGAGATCCTGCACGGGGTGCGCGGCCGGGCGGGCGTGGACCGGTGGGCGATCGCCGAGCAGATCCGCCGGGTGTCGCAACTGGTCGCGGACTTCCCGGAGATCGCGGAGGTCGACCTCAACCCGGTGATCGCCACCCCTGAGGGCGCGGTCGCGGCGGACATCCGCGTGATCCTCGCCGAGTCGGTGCCGAGGCCTCGACGCACGTACACGCGCGAGGAGATCCTCACCTCCATGCGCCGCCTGATGCAGCCCGCGTCGGTCGCCGTCATCGGTGCCTCCAACGAGCAGGGCAAGATCGGCAATTCGGTCATGCGCAACCTCATCGACGGCGGCTTCGCCGGAGAGATCCATCCGGTGAACCCCAAGGCCGATGACATTCTGGGCCGCAAGGCGTACAAGAGTGTCACGGACGTTCCAGGTGAGGTGGATGTGGCGGTCTTCGCGATCCCCGCCAAGTTCGTGGCCTCGGCCCTGGAGGAGGTTGGACGCAAGAAGATCCCGAACGCGGTGCTGATCCCCTCCGGATTCGCGGAGACCGGTGAGCACGAACTCCAGGAGGAGATCGTCGCGATCGCCGAGCGGCACGGCGTCCGCCTGCTCGGTCCGAACATCTACGGCTACTACTCGACGTGGCAGGACCTGTGCGCCACCTTCTGCACGCCGTACGACGTCAAGGGCGGGGTGGCGCTGACCTCGCAGTCCGGTGGCATCGGGATGGCCATCCTGGGCTTCGCTCGCACCACGAAGACGGGCGTGTCGGCGATCGTGGGCCTGGGCAACAAGTCGGACCTGGACGAGGACGACCTGCTGACCTGGTTCGGCGAGGACCCGCACACCGAGTGCATCGCGATGCACCTGGAGGACCTCAAGGACGGCCGCGCCTTCGTGGAGGCCGCGCGCGCGACCGTGCCGAAGAAGCCGGTCGTCGTACTCAAGGCGGGCCGTACGGCGGCGGGCGCGAAGGCCGCCGGTTCGCACACCGGGGCGCTCGCGGGCGACGATGCCGTGTACGACGACATCCTCAGGCAGGCGGGTGTCATCAGGGCGCCCGGGCTGAACGAAATGCTCGAGTACGCGCGCGCGTTGCCGGTGCTTCCCGCTCCTCAGGGCGACAACGTCGTGATCATCACCGGGGCCGGCGGCAGCGGCGTACTGCTGTCCGACGCGGTGACCGACAACGGCCTGTCCCTGATGGAGATCCCGCCGGACCTGGACGAGGCCTTCCGGAAGTTCATCCCGCCCTTCGGGGCCGCGGGCAACCCGGTCGACATCACCGGGGGCGAGCCGCCGTCCACGTACGAGGCGACGATCCGGCTGGGCCTGGAGGACCCGCGCATCCACGCGCTCGTGCTGGGCTACTGGCACACCATCGTCACTCCCCCGATGGTCTTCGCGGAGCTCACCGCGCGCGTGGTGGCCGAGTTCCGGGAGCGCGGCATCGAGAAGCCCGTGGTGGCCTCGCTCGCGGGCGACGTCGAGGTCGAGGAGGCCTGCCAGTACCTCTACGAGCGAGGGGTCGTGGCGTACCCGTACACGACCGAGAAGCCGGTGGCCGTGCTCGGCGCGAAGTACCGGTGGGCGCGGGCGGCGGGCCTGTTGGGGGGCGGTTCATGAGGTGAGTGGAGCGCGGGGTCGGCCGACAGTGCGGTCGGCCGGCCCCGGGACCCGTGCGCACGCGAAACGCATTGGACAGGGGGCGCTGGCCAGAGCTTTCGACGCAAGGGGCACTGAGCGATGACAACGACCGACTATTCGGCGTCCGTCCCCTACAGAGAGGTGACGGACCGCAACGGCCGCGTGTACCGGATCGGCGAAACAGACGTCGACATCATGGGACGGACACGCAAATGGATGGTCATCCTGCCCTGGGTGGGCATGATGGGCATCAGCTCCGCCGAGTACGCGTTCACGTCGGCGGAGGACACGCTGCACGAGGCGCATCTGTGGAGCAGCGGACACATCTTCTGGCTGATGGGCGTCTGGGTGTTCTTCCAGGCGGCCGTGGCCTTCCCCGCGGGCCGGCTGCGGGAGAGCGGCAGACTGCCCGCCCGTACGGCGATGCTGATCGGCGCCGTCGGCACGATGCTCGGCTATCTGTCGCTGGCGTACGCGCCGACCGTGGCCGTGGCGTATTTCGGCTTCGGCATGTGCAGTGGCATCGGTGCCGGCCTCGTCTACGCGACCTGCGTGAACATGGTCGGCAAGTGGTATCCGGAGCGCAAGGGCGGCAAGACGGGCTTCGTCAACGGCGGCTTCGCCTACGGGTCCGTGCCGTTCGTCTTCCTGTTCACCTCCTACATGGACCTGGGCAACTACCGGACCGTGCTCGCCTGTGTGGGCATCGGGCTGTGCCTGGTGGTGGCCGGGGCCGGCTGGTTCTTCAAGGACCCGCCGAAGAACTGGTGGCCCGCGCGCGTCGACCCACTGAGGCTGACCGACGACCCGAAGATCCGCCGGGCGCTGGAGAAGAACCCGCCGGCGGTCAAGCAGTACACACCCAAGGAGGCTGCCCGTACGCCCGTCCTGTGGATGATGTGGTTCTGTCTGCTGTGCACGGCCGGCATCAACATCTTCGGCATCGCCTTCCAGGTGCCGTTCGGCAAGGACATGGGATTCGCGGGCGGGATCGTGGCCACGGCGATGTCCCTGAAAGCCGTCGTCAACGGCACCGGGCGCGGTGTCATCGGCTGGATCTCCGACCGCTACGGCCGCCGCAACACCCTGATCATCGTCTGCATCGTGCTCGGCACGGCGCAGTTCGGCGTGCTGGTCTCGGGCCAGATGGGCAGCATGCCGTTCTTCCTGTTCTGCTCCATGGTCTCCGGTTTCGGCGGCGGCGCGATCTTCCCGCTGTTCGCGGCCATGACGGCGGACTACTTCGGCGAGAACAACAACGCCACCAACTACGGAATGGTCTACAGCTCGAAGCTGATCTCCGGGCTCGTCGGCTCCGGCCTCGGCGCGGTCGTCGTCGGCGCCTGGGACTACCACGGCGCGTTCGTGCTGGCGGGTTCCATCGGCCTGGCCTCCGCGGTGCTGGCTCTCTTCCTGAAGTCCCCGGGCAGGCCGAAGGCCCGGCGCATCGTCCCCAACCCGCACCCGCTCGGCGAGGAGATGGCCTGACATGACCGCGGACCCCATCGCAGCCGGCAGTTCGTCGGCAGACCCCGACGCCGCACACCGTCCCTACCGTGAAGTGACCGACTCGCGCGGCCGTGTCTACCGCATCGGCGAGACCGACCGGGACATCCTCGGCCACTCCCGCAAGTTCATGGTGTACCTCCCATGGATCGCCATGATGGCCATCAGCGTCTTCGAATACGCGTACGGCTCCGCGGAGGACACGCTGTCCCACGCGCACGGCTGGACGCAGTCCAACACCTTCTGGATCCTCAGCGTCTGGGTGTTCTTCCAGGCCGGCATCGCCTTCCCGGCGGGCTGGCTGCGCGAGAAGGGCATCCTGACGGCCCGCAAGGCCATGTACGTCGGCTCCGGGATGTGCCTGGTCGGATTCCTCGCCCTGTCGCACCTGAGCAACGTGTGGCTGGCGATCCTGGGCTTCGGTGTCATCGGCGGGCTCGGTGCCGGCCTGGTCTACGCGACCTGCATCAACATGGTCGGCAAGTGGTTCCCCGAGCGCCGCGGCGCGCGCACCGGCTTCGTCAACGGCGGCTTCGCCTACGGGTCGCTGCCGTTCATCTTCATCTTCAACTACGCCTTCGACACCGGGAACTACCACCGCGTCCTGGACCTGATCGGCTGCTACATCATGATCGTGGTGTTCGGGTGCGCGTTCTTCTTCAAGGACCCGCCGAAGAACTGGTGGCCCGCGGACATCGATCCGCTGACGTTCTCGGGTGCCCCGAAGAGCGCGGACAGCCTCGCCAAGAACCCGCCCGCGACGAAGCAGTACACGCCCAAGGAGGCCATCAGGACGGGCATGCTGCCCCTGATGTGGATCTCCATCGTGATGACCGCCGGTGTGTCGATCTTCGGGATCTCCTTCCAGGTCGACTACGCCAAGGACGTCGGCTTCGGCCCCCTGGTGGCGGCGTCCTCCATGGGCGTCATGGCGGTCATCAACGGCGTCGGCCGGGGTGTGGTGGGCTGGCTGTCCGACAAGTGGGGCCGCAAGTCGACCCTGGTGTTCGTCATTGTCGTCCTGGGGCTCGCCCAGTTCGGTGTGATCCTGGCGGGCGAGATGAAGAGCGAGTGGCTCTTCCTGTTCTTCGCCTTCCTCTCCGGCTTCGGCGGCGGGGCGTTCTACCCGATGTTCGCGGCGCTCACCCCGGACTACTTCGGGGAGAACTACAACGCCACCAACTACGGCCTGGTGTACAGCGGAAAGCTGGTCAGCGGCCTGTTCGGCGGCGGCCTCGGCTCCATGGTGGTCGCGGCCTGGGGCTACAACGGGGCGTACGCGCTGGCCGGCGGCGTCTCGATGGTCGCGGCGGCGATCGCGCTGCTGCTGCGGCAGCCCGGGCGCAGCAGTTCGGATGCGCTGACTCCGCAACCGCAGCCCACCGGTTGACGGTTGACGGCACGCGCGCGTGAGGAGGCCCTCCCCGGGATTGCGGGGAGGGCCCCCTCATGTGTGCGACCCCTGTGTGGCCGTCAGCACTTCTCACGCAGTGAGTGCAGGTATGCGCTGGAGCGGCGCGCGAACGTGAACGACTCGGTCGGCTGGTCGTGTTCGGTCTGCCAGTGGTGGGCGAGGCGCTCGCCGCGCAGCCGGGTCACGGCGGAGATGAAGCGCTGGTAGTCGATGTCGCCGTCGCCGACGTCGACCATGCGGTAGCCGAACTGGTTCGACGGGTCGCTCACTCCGTCCTTGACGTGGAAGAGCGGGTAGCGGTGGGGCTGCCTGAGCACGTAGTCGAGGGGTTCGAAGGGAGCGGGGCTGCCGTCGGGCCGCTTCGAGAAACGGAACTGACCGGCGTAGGCCCAGAAGATGTCCATCTCCAGGTATACGAGGCCGGGATCGGTCTCGGCGAGCAGCACGTCGTAGAGACGGACCTTGGGATTGTCGGTGGCGAACGCGAACTCGTCGGAGTGGTTGTGCTGGTAGAACTTCATGCCGCGCGCCTTGGCCGCCGCACCGTACGCGTTGAACTCCTCGGCGGCCCGTTTCCATCCGTCGACGGTGTTTCCGTAGCGGCCCGGGCCCGAGGCGGTGCCGATGTGCTTGAGGCCCAGGGCCTCGGCGTCGTCGAGGACCTTGGTGAGGTTCTGGGCGAAGGTGTAGGCGCTCGGGTCGCTGGAGTAGTAGCCGACGTGGCTGCCGATCGGGTTCAGACCGTGGTCCTGCGCCAGCCGCCTGAGCTGGGCGAGGGTGATGGGGCCCGCGGAGCCCTGGGTGTAACCGGCGAACTCGACCTCGTCGTACCCGTACTTCTCCAGTTCGGCGAAGACGGGCGCGAAGCCCAGCGTGGAGACCTTGTCGCGCAGGCTGTACAGCTGGATGCCGAGCCGCCCGGGCGGCAGGACGGGACGTCCGCGGCCGGCGGCAGGGGCTTCGGCGGCGGTGGCGGGGGCCGTGGCGGCGCCCAGCAGCGCGGCGGCCGTGGCGCCCGCGGCCACGCCGAGCATGCCTCGTCTGCTGAGGCGGTGGGTGAGTTCGGGATCGGTCTGGGAGGTGCGGCTCATGCCTGGAACTCCTCGGTGTCGGAGGGCGTTGTCAGTGGTGAGTGCTTCACTTGTGACCAGTCGGAAAAGACGGGTCCTGCGGGACCGGTCGGGCGAGACCGGCGAGTTGGAGCAGCAGTGACTTCACATCGGTGGCCGCGACGCGGTCGCCGACAGCGCGGGGGGTGGAGCAGATGAGGAGCGGACCGTCGTCGTCGCTCGCAGGAAGGCGGCCGTGGCTGCCTCGAATAGGTGACGGGTCGAGGGGTACGACCGCCATCCGGTAGCGCAGGCCCAGCTTCTTGCGGGCAAGCGCCGTTGCCGCCTTGACCTTGACGTAGGGGTCGAGCGGATCCATGAACAACTCGACCGGGTCGTAGCCGGGTTTGCGGTGGATCTCGACGAGCTGTGCGAAGTCGGGCGCGCGGTCGTCGTCGAGCCAGTAGTAGTACGTGAACCAGGCGTCCGGCTCCGCGACGGCGACCAGTTCGCCCGAGCGCGGATGGTCGAGGTGGTGGGTCTTCTTGCCCTCGTCGTCGAGGAGTTGCTCGATGCCGGGCAGGTCGGCCAGTGCCGCGCGGGTGGCGTCGAGGTCCTCGGGCCGGCGCACATAGACGTGGGCGATCTGGTGGTCGGCGACCGCGAACGCGCGGGACGCCATCGGGTCGAGGTACTCCATGCCGTCCTGCGTGTGCACTTCCAGCAGTCCGGCGCGGCGCAGGGCCCGGTTGATGTCGACGGGGTGGTCCGCGCGGGTGATGCCGTACTCGGACAGCGCCACGACGGTACGGCCCTCGGCGCGCGCGTCGTCCAGGAGCGGGGCCATGGCGGCGTCCAGGTCGGCGGCCGCTTTCAAGGAGCGCGGGTCGTCGGGGCCGAAGCGCTGCAGGTCGTAGTCGAGGTGAGGGAGGTAGCAGAGCGTCAGGTCGGGGTGCCGGGTGTCCATGATGTGGCGGGTGGCGTCGATGATCCACTGGCTGGAGACCAGGTCCGCGCCGGGGCCCCAGAAGTGGAAGAGGGGGAAGGTGCCGAGTCTGTCGGTGAGTTCGTCGTGCAGGGCCGGGGGCCGGGTGTAGCAGTCGGGTTCCTTGCGGCCGTCGGCGTAGTAGACCGGACGGGGGGTGACGGTGATGTCGGTGTCGGCGCCCATGGCGTACCACCAGCAGATATTGGCGACCGTGTAGCCGGGGTGCGCGCGGCGGGCGGCGTCCCAGAGTTTGTCTCCGGCGACGAGTCCGTTGTGCTGCCGCCACAGGAGTACGTCGCCGAGCTCGCGGAAGTACCAGCCGTTGCCGACGATGCCGTGCTCGGACGGGTGGGTGCCGGTGAGGAAGGTGGACTGAGCGGCGCAGGTGACGGCGGGCAGGACGGTGCCGAGCGCCGCCCGGGAACCGGACCGGGCGAGCGCCTTGAGATGGGGCATGTGGTCGAGGAGACGCGGGGTGAGGCCGACGACGTCGAGGACGAGGAGGGGAGTGGGGTCCGGACCGGCCCGATGGGTGCTCATGGGAGTTCCTTCAGGCCGAGGTCGGTCAACAGGTCGCGCGCCAGGGTGAGTTCGGCGGCGATGCCGTCGGCGAGCTGGGCTCGGCCGCGGGGCCGCAGGTCGGGGGGCAGGGCCTGCCAGGTGTAGGTCTCCACCTCGAGGTGGCGGGTGAGCGGGTGCGGGCCGCCGACAAGCCGGGCCAGCGCGGCCTTCAGCACAGGGAGCGTGGAGGTGAGGGGCGCGGCGGGGGCCGCGTGCAGCGGGACGTGGAAGTGGGCGCGCCAGGGTGCCGCGTCGGGCAGGGTGCCGGCTTCGAGGGCCTCGCCGAGGTCGTCGGTGCCGCGCAGGTCGGCGGGAGTGGTGGTGCGGGTCTGGTGCAGGAAACGGGGTTCGTCGAAGGCGGCGAGGGCTGCGCGGACCTCGGGTCGGTGGGGGTGCTCGGCGTGCAGGGCGGCTGAGAGCTGGGACTTGACGATGGGGACGCGGGCCGTGGCGAGCGCGTCCAGGGCGGTGTGCGGGTCTTCGAAGGAGGTGGCGAGGTGGCAGGTGTCGACGCAGATGCCGATGCGGTGGTGGGCGATCGCGGTGAGCGGGGCGAGGGCGTCGCCGGTGGTCTCGACGACGCAGCCGGGTTCGGGCTCGAGGCCGACGCGGATGGAGCGGCCGGTCAGCTCGGCGAGGGCGTCGAGGCGTTCGCCGAGAGTGAGGAGGGCGGCATGGGCCTTCTCTGCGCGCGCGTCGTCATAGACGGTGCGCCAGGCGAGCGGCAGCGTCGAGATGGTGCCCTCGGTGATGTCGTCGGGGAGGAGCCCGGCGAGGACTCGGGCCAGGGCGGTGGTGTGGTCGAGGCGTTCCGGGTCGGCCCAGTCCGGCCTGTACACGCGGTACTTGACCTCCTCGGCGCCGAAGCCCTCATAGGGGAAGCCGTTGAGGGTGACGACTTCGAGGCCGCGCCGGTCGAGCTCGTTGCGCAGGCCGCGCAGCGCGGACGGGTCGGTGACGAGGGCGTGCGCGGCGTCCTTGGCGAGCCACAGGCCGATGCCGAGACGGTCGCGGCCGAGGCGGCGACGGACGGGTTCGCAGTGCTCGCGGAGCTGTGCGAGGACGCCGTCGAGGGTTTCGGCCGGGTGGACGTTGGTGCAGTAGGCGAGGTGGACGGTGGAGCCGTCGGGGTGGCGGAAGCGCATGGCTCACGCCCCGCCGCGCAGGATCGAGTTGCCCTCGTGGGTGGCTTCCGTGGCCGTGATGTCGAGGTTCAGGCGGCCGCTGAGCCCGTAGAAAGCGACGGGGTTGCGCCACAGCACCCGGTCGACCTCGTCCTCGGTGAAACCCTCGGCCAGCATCAGGTCGCCGACCCTGCGGGTCTTGAGGGGATCGCTGCGGCCCCAGTCGGCCGCGGAGTTCACCAGCACCTGCTCGGTCCCGTACGCGCGCAGGATCGCGACCATCCGCTCCTCGTCCATCTTGGTGTCGGGATAGACGGAGAAGCCGAGCCAGCAGCCGCTGTCCTTGGCCTCCTTGACGGTGGTCTCGTTGAGGTGGTCGACCAGCACGCGGTCAGTGGCCAGTGCGGACTCCCGTACGACGTCGAGGGTGCGGCGCAGGCCGGCGAGCTTGTCGCGGTGCGGGGTGTGGACGAGCGCGGGCAGTTCGTGGTCGGCGGCGAGCTGGAGCTGGGCGGTGAGGGCGGTGTCCTCGGCGGGGGTCATCGAGTCGTAGCCGATCTCGCCGACGGCGACGACCTGGTCCTTGACGAGATAGCGGGGCAGTTCGTCGAGGACGGGCACGCAGCGCGGGTCGTTCGCCTCCTTGGGGTTGAGGGCGAGCGTGCAGTGGTGGGCGATGCCGTACTGGGCGGCGCGGAAGGGTTCCCAGCCCAGAAGGGAGTCGAAGTAGTCGAAGAAGGAGGCGGGTGAGGTACGGGGCTGGCCGAGCCAGAAGGCGGGTTCGACGACGGCGCGGACGCCGGCGGCGTGCATGGCCTGGTAGTCGTCGGTGGTCCGTGACGTCATGTGGATGTGGGGGTCGAAGATTCGCATCAGGACTCCTTGCCGTCGCTGCCGCGTGCGCCTTGTGGGGCGGTCTGCGCGGGTGGGGTGGCCGTGGGGTCGGTCAGGGTCAGGACGCGGTACAGGTCTTCGGGCACGGGACGGCCCGCGGCGGTGCGTTCGGCGGCGTAGTCGCCCAGCATGCGGGCGAGTTCCGAGTCGGCGTGGGCGCGCCGGTGCAGGTCGGTGACCTCGTCGACGGACACGCCGGTGAACAGGCATTTCAGGACGGCATGGCGCCAGGGGTGGGGGGCGAGGTGCCGGGCGGCGTACGGGCCGACGGCGGCGGCGAGGAGCCTGGTGTCGTTGGTGCGCAGGGCGTCCTCGACGAGCGGGAGGGCTTCGGGGCCTGTGACGAGGTGGGGCAGGGCGTGGAGGACGGCGCGGCGTTCGGCGGCGGTGCCTGGAAGTAGACGCGGGTGAGGGCGTCCGTGCCGGCGCGGGCGGTGTGCAGGATCAGCACGCGGGCGGCGTCGGCGTGTTCAGGACCGCATCGGCGTCCGGCTTCGGCGAGGCGCAACTCCCATACGGAGATGGGCCCGTGGATGCCGGGCTGGGCGGCGGCCTCGTTGAGGGCCTGGTCCAGCCAGGCGCGGGCGGCTCCGCCGAGGTGGGTGGTGAGGTGGCCGTGCAGCTCGGCCGGCGAGGCGAGGGCGGGGGTGGTGCCCCTGAGGTCTGCCGCGGGGGTGTCCCAGGCGGTGTGCGGGTGTGTCATGAGGTGCTGCTCCCTTCGGGGGTGGCGGAGGGATCGCCGTGCGGTGGGGCGGGGTGGGACGGGGCGACGGCCGTTTCGGCCGCGCGGCGGAGGAACGGGAGGGAGTGCCCGGCGAAATGGGGGCCCGCGTGGGAGTGGCGGGGCAGTTCGACGACGGTCAGACCCTGGTAGCCGGTCGCGGCCAGGGCCGCGAGGACGGGCGGGAAGTCGATCTCCCCGTCTCCGAAGGGGAGGTGTTCGTGGATGCCGCGGCGCATGTCCTCGATCTGGACGTGCCGCAGCCAGGGGGCGGCGGCGCGTACGCAGTCGGCTGGAGAGAGGGGTTCGAGGCACTGGCAGTGACCGATGTCGAGGGTCAGACCGAGGCCTTCCGGGTCGCCGAGGATGCGGCGGAGCCGGTGGAAGTCGGCGAGGGTGGCCAGGAGGTGGCCCGGTTCGGGCTCGACGGCGAGGGGCACGCCGGCGGTGGTGGCGGCGTCAAGGACGGGGGTGAGCGCCTCGGCCAGGCGTTTCCACGCCGTGTCGGTGTCCGTCCCCGTCGGTGTGAGCCCGCTGAAGCAGTGCACGGCGTGGGCACCGAGATCGGCGGCGACCTGGACCGCGCGGATCAGCAGGCCGATGCGTCGGGCCCGGTCGTCGGGATCCGGGTCGAGCAGCGAAGGGCCGTGCTTGCGCCGCGGGTCGAGCACATAGCGGGCGCCCGTCTCCACGGTGACGTCCAGCCCGAGCTCGTCCAGCCGCCCGGCGAGCCGGTGGGTGCGGGCGGCGAGGTCGGGCGCCAGCGGATCGAGGTGCATGTGGTCGAGGGTCAGCCCGACGCCGTCGTAGCCGAGGTCGGAGAGCAGGGCGAGGGCGTCGTCGAGACGGAGGTCGGCGAGCCCGTTGGTGCCGTAGCCGAAGCGGAGGGAGGAGGCGGGGTGGGTGCGTCGGGGTCGGTCATGTGCCCCGCTGCCTCCAGAGCGCCGGGTTCCGGGGGTCATGTGACGCTCACCTTCCTCCCGAACCTCCTGGCGAGCGGGGCGAGAGCGGCGACGAGCAGGGCGGTGGCGCAGGAGCCGGAGCGTGCGGTGAGCGAGGCCTGGAGGGGAATCGTGGCGCGGATGCCGCCGGCGACGGCTCGTTGGGTGAGTGGGGGTGACGGGTTGAGAGCGGCGTGGAAGTAGGGGCGGGCGGCGGTGGCTGCGTAGGCTGCGGCAAGGGCCAGGCCCAGAGCTGCGGCGGTCGGTTGCGGCGCGGAGCCATACGCTGACCGACTCCGTGGGCCGACAGCGGATGCGAGGCGACCTGCGCGGCGCGTGGCTGGGGCGCCGGGCGGAGCCGAGGCGGCTTCGCGTGCCCCGAAGACGAACTGCGCCGTCGGCCGACGCCAAGTGGCCACGGCCGCCAGGGCATCGGTGGCGCCGGGCACGGCCGGAGTGCCCGGAGTGCCCGGAGTGCCCGGAGTGCCCGGCACAGGGTGCGCAGTTGCCCGCGGCGCCACGGGGCCGCGATCAGCGCCGCCAGGCACGACCGGAGTGCCCGGCACACCAGGCGCCGCTGCGTCCAACTCCACGCAGCCGCGCCCGCTCCGCCGGTGTCGAGGCGTGCCGGTTGCGATGCCGTCCGCGTGGGTGCCCGGCAGGCCGCGGGCGGCTGCTTCCCGTCGGCCTGCCGGGGGTCGGGGGGTGAGCAGCCGGGTCAGCAGGCCGGTGGCGGCAAGGGCGGCCAAGGGGGCCAGGGGTGAGCCGCCTCTCGTCTCCTGGCGGGACACGGCTGTCACCGCGAGGGTGTGTGTGCCGAGCAGCGCCGCGGAACCCAACGCCTGACGGGTGCGGCCGGTTGTGGCAGCGGCGCCGAGGAGCAGGTCCAGTCCGCGGGCCGCGGCCATGGCGACCGGTCCTGCCGGGGTGTGCTTCAGGGCGAGGTCGTATGCCCAGACCGTGGCCGCGAGGGGCGCGGCGACCGCGAGGGCGGGGCGGCCTGCGCGGGCGGCGAGGGCGAGGCCGGCCCCGGTGAGGGCGCAGGCCGTGGACAGGGCGGCGGTCGGGTGGATGCGGCCGGAGGGGAGGGGGCGGTGGGGGCGTTCGGCGGCGTCCTCCTCGCGGTCCGCCCAGTCGTTGAGGGCCATGCCGGCTTCGTAGAGGCAGAGGGAGGAACCGATGGCGAGCAGGGTGCGGGAGTTCGGGGCCGCGGCGACCGCTGCCGCGCCGGCGAGGGCGTCGCCCGGAACCGTGAACAGGGCGGGGAGGCGCAGCAGTTCGGCCCAGGCGAGCCTGCGGTTCGGGGGGTGGGTGCTTCTCCGCTGCGGGCTCGGTGCCCCGCCCGCCGGGGTTGCCATGTCTGCTTCGGAGACCCGCCGCGTCGTCACAGCGCCCCCGCTCACCGCAACTCCCCCAGTCGGCCGGAACCATCGGCACGACCGGAACGGCCGGAGCCGTCACCCGTCCCGCCCCGGTCCCCCGCGGACTCGCCGGCCCGCGCGCCCGCCAACCGCTCCGCAAGCCCCGTCAGCGCCGCGTACTGCTCCGCCAGCGCTGAAGGCCCTTCCCCCACCGGATCCTTGAAGTAGAAGCCGAGTTCCCCGAGCGGACCGGACAGACCCGCCTCGTGAGCGCGTGCGACCAGCCGCGTCAGGTCGAGTACCAGGGGGGCGGCCAGCGCCGAGTCGCAGCCCTGCCAGATGGTCTGGAGGATCATGCGGGTGCCGAGGAAGCCGTCGAAGGCGATGTGGTCCCAGGCGGTCTTCCAGTCGCCGAGCGCGGGGACGTCGTCGATGTGGACCTCGCCCTCGGGGGTCGTGCCGAGGGTGTCGGCCAACACCCTCTCCTTGCCTGCGTTCTTCGCCGCGGCGGCGGCCGGGTCGGCGAGGGCGGCGCCGTCGCCTCCGCCGAGCAGATTGGTGCCGGACCAGGCACGCACCGCCAGGGCGCGCTGCGTGAACATCGGGCCGAGGACGGAGCGCAGCAGCGTCTGGCCGGTCTTGCCGTCGCGGCCCGCGTACGGCAGTCCGCTGGATGCCGCCGCTGCCGCAAGTTCCGGGTGATGCAGGCCCGTAGAGGGGGTGAAGTTGACGTACGGGCAGCCCGCGCGCAGGGCCGCCGCGGCGTAGAGGGAGCTGGGTGGGAGGGACCGGCCCGTCGCGGGAGGCTCGGTGGAGGCCACGCTGACCACCACCGCCCGGTCGAGGCGCTTTCGCCGTACGAAGTCGCGCATGTCCTCGGCGAAGGAGGCGATCAGCTCCTCCTCGGTCCTTGCGTCACCCGGCACCGGGCCGCCCGGTCTGATCTCCCGGTCGGCGGCCGCCAGTTCGGCGGCAACTGCTGTGGGGAGGCCTGGTGGGAGGACGCCTCCGGCCGCGAGGGCCTCGGCGCGTTTGGGCAGCGGGCAGTCCAGGGTGTCGTGTCCGCCGAAGACGAGGGAGGACAGCGCCGGCAGGCCGCTGTCCGCGAACACAGGGGTCTCGGTGACCAGGCCCGTCGGAGCGTGCAGGCCCGCGGTCACGGCGGCGCAGCCCGCGACGACGGTGGTGGCGACGGAGCCGCGGGCGCCGATCAGCCATACGCCGACGCGCTGTTGGGAGAGAGAAACGGAATCGGACGCGGACATGGGCAGCCTCCTTGTCGAACGCGTCGTGCGCGACCCCCGGTACGAGGTGTCGGAAGACGGCGGGCGGAGGTCCGGCGTCCCCCGCCCGCCGCCGCTCAATTGCCCTTGACGGGCAGTTCCTTGCTGCCCTTGACGGGCAGTTCCTTGATCCGGATGTCGCGGAAGGACACCTGGTCGTCGGCTCCGTGGTTCTGGATGCCGATGTGTCCGTCGACGAGGCTCCGAGCCGGATCGGTGTTGGTGAAATCGTTGATCTTCACGCCGTTGAGCCAGACACGGAGGTGTTCGCCCTCCACGCGGATCTCGTACGTGTTCCACTCCCCCGGCGGATTCAGCGCGCGGTCGCGCTTCTTCAGGTCGGCGGACTGGAAGCCGTAGACGGACCCCGTCGTCTTCTCGGGCACGTCCGTGGCGTCGATCTGGATCTCGTAGCCGTTGTTCACGGCCGACCACGGGTCGTCCGAGGGCGGGAAGCCCACGAACACACCGGAGTTGTCGTCACCGTCCGCACCGGCCATCTTCCAGTCGAGCTTCAGTGAGTACGAGGAGAAGCCCGACGTGGCGTACCAGAGCAGGCCCATGCCGCCCGACGACGTCAGCGTGCCGTCGTCGTCGCGGGCGAAGGTGCCCGGGCCTGCCTGTTTCCAGTTCTCCAGCGACGCGGCCGTACCGTCGAAGAGCGGGCGGTAGCCGTTCTCCGTGCGGCAGTCGGCCTGTGCGTCGCCGATGGCCCAGCGGATGCCGCCGAGCAGGTGCTGTCGGAATGCGGGTTCGGTGTACGACTCCTTGGTGTGGCCGCCGCCCGTGTAGAAGGCGCGGCCGCCCCGGTAGTTCTGGCACCAGGCGATCGGATGGTCGCCGTTCATGGTGCCGCCGGTGTACGAGGACTCGTCGAGCGAGGCCAGGACATGGACGCGGTCCCGGGGATTGGAGCGGTAGTTGTACCACTCGTCCCTACGGTCCCAGGTCTGCGCCAGTCCCGAAGTGGCCGGGTGGGCGCGGTCCTCGACGTTCACCGTTGCGGGCTGGATCGCCGGGTGGGACTGGAAGTAGGCGCCGACCAGGCCGCCGTAGAACGCCCAGTCGTACTCGGTGTCGGCGGCGGCGTGGATGCCGACGTAGCCCCCGCCGTGCCGGATGTAGCCCTCGAAGGCGCTCTGCTGAGCCCCGTCGAGCACGTCCCCGGTCGTCGACAGGAACACGACCGCGTCGTAGCGCCCCAGGTTCTGCGCGGTGAACGCCCCCGCGTCCTCGGTCGCGTCGACCGTGAAGCCGCCGCTCTCGCCGAGCTGCTTCACCGCCGCCACGCCGTCGGGGATGGAGTCGTGCCGGAAGCCGGCCGTCTTGGAGAAGACCAGCACCCGCTTCGCGTCCTGCCCGGAGTGCGAGGCGGCCGGACCCGAGACGCAGCCGAGGAGCAGTGCGGCACCCACAACAGCGGTTGCCAGTCGGCCTGTTGAGCGCATCACGTGTCCTCCTCTCAGCCGGTCGTGAAGGTGAAGTCGTCGACGTCGAACAGAGCACCCGATCCGCCCTTGAAGACCAGGTAGAGCGTGGTCGTGCCCCTGGGTGCACGGGACAGGTCGGCGCTGACGTCCTGGAAGGTCTCCCAGCCGCCGGTCACCGGCACGGTCGCCCGGCCGAGCAGCGTGCCGGTCGAAGAGCCCGCGCGGACCTCCAGCGTTCCGCCGGCACCTCCTGACGCGATCCGCGCCGTGATCTTCTTGGCGTTGCTCAGGACGTACGGCTTGAACGAGATCCAGTCGCCGTTGTCGATGTCGCCGACCGTCTTGCCGCCGTGCGCGGTGTCCTTGGTGATGACGGAGACGCCGGAGGCGTTGCCGAAGTGCTCGGCCTGGCGGTGCCGGGGCTGCAGGACGCTCTGGTCGTGCGAGGTGAGCGGGGCCTGGCCGCCGCCTCCGCCGTCGGTGTACTCGGCGTCGAGGACCCCGAAGATGTTGGCGTCCTCGTCGTGGCCGCCGTCGGCGCTGGTCCGGATGGTGCCGGTGCACCCGTTGGCAGAGGTCTGCGGGTGGCCGTGGGTGTCGTGACCGAGGATGAAGTTGACCTTGACCTTCGAGCAGTCGACGGCGGTCCCGTCCTCCGGGTCGGTGACCTTCACCTTGAACGGGATCGCGTCACCGAAGCTGAACAGCTGCCCGTCCTGGGGGAGTTCGAGCGTCACCTTGGGCGCGGTGTTGCCGACGACGATCTGCACGCTCGCGCTGCCGGTGCGGCCGGTCGGGTCCTTGGCGGTCAGGGTCGCGGTGTAGGTGCCGTTCTTCTTGTACTTGTACGCCGGGTTCGCCGCCGTCGACGTGCCGCCGTCGCCGAAGTCCCAGCTGTACGTGAGGGCGTCGCCGTCCTGGTCGGACGTGCCCGCGGAGGAGAACTGCACCTTCAGCGGCGCCTGTCCGGAGGTCCTGCTCGCCGCCGCCTGCGGAACCGGCGAGTGGCCGCCCGTCGCGTTCTCGATGCGGTACAGGGCCGAGTTCTCGTCGCCGCCGAACCAGGCGGTGCCGTAGTCGAGGACGTAGAGCGCGCCGTCGGGGCCGAACGCCATGTCCATCACCTGGGTTCCGGTCCACGGGAAGGCGTTGATCGACTGCACGGTTCCGCTGCCGTCGCTGACGATCCGCTTGATCCAGCGGCGGCCGAACTCCCCGGCGAAGAAGTTCCCGTCGTACGCCTGAGGGAACTTCACGGGCGAGTCGAGCGAGGCGTCGTAGTGGTAGACCGGGCCGCCCATCGGGGACTCGGAGCCGTCGCCGAACTCCGGCACGGACGGGCCGTTGTACGGGATCCAGGCGGGCTGGGCCGGGGGCAGGTCGGTGAGGCCGGTGTTGTGCGGGGAGTTGTTCTTGGGGGCGCTGCAGTCGAAGGACGCGCCGGACGTCTTGGTCGCGAAGTCGTAGTCCACGTAGGCGTCGTTGGCGCCGGTGCAGTACGGCCAGCCGAAGTTGCCGGGGCCGGTCACCCGCGCGAACTCGACCTGGCCGGCGGGGCCGCGGGCCGGGTCTGCTGCGCCCGCGTCGGGGCCGTAGTCGCCGACGTAGAGGATGCCGGTCTTCTTGTCGACGCTGAAGCGGAACGGGTTGCGGAAGCCCATGGCGTAGATCTCGGGGCGCGTCTTGTCCGTGCCGGGAGCGAAGAGGTTGCCGTTCGGGACCGAGTACGAGCCGTCGGCGTTGACCTTGATGCGCAGGATCTTGCCGCGCAGGTCGTTGGTGTTCCCGGCCGAACGCTGGGCGTCGAAGGCCGGGTTGCGGTCGGCGCGCTCGTCGATGGGGGTGTAGCCGTCGGACTGGAAGGGGTTGGTGTCGTCGCCCGTCGACAGGTACAGGTTGCCGGCCGCGTCGAAGTCGATGTCGCCGCCGACGTGGCAGCACAGGCCGCGGGAGGCCGGGATGTCGAGGATCTTCGTCTCGCTGGCCGTGTCGAGGGTGCCGTCGGTCTTCAGGACGAAGCGGGAGAGGCGGTTGACGCCGTCGAAGGGCGCGAAGTCCGCGGCGGTGCCGGTTTCGGGGGCGTCGCCCGTCGGCGTGTTCAACGGGGGTGCGTAGTAGAGGTAGATGAAGCGGTTGGTGGTGAAGTCCGGGTCCACGCCGACGCCTTGGAGGCCTTCCTCGTCGTGCGAGTACACGTTGAGTTTGCCTGCGAGGTGGGTGTTGCCCGCCGCGTCGGTGATGCGGAGTTCGCCGTCGCGCGAGGTGTGCACGACCGAGCGGTCCGGCAGGACCGCGAGGGACATGGGCTCGCCGACCTCCGGTTCGCCCTTGGCGAGGGTGACCTGCTGGAAGTCCTCCGCGGCGGACGCCGCGGGGGCCGCCCCCGGGTCGGCGACGGCTGCGCCGGCCCGGGGAGCGGTGAGGGTCAGTGACGCGCCCGCCAGCAGCACCCCACCGAGCAGGGCGGCTGCCTTGCGGAAGGACGGGCGTCGTCTGTGGGTCTCGATTCTGTCGGTGCTGGTGGTGCGGTCGTTCCCGTGCACGGGTGCCTCCAGAGTGGGGCCGGTTGTACGGGCGGGTGCGAACGCCGGGATGCGCCGTCATCCCGGAGAGCTGATGGTTTGTCAGTTTCTGCTGGGTGGAGGTCAGTTGCCGAACGCGGCGTCGAAGGAGGCCGACGGCGGCTCGAAGTCGTAGGCCTTGAGGCTCTTCAGCGCCTCGGGTGCGCCCTGGAGCCGGTCCATGCCGGCGTCCTCCCACTCGACGGAGATCGGTCCCTGGTAGTCGATGGAGCGCAGCATCCGGAAGACGTCCTCCCAGGGCACGTCGCCGTGGCCGGCCGACACGAAGTCCCAGCCGCGGCGCGGGTCGCCCCAGGGCAGATGGGAGCCGAGGCGTCCGTTGCGGCCGTCGAGGCGTTTGCGGGCCTCCTTGCAGTCGACGTGGTATATCCGGTCGCGGAAGTCCCACAGGAAGCCGACCGGGTCGAGGTCCTGCCAGACGAAGTGCGACGGGTCGAAGTTCAGGCCGAAGGCGGATCGGCCGTCGACTGCCTCCAGAGCGCGCCGAGTTGTCCAGTAGTCGTAGGCGATCTCGCTCGGATGGACCTCGTGCGCGAACCGCACGCCCTCCTGGTCGAAGACGTCGAGGATCGGGTTCCAGCGTTCGGCGAAGTCCTCGTAGCCGCGCTCGATCATCGACTCCGGCGCGGGCGGGAACATGGCGACCAGGTGCCAGATGGCGGAGCCGGTGAAGCCGATGACGGTGTCGACACCGAAGGCGGCCGCCGCCCGCGCGGTGTCCTTGATGCGGTCGGCCGCGCGCCGCCGTACCCCTTCCGGGTCCCCGTCGCCCCACACCTCGGACGGCAGGATGGCCTGGTGGCGTTCGTCGATGATGGCGTCGCAGACGGCCTGGCCGACCAGGTGGTTGGAGATGGCCCAGCACTTGAGGCCGTACTTGTCGAGCAGCTGGTGGCGAGAGTCGACGTACGACGGATCGGCCAGCGCTTTGTCGACCTCGAAGTGGTCGCCCCAGCAGGCGAGTTCGAGGCCGTCGTAGCCGAAGTCGCGGGCGAGGCGGCAGACCTCCTCGAGCGGCAGGTCGGCCCACTGGCCGGTGAAGAGCGTGAACTGACGCGGCATTTCCCTGAACCCTCCTCAGCCTCGGGCGGCTATGAGCGTGTAGACGGAGTTCTTCTCGGCGCTCTCCTCCACCGCCGCCAGCACGCGCTGCACCTGCAGGCCGTCGGCGAAGGAGGGTTCGGGCTGCCGACCCTCGGCGATCGCGTGGACGAGGTCGCGGGCCTGGTGGACGAAGGTGTGCTCGTAGCCGAGGCCGTGGCCCGGCGGCCACCAGGCGTCCAGGTAGGGGTGGTCGGGTTCGGTGACGAGGATGCGGCGGAAGCCGGCGTGCGCGGCGGGCTCCGTACCGTCGTGGTACGACAGCTCGTTGAGGCGCTCCAGGTCGAAGGCCAACGAGCCGCGCTCGCCGTTGAGTTCGATGCGCAGGGCGTTCTTGCGGCCGGTTGCGTACCGGGTGGCCTCGAAGGAGGCGAGCGCTCCGGAGTTGAAGCGGCCGGTGAACAGGGCGGCGTCGTCGACGGTGACCTGTCCCGTGCCGGCGGAGGCGACCGAGGACAGGCCGCTGCTTGCACCGGCGGGCAACGGCCGCTCCCGCACGAAGGTCTCCGTGAGAGCGGAGACGCCCGCCAGCTGCTCCCCCGCCAGGTACTGCGCGAGGTCGACGACGTGCGCACCCAGGTCGCCGAGCGCGCCCGAGCCGGCCAGTTCCTTGCGCAGCCGCCAGGTGAGCGGGAACTCCGGGTCCACGAGCCAGTCCTGAAGGTACGTCACCCGCAGGTGCCGCAGGGCGCCCAGCCGGCCCTCGGCGACCATGCTCCGGGCGAGCGCGGTGGCCGGCACACGGCGGTAGTTGAAGCCGACCATCGCCAACTGGCCGCGCTGGTAAGCCACTTCGGCCGCCTGCGTCATCGTCTCGGCCTCCTCGACGGTGTTCGCGAGGGGCTTCTCGCACAACACGTGTTTGCCGGCGGCGAGGGCGGCCAGGGCGATCTCGGCGTGGCTGTCGCCGGGGGTGCAGATGTCCACGAGGTCGATGTCGTCCCGGGCGACCAGGGCCCGCCAGTCGGTCTCGGCCGACGCCCAGCCGTGCCGGTCGGCCGCGGCGCGCACGGCATCCGCGTCGCGTCCGCAGATCGCGGCCAGGACCGGGCGGCGGGGCAGGTCGAAGACGCGGCCCACGGTGCGCCAGCCCTGGGAGTGGGCGGCGCCCATGAACGCGTAGCCGACCATACCGACGCGCAGCGGCGGCTTCGCGCCCTCCGGTCCGTCCGGCTGCTGGGGCTGTCCCATACGGATGTCCTCCTCGTCCTCGTGGTGATTGCGCCGTGGGGGGTGCGGGGCGGAGCGGTCAGCGGAAGCCCGTGGGCATGTACTGGTCGACGTTGTCCTTGTCGACGACGGCCGAGTAGAGCGTCAGCGAGGCCGGGATCTCGAACTCGGCGAGACCGCCGACCCCCTTGCCCTGGCCGAGCGCGCGGGCCAGGTCGATCGCGGACGCGGCCATCGTCGGCGGGTACAGGACGGTCGCCTTCAGGACGCCGTTGTCCTGCTTGATGGCCTGGAAGGCGGACAGCGCGCCCGCGCCGCCGACCATCAGGAAGTCCTCGCGGCCGGCCTGCTCGATGGCGCGCAGGGCACCCACGCCCTGGTCGTCGTCGTGGTTCCACAGGGCGTCGAACTTGGGCTGAGCCTGCAGGAGTTGGGCCATCTTGGCCTGCCCGGACTCGACCGTGAACTCGGCGGCCTGACGGGCCACCTTCTTGATATTGGGGTAGTTCTTCAGTGCGTCGTCGAAGCCCTGGGTGCGCTGCTTGGTCAGCTCCAGGTTGTCCAGGCCGGCCAGTTCGATGACCTTGGCGTTCGACTTCCCCTTGAGCTTCTCGCCGATGTAGGTGCCTGCGTTGAGGCCCATGCCGTAGTTGTCGCCGCCGATCCAACAGCGGTACGCCTGCGGGGAGTTGAAGACCCGGTCGAGGTTGACCACCGGGATGCCCGCGCGCATCGCCTTGAGCCCGACCTGGGTGAGCGCCTTGCCGTCGGCGGGCAGCACCACCAGGACGTCGACCTTCTTGTTGATCAGGGTCTCGATCTGGCCGATCTGTGCGGCCGTGTCGTTCGAGCCCTCGGTGATCTCCAGGGTGACGTCGGAGTACTTCTTGGCGCGGTTCTTGGCATTGTCATTGATGGCGTTGAGCCAGCCGTGGTCGGCCTGCGGTCCTGCGAAGCCGATGGTGACGTGCTTGCCGGGCTTGTCGTCGGCGGCCGACTGGCCCGACGCGGCCGGGCTCTCGTCCTTGGTCTCGTTACTCGTGCAACCGGCGAGGAAGGCGGTGGCGGATACGGCTGCGGTCCCGAAGAGGAGTCCTCTGCGGCTGGTGGTATGTGACATAGCACTGCGCGACACAGCACTTGTGGAATGTGACATAGTACTGACCCTTTCCTCAGGTCGTGCTCGCGGTACGGCGCTGAACCAGCACGGCGGCCACGATGATCGCGCCCTTGGCGATCTGCTGGACGTCGCTCTGCAGGTTGTTCAGGGCGAAGATGTTGGTGATCGTCGTGAAGATCAGGACGCCGAGCACGGAGCCGGTGATCGTCCCCCGCCCTCCGCTGAGCAGCGTGCCGCCGATGATCGCGGCCGCGATGGCGTCGAGCTCGTAGAGGTTGCCGTTGGTGTTCTGGCCTGAGCCGGACAGGATGATCAGCAGGAAGGCGGCGATGCCGCAGCACAGCCCGGACAGCAGGTACAGGTACAGCCGCTGTCGGCGTACGTCGATGCCGGCGAGCCGGGCCGCCTCGGCGTTGCCGCCGACGGCGACCGTGCGGCGGCCGAAGGTGGTGCGGTTGAGGATCAGCCAGCCGATGATCGTCACGACCGCGAAGACGATGACGAGCGGGGGGACGCCCAGCACATAGGCATCACGCTCGCCCAGGTCGAGGATGCTGCTGACGGTGACGATCTGCGTCTTGCCGTCGGTGATCTGCAGCGCCAGGCCACGCGCCGAGGCCAGCATGGCGAGCGTGGCGATGAACGGGACCATTCCGCCGTATGCGATGAGCACCCCGTTGACCAGGCCGCACCCGAGGCCGACGATCACCGCGGTGAAGAGGATGCCCGCGAAGCCGTAATCCTGGGTGGCGACCGTCGTCGCCCACACGGAGGAGAGCGCGACGATCGCGCCGACCGACAGGTCGATGCCGCCGGAGGTGATGACGAAGGTCATGCCGACGGTGACGACACCGATGACCGAGGCCTGGGTGAGGACGAGTTGGAGGTTGCGGGTGTCGAGGAACTCGTCGGGCTTGGTGATCCCGCCGATGAGGATCAGCGCGGCGAGGACGCCCAGCAGGGAGAGGGTACGGACGTCGGCTCGGGCCAACAGGCCGCGCCACATGGGTGGTTGGCCGACCGACGGCACCTTGTCGGTGTTGTCCCGGGGCGGGGAGGCATGCTGTGTCATGACGCCGGGCTTCCTTCCATGACCAGGTCGAGTACGCGGTGTTCGTCGAGTTCGCGGGCGGGCGCCGTGTGGACGACGCGGCCCTCGCGGAGCACCAGCACACGGTCGGCGAGGCCGAGCACCTCGGGGACTTCGCTGGAGACCAGCAGGACGGCGAGGCCCTCGTCGGCGAGCCGGCGGACGACCGCGTACAGCTCGGCGCGGGCGCCGACGTCGACACCGCGGGTCGGCTCGTCGAGCAGCAGGACGCGGCAGCCGCGCAGCAGCCAGCGGGCCAGGACGGCCTTCTGCTGGTTGCCGCCGGAGAGGGTGCGGACCGGCACGGAGGGGTTGTCGGGGCGGAGCGACAGCTCGCGGGTGGCGGCCCGTGCGGCGCCCAGTTCGGCGCCCCGGTCGATCCAACCCCCGCGTGCGAAGCGGGACATGGAGGAGACCGAGACATTCCGGGTGACGGACTCTAGCATCAGCAGGGCCTGCGCCTTGCGTTCCTCGGGAGCCAGCCCGAGCCCGGCGCGGACCGCGGCCCGCACACTCCCCGGCCGCAACGCCCGCCCGTCGACCCGGACCTGGCCGGTGGTGGGCTTGCGGGCGCCGTAGATCGTCTCCAGGATCTCGGAGCGCCCCGAGCCGACGAGTCCGGCCAGACCGACGATCTCGCCGGGCCGTACCTCCAGATCGAGGGGTGCGAACTCCCCCTCCCTGGACAGCCCTTGCACCTCCAGCACGGGCGCTGCGTCCGCCCCGGACTCGGGCCGCTCCGGAAAGACGTACTCGACGTTCCGTCCGGTCATCAGCGCGACCACCTCACGCGTCGGCGTCGATTTCGCGGGCAGTCCGCCGGCCACCGCGCGCCCGTCCTTCAGCACGGTCACCCGGTCGCCGATCCGCCGGATCTCCTCCAGGCGGTGGGAGATGTAGACGACGGCGACCCCGTCGGCGGTCAGGTCGCCGACGATGCGGAAGAGGTTGTCGACCTCGTCCGGGTCGAGGGCGGCGGACGGCTCGTCCATGACGATGAGGCGTACGTCGTGGGAGAGCGCCCGGGCCATCGACACGATCTGCTGCTGGGCTGCGGACAACTCCCCGACCAGCCGCGCCGGGCTGATCTCCGGGTGCCCAAGTCGCTTGAGAAGTTGGGCTGTTGACGCTCGCGCGGACTTTCTCCGTACGACGAATCCAGCCGCCGTCGGCTCGTGGCCCAGGTGGACGTTCTCCGCCACTGACAGGTGTTCCACCAGGTCGAGTTCCTGGTAGATGGTGGCGATGCCGCGGCGCATGGCGACGATCGGCGAGCGAAGAGTGACCTCGTCGCCGCGCCAGCGGATGGTGCCGGTGTCGGGCTGGTGGGCGCCCGCCAGGACCTTGATGAGGGTGGACTTCCCGGCCCCGTTCTGACCGAGCAGACAGTGCACTTCACCGGCCTGGACGTCGAGGTCGACGCCGTCGAGGGCCCGGACTCCGGGGAACGACTTGGTGATGCCGGACATGCTGAGCAGCGGTGGTTCTGGTGCCATGAGGGTCCCCTTGGCGGGCGTGCGGGCCGGTTTCAGGGCGTTTTCGGGCAGGCGTGTTCAGGGCAGGGCGCAGCCGGGCGCGGTACGGGTGATCTCGTGTTCCGAGGTGCGGTTGCGCGGGCGAGGGTGCGGTTTACGCGGGCGAGAAGAGATGGTCGCTGATGAGCCGGGCCGCGCCGATCACTCCGGCGGTGGGGCCCAACTCCCCAAGCACGATGGGCAGGTTGCCCGTCGCGAGGGGCAGCGACTGACGGTAGACCTGGGTGCGGATGGCGGCGAGCAGGGTGTGGCCGAGGCCGGTCACCCCGCCGCCGATCACCACCAGGCCGGGGTTGAAGAAGGAGACCAGTCCGGCGATGACCTGGCCGGTGCGGTTGCCGCCCTCGCGGATCAGGTCGAGGGCGGTGGCGTCGCCCGCGGCGGCCGCGGCGGCGACGTCGACGGCGGTGAGGGTGCCGTTCGCCTCCAGCCGCGAGGCGAGTTCCTCCGACCGCCCCTGCTGGGCCGCCTCCACGGCGTCCCGGGCGAGGGCCGCGCCGCTGAAGTGGGCTTCCAGGCAGCCCCGGTTGCCGCAGGCGCACGGTCGTCCGTCGGGCACGGCCTGGATGTGCCCGATGTCGCCCGCGCTGCCCGTCACCCCGCGGTGAACCTCACCGCCGGCGACGATGCCGCATCCGATGCCGGTGCCGATCTTGACGCAGAGGAAGTCACCCACGGAGCGTGCGACGCCCGCGTGCTGTTCCCCCATCGCCATCAGGTTCACGTCGTTGTCGACCATGACCGGGCAGCCGAGTTCCTGGCTGAGCGCCTCCCGTACGGGGAAGCCGTCCCAGCCCGGCATGATCGGCGGAGCCACCGGTACGCCCTCGGGGAAGCGGACCGGCCCCGGGACGCCGATGCCGGCGCCGTCGAAACCCTCCGCGAGCCCCGAGGCCTTCAACTTCGCTGCCATGGACAGGACTTGCTCGAAGACCGCGACGGGGCCCTCGCGTACGTCCATGGGCTGGTTGAGGTGGCCGAGGATCTCCAGTTCGGCGTTGGTGACGGCGACGTCGACCGAGGTCGCGCCGATGTCCACGCCGAGGAAGCGCAGTTCCGGGTTGAGCCGGACGTTGTGCGAGCGGCGCCCGCCGCGCGAGGCGGCGAGTCCGTCGGCCACGACCAGGCCCGTCTCCAGCAGCCGGTCCACCTCCACGGCCAGCTTGGACCGCGAGAGGTCGACCTGATCGCCCAGCTGCGCACGGGAGTTGGGGCCTCCGTCGCGCAACAGCTTGAGCAGCTTGGCCTGATGGGCGTTCGCGGGTCGTGCCGTCATGCGTCTCACGAGCCCCTCCCCGCCTCAATCGGCCACCAGTTGTTCGGGCTTTCGAGGGGAACGTAGCAGCGAACCGCGAACCTGAGAAGAAGCTGTGCACGAATTGCCGTCGACTTTCTCCACTCTCAGGACAAACGAAACTCGCACGCCCCGTGCCCGGCCGCCCCATACGATCTGGTCAACATCGGTCCAGGGGGAACACACATGAACAGCGCGACGGAGAAAGTGCCGGGTCGCAGGGTCACCACTCTCGAGCTCTTCTTCGACCTCGTCTTCGTCTTCACCCTCACCCAGCTCACCGTTCTGCTCGCCGGCGACCTGACGTTCGTCACGGCGGGCCGGGTCGCGCTGATCTTCGTGGTGCTGTTCTGGATGTACGGCGCCTACGCGTACCTCACCAACCAGGTGCCGCCGGACCGCCCCGCACGCCGCCTGCTGCTGATGCTGGGCATGGGTGCATTCCTGGTCTGCGCCCTCGCCATCCCCCGTGTCTTCGACGACACCGGCGTGGTCTTCGGACTCGGCTTCCTGGCCGTCGTCGTCGTGCACACCGCGCTCTACACCCGCAGCCACGGCCGGGACTCCGTCTGGTACGGCGTCCCGAACGCACTGGCCGCCGTGTCCGTCACGGCGGCAGGCCTCTTCGACGGGCTCGCGGCGGACGGCCTCTGGCTGCTCGCGATCCTCCTCCAGTTCGTGACGCCGTTCCTCGCCGAGCACGGGCCGGGCAGGGCCGACGGACAGCGGTCGGCCGACGTCATGCGCGTCCAGCTGGGCAGCCTGGACCCGGCGCACTTCGTGGAGCGCCATGGCCTGCTGCTGATCGTCGCGTTCGGCGAGTCCGTCATCGCGATCGGCACCGGCATCGGCCAACTGCCGCTCACACCGGGCCTGTTCGGCGGGGCGTTCCTCTCGTTGGCGCTCGCTGTCGCGCTGTGGTGGACGTACTTCGTGCGCGACGAGGAGGGCGCCGAGGCGGCGTTCCATGCGACGCCGGCGCCGGACCGCTGGCGCCTGGCGATGAACGCGTACTACTACGCCTTCCTGCCGATGCTGCTCGGCATCGCCTACCTGGCGACGGGCGTGAAGAAGACGCTGGGCCATCTCACGGAACACCTGCACACGGCCCCGGCGCTGGCCCTGGCGGGCGGTGTCGCGCTGTTCCTCGCGGGGGACGCGGCGTTCCGTGCGGTCCTGCGCCTGTACCCGGTGCGCTTCCGGGCGACCGCAGCGCCGGTGGCCCTGGCCACCACACTGCTCGGCGTCCGTGTCTCAGCGGTCGCCGAACTCCTCGCCCTGGTGGGGGTGTTGGTGGTCATGCTGATGGTCGAAGCCCGTTCCTGCGGCAGCGCGAGGGAAGCTCAGTCCTTCGCCCGCTCGTGATACGACCGCCGTGTGTGCTCGGTGTGTTCGCGCATCAGCTGGGTGGCCCGCTGTTCGTCCCGGTCCGAGATCGCGGCGATCAGCGCCCGATGCTCGATCCAGGACTGCCGGCCCCGCTGCCGGGCGATGGGCGTGTAGTACCAGCGCACCCGGCGGTCCACCTGGGCCGCCAGCTCCGCGAGGACCGCGTTCCCCGCCAGCTCCATGATCTTCGCGTGGAAGCGGGCGTTCATGGCGACGGCCGCGTCCACGTCGTCCGCCGCGACCGCCTTCTCGCCCTCGGCGCACAGCTCCTCCAGCACCGAGATCCCGGCGCTGCCCGCGTTCGCCGCGGCCAGTCTCGCCGCCTCGGCCTCCAGGAGCGTACGGACCGTCAGGAGCTGGTCGGCCTCCTCCTCCGTCGGCTCGTGCACGAACGCGCCCTGGGCGGGCCGCAGATCGACCCACCCCTCGGTGTTCAGCCGCTGCAGCGCCTCGCGCACCGGCTGGCGCGACACACCGAGGTGGCCTGCGAGTTCGCTCTCGACGAGGTGCTGGCCCGGCTGCAGGGCGCGCGTGGTGATGAGTTCGAGGAGTGCCTCGTAAACGCGGTCGCGCAGCGGGCCGGGCCGTTCGAGCTTGGGTACCGCGCCCTGCGGCAGTCCTGTCGACAACATCGGTCGGTCCCCCTCCTGAGCAGCGCGGAGCAACTGCAGCCGGAAAGCCAGTATGGATTGTCTTTCGTCTACAGTCTACGGCGCACAGTGGCCAGTGGTACGGGGGGTCGAGTGCGTCACATCGGGCCGTACGCGCAGGTCACGGGCAGCGGACGACCTGTCCGGCGTACGACAGGTTCCCGCCGAAGCCGAACAGCAGCACCGGATCCCCGGTCGAGACGGCGCCCTGCTCGACGAGCTTGGAGAACGCGAGCGGGATGCTCGCCGCCGAGGTGTTCCCGGACTCGGCGACATCCCGGGCGACGACGGCGTTGACTGCACCCAGTTTCTCGGCGAGGGGCTCGATGATGCGCAGGTTCGCCTGGTGCAGCACGACTCCGGCGAGGTCCTCGGGCGCGAGCCCGGCGCGCTCGCAGGCCTTGCGTGCGATGGGCGGCAGCTGCGTGGTGGCCCAGCGGTAGACGCTCTGCCCCTCCTGCGCGAACCGCGCGGGCGTGCCCTCGATGCGCACCGCGTGCCCCATTTCGGGCACGGAGCCCCACAGCACGGGCCCGATGCGGGACTCGTCCGAGGCTTCCACGACGGCGGCCCCCGCTCCGTCGCCGACGAGCACGCAGGTGGTGCGGTCGCTCCAGTCGGTCACGTCGGACATCTTGTCGGCGCCGATGACCAGCGCACGGGTCGAGGCGCCCGCCCGGACCGCGTGGTCGGCGGTGGCCAGGGCGTGGGTGAACCCGGCGCACACGACGTTGACGTCCATCGCGGCGGGCGAGGGGATGCCGAGGCGGGCGGCGACCCGGGCGGCCATGTTGGGCGAACGGTCGACCGCGGTGGACGTGGCGACCAGCACCAGGTCGATGTCGCCGGGCCCGAGACCCGCCGCCGCGAGCGCCTTGGCGGCGGCGTGGGCGGCCAGCTCGTCGACCGGCTCGTCGGGCCCGGCGATGTGGCGTGTGCGGATGCCCACCCGGGACGTGATCCACTCGTCACTGGTGTCGACCAGACCCGCCAGGTCCTCGTTGGTGAGTACCTTGGCGGGCTGGTAGTGGCCGACGGCGGCGATGCGCGAGCCGTTCATTGGGTGGTCCCCCTCGTTGCCTTGGGTAGCGGGATCCACCAGTCTGATCAGTGACTCACGGGTACGACGGCAGCCGAGACGACAGGATTCGGGCGCCCGGGTTGTCGGATTCTGTCATCCCCCAAGGGGCAGAGGGGGACGCCCCGACACTTCCCGAAACAGTTACCCGCAGTCACCCGGTGAACAGCTTCGTCGCCTTCTGTACGAGCTCGTACACCCCGTAGGCGAGCGGTGCCCCCACCCACAGCCAGGCGAAGGCGATCAGCGGGCGCCGGTCAGGCGGACTCTGGCTGCTGTCGTTCGACATCGACGGTCTCCTCCCTGGGAGCGGGAATGTGGTGGCGGGCGTGGACGGGCCGGACGAGTTCGTTGGCGACGAAGCCGACGACGAGCAGGCCGATCATGATGATGAAGGAGAGCTCGTACAGGGACGCGCCGCTCTTGCCGGCGCTCTTCTGGTGGTCGGCGATCCAGTTCACGATCAGCGGTCCGAGGACGCCGGCCGTGGACCAGGCGGTGAGCAACCGGCCGTGGATCGCACCGACTTGATACGTTCCAAAGAGATCCTTCAGATAGGCCGGAATGGTCGCGAACCCACCGCCGTAGAAGGACAGGATCACCATCGCGCACAGGATGAACAGCGGCTTCGAGGAGTCGCCGAACAGGGCGATCAGCCCGTACATCACCGCGCCGAAGCCCAGATAGACGCGGTAGATGTTCTTGCGTCCGATCAGGTCGGAGGTGGACGACCAGCCGATGCGGCCCGCCATGTTGGCGGCGGAGAGCAGCGCCACGAAACCGGCCGAGGCCGAGATGGAGACCGGGGTCGACGTGTTCTTGAAGAAGTCCTGGATCATCGGAGCGGCCTTCTCCAGGATGCCGATGCCGGCGGTCACGTTCATGCAGAGCACGACCCACAGACACCAGAACTGCGGGGTGCGGATGGCCGTCTTGGCGGAGACCTGCGGCCCCTGGAAGGCGCTCGGTGCGCCCTCGACCGGCGTCTCGGTCCGCGGCACCCGCACCAGCAGCACGCCCAGCGCCATGAACACGGCGTACGACAACCCGTGCACGAGGAACGCGAGCGCGATCCCCGAGCTGTCGGTGCCGAACGACTCCAGCATCTGCGTGGACCAAGGCGAGGCGATGAGCGCGCCGCCGCCGAAGCCCATGATGGCGATGCCGGTGGCCATGCCGGGCCGGTCCGGGAACCACTTGATCAGCGTGGAGACGGGCGAGATGTAACCGATGCCGAGGCCGATGCCACCGACGAAGCCGTAGCCGAGGACGATCAGCCAGTACTGCTCGGTGGCCGCGCCGAGCGCGGAGATCAGGAAGCCGGACGAGAAGCAGACCAGGGCGACGGTCATCGCCCAGCGCGGCCCGTTGCGCTCCACCAGCGTGCCGCCGAACGCCGCGGACAGGCCGAGCATGACGATGGCGAGCTGGAAGGGCAGCGCGCTCTGCGTGCCGCTGAGGCCGAGCGAGGACTCCAGGGGCGGCTTGAAAACGCTCCAGGCGTAGGCCTGGCCGATGGAGAGATGGACGGAGAGAGCGGCGGGGGGAACCAGCCAGCGGCTCCAGCCGGCCGGTGCGACAGGGGGACTCATGATCCCGAACGTAAGGGAACAGCAAGGGAGTTGAGAAGGCGGCACGTCGACCGTATGCGATGAACGGTATGCGGGACGCGCCGAGCGGTCGTACCGACCGGTTTTCCGAACCGTGCGCGAACCCTTGTCGCCCCCACCCCCATACTGTAGACAATATTCAGTCGACAGAGTTCGGCAGTGCGGCCATCTCCGCGGTATCCCTCGACCGAACGGAGCTCCCTCGTCATGAAAGTCGCAGTTCTGGGCGCCGGTGCGATCGGCGCCTACGTCGGTGCCGCGCTCCATCGCGCCGGCGCCGATGTGCATCTCGTCGCCCGTGGACCGCACTTGGCGGCCATGAGGCAGCACGGAGTCCGGGTGCTCAGCCCGCGCGGCGATTTCACCGCGCACGCCCACGCCACCGACGACCCGGCCGAGATCGGCCCGGTCGACTACGTCCTCCTGGGCCTGAAGGCCAACTCGTACGCGGCGTGCGGGCCGCTGATCGAGCCCCTTCTGCACGGGACCACGGCGGTCGTGGCCGCCCAGAACGGCATCCCCTGGTGGTACTTCCACCGGCACGGCGGCCCCCACGACGGCCACCGCGTCGAGAGCGTGGACCCGGACGGCGCGGTCAGTGCGGTGCTCGCGCCAAAGCGGGCCGTCGGGTGTGTCGTCTACGCGGCCACCGAGCTCGAAGGACCAGGTGTCGTACGGCACTTGGAAGGCACCCGGTTCTCCATCGGCGAGCCCGACCGCAGCGTGTCCAAGCGCTGTCTGGCCTTCAGCGAGGCAATGCAGGCCGGTGGCCTGAAGTGCCCCGTCGAGCCCGATCTGCGCAACGACATCTGGCTCAAGCTGCTCGGCAACATCTCCTTCAACCCGATCAGCGCGCTGGCCCGCGCCACCATGCGGCAGATGTGTCTGCACGGCGGCACCCGCAAGGTCATCGAGACCATGATGGCCGAGACCCTTGCAGTCGCCGAGGCGCTCGGCTGCGAGGTCGGCGTCTCCATCGAACGCCGCCTGGCCGGCGCCGAACGCGTCGGCGACCACCGCACCTCCACGCTCCAGGACCTGGAGCGCGGCAAACCGCTCGAACTCGACGTACTCCTCGCGGCCGTCGTCGAGTTGGCGGGGATCACCGGCGTGGAGGTGCCCACGCTGCGCACCGTGCACGCCATCTCGGACCTGCTCGCGCTGAGGAGCGCCGCATGAGGAAACGGCAACCGAAGACCTACACCCGATTGACCCACCCCCTCGTCCGCGACTCCCGCAACGAGCCGTTCCGACAGGCGAGTTGGGAGGATGCCCTGGACCGCGCGGCCCGCGGCCTGGAGCGCAACCGAAGCGCCTTCGGGATGTTCTCCTGTGCCCGCGCCACGAACGAGATGAACTACGTGGCCCAGAAGTTCGCGCGGGTCGTCATGGGCACCAACAACGTCGACTCCTGCAACCGCACGTGCCACGCCCCGAGCGTCGCCGGTCTCTCCGCCGCGTTCGGCTCAGGCGGCGGCACCTCCTCGTACGAGGAGATAGAGCACACCGACGTCATCGTGATGTGGGGCTCCAACGCCCGCTTCGCGCACCCGATCTTCTTCCAGCACGTCCTGAAGGGGATCAGGAACGGCGCCCGGATGTACGCCGTGGACCCGCGCCGCACGTCGACGGCCGAGTGGGCTGAGAGCTGGCTCGGCCTCAACGTCGGCACCGACATCCCGATGGCGCACGCGATCGGCCGCGAAATCATCCACGCGGGGCTGGCGAACGAGGCGTTCATCGAGCGGGCCACCTCCGGCTTCGAGGAGTACAGGAAGCTCGTCGAACCGTGGACGCTGTCCCTCGCCGAGAAGGTGACGGGCGTACCGGCCCGCGCCATAAGGGAGTTGGCGCATGCCTACGCCCGCGCCGAGCGTGCACAGCTGTGCTGGACCCTCGGCATCACAGAGCACCACAACGGCACGGACAACGTCCGCGCGCTGATCAACCTGTCGCTGCTGACCGGCCAAGTGGGCCGGTACGGCGCCGGGTTGCAGCCCCTGCGCGGCCAGAACAACGTGCAGGGCGGCGGCGACATGGGCGCCATCCCCAACCGCCTGCCCGGCTTCCAGGACATCCTCGACCCGGACTCCCGACTGAAGTTCGAGTCGGCCTGGGACACCGTCATCCAGCCCCACTACGGGCTGAATCTCACGGAGATGTTCGAGGCGATGGAGGAGGGCACGCTCAGGGCCGTCTACTGCATCGGTGAGAACCCGGCACAGTCGGAGGCCGACAGCGAGCAGGCCGTACGCCGGATGCGGCAGCTCGACTTCCTCGTCGTGCAGGACATCTTCCTCACCAAGACGGCCGAGCTGGCGGACGTTGTCCTGCCCGCGACCGCCGGCTGGGCCGAGACCGACGGCACAACCACCAACAGCGAGCGGCGAGTTCAGCGGGTGCGGCGTGCGGTCGCCCCGCCCGGCGAGGCCCGCGAGGACATCGACATCATGTGCGAGCTGGCGGCACGCCTCGGCCACGACTGGAAGTACGCCGACGCCGAGGCCGTCTGGAACGAGCTGCGCTCGGTCTCTCCGGACCACTACGGGATGACGTACGAGCGCCTGGAGGAGCAGCAGGGCATCCAGTGGCCGTGCCCGAGCACCGACGGGCTCGAACCGACCTATCTGCACGGACGGTTGTGGGAGAAGGACCCGGCCAGGCGCGGGATGCCCGCGCCCTTCGGAATCGTCCAGCACGATCCGCCCGTCGACCTCACCGACGAGGACTACCCCGTCCGGCTGACGACCGGGCGGCGCCTCGACTCCTACAACACCGGTGTGCAGAGCGGCGGTTTCTCCTCCCCGCTGCGCCGCGGCGAGTACATCGAGCTGTGCCCGGAGGACGCCGAGCGCTACGGGGTCGTGGTCGGCGAGGAGGTCCAGGTGTCCTCGCGGCGGGGTTCGGTCGTGGCGCCCGTATGGGTCGACACGGCTCTTCGCCCCGGGCTCGCCTTCATGACCATGCACTTTCCCGACGAGGTGGACACCAACCAGCTGACGATCGAGGCGAACTGCCCGATCGCGGGGACGGCGGAGTTCAAGGCGTCGGCGATCCGGATCGAGAAGCTTCCGGTTGCGACCATCGTGAGGTGATGTGGTGGACCTGCACTTCGGCGACAGCAAGCCGACGGACGACGAACGGGCCGCCGTGGACGCCCTGTTGGGCCCTCCGGAGTCCTCGTGGGAGGGGGCGGACCGTTCCGACGCCGACCTGAGGTGGGCCCGCGGCGGCCGCGAGGCCCGGGAGAGGCGCGACCTGCTGTTGCCGGGGCTGCATGCGATCAACGACCGGATCGGCTGGATCAGCGAGGGCGCCCTGGACTACCTGTGCCGGCGGCTGACCGTGCCGCCGGCGGAGGCGTACGGCGTCGCCACCTTCTACGCCATGTTCTCGGTCGGGCCCCGCCCCGCGACCGTGCTCCACGTGTGCACGGACCTGGCCTGCGCGGCGGCCGGGGCGTCCGAGCTGTGCGCCGGAGTCAAAGCACGGCTCGGGCTCGGCAGTGGCGTCCACGTCGAGCGCAGCCCCTGCCTCGGCCTGTGCGAGCGGGCCCCGGCGGCACTCGCGGTCAAGGCCGGGGACCCGGTGCGTACGGCCGTGTCGGCGCCGGCGACGGTCGAGGCGGCCGTACTCGCCGCGAGTGCACCCGACTCGGCGCCGGAGGAACCGCCGGCGGCGATGGCGGTGCCCCAGGCGGGACAGGACGGCCTGGTCCTCCTTCGGCGGGTCGGTGTGGTGGACCCGGAAAGCCTCGACGACTATCGCTCCCACGGCGGCTACACCGCCCTGCGCCGGGCCTTCGAGCTCGGCCCCGCCGGGGTCATCCGCGAGGTCACCGACTCCGGACTGGTCGGGCGCGGCGGCGCCGCCTTCCCCACCGGCCGCAAATGGCAGGCCACGGCGTCGCAGCCCGACCACCCGCACTACCTGGTGTGCAATGCCGACGAGTCCGAGCCGGGCACCTTCAAGGACCGCGTGATCATGGAGGGCGACCCGTACGCACTGGTCGAAGCGATGACGATCGCGGCGTACGCGACCGGCGCCCACCGGGGCCACCTCTACCTGCGCGGCGAGTACCCGCGCGCCCTGCACCGCCTGGAGCACGCCATCGTGCAGGCACGCGCGCGTGGCTTCCTCGGCGACGACGTCCTCGGCCAGGGCTACGCCTTCGACATCGAGATCCGGCGGGGCGCGGGCGCCTACATCTGCGGCGAGGAGACGGCCCTGTTCAACTCCATCGAGGGCTACCGGGGCGAGCCGCGCTCGAAGCCGCCCTTCCCGGTGGAGAAGGGTCTGTTCGGCAAACCGACCGTGGAGAACAATGTCGAGACGCTGATCAACGTGCTGCCGATCCTGACGATGGGCGCCCCGGCCTACGCGGCGATCGGCACCGGGAGGTCCACCGGGCCGAAGCTGTTCTGCGTCTCAGGCAGCGTGGACCGGCCCGGCATCTACGAGCTGCCCTTCGGCGCCACCCTCGGCGACCTGCTCGAGCGGGCAGGTGTGCGCGAGCGGCTGCGGGCGGTGCTGCTCGGCGGCGCGGCGGGCGGCTTCGTAAGGCCGGACGAACTGGACATCCCGCTCACCTTCGAAGGCACGCGGGAGGCGGGCACGACACTCGGCTCGGGGGTCGTCATGGCCTTCGACGACACCGTGCCGCTCCCCCGGCTACTGCTGCGCATCGCCGAGTTCTTCCGCGACGAGTCCTGCGGCCAGTGCGTGCCCTGCCGGGTCGGGACCGTGCGCCAGGAGGAGGCGCTGCACCGGATCGCCGAGCGCACGGGGGCGGCGGCCGCCGACGACATCGCCCTGCTCAGGGAGGTCGGCCGCGCGATGCGGGACGCCTCGATCTGCGGTCTGGGACAGACCGCGTGGAACGCCGTGGAATCCGCCATCGACCGTCTGGGGGCGTACGAATGACCGTGACACCGCTGGGGATCCCGCGTCGGCTGCTGGAGTTCACCATCGACGGCCAGGCGGTCCGGGCGCCCGAGGGCTCGACGATCCTCGACGCCTGCCGGGCGGCCGGGAAGGACGTCCCGACCCTCTGCCAGGGCGACACGCTGCGGCCCAAGAACGCCTGCCGCGTCTGCGTCGTCGAGGTCGAGGGCTCCCGCACCCTGGTCCCCGCCTGCTCCCGCCGGGCAGAGCCCGGTATGGAGGTCCGCACCGACACGGAACGGGCCCGCCACAGCCGCAAGATCGTCCTCGAACTGCTCGCCTCGTCGGTCGACTTGTCGACGACGCCACAAGTCGCTGATTGGATCAAGGAGTACGAGGCGAAGCCGGACCGTTTCGGCCCGGACGCGGCCCGCCTGGGCGAGGAGCCCAAGGTCGACAACGATCTGTACGTACGCGACTACGACAAGTGCATCCTCTGCTACAAGTGCGTGGACGCCTGCGGCGACCAGTGGCAGAACACCTTCGCCATCTCGGTCTCCGGCCGCGGCTTCGACGCCCGGATCGCCGTCGAGCACGACGCGCCGCTCACCGACTCGGCGTGCGTGTACTGCGGGAACTGCATCGAGGTGTGCCCGACGGGGGCGCTGTCGTTCAAGTCGGAGTTCGACATGCGCGCGGCAGGTACGTGGGACCGGTCGGCGCAGACGGAGACGACGACGGTGTGCGCGTACTGCGGAGTGGGCTGCAACCTCACTCTCCACGTGCAGGACAATGAAATCGTGAAGGTCACCTCACCGCACGACAACCCGGTGACCCACGGCAACCTCTGCATCAAGGGCCGCTTCGGCTACCAGCACGTACAGAACCGGGACTGAGACACGACATGGGACGAGTCACGGAACGACGCAAGGTGATCCGCATCCGGGACGGGGCCGTCTCCGCCCGCCCGGACACGCTCGTCGCCGAGGAACCGCTGGAGATCCGGCTGAACGGCAAGCCGCTCGCGATCACCATGCGCACCCCGGGCGACGACTTCGCGCTGGCCGCGGGCTTCCTGGTCAGCGAGGGCGTGCTCGCGGAGCAGGACGATCTGCAGAACATCGTGTACTGCGCGGGGGCCACGGTCGACGGCTCGAACACGTACAACGTGGTGGACGTGCGGACCGCGCCGGGCGTCGCGATCCCCGACATCACGCTCGAGCGGAACGTGTACACCACCTCGTCCTGCGGGCTGTGCGGCAAGGCGAGCCTGGACGCGGTCCGTACGACGGCCCGCTGGCCGATAGCCGACACTCCCCCGGTCCGCGTCGAACCCGAGCTGCTCGCGAGCCTCCCCGACCGGCTGCGCGCGGCCCAGCGGGTCTTCGACCGGACCGGGGGTCTGCACGCGGCGGCCCTGTTCACGGAGGACGGCGAGCTGCTGGACATACGGGAGGACGTGGGCCGGCACAACGCGGTCGACAAGCTGGTGGGGCGCGCCCTGCAGAACGGCGACCTGCCGCTGTCCCGCACGATCCTGCTGGTCTCGGGCCGCGCCTCGTTCGAGCTGGCGCAGAAGGCGGTCATGGCCGGGATCCCGGTCCTGGCGGCGGTCTCGGCGCCCTCCTCCCTCGCCGTCGACCTGGCCGCGGAGACGGGTCTGACCCTGGTGGGCTTCCTGCGGGGCAGCTCCATGAACGTGTACGCGGGCGAGAACCGCATCGCCTTGCGGACCGCGGCCGCCCAGGGGTGACCGGCTCTCCGCGACACGGCGGCGGGGCCCCGCCCGGCGGGGAGCGCCCCCTGCGCCGGAGGGGCCCCGCCTCAGACCAGGGCCTGCCTGACAATTTCCGTTGTCCGCCAGGCGAGCGGGGGAAGAGCCGCGTGGGCGGTTCGGCAACGCCGCGAGGATGGTGCCGGACGCCGCGCAACAGGCGGGAATTGTCAGGCAGGCCCCAGGGCCCGTGCCGCTTCGACGAAGGCCGCGACCAGGGGTGAGCGGCGGTCCGTCTCCCAGGCGAGGAACACCTGGTCGGCTTCGGCGTCCGGCACGGGCACGTAGATGATGTCGGGGCGGGAGTACTGCTCGGCGATCGACACCGGTACGAGCGTGATGCCCGTGCCCGCCGCCACCCGCTCGAACTTCTCCTCGACCGTGCGGATCGGCACGTCGTCGGGCCCGGGGTCGGAGTAGCGCAGCCAGGTCTCGCCGTCCAGGTCGGACAGGGCCAGCTCCTGCTTTCCGGCGAGCCGGTGGTCCGCGGGCAGCATCGCCACCCGGGCCTCGGTGAACAGCGGGAGCAGCCTGAGGCCGCGCTCGTCGATGGGCCTGCGCACATACGCGAGGTCGACGGTCCCGTCGAGGATCAGTCGCTCCTGATCGTCCCACTCGACGCGGCGGGCCTGGACGTCGACGTCCGGGTGCGCGGCACCGAAGGCACGCAGAGCCTGCGTGACGACGACGCCCGCGCGAAACCCCACGACGAGCCGGCGCGGGCCCCGGGCGGTCCGCCGCACCCTGCGCCGGGTCGCATCGGCGGCGGCGAGCAACTGAACTGCGTCGTCGAGGAGTTGGCGCCCCGCAGCCGTCAAGGTCACGCCGTGGCTGTTGCGTTCGAACAGCACGGCGCCCAAGTCCTTCTCCAGAGCCTTGATCTGACGGCTCAGCACAGGCTGCGCGATGTGCAGCTCCTCGGCGGCCCGCCCGAAGTGCAGCAGCTCGGCCACCGCCACGAAGTAGCGGACCTTCCGCAGGTCGAGGTCCATGAGTGCCCCTTCCGTCCGCGATGCCTTCAGGGTATCGCCACTGCTCGAAGAGGTCTTGGACGCCTGGTCGGGGGCGGTCGCATGCTGGATCGCGAACCCACGACGGAAACCCACGACACAAGGGGAGCGGCATGAGCCTGCAACGACAGCGGATCGTCGTCATCGGCGGTACGGCGGGGATCGGACTGGCGGTCGCGAAGGGCGCCGCCCGGGAGGGTGCGGACGTGGTGGTCGCCTCGCGCCGGCAGGAGAGCGTGGACGCCGCGCTGAAGCGGCTGCCGGCCGGCGCCGAGGGGCACACCCTGGACGCGACCGACGAGGAGGCCGTACACGCCTTCTTCGACCGGGTCGGCGACTTCGACCACCTCGTCTACACGGCCGGTGACTCCATCCTGATGGAGGGCCTCGCCGAGTCCGACCTGGGGCGGGCCCGGCGCTTCCTGGACACCCGGCTGTGGGGCGCGTACACGGCCGTCAAGCACGGCGCCGCGTCCGTCCGGCCCGGCGGTTCCGTGGTCCTGACGACCGGCACCGCCGGCCGGCGTCCGATGCCGGGCACGACGGTCGCGGCGAGCCTGTGCGGGGCGATGGAGTCGCTCACCCGCGCACTGGCCCTGGAGCTCGCCCCGGTCCGGGTCAACGTCGTCTCGCCCGGCGTGATCCGCACCGAGCTGTGGCGCGACCTGCCCGAGGCGGAGCGCGAGGGCCTGTACGCGTCCGCCGCCGGCTCGCTCCCCGTGGGCCGGGTCGGCGAGCCTGCCGACGTCGCCGAGGCGTACCTCTATCTGATGCGCGGCGGCTACAGCACCGGCTCGGTCGTCACGGTGGACGGCGGCGGAACGCTCGTCTGAGGCCTGCGCCGAGGGGTGCGGCTCAGGCCACGAACCGCACCTCGGCCGCCGCCACCACGGTGCCCAGCCGCGGGAAGTCCAGCCGCACCGACGCCTCGTGCTCGGCGGCCGTGAGTGCGGCCATGGCGTCCTCGACGAAGACCAGGTCGTAGCCGAGGTCTCCGGCGGCCCGGGCGGTGGACTCGACGCCGAGGTTGGTGGCGATACCGCCGAAGACGAGTGTGTTGACGCCGCGGCCGCGCAGGAGATCGTCCAGTCCCGTGCCCTGGAAGCCGCCGATGGTCCGCTTCACGACCTCCAGGTCGCCGTCCCGGGCCAGGCCGGGCACCAGCCCGCTGCCGGGCGGCTGTTCGGCGACGGCGGGGCGTTCGACGCGGACGAGGACGACGGTGGCGCCCGCCGAGCGGAACGCGGTCGCCAACTCCTCGGCGGCGGACAGGACTTCGGTGCCCTTGCGGGGCTCCAGGGGCAGCGCGACGATCCGGTCCATCAGATCGACGAGGACAAGGGCGCTGCGCGCGGGATCGAGGGCGAGGGATACGGCCATGACGGAACGTTATCCGCCGTCAGCTCTCCGTACCGGAAATCCGGATCAACAGGCCCATGAACCGGTCGCGTTCGGCCGCCGACAGCGGCGCGAGCAGCTCGTCGTTGGCCGTGCGCGCCGCGCGCTCGCAGCGCTTCAGCAGCCGTGCGCCCTGCCCGGTGAGCGACACCGCGTTCTTGCGCCGGTCCTTGGGGTCCGGTTCCCGTACGACGAGGCCCGCGGACTGCAGGTCGTTGAGGACACCGACCAGGTCCTTCGGGTCGAGCTGCACGCTGCGCCCGAGGTCGGCCTGGGCGACGGGGCCGAGGTCACGGACGGCGGAGAGCACCACGTGGTGCCACATCTTCAGCCCTTCCGCGGCCAGCGCCTCGGCCACCAGGGCCCGGCCGCGCGCGGCGGCACGGCCGAGCAGCCAGCTGGGCAGGGAGCGGATCGCGGCGAGGGGGGCTTCGGGCATGCCGACACCCTAGCGAAGAATCATTGGACTTCCCAATGACTCTCGGGCTACCGTTGGGACGCCCAATGAATCCGTTGGGAGTCCCAACGATGCCTGGAGGTGTGATGCGCCGCGTCCGCTACGAGTCCACCGGCGGCCCTTTGCTTGTGGAGGAAGCCCCGGTCCCCGAGCCCGGCCCCGGCGAACTCCTCGTCCGCTGCGAGGCCGTGGGCGTCACGCTCCCCGTCGTCCGCAAGGTCACCGAGGCCGCCGAGCCGATCCCGCTGGGCGGTGAGATCGCGGGCGAGGTCGTGGCAGTCGGCGAGGGCGTCACCCGATTCCGCGCGGGCGACCGCGTGACCGGGCTGTGCTTCGGGCACGGCTACGCCGATTTCGCGCTCCTGCACGAGGCCATGGCCTCCCCCGTGCCGGACACCGCGTCGGCCGTCGACGCGGTCGCCCTCGTCCGCAGCGGCCTCGTCGCCCTCGGCGCCCTGGAGTCCGCGCGCCCCGAACCGGGCGAGACGGCGCTGGTCACGGCCGCCGCGAGCGGGGTCGGCCACCTGGCCGTGCAGCTGGCGAGGGTGCGGGGTGCGGCCCGGGTGGCGGGCGCGGTGTCCGATCCGGGCAAGGCCGACTTCGTGCGTTCCCTCGGCGCCGACGACGTCGTCGTGTACGACGACGACAGCTGGGGAGCTCCCGTCGACTACGTCTTGGACGCGGTCGGCGGCGAACTCCTCACCCCGGCCGTCGCCGCCCTCGCTCCGGGCGGGCGGCTGGTGGCGTACAGCTCGGGCGGCGGGACGATCCAGGCGTACGACCTTCTCGTCGGCGCCAAGTCCGTGATCGGCTTCCAGATGGCGCGGATCGCCCGCGGGAAGCCGGAATTGTACGAGCGCCTGCGTCAGGAGCTGTGGCAGCTGTTCACGGAGGGCGCGTTGAAGCCTGCCGTGCACGGGGAGTTCGCGCTGGAGGACGCGGCGAAGGCGCATGCGGTGATCGAGTCGCGGAGCAACCTGGGCAAGGTGGTCCTGCGCCCCTGAAATCTGCGGCTGCGCCCTGAAATCTGCATCTATGCGTCAGCCCTGACGCTCCGTCACCACCCATCCGGCGTAGTCGGCGGCCATGGCAGACCCCCGGCGGCGACTGGCTCGTTGTGTCCGGTGAGTTCAAAGGGTCGCGGCCGGTGCGGCCCGTCGTCCAAATAGGAGATCCGCAAGTAGGAGATCCAAGTAGGAGGCAGTCACTTGGATGCCGGCACCACCCTGCTCGGCTCGTTACTGGCGGCCACGGGCGTGCTCGGGGCAGCCGCCGTGGCGTATCTGGGCAAGCGCGGGGAGAACGCGCTGAGCGGCTACTCCAGCCTGACCGACAAGCTGCAGACCGAGCGCGACCGCCTGGAACGTCAGGTCGCCGAACGGGACACGCGCATCAGCGAGTTGTCCACCATGCACGCGGCCGACCAGTCGGAGATCGCACGGCTACGGCTCGACATCCACCGCCTCGGAGGTGCGCCGTGAAGTCCCGTTTCGAGCGGCTGCTCGCGCCCCGCTGGCGCAGCGTCTTCCTCGTCTGCGTCCTGATCGCCCTGTCCGGCGTCGCCGTGATCCTGTGGGCGCGCATCGACGCCGGGGACCGCCGCGCCGACCAGATGCAGGCCGAGGCCGACCGCCGCGGCAAGGCCGTGTCCACGCTCGCCGCGGATGTCCGCGCCCTGCGCGCCCAGGTCCGGGCCGGTGGCGGCACCCCGGCCGCACCCGACCCGTCCGAGGCGGTCCACGACCTGCTCGACCGGATCCGGGTGCCGGCGGCGCTGCCCGGCGCGCGTGGCGCGAAGGGCGAGCGCGGAGCCACGGGTGCCGGCGGCGCGGCCGGCGCAAGCGGACCGCGCGGCGAGCCCGGCCCGTCGGGGCCACCGGGACCCGAGGGGCCGGAGGGCTCCCCGGGTCCGTCCGGTCCGCCCGGCGATCCCGGTGCCACGGGGCCCGACGGAGCCGCCGGTCCCGAGGGCCGCTCGGGCGTCGACGGCACCCAGGGCTCCCAGGGCATTCAGGGCCCGAAGGGCGAGAAGGGCGACCCCGGCCCCCAGGGCCCGCCGGGCCCCGCCTGCCCCGACGGCTACACCCTCCAGGTCCCCGCCACCGACCCGGACGCCCTGGTCTGCCGCAAGGCGGGCGCGGCCGCTCCGGCGCCGAGTCCCGGTCCCGCGGCCGTACTCCCGGTCCTCCCGGTTCTGCGCCGCCGCGATCCCGGCGAGTAGCTGCACGGTCCTTGTGAGGCTCCGGAGGCCCCAACTAGCCTCTGTGGCACGGACATTGGACGTGGGATGTCCAGATGTCCAGACCTCTGAAGGGCAGGTTCGCACCATGCCGTCACGTCTTCGCGCACGTCTGAGAACCGTCATCGCAGCAGTCGCCGTCACGGCCGCACTGGCCGTGTCACCGAATCCCGCGCACGCCCAACCCCCCACCGCAACCCCCGAGTTCGACCAGCAGGTCATCTTCAAGGCCGCCCAGGACCCCGGCTACGCCTGCTTCCGCATACCGGCGATCGTGAAGAGCGCCGACGGCACACTGCTGGCGTTCGCCGAGGGGCGCGTCCGCAACTGCGGGGACGCCGGCGACATCGACATCGTCCTCAAGCGCTCCACGGACGGCGGCCGCACCTGGGGCCCGCTCCAGGTCGTCACCGAGGGCGGCGGCGACACGCACGGCAACCCGGCGCCGGTCGTGGACCACACAACGGGCCGCATCCTGCTGGCCGAGACGTACAACACGGGCCGTGCGGACGGCTCCAGTTGTTCGGTGCCCTGCGACCGGACCCCGCATCTGCAGTACAGCGACGACGACGGGCTGACGTGGTCCGAGCCGCGTGACCTCAGCTCCGAGATCCTGCCCGCGGACTGGAACTCCTGGTACGCCACCGGGCCCGTGCACGGCATCCAGCTCACCCGCGGCAGGCATGCCGGGCGGCTGGTCTTCGGCGTCAACACCGAGACGTGGAAGGGCAGTCGGGTCACCGCCAACCATGCGGCGCTGATCGTGAGCGACGACGGCGGCGAGAACTGGCGGATCGGTGCCACCGACTCCTGGCCGATCGCCGACGACGGCACCTTCCGGCAGAAGCCCTCCGAGGTCACGCTCACCGAGCGCACCGACGGCTCGGTCCTGGTCAGCGGCCGCGAACAGGACGGCACCGACCTCGGCCACCGCACCCAGGCGGTCAGCCGGGACGGCGGCGACAGCTTCACCGCCCCCTTCCGTGACCTGCCCGACCTCTACACGCCCCAGGTCCAGGGCTCGATGCTGCGCCTTGGCGACCGCATCCTGCTGGCCTGCCCGGGTGATCCGGACCGCCGCCGGACCATGATGATCCGCTCCTCGTACGACGGCGGCCGCACCTGGGACAGCGTGGACCGCGGCACGGTCGTGACGACGGACTGGTCGGGCTACTCCGACATGGCGCGGATCGACCACGACACCGTGGGGCTGATGTACGAGGGCGGTGCCGTCGACGCACGCGACGAGATCCGCTTCGCCCGCTTCACCGAGGACTGGCTGCAGCCGCGCCGCGGCCCGGACCCGACCACCGTCGACCGGGCCCCGTACGCCAGGCCCGCGGCCGTGCTCGGCGGCGCCGAGGAGACGGACGGGGTGTTCGCCGGGGCGCTGGAGTTCGACGGCGCCGACGACGCCGTACGCCTGCCGTATCGCGACGAACTCCCGCTCGGGACAAAGGACTTCACGGCCTCGCTCTGGTTCCGGTACACGGCCACGACCGGGGAGCAGCCGCTGCTGTGGATGGGCGGGATCGGCACCACCCAGCCCCAGGTCTGGCTGCGGGGCGAGCCCGCGAGCAACCGCATCCAGGGCCTGATCACCGTGCGCAACGGCGCGGCTGCCCCGCAGTCCGCGTATGTCCGCACGACCGGCGCCTACAACGACGGGCAGTGGCACCATCTGGCGCTGCGGCGCGGCGGCGGTCGGCTCACGCTGTTCATCGACGGTACGGAGCTCAGCACCGCAGACGTGCCCGGTTCGGTCAGCCGCAACTCGCCGTTCGGTGTACACATCGGGCAGCGCATGGACAGCCGGGCCTTCTTCACCGGCGCGATCGACGACGTCCATGTGTGGGACCGGGCGCTGAGCGACGAGGAACTCGCCGGCCGCGACACCTCCGTGAAGGACACCGTGCTCTGGCTGCCCATGGACCATGTGAGCGGCAGCCACTAACGTCCCGTGGGTGCCCGACGACCCACGAGCACGACAGCGGACGGGAACCGGCCTCGGCCTGCTGCTGGCCCTGGTTCTCGGGGCCGTGCTGCTCACCGCCCTCCCGGACCGCGGTCAACGGGAGGGCGGCGCCTGTACACCGCACACGGTCGCCTCGTGGTCGGCCGACAAGCGTCTGACCGGTGAGTTCGCCCGCTACGGCGACGACGCGACCCGTACCGACGACTGGACCGGCGGCGACGGCACCCATTCGGTGCGGCTGCCGGACGGGCGGGTGCTGTGGCTGTTCTCGGACACCTATCTCGGGCAGGTGCACCGTCCGCCCAACCCGGTCGGCGAGTCGTACGCCTGGCGGGACACGACGGCCCCGCTGGTGCGCAACTCGGCCGTGGTGATGGACGGCAAGGGCCGCCTGCAGAGCACTCTCCCCACCCCGCTCTTCCCCGACCCCGCCCCGAACCAGTGGCGCTGGCCGGTCGCGGCCCGGGTCGAGCCCCGTTCCCCCGGCTCGTCCGAAAAGGTCGTCCGGGTGCTGCTGTGGGTGCGGGCGGCCGGGCAGTCCCCGTGGATCTACGGGATGCCCACCGCGACCGAGGTCGCCACGCTCTCCCTGCCCGATCTGCGGGTCGAGTCGGTCGTGAAGGTGCTCGACCAGAGCCTGGTGCCCGATCCGTCGCGTCGGATCCTGTTCGGTACGACGCTGGTGGACAGGGGTGGTTGGACGTACGTCTTCGGCGGCGACGACGGGCAGGCCGCGTCCCGGCCGGCCTCGTCGGCGTATGTGGCGCGGGTGCCCGAGGGACGGCTCGTGGACGCGGCCGCCTGGCGGTACTGGGACGGCTCGGGGTGGGGTGTCCGGCCGAGACCGGTGAGCGGGGCGAAGGTGGGCAGCGCGTTCTCGGTGGTGCGGGTGGGCGGGACGTATGTGCTGTTCACGATGGCCGCGGGGACGGCGGGGCTGACCACCGTGACCTCGTACTGGGCCTGCTCCCCCAGCGGGCCGTGGCACGGCCCGACGAGGAACTTCAGCCCCTCCCTGCCGACGGCAGGCGTCGCCGCGTACAACCCGCAGGTGCATCCGGAACTGAGCGGCGACGGGCGGCTGGTGCTGAGCTACGACGTCAACTGGCTGGAGACGACCGGCGCTTCGGCGAGCATCAACGCGAACGTGACCCTGTACCGACCGCGGTTCGTGACGGTGCGGCTGGTGCGGGCACGGTGACCTCGCCGGCGTCCGCCAGGGCGTCGTGCGAGCGGCGCTTGGCGATCACCGCGCACACCATCAGCTGCATCTGGTGGAAGAGCATCAGCGGCAGTACGGCCAGCGAGGCGTGTGCGCCGAACAGGACGCTCGCCATGGGCAGTCCGGAGGCGAGGGACTTCTTGGAGCCGGCGAACTGGATGGCGATGCGGTCCTCGCGGCCGAAGCGCAGCGCCTTGGCGCCGTACCAGGTCAGGGCCAGCATCACGGCGAGCAGCACGGCCTCGACGACCAGCAGGCCGCCCAGCCGCAGCGGGCTCACCTGGTGCCAGATGCCCTGGACCATGCCCTCGCTGAACGCGGTGTAGACGACGAGGAGTATCGAGCCGCGGTCGACCAGGCCGAGGACCTTCTTGTGCCGGGTGACGAACCCCCCAATCCAGCGGCGCAGGACCTGCCCGGCGAGGAACGGCACCAGCAGCTGCAGCACGATCTGGACGAGCGAGTCGGCCGAGAACCCCCCGGCGCTGCTGCCGAGGACGGCGGCCGCGAGGAGCGGAGTGATGACGATGCCGACCAGGGAGGAGAAGGAGCCCGCGCAGATCGCGGCGGGCACATTGCCGCGGGCGATCGACGTGAACGCTATCGACGACTGGATGGTCGACGGGACGAGCGTGAGGAACAGCAGGCCCTGGTAGAGCGGGTGCGTCAGGAGGACCGGGACGAGCCCGCGGGCGGCCAGGCCCAGCAGCGGGAAGACGACGAACGTACAGGCCAGGACCGTGACGTGGAGCCGCCAGTGCTTGAGACCGTCCAGCGCCTCACGCGTGGACAGCCGGACGCCGTACAGGAAGAAGAGGAAGGCGATCGCCGCCGTGGAGGCACCGGAGGCCACATCGGCCGCCGCCCCGCGCGCCGGGAAGAGGGCCGCCAGGCCCACCGTCCCGAGCAGCAGCAGGATGTACGGGTCGATCGGCATCCAACTCGGCCATTGCAGGCGTTTCACGGTGCTCCACTTGCTTGTCGCTGTCGGCGGTCCGGGGTCTGCCCGGTATCGGTCGAGGGCCGGAGGGCCCCCGTTCATTGTCCTCCTCCGGAGGTCGATCGGGAATCCGTCATACCGCTCTGACTGCCATCGCGATCCGCGATAAGCAGCTACCGTTGTCTCCATGTACGACCCGTCCCACCTGCGCACCTTCCTGGCGGTCGCCCAGACCTTGAGCTTCACGCAGGCCGCCCGGCGGCTCGGGCTGCGGCAGTCCACCGTCAGCCAGCACGTTCGCCGCCTGGAGGACGCCACCGGGCGCCAGCTGTTCTCCCGGGACACCCACTCCGTGGAGCTGACGGAGGACGGAGAGGCGATGCTCGGGTTCGCGCGACGGATCCTGGAGGTGCAGGAGCAGGCGTCGGCGTTCTTCACCGGCACACGGCTGCGCGGCCGGCTGCGCTTCGGCGCCTCGGAGGACTTCGTGCTGACCCGCCTGCCGGAGATCCTGGAGGGCTTCCGGCACGACCATCCCGAGGTCGACCTGGAGCTGACGGTCGAGCTGTCGGGCACCCTGCACGAGCAACTGGCCGCCGGGAAGCTGGACCTGGTGCTGGCCAAGCGGCGCCCGGAGGACCCGCGGGGCGAGCTGGTCTGGCACGACGAGCTGGTGTGGATCGGTGCGGAGCGGCTGCGCCTGGACGCCGACCGGCCGGTGCCGCTGATCGTGTTCCCGCCGCCGGGCATCACACGCGCCCTCGCCTTCGAGTCGCTGGAGCGGCAGGGCCGGCCGTGGCGCATCGCCTGCACCAGCGGCAGCCTGAGCGCCCTGATCGCGGCGGCCCGGGCCGGCCTCGGCGTCATGGCGCACTCCCGCGGCCTGATCCCGCCGGGCCTGGTCCGCGTCCCCGACCGCTTCGGCCTCCCCGAACTCGGCCGCGTCGACTTCGTCCTGGTCCACGGCACCCGCCGCACCTCGGCCCAGACCGCGGCGGACGCACTGGCGGCGACGATCCTGGCGGGCGGGGACCGGTTGCAGCGCAGGCGCAGTGGTTAGCGGGGCCTGGGCCGGTACGTCAGCTGCTTGACGTTGCGCAGGTACGGCGTCGCCTCGACGTGCTGGACACCTTCCAGCTGGCCGAGGGGGCCGCTGAGGTAGGCGTACAGGTCGGAGGTGCTTCTGACGACCGCGGTCGCCGTGACGTTGGTGGGGCCCGCGGTCGCGGAGACATGGGCGATCGGGGCGTGGGTGGCGAGGGCCTCGCCCACGGAGTGGAGAGCGGCGGGGGCGACGGTGAGCCAGAGGGCCGCCATCAAGGGGTGGCCGACGGTCTCGGGGTGGTACTCGCAGTCGATGTAGATCGCCCCGGAGGCGATCAGAGTGGCCAGGCGTCGCTTGACGGCGGACTCCGAGCGGCCGGTGGCGCGCTGGAGCTCGGGGTAGGTGGCGCGCCCGTCGCGCTCGAGTACGGCGAGCAGCGGCTCGTCCTCCGGGTCGATCCGGGCGGGACCCGGGTCGGGCACGGGATCGGGGGTGAGGGCCTCGATCTGGTCCGGGGCGAGCGCCGAGAACTTCGCCAACCAGCCCTGCGGGCCGCCGAAGAAGCGGTGCAGCTTCTGGTACGCGCGGATCTCCAGCAGCCGCGGGGTGCGCGGGAGCTTGCCCAGCAGCAGGTCGTCGCGGTCGCCCGCGTTGCGCGGCCGGGTGCCGAGCACGATCTCGGTGCCGCCGGAGGCCAGCCCGATCCAGCTGGTGTCGGGCCGTTTGGCGAGCGCCTCCGCGATGGTCTCGGCGCTGTCCGGGACGCAGCGCAGCCGCAGCGTCCAGTGGTCCAGGGCGAGCGCGTCGCTGTCCAGGACCGCGACGACCCGCAGGCCGCCCTCGGCGCACAGCCGCCGGTAGCGGCGCGCGACGGTCTGGTCGGAGACGCCGAGCACGGCGCCGATCCGGCTGAAGGAGGCCCTGCCATTGACCTCCAGCGCGCTCAGCAGCTGTAGGTCGAGCTTGTCGAAGACATCGGATTCCATCTCCATCCGGCCCACTCCCGTCGGATTCCGTCGCAGGGTGCCTGACTTCCGTTGCGATCTGCCGCGCACCCCCCATCGTACGGAGACATACGCGTCCGACGTACACGAAGCACAGGGAGTTGAGGACATGCGTACATGGGGGCCGCTCACGGCGGTGTGCCTGAGCACGTTCATGTTGTTGCTGGACGTGACCATCGCGGTGGTCGCGTTGCCGGACATGGCCGGGTCGCTGCACGCGTCGCTGAGCGATCTGCAGTGGGTGATGGACGGCTACGCGCTGGCGCTGGCCGCACTGCTGCTGGGGACGGGCGCCGCGGCCGACGTTCTGGGCCGGCGGCGGGTGCACGTCGTGGGTGTCGTGGTGTTCGCGACGGCCTCGCTGCTGTGCGGGCTGGCGAGCGGGCCGGGGATGCTGGTCGCCTCGCGCGCACTGCAGGGCCTCGGCGGCGCCGCGATGCTCGCGACCACACTGCCGCTGCTGGGCTCCGTCTATCAGGGCAAACAGCGTTCGGTGGCGCTCGGCGTGTGGGGCGCGGTCAGCGGCGCGGCGGCCGCGGTGGGACCGGTGCTCGGCGGGGTGCTGACGGACGGGCCGGGCTGGCGGTGGATCTTCTACGTCAATCTGCCGGTGAGCGTGGCCGCGGTGTGGCTGACGCTGAAGGTCGTACCGGAGTCGCACGGCTCGCGTGATCGGCGCATCGACTGGGCGGGCACGGTGACGTTCGCGGCCTTCGCGGGCGGGCTGACTTACGGCGCGGTGCGGGCCGGGGAGCACGGCTGGGGCGAGACGGGCACCCTCGCCACGTTCGCGGCGGCCGTGGTGGCGCTGGTCTGCTTCGTCGCCGTGGAGCGGCGCGGCGCCGACCCGCTGCTGGATCCGCGGCTCTTCCTGAACCCCCGGTTCTCCGTCGTGATGGTGGGCGCGCTCGCCTTCAACGCGGGGGCGTTCAGTCTCATGGCGTACGACTCGATATGGATGCAGTCGCTGCTCGGGATGAGCCCGGTGCGCGGCGGTGCGGTGTTCCTGTGGATGTCGCTGTCGGCGTTCGTGGTGGCGGCGGCCGGCGGGCGGCTGCTGCACGGGGTGCCGACGCGGATCACCGTCGGGGGCGGTCTGCTGCTGGTCGGCTCGGGACAGTTCTGCACGACGGGGCTGGACGCGGGGTCGACGGCGTCCGTGCTGATGCCGGGGCTGGTGCTGATCGGTGTCGGTACGGGGCTGGTGGCGCCCGGTATCGCGGGCGCTGCGCTGGCCGCCGTACCGCCGGAGCGGGCCGGGATGGCGGGCGGCGCCGTCAACACCTTCCGGCAGCTGGGGTACGCGCTGGGCATCGCCGTCTACGGCACCGTGCTGACGTCAGGCATGCAAAGCACGCTGCCGCACGACGCGGCCCACGCCCTGGCGGGCGGCGCGGCCGGTGCCCTGCGTAGGCCTTTCTCCGAGCATGCGCTGCGGTCGGCGTTCGCCTCGGGGCTCAACACGGCGGCGGTGGTGGCGGGGCTGACCGCGACGGCCGCCGGAGCGCTGGTGATCGTCCTGGTCAGGACGGTGCGCCCGAACCGGACGGAAGTAACGGAATCCTCCGCTCCGACGCTGACAGAGGAGAGGACGGTGCCCCTCGGACGAGGCCGCTGACGTGCGTCTGGGCCGGGAAACAGGTCGTACAGATTCGGTGGAGATTACGGGACCGAAACTTACTCAACCGTCAGTTTTCTGTCCGACCCTTCCGGATGTGAGCGCATTTTCCGGCCGTGACCAGCGTGTACCTGAACACTGCTCGGATTCGGCCCCCCTCCCGCCCTGTCGCCGTGTGGGGTAGCTTTCACGCCCTGTGCGGAGTAGCACTAAATCGGGCACTGAGGAGCGGGGAGCGGGGTTTGCGCGAGTTCACCAACCCTCCGTTGACGTTGTCACCGCCGGTGGGCGGCCTGGCCGACGTCGTCTTCGAGCGTGCCCAGGAAGACCCGTTGCACATCAGCCTCGGCCGCAAGGACGACCAAGGGCAGTGGCGTGATGTGACCTCGGCGGAGTTCCGGGACGAGGTGCTGGCCCTCGCCAAGGGGCTGCTGGCCCGGGGCATCCGCTTCGGCGACCGCGTCGCGATCATGTCCCGTACCCGCTACGAGTGGACGCTGTTCGACTTCGCGTTGTGGACGATCGGCGCCCAGGTGGTGCCGATCTACCCCACCTCGTCCGCGGAGCAGTGCTTCTGGATGCTCTACGACGCCGAGTGTTCGGCGGCGATCGTGGAGCACGAGGACCACGCGATGACGATCGCCACCGTCATCGACCGGCTGCCGCAGCTGCACCAGCTGTGGCAGCTGGACAACAACGCCGTGCAGGAGCTGTACGACGCGGGCGCGTACATCGACGACGACGTGGTGCACCGACATCGCCAGGCGGTCACCCCCGAGTCGACCGCGACGATCATCTACACCTCGGGCACCACGGGCCGCCCCAAGGGCTGCGTCATCCCGCACGGCAGCTTCATGTACGAGGCGGACACGGTCGCCGAGCGCTGGGATCCGGTCTTCCACTCCAAGAAGGGTGACGAGGCGTCGACCCTGCTGTTCCTGCCGCTCGCGCACGTCTTCGGGCGAATGGTGGAGGTCGCCGCCATCCGCGGCGGGGTGCGCTTCGGTCACCAGCCGCAGCTGAACGCGGCCGCCCTGCTGCCCGATCTGCAGGCGTTCAAGCCGACGTTCATCCTCGGGGTGCCGTACATCTTCGAGAAGGTCTTCAACGCCTCACGCCGCAAGGCCGAGAAGGAAGGCAAGGCCGGGCCGTTCGAAAAGGCCGTCGAGATCGCCGTGAAATACGCGGACGCCGTCGAGGCGAAGGCCTGGGGCATCGGTCCCGGCCCCTCGGCTGGGCTGCGCGTACAGCACCAGCTGTTCGACAAGCTCGTCTACTCCAAAGTGCGGGCCGCGATGGGCGGCCGCATCCGCAACGCCATCACGGGCGGCTCCGCCATGGACCGGCGGCTCGGACTGTTCTTCGCGGGCGCGGGCGTGCAGATCTACGAGGGTTACGGCCTCACCGAGTCGACGGCGGCCGCGACCGCCAACCCTCCCGGGCGCACCCGCTACGGCACGGTGGGCCAGCCCATCCCGGGCATGACCGTGCACATCGCGGACGACGGCGAGATCTGGCTGAACGGCCCGAACATCTTCCAGGGCTACCTCAACAACCAGAAGGCCACCGACGAGACCCTGCACGACGGCTGGCTCGCCACCGGCGACCTGGGCTCCCTCGACGAGGACGGCTACCTCACCATCACCGGCCGCAAGAAGGAGATCCTCGTGACCTCCGGCGGCAAGAGCGTCTCCCCCGGCCTGCTGGAGGAGCGCGTCCGCGACCATCCGCTGGTCAACCAGTGCATCGTGGTCGGCAACGACCGCCCCTACATCGCCGCCCTGGTCACCCTCGACCAGGAGGCCGTCGAGCACTGGCTGACGATGCGTGGCAAGCCGCAGATGTCGCCGGCCGAGCTGGTGCGGGACGCCGACCTGGAGACGGAGGTGCGGCGCTCGGTCGTCGCCGCCAACACCCTCGTCTCGCAGGCCGAGTCGATCCGCACCTTCCGGATACTGGCCCAGCCGTTCACCGAGGAACACGGTCTGCTGACCCCGTCCCTCAAGCTGAAGCGGAAGGCCATCGAGAACGCCTACGCCAACGAGGTCGAGGCGCTCTACCGGGCCTGAGCCGGTCCTGACGGTCCGTCAACTGATGTTGATGCGGAAGAGCTTGTCCGATCCGTCCGGCTGGTTGCCGTTGTTGTCGCAGTTGGTGGTCGACAGCCACAGCTGGTCGGCGCCCGGCACCTTGGTGACCGTACGCAGGCGGCCGTAGGTGCCGACGTAGTACGCGGTCGGTGTGCCGACGCTCTCGTTGTCCCCGTTGATCGGAATCCGCCACAGCCGCTCGCCGCGCAGGGACGCCATGTAGACGACGTTGCGGACGATCGCGATGCCGCTGGGCGAGGCCTCGGAGACGTTCCAGGTGGCCTTCGGGTTGGTCATGCCGGCGGTGCTGCAGCTGCCCTCGCAGATCGGCCAGCCGTAGTTGGCGCCCGGCTTGATGAGGTTGAGTTCGTCCTTGGAGCTGTTGCCGAACTCGGCTTCCCACAGGCGGCCGTTGCGGTCGAAGGCGAGGCCCTGCGGATTGCGGTGGCCGAGGCTGTAGACGTAATTGCCGAACGGGTTGCCGGGGGCCGGCTTGCCGTCCGTCGTCATGCGCAGGATCTTGCCGTTGAGGGAGTTCTTGTCCTGTGCGAGGTCGGGTGTCTGGGCCTCGCCGGTGGAGACGTAGAGGTAGCCGTCGGGACCGAAGGCGAGGCGGCCGCCATTGTGGTAGCGGTTCTTCTTGATGCCCTGGAGGAGGATCTTGTAGTCGCTGAGCTGGGTGCCGTCGTACGTCATGCGCACCACGCGGTTGCCCTCGGACGCGGTGTGCATGAAGTAGACGTAGTGGTTGGTCTCCCACTTGGGGTCGACGGCGACGCCGAGGAGACCGCCCTCGCCGTTGGTGGTGACCGCGTTGGGCACGGTACCGACCTGTGTCCTCGCCCCTGCCTTCGTGACCTTCCAGACGCGGAAGTCGTCCCGCTCGGTGATCAGTGCGGTCTGGCCGTCGGGCATCCAGTACGTCCCCCAGGGGATCGTCCAGCCCGAGGACAGGGTGGAGATGGAGGACGGGACGCCGCCGTCGGTGGCGCAGGCCTTGGTGGTGAAGGTGACGGTGTTGCTCTCCGGGGAGACGTTGCCGGCCGCGTCACGGGCGACGACGTTCAGCGAGTACGGGCTGTTGCAGGCGAGCCCGGTGAGCGTGGTCGACGTACCGCTCGTGACGGACTTGTAGACGGTGGTGTCACTGCGCACGTCGTACGCGACGACCGCCCGGTCGTCCGTCGAGGCGCCCCAGGTCAACTCGGCGCTGTTCGCGGTCACGTTGGCGGCCGAGAGCGTGCCCGGCTTCGTCGGCGGGGTGGTGTCGGAGCTGGGCTTGGTGGTGCAGTCGACGACGGGGCTGGCGGACGAGGTGTTGCCTGCCGCGTCGCGGGCGATGACGGTGAGGTTGTAAGTGGTGTTGGGCGCAAGGCCGGTGAGTGCCTTGCTCGTCGAACTGCCGGGCGCCTCATCGATCTTGTTGCCGTGCTCGTAGATGTCGTACGCCGTCACGCTCACGTTGTCGGTGGAGGCGCCCCAGGCCAGGGTGAGGCCGTCCTCGCCGATGTCGGAGCAACTGGGCTGTCCGGGACGGGTGGGGGCCTGGGTGTCGGCGGCCGTGCCGATGCTGATGCGGTCGAGGTTCGGGCCGCCGTTGGCAGTCGTGGCGGTCGCGCGGATCTTGTTGGTGCCCGCGGCCAGCGGGACGTTGACGCTCTTGGTGGCCCAGGTGTTCCAGTCGGCGGTGGCCGGGAAGGAGACGCCGGAGGCGACCACCGTGCCGCCGACGGAGATGTCCATCGGGCGGTCGGTGGCGGTGCCGTTGGCGTACCGCAGGGTGACCGAGGCGGTGCCCGCGGAGGCCGCGCTGACCGTGAACTCCACATAGGAGCCCTTGACGTTGGTGTAGTCGACGAAGCCGGTGCCCGTGTAGCCGGTGTGGTTGGTGGCCACGGTGCCCTGTGCGACCGTCGCGTCCTCGGCCTGGTAGTCAGTGGCGGCGAGCGCGGTGCCCTGGCTCAGGCCGGCGAGGGGCAACGCGAGGGCCACGGTGAGGCCGTACGGCAGAACTCTCTTGAGATTCATGGATGTTCCCCTCAGCCCGTGTACTGGGCGAAGACCTTGAGGTAGTCGTACGGCTGCTGCGACAGACCGCTGCACGAGTCGCCGTCGGTGCCTGAGCCGCAGGGCCGGTCGCGGTTCACGGACCAGTAGGTGAGGCGCCCGATGTGGTGCTGCTGGGCGTAGGCGAGCATGGTCTTGAAGTCGGCGACGCGGACGCGCTCACCGGAGTCGTCGGTCTTGCCGTTCATGGACGACAGGCCGATGTGGGCGTACGCGGTGGCGTCGTTGTAGCCGTACGCGGACTTGACCCGTGCCTTGAGGCCCTCCATGGCCTGGGTGGTCAGGGTGCCCATGTTGGTGGAGCCGCCGCCGAAGTCGAACGGCATGATGCACCAGACGTCGTTCGCGAGGCCGGAGTTCGCGGCCCGCTTGATCATGTCGACGCCGGTGGAGTCGGGGCCGGACGTCGTCGTGCCGAAGGTGATGACGGTCTTGAGGCCGGGGTTGTCGGCCTTCACCTTCTTCAGCGCGTCGACGACGCGCTGTCGCACGGTGGCGTTCGACCACTCGGTGTTCTCGATGTCGATGTCGAGGGCCTTCAGCTTGTAGGCGTTGATCACCTTCTGGTAGGCCCCCGCCAGCGCGGAGGCGCTGGTGCACTTCTCGCCGAGCTTGGCCCCGCTCCAGCCGCCGACGGAGACGATCACGTCACCGCCGGCCCCTCTGATCGCGTTGATCTTGGACTGGTCGTTGCCGCCGGTCAGCGGGCGCGAGCCGTCCCACTTGGGGTTGCAGGTGCCGTCGGAGAGGATGAACGCCATCGTGAACCACTTGACGCCGGTCGCCGACATCACCGAGGTGGGGCTGGGCGGGTTGCCCCAGCCGAGGTACTCGTAGGGGGCGACGGCGAAGCCGGGTGAGGCGGCGGCCGTCCTGAGGGCGTTGACAGGGTTCACACGGATCAGCCGTGTTTCGCCCGGCCGCAGCGTCGCGCTGTACGAGTCCGCGATCACGCCCTTGTGCGAGCCGGACCAGAGGTCCGTGACATCACCGGAGCCGGTGAAACCCACCTGCGACCAGTTCACAGCGACCGACGTGCTGCCGGACGTACCGGTGTTGAACAGCGCGACCACATAGGCGCCGCTGTTTTCGCGTTTGCTCCAGACCTGCTTGACACCACTGTTCACAACGCGTTTCGCCGCGACCCCGTCCTGGTCCACGCCGATCAGCCGGTCGTTGGTGAGCATCGCCTTGTCGACGGAGTCGAGGTGGGTGAGGTCGGTGCCGAGCAGCAGCGGGGAGGCTGCCATCGCCCACAGGGTGAAGTGCGAGCGCCGCTGGTCGGCCGTCAGGCCCGCCTGGTCGCCGTTGCCGATCTCCAGCGAGTCCAGGTCGTTCCAGCCGCCGGGCCCTGCGTACGGCTGCCAGGACGCGGCCGTGTTGAAGCGGGCCGAGACGTGCGACCAGTCGGTGAGCGGATAGCCGCTGCCGTTGGAGCCGGGCCCGCAGTAGCACTCGACGTCGCCCTGGGTGCGCCAACTGTTCGCCAGCTTGCGCCAGGTGGACGCGTCGGCGATCGGGAGGTTGTTGGAGAGCGCGAAGTTGATGGGCCGTCCGCTCGCCCGGAGCGCCTTGTCCCAGGCCCGGACGTCGGGGACGTCCTGGCTGCCCACACCGTCGATCTTCAGGTAGTCGACTCCCCAGGAGGCGAACTGCTTGGCCCACGAGTTCACGAACTCCTGCGCGCCCGGCTTGGAGTAGTCGATGTAGTACATGTTCTTGCAGTTGTAGTTCTTCTCGGTCTTCGAGGTGTCCGCGATGTCCTTCGCGTGATACGAGGTCCCTTCGATCGGCGTGTTCTTCAGTACCGCGTTCTTCGCGATGCCCGGCGTGACGTAGAAGCCGAACTTCAGGCCCTTGGAGTGGACGTAGTCGGCGAGCGCCTTGATGCCGGACGGGAATTTGGCCGTGTCGACGGCCCACCGCCCGTAGGAGTCGACGGCGAAGCCGTTGGAGTCGCACTTCTGCCAGAAGTCGTCGAGGTTGACGTAGACGAAGCCGTGGTCCTTCAGGCCGCCGGCGACGAGCGCGTCGGCCTGCGCCTTGATCTTCGCTTCGGTCGGCTGCCGGCGCACGAAGCTCCAACTGCTCCAGCCCATGGCGGGCCGGACGGACTGGCCGTTGTCCGATGCGGCCGCGGGGTGGGCGGTGCCCACGAGCGGCACCGCCGCGGCGGTGAGCAGGCCGGCCACCGCGGCCGTGAGTGATCTGAACCGGTTCATGACTGTCCCCCGTTCGCGGGCGTCGCGTAGGACGTGCCGATCCACGCCTCGTCGACGCGCAGCCGCTTGTAACGTGTCGTGTCGGTGGAGGCGGCCCAGGTCGAGTCGACTTCTAGGCGCACATAGCGGGCGTTGGCCGCGGTCAGGTCAATGCCCTGGATTCCACGGCGACTTGGCAACTGCCCGGTCTTGACCGCACTCCCCCAGTTCGAGCCGTCGTTGCTGACATACACCTTGTAGTCCTTGATCCGCGCCGACTGCTCGGTGTCCGAGCGGGCGTAGGCGACGGAGTCCTCGCGCTGGTTGAGCCCGATGTACTGGACCTTCCTGGCCGAGCCGAGGTCGAAGGTGAGGTTGACGGGCAGGGTCTTGTTGTTGTCCCAGTAGGTGAGGTAGTCGCCGTCGCCCGCGGCCGCCCCGGCATGTTCGCTCGCGGAGGCACTCGCGGTCACCTTGACGCCGGTGAGGATGCCCTGGCGGCCGGCGGTGGTGACCTTGAAGACGGTGTCGTACGGGTCCCAGTCGCCGAGCCCGGTCAGGGTCAGCACTCCGCCGGACTGCGACCACGAAACCGCCTTTCCCGTACGGAGGTTGGTGACGGAGGCGATGCGGTAGCCGTTGTCGCGGATGCGCAGGGTGCTGGTGCTGGGCGGGGTCAGGACATGGACGTACTGCAGGTTCGGGTCGCTCTTGCTGACCGTCGTGACACCGTGCGCCCCGTCGTTCCAGAAGCCGGGCTTGAGGCCGCCGTACATGTAGCCGCCGCCCTCGGTGCCGTGCAGGGACCCCCAGATGGGCGCGAGGTAGGAGTCGGCGAAGTTGTTGAAGGCTGCCTGGTTGGCCGGGAACTTGCCGTTGACCTGGGCGGTTTCGGCCATCAGGGCCTTGACCGAGGAGCCGGCGTTGGTGATCAGCCGGCCCAGGGTGAGCTTCTTGTCGACGGCCGGGTCGGAGCCGTCGTACCACCAGGCGCCGGTCGAGGGCAGTTTGAAGTCGGCCTCGGTCAGGCGGGGTTGGGCGGTGTAGATCGCCTGCGGGTAGTCGTACGACGGGGTCATGCCCGTCTTCTGCTCGTTGCTGATCATGTCCATGATCGGCGTGTCTTCGTTGTTGTTGCTGAGCGTGTAGTTGGGGCGCTTCTGGTAGATCTGCCGGTAGAGGTCGTGGCTCTCCCAGTACGCGTTGTCGTTGTCGATCCAGAAGCCGCCGAGGTCGGGGTAGCGGTCCATGACCTCGAAGAAGTTGTCGTAGCTGAACTGCCCGAAGCCGTCGCGGGTGGTCAGGTCGACGTTCTTGCCCTTGTAGGCGGAGTAGGCGGCCGAGTCGAGCCACTCGTGGCCGCCCTCGTCGTGCCACTTGGGGTCGTCGGTCATGTAGAGGATGACCTTCAGGCCCTTGGCCTTGGCGGCGGTGATCAGCTCGCCGAGGAAGTCCCGTTCGGTGGAGCAGGAGCCGGGGATCTTGGACGGCCAGGGGCGGGCGTAGCCGAGGCGGCTGTGGAAGGTGGCGAGGACGAGGTACTGGGTGTGCAGCTTCTGCGCCTCCTTCACCCAGTAGTCCGGTGTCCAGCCGCCGTTGGTGACGTCGTTCTCCCAGGCGGTGCAGCTGGTGTGGGCGGGTGCGGTGCGCAGGCCCCAGTGCAGGAAGAGCCCGCCGACGGAGGCTCGGAGGAAGTCCTGGCGGGGGTTCTCCAGGTCGAGGGGCCGTACGGCGCTCGCGCAGTTCTCGGTGGATCCACTGCTCGACACGCGCAGCGTCACCCCGGTCAGGCAGTACCCGTCCACGTTCTGGAAGCCCATGTCGTACGGCGAGTCGGAGCCGTGCTGGGCGGTGAAGTCGGTGAAGCGGAGGCCGCTCGCCGCGTTGGCGATGACCGCGGGGCGGCCGTCATCTGCGGCGAACTTCACCGAGCTGTGGGTGAATTGGACGTTGTCGGCGTTGTGCAGGTACCAGCCGTAGGCCGGCCGGGTACCGATGGCCTTCGGGTTGTAGTCCTTGGGGTCGTTGCTCGGAACTCCGGTGGACATGGTGCCGTTGCCGCCGGGCACGGTGATGTTGACGTTGTTGAAGGTGACGCCTTCGATCCGGTGGCCGGTCTCGCCCCACAGGGTCGGGCTGAAGGACGGGCTGTTGCCGGTGGCCGTGATGTTGTCGTACGTGACGTCGCTGATCGATCCGACACCGGGACTGTTGCCGCATCGCTTCCGGGTGCCGAGCTTCTCCATGATCGGCGAGTGGACGTTCGCCATCGTGATGTCGCGGTAGTGGACGTCGGAGATCTTCGCGCCGTCCATCGACACCATGCCTAGGCCGGACTTGTCGGCGCCGTCGATCCGGATCTTCTCGAACTGGTAGTCCGAGAAGTCTCCGCAGGTCTCGGAGCCGAACATCAGGGCGTTGCAGCAACGGGCCGACAGAGAGGAGTCGTTGACGCGGACGTGGCCGTTGGCGAGCTTGGCGCCGAGGGCGTAGTCGCTCTTGAAGACGAGCGCGTCGTCGTTGGCCTTGATGTTCGCGTTCGTCACCGTGACGTCGGTCGTGGAGATGATGTTCCAGCCGTCGCGGTCGCTCGCGGTGTCGATGGTCAGATGGTCCGAGGTGACGTTCTTGCAGCCGTTGATCAGCGCGGCGAAGTGACCGCCGCGGCGCAGCGTGAGGCCGTCACCGATGCGGAGTCCGTCGCAGCGCGTCAGCGAGATGATCTTGTCGGCCTCGCCGGACTTCGGGTTGCCGGTGATCAGGTTGCCCATGCCGTCGATGGCGCCCTGGCCGACGAAGCCGATGTCGGTCAGCCTGTCGCCGTAGATCATCGCGTCGCGGAAATGGCTGTGCCCGTAGTCCTGGTAGGCGTCGTACGGGTTGGACTCAGCCTTGTCGTAGGTGTCCGCGCCGGAACCCTGGAGCGTGGCGCCCTTGTCGAGCTGGAGCGTCACATGGCTCTTCATGTGGATGGTGTTCTTGGACTTGTAGGCGCCGGCGGGGAAGCGGACGATGCCGCCGCCACTGGCCGAACTCGCCGCCGTGATGGCCTTGTTGATGGCCGGGGTGTCGTTGGCGGAGCCGTCCGCCTTGGCTCCGTAGTCACGGACGTCGTAGACGGCGGCGGCGCGTGGGGTGGTCTTCGGGGCCGCGAGCGCGGCGGGGTGGGCGAGTCCGAGGACGACGGCGATGACGAAGAACACGATCGCCGCCGCCCCCTGCCGCTGTGCGGTGGGGGGTCTCATGTGATGCTCTCTCAGACGAGTTGGTAGCCGCGGAGGTTGGTGAGCAGCAGGTAGGTGTCCTGCAGGGACCCGGAGGTGTCGCCCAGGGAGCGGTAGATGCCCCACTTCGGGCGCACGCGGTCGTCCAGGAAGGTGTCGACGCCGGTCTTCGAGGCGTCGACGACGGTCGAGCCGCCGGACTTGAGGATCCAGCGGACCGAGCCCGCCGAGCCGTTGCCGACCTTGATCTGGAAGTCGACGTCCGTCCATTTGTCGTGCAGCGGGTCCAGGTCGGTGCGGCCGACGAGGATGTCGTCGATGGCGAGTTTGAGCTCGATGGTCTGCTTGCCGTTCACCCGGCGCAGCGACTGCACGACGATCGGCGAGGTGCCGTTGCCGGGCTGCTTCATCTGCATGATGTGGGTGAAGGTGGTGGTCGCCTTCAGCGAGCTCGGAATGTACATCGAGTACGTGACCCGCCAGGTCTGGCCCTCGGTCCACTTGAGGTAGTTGCTGCCGCTGCCGTTGCGCAGGCCGGTGACCTCCTGGCGCTGGCGGTCCGTCGAAGTGTCGCGGTCGACCGTGTGCATGTTGAAGCGCCAGTTGTTGCCGGTGGCGAAGATGTGCGGATGACCGGCGGGGTGCGAGTCGGCGCGGTCGTCCTCGACCGTCTCGAAGGCGCCGAGGCCGTCGCCGCTCGCGGTCGGTGCCCACTTCTGCTGCCAGGAGGCGGCGTGAGCGGTGGTGGCCGGGAGGCCGACCGCGGCCGTGGCTGCGCCGCCCAGAGCCGCGCCCAGCACCACCCTTCTGGATGTGCTCATGACACTAATCACCTCGCAGTTGTTCGTTCATGATCAGGAAGGCGCCCAGGCCGTGGAAGTCGTTGGTGGCCCGGGTGCGGGCGACGTAGTACGCGTAGTCGCCGACGTTCGTGCCGATGGAGATGTCGGCAAGGTTCGTGCGGCCGTCCGGGCCGATCGAGAGCTTGGCCAGCACGCCCTGGTAGCCGCGGCGGGCGACGTCCGCGTAGTGCGGGTCGAGGTAGTGCTGCTGGGCTCCGCGCGACAGGGCGTAGGTGAACATGCTGGAGCAGGACGTCTCGGTCCAGTTGTCGCTCCGGCCGCCCTTGTCGATCACCTGGAACCAGCGTCCGGTCGCCGGGTCCTGGTACCTCTCCAGGCCCGCCGCCAACTTCCGGAAGATGCCGAGGAGTTGGGCCCGGCGCGGATGGTTCGCGGGGATCGCGTCCAGGACGTTGACGACCGCCATGGAGTACCAGCCGACCGCGCGGCACCAGTGCTCCGGGGCGAGCCCGGTCTGCGGGTCGGCCCAGCTCGCGCTCTTCGACTCGTCGTAGGCGTGCCTGAGCAGACCGTTCGCCACCTGGAGATGGCTGCCGTAGACGTAGAGCTGCTTTGCCGCCTCGTCGTCGGTGTACGCGCTGTCGCCGAACTCCTTGCCGTACTCGACGAGGAACGGGTTCACCATGTAGACGCCGTCCGACCAGAGTTGGTGGGCGCGGCTGGAGGTGTCCGCGTGCCAGAAGCCGCCGTCGGCGGTGCGCGGGTAGGTGGCCAGACGGTCGAGGATCTTCTTCGCGGCCTTGCGGTAGCGGTCCTGGCCGGTCTCGTGGTGCAGGATCACCAGCAGCCGGCCGGCCTGCATGCTGTCCAGGTTGTTGAAGGACTGGTCGATGGAGCCGTCGCTCTTCACGAAGCGGTCGACGTAGTTCTTGATGTACGTGAGGTAGCGGGCGTCGTGCGTGCGCCTGTAGGTGAGGTACTGGCCGTAGAGGTAGAGGCCGACCGGGTAGGACCAGCCGCCGATGGTGCTCGGGGTGTAGCGGGCCGTGGTGGAGTCGACGACGGCCACGGACCAGTCGGGGGCGGCGGCCGGACGGTGTGCGGGCGCGGACGCGGGAGCGGCGGTCGGAGGCGGTGTCGCCGCCGGCAGGGTGACCAGGCCGGCGGTGACGAGGGCGAGGGTCGTCAGTGCCGTCCGCAGACGTCTGGGGCTCATGTTCCTCCCTTTCGGTAGACGTACGCGAGGTCGCCGCGCGGCCCCTGCACGAGATCGCGTACGAGGTGGTGGTCGGGGGCGTGCCGGCAGGCCGGGTCGGTGCGGCCGGCGTCGCCGGTGAGGGCGTACGCCTGGCAGCGGCAGCCGCCGTGGTCGGTGTCACGCAGCGCGCAGCCGCGGCAGGGCTCGGGCATCCAGGACTCGCCGCGGTAGGCGTTGAAGGTCTTCGACTCCCGCCAGATCCAGGCCAGTCGACGCTCGCGCACGTTCGGCGGGTCGAGGTCCGGGAGGGCGGCCGCGGCCGGGCAGGGCAGGACCGTGCCGTCCGGGGCGACGGTGAGCGAGAGCGCACCCCACCCGCCCATGCAGGGTTTCGCGGTGGCGTCCACCCAGTCCGGGGCGACCCACACCAACTCCACTGCTCCATCGAGGAGTTCACGCCAGCGGGAGATCGAGGCGCGGGCCTGTTCGACCTGTTCGCGGGTGGGCAGCAGGGCCGCGCGGTTGTGCAGGGCCCAGCCGTGGAACTGCGTGTGTGCGAGTTCGATGCGGTCGGCGCCCCACGACAGACCGAGGGAGATCAGGTCGTCGAGGGCGCCGAGGTTGGCGCGGTGGAGCACGATGTTGAGGCCGAAGGGGAGACCGGAGGCGCGGATCAGCCGGGCGGCGCGCTCCTTGGCCGCGAAGGAGCGGGCGCCCGCGATGCGCTCGGAGGCCCGTGGATCGGCGTGCTGCACCGAGAGCTGCACGCTGCGCAGCCCGGCCGCGGCGAGTTCCGCCATGCGCCGCTCGCTCAGGCCCACCCCGCTGGTGACCAGCTGGGTGTAGAGGCCTGCGGTGTCCGCGGCCTCGACGATACGGGGCAGATCGCGTCTGAGCAGGGGTTCGCCGCCGGAGAGGTGTGTCTGCACGACACCCAGGTCGGCGGCCTGCCGGAACACATCGGACCACTGCTGGGCATCCAACTCCCTTGACCGACCGACCAGTTCGACGGGATTGGAGCAGTATCCGCAGCGCAGCGGACAGCCGTGGGTGAGTTCGGCGAGCAGCGCCCAGGGGGCGTCCACGGTCATCTGAGCCAGCCCTCCTTCCGTAACGTGGCGAGGAAGTCGGGGACTTCGTCGGCGACGGGCGCGCCGGGATACCGTGCGCCGAGCTCGGCGACGATGTCGTCCACCGGGCGCGTGCCGTCGCAGAGGCGGAGGACGGGGCCCGCGCTGCCCCGCAGCACGACCACCCGCTCCGGGAGCAGCAGCAGATCGGTGTCCCGCACCCGGTCGTGGCGCAGGACGACACCGCGGGAGAGAGCCGGACGCCAGCTCATGTCCCGCTCCCGTCCGCCGCGCCCGCCCCGTCCACCGCGTCCAGCAGCGACCACAGCACGTCGCACTTGAACTCCAGTGCGGCCAGCGCGCGTTGCTGCTGTTCGCGGGTGCGGGCGAGGTCGAGGACCAGGGTGAGAGCCTCGGCCCCGTCCCGGCCGCCCTGGCCGATACGGGTGCGGAAGTAGGCGAGGCCGTCGGGGTCGATCCAGGGGTAGTGCCGCTCGAAGGCGGCGATACGGGTGCGCATCAGGCCGGGTGCGGACAGCTCCGTCAGCGATGCGGCGATCGCGTCCAGCGCGGGGTGCAGGCGGCAGAAGTTGACGTATCCGTCGACCGCCAGGCGCACGCCGGGCAGCACCCGGGAGCCGTCCCACAGTTCGTCGCGGTGCAGGCCGGCCGCCTCGCCGAGGCGCAGCCAGCGCTCGATCCCGCCCTCCCCGTCGGCCGTGCCGTCGTGGTCCTGGATACGGCGCAGCCAGGACCTGCGCAGCTCGGGCCGGTCCAGCTGGGCGAGGATCAGGGCGTCCTTGACGGGGATGTGGCGCTGGTAGTGGAAGCGGTTGGCGATCCAGCGGCGCAGCTCCGGCGGGCTCAGTTCGCCGCGGTGCATCCGCAGGTTGAAGGGGTGGCGGTCGTGGTAGCGCTTCGCGGCGACGGCGCGCAGCCGCTCGGTGAACTCGGCGGTTCCCAAGACGGTGGCGCCGTCGGCACGAAGGGGTGTCGCGGTCACGGTGCGGTCGCCGTGCGGCCGGTCAGCGGTCGCCGAGGGCGTAGGCGGTCACTTCGAGAGCGGTCTCCACCACCGCATAGCCAGGGCTTTGCCAGACGTTTTCATCGGATGTCTCACGCGTCTCCTGGAGGGGCTGTTCCGTCCGGAGGGCGTGCTGGACCGTCTCGTTCATGCGGCTGTACCTGCTTTCCTGAGGGGTGGGGGGTAGGGGAGGCCCAGACAGGCGCTAGGTGTTCACATGCATGCACCGAGTTCATGAACTCGTTCGGTGGCGCGATCCAGAGTTGCGGGAGGAAGGGCCGCCGTCAATGGTCCGGACCGAAGACGTCGGATGCATTTCCGGACAATCCCCGGATCCATCAACTGACTCATCGGTCAGTTCGGACGGATTATCCCGTCAGGAATGCATGACCGCCCGTGATCGTTGACGATAGGAGTGCCACCTGACGACAACCGTAAGGATCAAGAGCTCGTGAGCAGCAAGGTCCCCCCGATCATCCTCAACAACGGCGTCGAGATGCCCCAGCTGGGCTTCGGCGTCTGGCAGGTGCCGGACGACGAGGCGGAGCAGGCTGTCGCCACCGCGTTGGAGGCCGGGTACCGCAGCATCGACACAGCGGCGATCTACGGCAACGAGGCGGGCACCGGCAAGGCGATCGCCGCCTCCGGCATCCCCCGCGAGGACATCTTCCTCACCACCAAGCTCTGGAACCGCGACCAGGGCTACGACTCCACGCTGCGCGCCTTCGACGCGTCGCTGGACAAGCTCGGCGTGGAGTACGTCGACCTGTACCTGATCCACTGGCCGACCCCGGCCCGGGACAAGTACGTCGACTCGTACAAGGCGTTCGAGAAGCTGCACGCCGACGGCCGTATCCGGGCGATCGGCGTCTCCAACTTCGAGCCCGACCACCTTCAGCGGCTGATCGCCGAGACGTCGGTCATCCCGGCGGTCGACCAGATCGAGCTGCACCCGCACCTGCAGCAGCACGCGGCCCGCGAATACCACGCGGAGCAGGGCATCGCCACCGAGGCCTGGTCGCCGCTCGGTTCGGGCAAGGGCCTGCTGGAGGTCCCGGCGATCGTCGCCATCGCCCAGAAGCACGGCCGCACCCCGGCCCAGGTCGTGCTGCGCTGGCATCTGCAGCTGGGCAACGTCGTGATCCCCAAGTCCGTGACGCCGTCCCGGATCAAGGAGAACATCGAGGTCTTCGACTTCAGTCTGGACACCGAGGACCTTGCGGCGATCAGCGCGCTCAACGAGGACCGGCGCCTGGGGCCGGACCCGTCGACGTTCAACATGGCCTGACGGCCGCCCCGGTACCCACGTCGGCCCCCGCCGGACAGCGGGGGCCGACGTCTGCCCGGAGCCGCAGTCCGGCCAACTCCCGTACGGGACGCGTCAGTCGCCCCGCACTTCCGCATAGACGACCTCGAACTCCTCCAGTCCGATCACGGTCACATGCGCCTTGGCCACACCCTCGTGCCGGGCCGCCGCCTGGGGCCCGCGGGACGCGACGAGGGAGCCGTGGTCCGTGAACAGCGCGCCGACCAGACCGCGTCCGCGCTCCCGGTCGACGAGCAGGGACGTCCTGGCCAGCCCGGACAGGGTCTCGAGCCTGGGCACCACCGACGCGCGGAAGGTCTCGGTGAGCAGATCCGCGTCCATCGGGTCGAACTCCAGCCTGGTGAGCCGCAGTCCGCCGCCCGCCTCCGGCTGCCGTACCTGGTGGACGACCACCGCCTCGTAGTTCTCGACCGCGGTCGTCGCTGCGAACGGTTCCAGCAGCGCGCCGCGCCGCTCGCGCATGACCTCGTCGCTGTTGCGCCGGGCCTCCTCGGACTCCCACCAGCTCACGGCCAGCAGCTTGCCGAGTTCCCGGTCCACGAAGATGCCGGCCCCGCGGTAGCCCGGACGCTCCTCCAGCAGATCCCGCCCCTGTGAGTTCAGTGCCCTGATGGCCGTGTCGACCTTCGCCGGATCCCCGGTCGCATACACCGTGCGAACGAACATGACGCCTCGCCTCCCAGAAGTCGGGCGCATATCTGGCTATTCCGTCTCTCCAGTCTTCTCCTCCGGGCAAACCGCTGCAATCAGGGCCGTATACGCCGTCGTAGCGCGGAAGTCCAGACCAAGGGGTTGACGGGAGCATGCAGAGGGGGCCACCTTGTACGGCACCCGAGTAAGGAAACTTTCCTAACAGAAGGGTCCCCCACAGTGCGCATACGAACACTGACCCTCGCCGCGGCCTCCGGGGCCGCACTGCTCGCCGCCGGAGTGCTCCCTGCGAACGCCTCCGGCACGGCAGGACCGGCGTCCACCCGGGAGGGCTCGGTCAGCGCGGCCGACCTGCTCGCCAAGGTGACGTCCTGTTCCCAGATCTCCAACGGCAAGTACAAGACCGACGACGAGACCTCGGCCACGATCCCGGTGTGCGGCAAGAACGGTGCCGTGTTCTGGAAGGCCGACATGGACATCGACTGCGACGGACAGCGCACCTCGAAGTGCAACGAGAACACCGACCCCTGGTACCAGGACGACACGGCGTTCCACCAGTCCAACGGCAAGCCGCTCAAGGCCGATTCACTGCCGTACGTCGTCGTGCCCAGCTCCAGCAGCATCTGGAACTACTCCGGCGCCGGCATCAAGGGCGGCGGCGTGGTCGCCGTGATCTACAACAACAAGGTCGAGTACGCCGTCGTCGGCGACACCGGCCCCACGAAGATCATCGGCGAGGCCTCGTACGCCACCGCCCAGGCCCTCGGCATCGATTCCAACCCCGAGACCGGCGGCACCGACTCCGGCGTGACCTACATCCTGTTCAAGAACTCGCAGGTATCCCCCATCGAGAGCCACAGCGCGGCGGTCTCGCTGGGGGATCAGCTGGCGAAGAAGTTCCTGCAGAACAACTGAGGATCCGGGGGAAACATGCTCCAGAACAGCCCAACTGGCCTTTGACAGCGGCCAGTTGGACTGCCCCTCACATCCCGTGGACAGCCGTGTGCACCGTGTGTGCCGCCAGTACGAACACGTCCGGGCGGTGATGGACGCTCGCCTTGTCGTCGGGGTCGAGCAGCCGGTCCAGGGTGGCGCGGTCGGTGGCGTCGAGATGGTCGCCGAGGGCGTCGCGAAGGCGGGAGAGGGAGGCGGCGACGTAGGCGCGGGCGCGGTCCTTGGCCGGGGCGGGCAGGTCGAGCAGGAAGGTGCGGGTGCCGGTGGGCCGCAGGCCCGCGGCGGCCATCAGCGCCGGCCAGTCCTCGGCCTCGGCGACCGCACCGGGCAGGCTCGACCGCATCTCGGCGAACCACTCCTCCTCCAGCACATCGAGGCGCGCCTGCAGACCGGGACGGCCGATCCCGATGTCGCGCGGCAGAAAACGCGCGGGCAGACCACCCTCCATGATCGCGAGTGTGCCGCCAGGTGCGAGCCGCGCGGCGAAGGCGGCGAGGGCGGCCCGCTGGTCGCCGATGTGGTGCAGGCTGCGGCTGGCCCACAGCAGATCGGCGGGGTAGTCCAACTCGTCCAGTACGCCGGGCAGTTCACCGGCGAGCGTACCGAAGCGATCGCCGACACCCAGGCGGTCGGCCCGGGCACGGGCCCGCTCCAGCAGCGGCTCCGAGCCGTCGACCGCGACGACCCGGGCCCCCGGAAAGGCCTCGGCGAGCAGACAGGCGACCACGCCGGGCCCGCTGCCCGCGTCGACGATCAGCCCCGGTTCGGTCTGCTTGTCGGTCAGCCAGGACATGGCCCGCTCGTACAGCGACGTGAACAGCTCCGCCTGCGATTCCAGCAGCGGGGCCATCTCGGCCCAGTCGATGTCGGTGTGGTCGTGGTGTCCGTGGCCGTGGTCCTGGTGTCCGTGGTGGTGTCCGTGCGCCATGGTGGTCAGCCTCTCGTCCGGGTGCGGCCAGCGTGCGACGACGCACCGCGAGAGGGCCAGCACTGTTGCCGTCATGGCAAAAACCGGCGGCAAAAATCAGGTGCGCGCCGCCGACCGGGTCACCCACGATGGCCCCATGGACAGCGAACTGGTGGAGAGCTTCCTCACGGACGGCTTCGTGAAGATCGAGGGGGCGTTCCCGCCGCGGGTCGCCGAGGACTGCGCACGGCTGCTGTGGAAGGAGACGGGTTACGACCCCGACGACCCCGGCACCTGGAAGGACCCGGTGGTCTGGGTACCCGGCATGGGGCAGGGACCGTTCGCCGCGGCCGCCAACTCCCCCGCCCTGCATGAGGCGTTCGACCTGCTGGTGGGCGAGGGCCGCTGGCAGCCGCGCTACGGACTGGGCACCTTCCCGCTGCGGTTCCCGCACGAGGAGGAACCGGACGACGCGGGCTGGCACATAGAGGGAAGCTACCTCCCCGAGGGCGCCACGCTGTGGCATACGAACCTGCGCTCACGCGAGCGCGCCCTGCTGATGCTCTTCCTGTTCAGCGAGGTCACCGAGGCCGACGCCCCGACCCGCATCCGGGTCGGCTCGCATCTCGACGTTCCTGCGGTGCTGGAGCCGTACGGCGACGAGGGCGCCTCCTTCATGGAGCTCGGCCCGAAGGTCGCGGCAGCCTCCGCGCACCGCCCACTCGCGCACGCCACCGGCCGCCCCGGCGACGTCTACCTATGCCACCCGTTCCTGGTCCACGCGGCCCAGCCCCACCACGGCACCCGCCCCCGCTTCATGGCCCAGCCACCCCTGATGCCGGCAGTCCCCTACGAACTGAACCGCCCGGACGGCGACTACTCAGCGGTGGAGTTCGCAATCCGCCGGGCCCTGACCAACCAGGGCTGACCCCCGCGCCCCTCTTTTAGGGGCGCGGGGCTGTATCTATTTGCGGCTACCGCCGCGTGGGCGCGACCAGCCACAAACGGCCGGCAGTTTTAGATCTCAGCGCAACCGGCGGAGCCTAGAGCGGCGGATACGCATTCTGCATCAGCTGCTGGAACTGCGCAGAGAACCAGTGCCCGGACAGCGGAGCGTTCGGCAGCGCGCCCGACATGCTGTTGCCGTTGCGGGCGTTGCCCGTGTACGTCGGGTCGCACATGCGGTCGAAGCCCTTGTTCTCGTCGTTCGGGATGGCAGAGCTCGAGCCGTCGGATTCGCCCGGCGGCTTCATCCACACATACGCGTCGATCCCGGTCGCCGGGCTGGCCTGCGGACGCTCACCGAGACCGGCCCCGGACTGGTTGCACCAGTTGCCGACGTGGATACGACGGTCGTAGCGGCCGCCGTCGACGTAGGTGTCCACGCTGGTGGTGGCACCCGGACCGGTGGGACGGGCGGTGCCGCCCCAGCCGTTGCGGGAGGTGTCGATCAGCATGCCGATGCCGGAGTTGAAACCGACCGAGACCAGCTCGTTGCGGAAGGCCTGGGCGTACGACAGCTCGTCGACGTAGCGGTTCCAGTCGACCCACTTGGACTGGCGCACGGACGTGCCGTTCACCGTGTCGTTGATGGTGAAGTTGTTCTCCTTCAGGGCGCTGTAGTTCGCCGTGTTGGTGATGAAGCCCTGCACGTCGTCGACGGTCGCGCCCTCACTGGTCGCCGCCTGCTTGAGCACGTTGGCCGAGGGCGCGAAGTTGTCGTCCCAGCCGAGCCAGCCATGGTGGCCGGCGTCGATGTAGTTGTAGACGTTGGGGATCGCGCCGAGCTTGGCCAACGCGTAGCCGACGCCCTTCACGTAGTTGCCGTTGGCGAGCATGGTGTCGCACGCGGCCGTGGCGGTGGCCCGGCTGCCGGTGTTGGTGACCAGGTTGGGCAGCGAGTCGAGCTCGACGGTGGTGACGATCCGTAGCGAGCTGTACTTGCTGTCGGCGAGGATCGCCGCGATCGGGTCGATGAACTGCGTCTTGTACTTGTCGATCTCCGTCGGGCCGAGCTCGCCGTTGGAGGCGAGGGCCGAGCAGTCACGTCCGGGAAGGTCGTAGATCACCAGCTGGACGACCTCCTCGCCGCTGCCCTTCTGCTGCAGGGCAGCGTCGAGGTGGTCGCGCAGGCCCATCCCGCCGTTCACGCCGTTGATCGCGGCGATACGGTCGAGCCAGACGCCGGTGGGCTGGTTGGAGACGCGGCTGCCGCCCGGCTCGGCGGCGGCATGCGCCGACCACTCGGGGTTCACATACACCTTGGCGCCGGTGTACGGGTTGTCGACGCGACTGCCCGTACCGCCACCGCCGCCCCCACCGCCGCCACCGCTGCTCCCGTCATCGACGTTGCAGGTCACACCGTCGAGCGTGAACGCGGCCGGAATCGCATTGGTGCCGCTGTAGGAGGCCTGGAATCCGAAGCTGACCGAACCGCCGGTCGCCAGGCTCCCGTTGTACGTCTCGTTGCCGGCGGTGACGGCGGTCCCGCTCTGGGTGAGCTTGGTGTTCCAGTAGTTGGTGACCTTCTGGTTTCCGGCGTACGACCACTTCACCGACCAACTGCTTTTCGCAGCACTGTTGTTGGTGACTGTCACGGCGGCGGTGAAGCCGGAGCCCCAGTCGTTCTGCACCTTGTAGTCGACGGTGCAGGGGACGGCGGCCGCTGCGACGTCCGAGGGGACGACGGCGGTCGCGGTCCCGGCGGCCGAGGCGACCAGCGCCAGGGCGGCGAGTATCGCTGTTCTGGTACGACTCATGAGTGCGGGTTTCCTTCTCCGATGCGGGAATTACGGGTTGATGGCGCGCAGGTGATCGCGCAGCCCGATGCCGTACGACGTGGGGGTTCCGTCGTAGTTGGAGATGAGCGAGGGGCCGGAGGAGCAGTCCCAGGTGTTCCAGGTCCAGCCGAGGTAGGACAGGCCCCGGTCGTCGAACCACTTCATGACCTGGTCGACGAAGGAGTGCGAGCAGGTGTTCTCGCCGATCTCCCCGGCCACCAGCGGCACTTGGGCCGCCACCGGCGCGAGGGTGGAGTTCCAGCAGCTCTCGCTCGCGCAGGTGTTGAAGTTGTAGACGTGGTAGGCGGCGACGAGATTGCCCGTCGGGTCGGTGGGCCTGTACGTCAGCCACTGGCCGAGGTCGTTGGAGTACGCCAGACCGCCGGCCATGACGACGTTCTTGGCGCCGGTGCCGCGTACCGCGTCGACCATGTCCTGCATCCCGGCGACCTCGTAGCCGATGCCGGGGCAACTGCCGCCGTCCTTCCAGCACTGCCACGCCTGGGTGGAGGTGGAGGTCGCCCGGTCCGGATACGGCTCGTTGAACAGGTCGAACACGACCGCCGGGTCGGCCTTGAAGGTGCTGGCCACCGACGACCAGAACGAGGGCGTGTACTGCATGTCGGGCATCGGCTTCTGGCAGGTGGCGTGCACGTCGGAGCAGCCCGCCGAGTTGCCGGTGTACTGGCCGTAGGTCCAGTGCAGTTCGACGATCGGCGTCATGCCGTGCGCCTCCACCTTGGCCACCAAGTCCTTGACGGCGGCTATGTAGTTGGCGCCCGCGTACTCGGGCTTGATGTCGGAAAGGCCCAGCCAGCACTCCTCGTTGAGCGGGATGCGGACGGCGTTCGCCTTCCAGTCGGCGATCGCCTTGACCGCGGTGTCGTCGACCGGGCCGTCCCAGATGCCGTAGCCCTGCACGCACATGAACTCGCCGCCGGAACGGTTGACGCCGAGCAGCCGGCGGTTCCTGCCGTCGGCGTCCACGAGCTTGTTCCCGGAGACATGCAGGGCGGGTGCCGTACTACTGGCGGGCGGCTCGGTCGGCGTCGGTGACGGCTCCGAATCGACGTTGCACGTGGTCCCGTTGAGCTTGAACGACGTCGGTACGGCATTGGTCCCCGACCAGGACGCGAGGAACCCGGCGCTGACGCTCGCGCCGGTGGCGAGCGAGCCGTTGTAGCTCTCGTTGGCCGCGGTCACCGTCGTACCGGACTGGGACCATTTGGCGTTCCAGCCCTGACTGACCTTCTGGCCGTCTCCGAAGTCGAAGCTGATGCTCCAACTGCTCACGGCCGCCGTGTTGTTGGTGATCCTCACGGCACCCTGGAAGCCCGTGTCCCACTGGCTGGTGACCGAGTACTCCACCGAGCAGGCGGGCGCGGCTCCCTGTGCCGTGAAGACCGGCACGGTCATGGCCCCGACAAGGCCGACCGCCCCGGCGACAACTAAAAGTACTGAACGCGGGGGGTGTCGCATGAGCGACTCCTTGCAGCTCAGGCGCGTCGTGACGGACGCGTCGACTGATGGAATCGCTCCCACTGGTGTCAACGAAGCTAGCGCCAAGTGACAGCAAAGGACAGGGGAGTCACAGAGTTTCGCTGACTTTCCCTCAACTAAAACCCGTCGAATCTTTTCGACTCTTCAAGCACCTTGACCGCCCTCACCCCCGTCCCCACTATGGGAGCGCTCCCACTGGTTCAAGGCTTGTTGCTCCTCCCCCACCTTCGCTCGAGCCGCAAGGAGGAACCAGCACCATGGAACCAAGACGCAGACGCCGTAGGACGCGGCGACTGTGGACCGCCGTCGTGGCGGCCCTCGCGCTCCCGTTCACCATGCTCGGCACGGGCACAACTCCCGCCCATGCGGCGGCACTTCAGTGCAGCGTCGACTACAAGACGAACGACTGGGGCTCCGGCTTCACCGCGGACCTGACCCTCACCAACCGCGGCACGGACGCCATCGACGGCTGGACCCTGACCTACGCCTACAGCGGCAACCAGAAGCTCACGAACGGCTGGAACGGTACCTGGTCGCAGTCCGGCACGGCGATCACCGTGAAGGACGCCGGCTACAACGCGAAGATCGCCGCGGGCGCCGCGGTCTCCACCGGCGCGCAGTTCACCTACAGCGGCACCAACGCCTCCCCCACCGGCTTCGCGATCAACGGCACCACCTGCGCCGGCGCCCACCAGCCGCCGGTCACCGTGCTGACCAGCCCCACCGCGGGCGCGGTCTACACACAGGGCGACGCGGTCCCGCTCGCGGCCACCGCCGCCGCGGCCGACAACGCGACGATCAGCAAGGTCGAGTTCTACGACGACACCACCCTGCTGGGCACGGACACCAGCGCGCCCTACACGCTCTCATCCTCCGGTTTGACCGTGGGCAGTCATTCGCTGGTGGCGAAGGCCTACGACAGCCTGGGCGCGTCCGCGGAGTCGACGCCCGTCGGCATCACGGTCGCATCGGGTCCCGCCGTGGTGGCCTCGCCAACCCAACTGGGCGTCCAGCAGGGCAAGACGGGCACGTACGCGGTGAAGCTGTCCACCCAGCCTTCGGCGAACGTGACCGTGACGACGGCCCGCGCGAGCGGCAACTCCGGGCTGTCGGTGACAGGCGGCGCCTCGCTCACCTTCACACCGTCCAACTGGAGCACGGCCCAGACGGTGACCATCACGGCCGACTCCTCCGGGACCGGCGCGGCCTCCTTCGAGTCGACGGCGACGGGCTTCACCAAGGCGGCGGTCACCGTCACCGAGCTGGCGGCCTCGAAGGCGTACGACGCCCGCTTCCTGGACCTCTACGGCAAGATCACCAACCCGGCGAACGGCTACTTCTCACCCGAGGGCATCCCCTACCACTCGGTCGAGACGCTGATCGTCGAGGCCCCGGACCAGGGCCATGAGACCACGTCGGAGGCCTACAGCTACCTTCTCTGGCTGCAGGCGATGTACGGCAAGGTCACCGGTGACTGGTCCAAGTTCAACGGCGCCTGGGCTCTCATGGAGAAGTACATGATCCCGGCCCACGCCGACCAGCCGACCAACTCCTTCTACAACGCCTCGAAGCCGGCGACGTACGCGCCCGAGCTGGACACCCCGAACGAGTACCCGGCGAAGCTCGACACGTCGGTCCCGGTCGGGTCCGATCCGATCGCTTCGGAGCTCAAGAGCGCCTACGGCACGGACGACGTGTACGGCATGCACTGGCTGCAGGACGTCGACAACGTCTACGGGTACGGCAACGAGCCCGGCAAGTGCGAGGCCGGACCGACGGCCACCGGACCGTCGTACATCAACACCTTCCAGCGCGGCGCGCAGGAGTCGGTGTGGGAGACGGTGCCACAGCCGACCTGCGACGCCTTCAAGTACGGTGGAACGAACGGGTACTTGGACCTGTTCACCGGTGACTCGTCCTACGCCAAGCAGTGGAAGTACACGGACGCCCCGGACGCCGACGCACGTGCGGTGCAGGCCGCGTACTGGGCCGACGTGTGGGCGAAGCAGCAGGGCAAGGGCAGTGACGTCTCCGCGACCGTCGGCAAGGCCGCGAAGATGGGCGACTACCTGCGCTACTCGATGTACGACAAGTACTTCAAGAAGATCGGCAACTGCGTCGGGCCGTCCACGTGTGCGGCCGGCACCGGCAAGGACGCCTCGTCCTATCTGCTGTCCTGGTACTACGCATGGGGCGGCGCGACAGACACCAACGCGGGCTGGGCCTGGCGGATCGGCTCGAGCCACGTACACGGCGGCTACCAGAACCCGCTGGCCGCGTACGCGCTCAGCTCGTACACCGACCTGAAGCCCAAGTCCTCGACGGGAGCGGCGGATTGGGGCACCTCCCTCACCCGGCAGCTGGAGTTCTACCGCTGGCTGCAGTCCAACGAGGGCGCCATCGCGGGCGGTGCCACGAACAGCTGGGCGGGGCGCTACGCCACCCCGCCGTCCGGGACCTCCACCTTCTACGGCATGTACTACGACCAGCAGCCCGTCTACCACGACCCGCCGTCCAACCAGTGGTTCGGCTTCCAGGCGTGGTCGATGGAGCGGGTCGCCGAGTACTACCAGCAGACGGGGAACACGACCGCCAAGGCGATCCTCGACAAGTGGGTCAAGTGGGCGCTGTCCAAGACCACCATCAACCCGGACGGCACCTATCTGATCCCGTCGACACTCCAGTGGTCGGGGCAGCCCGACACCTGGAACGCCTCAAGTCCCGGCTCCAACAGCGGACTTCACGTCACCGTCGCCGACTACACGAACGACGTCGGAGTGGCGGCCGCATTCGCCAAGACGCTGACGTACTACGGCGCCAAGTCCGGTGACTCGACGGCCAAGTCGACGGCGAAGGCACTCCTCGACGGCATGTGGAACAACTACCAGGACAGCCTGGGCATCGCCGTGCCGGAGACCCGCGCCGACTACAACCGCTTCGGCGACAGTGTGTACGTCCCGAGCGGGTGGAGCGGCAAGATGCCGAACGGTGACGTGATCAACTCGTCGTCCACCTTTGCCTCGCTGCGATCGTTCTACAAGAACGATCCGGCCTGGTCGAAGATCCAGAGCTATCTGGCGGGTGGGGCGGCGCCGTCCTTCACGTATCACCGGTTCTGGGCTCAGGCGGACATTGCCTTGGCCATGGGCTCGTATGCGGAGCTTCTCGAATAGTCCCCGCGAAGCGCTCCGCGGGTCGGGCGGTGTTTGGCTGCGGGTCCGTTGTCGTTGCTCGCGCAGTTCCCCGCGCCCCTGAAGGGGCGCTACCGCACCGCCCGGCTCCTCGGAACCGCTTGATGGCTCTGCGTACGTAGGTCCCGGCACCTGACGTCGGGGCCGACCGCCGGGCGGTCCCCACCCGCACTGGGGGCCGCCCGGTGCTCGCGCGTTTCCCTCGAGGAAGGACCCCACCGTGCGAAGAACCCGCATTCTCACGGCTGTGCTGGCCCTCGCGGCCGGCCTGCTCGTGGGCAGTCCGCCCGCGCTCGCCGCGGGCGCACCCAAGGTCGCGCTCGCCGCGGACACGTACACCTGGAAGAACGCCCGGATCGACGGCGGTGGATTCGTTCCCGGGATCGTCTTCAACCGGAGCGAGAAGAATCTGGCCTACGCCCGCACCGACATCGGCGGCGCCTATCGCTGGCAGGAGGCGACGAAGACCTGGACGCCGCTGCTGGACTCGGTCGGCTGGGACGAGTGGGGGCACACCGGTGTCGTCAGTCTGGCCTCCGACTCCGTGGATCCGAACAAGGTGTACGCGGCCGTAGGGACGTACACCAACAGCTGGGACCCGACGAACGGTGCCGTGCTGCGGTCCTCCGACCGCGGCGCCGGCTGGCAGAAGGCGGATCTCCCCTTCAAGCTCGGCGGCAACATGCCGGGGCGGGGCATGGGCGAGCGGCTCGCGATCGACCCGAACAAGGACAGCGTGCTGTATCTGGGTGCGCCGAGCGGCAAGGGGCTGTGGCGGTCGACGGACTCCGGCGTGACCTGGTCGCAGGTGACGAACTTCCCCAACGCCGGTAACTACGTTCAGGATTCAAGCGACACGAGCGGGTACGCGAGCGACAACCAGGGGATCGTCTGGGTCACCTTCGACGAGTCCACCGGCACCTCGGGGAGCGCCACGAAGACCATCTACGTCGGGGTCGCCGACAAGGACAACCCGGTGTATCGGTCCACGGACGCGGGGGCCACCTGGACGCGCCTGGCCGGGCAACCGACCGGCTACCTCGCCCACCAGAGCGTGCTCGACGCCAAGAACGGCTACCTCTACCTCGCCTACAGCGACAAGGGCGGCCCGTACGACGGCGGCAAGGGGCAGCTGTGGCGGTATGCGACGGCGACCGGCACCTGGACGAACATCAGCCCGGTTACGGAGGCCGACACGTACTACGGCTTCAGCGGCCTGACCGTCGACCGACAGCACCCCGGCACGGTCATGACCACCGCCTACAGCTCCTGGTGGCCGGACACGCAGATCTTCCGGTCCACGGACAGCGGCGGCAGCTGGACGAAGGCGTGGGACTACACCTCGTACCCCAACCGCTCGAACCGCTACACGATGGACGTCTCGTCCTCTCCCTGGCTGACCTTCGGCGCGAACCCGTCCCCGCCCGAACAGGCCCCGAAACTGGGCTGGATGACGGAGTCGCTGGAGATCGACCCGTTCAACTCGGACCGCATGATGTACGGGACGGGGGCGACGCTCTACGGCAGCGAGGACCTCACCAAGTGGGACAGCGGAGGCCAGTTCACCGTCAAGCCCATGGTGCAGGGGCTGGAGGAGACGGCCGTCAACGACCTCGCCGCTCCCCCGTCGGGCGGCGCCCAGCTGTTCAGCGCCCTCGGTGACATCGGCGGCTTCCGGCACACGGACCTGACCAAGGTCCCCTCGATGATGTTCACCTCGCCTACCTTCACCACGACGACCGGTCTGGACTTCGCGGAGGCCGACCCGAACACGGTCGTGCGGGTCGGCAACCTCGACTCGGGTCCGCACATCGCGTTCTCGACGGACAACGGGGCCAACTGGTTCGCGGGGACGGACCCTTCGGGTGTGTCGGGCGGCGGGACGGTGGCCGCGGCCTCGGACGGCAGCCGGTTCGTGTGGAGCCCGGCGGGCACCGGCGTGCAGTACACGACCGGCTTCGGGACTTCCTGGTCCGCGTCGAGCGGTATCCCGGCGGGCGCGACGGTCGAGGCCGACCGCGTCGACGCGAAGACCTTCTACGGCTTCAAGTCCGGGAAGTTCTACGTCAGTTCGGACGGCGGCGCGACCTTCACCGCGTCCTCGGCCACCGGCCTCCCCGGCGGCGACAGCGTGCGCTTCAAGGCGCTGCCCGGCGCGAAGGGTGACGTCTGGCTCGCGGGCGGCGCTTCCGACGGAGCGTACGGCCTGTGGCACTCCACCGACAGCGGGGCGAGCTTCACCAAGCTGTCCGGCGTCGAGCAGGCCGACACCATCGGCTTCGGCAAGGCGGCGACGGGGGCCTCCTACCAGACCCTCTACACCAGCGCGAAGATCGGCGGCGTACGCGGCATCTTCCGCTCGACCGACAAGGGAGCGACCTGGACCCGCATCAACGACGACGCCCACCAGTGGGGCTGGACGGGCGGGGCGATCACCGGTGACCCGCGTGTCTACGGACGGGTGTACGTCTCCACCAACGGCCGGGGTGTCGTCTACGGCGACACCTCCGACACTGGCGGAGGTGGCGGCAACGGCGGCGGCGGCGGCACGGACCCGACGCCGAACGGTGCCTGCACGGTCACCTACAAGGTCACCAACCAGTGGTCGGGCGGCTTCCAGGCCGACGTACAGCTCACCAATACGGGCTCGACCGCCTGGAGCAGCTGGTCACTCGGCTGGACCTTCGCGGACGGCCAGAAGGTCACCCAGCTGTGGAACGCCGACTACACCCAGTCGGGCACGGCGGTGACGGCGAAGAACGTGAGCTGGAACGGCACGGTGGCGGCCGGTTCGTCCGTGGACTTCGGCTTCACGGGGAGCTGGTCAGGGGCGAACACCCAACCGGCCTCGTTCAAGCTGGGTGACCGGACCTGCACGGTCGCCTGACTGGGCCGAACGGTTGCCGCGAGTGATCCTCGAGTTGCGGAGCGCAGAGGGCCACCTGAATCTGATTGAACCTGATCAAGGAAGGTCCGGTCCCCACATGCCCGTCGAAAGGACAGTGATGTCGCAGCGCACACGCAAACCGACCCGCTCCCGCGTCGCGGCGGTCCTCGCCGCTCCCGTAATCGCCCTGGCTTTCATGGCGCCGAGCGCCTCAGCGGCCCCGGCGCCCGCCAAGTGCGAAGGAACCATCCACATCTCCCTTCTGGGCCACCAGACATGCGTCTCCTCCAAGGGCGACAACGGCGACCACCATGACGTGCTCTCGGGCCTTCTGGGCGTCGTGACCGGCCTCGTGGGCGGCCTGCTGGGTGGCGTCCTGGGCGGCTGAAGCCGACCCGGCAAGGTGAGGCGGTCGCCCGCGGTCGGCGGGCGACCGCCTCTGTGTCATGGGGTGCGGACCGTCGGCCGCGGCGCCGTCGCCATCCCGTCGCCGATGAAGAAGCTCGGATGCGGCGGCTGGTTGTAGGCAGTATTTTGCGAGGCCAGAGCCGTGCGGTACTGCGTGTCGTGCAGCAAGGTCGTGATCTTCGTGCTCGTTTCGTACGGCGTGGAGTAGATGCGCAGGGCCGTGTTGTCGGTCGTCGGCCAGACGACCTCCTCGCGCCAGTCGCCGAGGATGTCGCCCGACAGGGACGGCGTCGCCTTGGTGCTGTTGTTGGAGTGGACGCCGGAGCCGGTCAGCAGACGGGTGTCCGACGAGGTGCCGTACTTGTCGATATGGGTGTCGTCGAGGAGCTCGCGGACCGGGTCGCCGTCCCACCAGGACAGGAAGTTGATGCTGGAGGGCTTGCGGCTCGCGACCACGGTGCCCTTAGGGTCCCGTACGCCGTCCGCGTGGGAGGACCACGACTCGGCGCCCGCGCTGCCGGCCCAGATGTCCCCCGAGACGCCCCGGCCGTTGTCGCCGTCGGCGGGCGTGGACCAGATGATCTGCCCGGTCTTCGCGTCCGCCATCCAGGACGCGGGCTTGGAGCCGTCCTCGTCGACCTTGAACTCCTCCAGGCCGGGGCGGGACGGGTCGAGGTCACCCACGTGCATGGCGTCGCCATGGCCGTTCCTGGTGGTCCACAGGCCGCTGCCGTTGTCGTCGACGGCCATCGAGCCGTACACGATCTCGTCCTTGCCGTCGCCGTCGACGTCGGCCACCGACAGCTGGTGGTTGCCCTGACCGTCGTACCCCTTGCCCGAGTTGGTCGAGGAGTTGGTGTCGAAGGTCCAGCGGCGGGTGAAGGCACCGCCGCGCCAGTCCCAGGCGGCGATCACCGTTCGGGTGTAGTAGCCGCGGGCCATGATGAGCGACGGGCGGGAGCCGTCCAGGTACGCCGTGCCCGCGAGGAAGCGGTCCACCCGGTTGCCGTACGAGTCGCCCCACGAGGACACCGTGCCGCGCGCCGGGACGTAGTCGACGGTCTGCATCGCCTTGCCGGTCCGGCCGTTGAACATGGTCAGGTACTCCGGGCCGGAGAGCACGTAGCCGCTGGAGTTGCGGTAGTCGGCGAAGGAGCTCCCGATCACGGTCCCCGTCCCGTCGACGGTGCCGTCCGCCGTCTTCATCGCGACCTCGGCCTCGCCGTCACCGTCGTAGTCGTACACCTGGAACTGCGTGTAGTGCGCGCCGGAGCGGATGTTGCGGCCCAGGTCGATGCGCCACAGCCGGGTGCCGTCGAGCTTGATGCCGTCGATGAACGTGTCACCCGTGTAGCCGGACTGGGAGTTGTCCTTGGCGTTCGTCGGCTGCCACTTGAGGACGAAGTCGAGCCGGCCGTCGCCGTCCAGGTCTCCGACTGAGGCGTCGTTGGCCGTGTAGGTGTAGGCGACTCCGTCGGGGGTGGTGCCGCCTGCCGGTGGGGTGATCGGCACGTCCTTGTAGCCGGACCGGAACTGGATGGCGTGCTCCGAGTCGCCCTGCTCGACGCCGTTCACAATGGCCCGGACGGTGTAGTCGGCCGAGCTGGGCGCGCCCGAATGGAAGAAGTTCGTGGAGCCGGTGACCGGGGTCGAGTTGACCTTCGTACCGGCGCGGTAGACGTTGAAGGAGGCGGTGTCCGGGTCTGTGCCCAGCCAGCGCCAGCTGACCAGGTTGCCGCTGTCGGTGTGGACGCTGACCAGGCCGCGGTCGAGCTCTTCGACCATGGGGGTCCCCCCGCTCGAGCGAAGCCGAGAGTGGGGGAGGGCGGTGGCGGCCTGGGCTGTTCCGGCGTTAAGCGCGGTAAGTCCGGCGGCGATGAGGGCCGCCGCCCCTGTCACCGCCGAGAGGAGGACTCGGCGTCTGCGGTGCCTGTGCGGGTGCTGCACGTGACGAACCTCCAGAGAGGACGGACGGGTTCCGACCCCTCAGTCGCCGCCGCTTTGCGCCAAGTTTCCGTACCTTTCGGCCAGTTGGGCCACGGTGCGGGCGAGGCGCTCGCGCAGTTCGGGCGGCTGAAGCACCTCGATGTCCGTGCCCAGGCGCAGGAACTCGCCGTGGGCGTGCTCGACGGACTCGATGGGGATCTTGGCCAGGGTCCAACCGTCGTCGCCCGTACGGCTGTCGACCGCCCTCGGCAGCCTTACGCCCGGCGCCAGCTTGACCAGAGCCTCGCCGCGGTACAGCCGGTCGTGGAAGTCGCGCTGGTACGCCGTCCAGTAGGCGGCCAGGTCGAAGCCGTCTGGGCGGGTGAACTCCTCGTCGGAGGTGGCGAGTTGGAGGATCTGGTCGACACGGAAGGTGCGGGGGCCCGGGCCCGCGACGACGTACCAGCGGCCGGCCTTCAACACCAGACCGTACGGCTCCAGGCGGCGCTCCACGTCGGTGGGTTCGGCCCAGCGGCGGTACAGGACGTGCAGCACGCGGCTGTTCCACACCGCGTCGGCCACGGCCGGAAGATACGGCGCCTCCTCGGCGTCGGCGTACCAGCCGGGGGCGTCCAGATGGAAGCGGCCGCTGATCCGGTCGGCGTGCGCGCGCAGCTCCGGCGGCAGGGCGGCGCGGACCTTGAGCTGGGCGGCGGCGAGCACCGAGCCGAGGCCCAACTCCGCGGCCGGGCCGGGGGCGCCGGCGAGGAAGAGGGCCTCGGCCTCGTCGGCGGTGAGGCCGGTCAGGCGGGTGCGGTAGCCGTCGAGCAGGCGGTAGCCGCCGGCGTGGCCCGCGTCGCCGTACAGCGGGACGCCCGCCGCGCTCAGCGCCTCGACGTCCCGGTAGACCGTGCGGACCGAGACCTCCAGCTCCTCGGCGAGCTGGGCGGCGGTCATCCGGCCCCGGGTCTGGAGCAGGAGGAGGATCGAGACGAGTCGGCTGGACTTCACTGACACATGGTGTCAGTGAAGTCGGCCTAGCGTCTCGCCATGGCCTTCACGGAGAAACCACGCTTCAGGGAGAAACTGCTGACCGTGCCGCCGCCGATCGAGGTGGCGGGACGGCGCATCAAGCGTTACCACGTCACCGCCGACCCGGCGGGCATCGCACCCGCCGTCGAGAAGGCGGCGTACGGGATCCTGCCGGAGCTGCTGCCGGAGCCGGACGGCACTCCGCCCGCGACGTTCGTCGTCGTTCACAGGGGAAACGACGACGGCGCGTACATCAACGCCTACAGCTGGGTGTGGGACAACGTCCTGCACTACGCGAACGCGGCGGCGGGCCAGCCGATGACCGGCTGCCCGGACCGCGACCCCACTCACTTCATCAGGCCCCAACTGCCCTGGATCGGCTGCGTCTTCGAGCTGCCGCCGATCCTGCACGAACGGGACGCCTGGGTACGGCACGTGCTCACGCCCGAAGTCCCGGACGTGGACGCCTACTTGGCCGACTCCCTGCCCGAAGGAACCACTGGAGACCGCTCATGAGCAGCCCGCACGACTTCGACTTCTTCCACGGCGAGTGGGAGGTCGTGAACCGCCGCCGCACCGACTTTCTCGACCCGGACAGCGACTGGGTGGAGTTCCCGGCCACGAACCGCTGCTGGCCGCTGTTCGACGGGGCGGCGAACGTCGACGAGATCGACATGCCGTATCTGGGAGCCAAGGGTGCGACCCTGCGGCTCTTCGACCGGGAGACCGAGGAGTGGTCGCTGAACTGGGCCGCCAGCCGCAGCGGAAAGCTGTTCCCGCCGGTCGTCGGGCGGTTCGACGGCGACGACACCCACGAGGGGAAGGACGTGCGAGTGCGGTTCGTGTGGGCGGACATGTCCGCTGCCTCCGCCCACTGGGAACAGGCGTTCTCCCTCGACGGCAGCGGAACCTGGCTGACCAACTGGACCATGGACTTCAGTCGGCCGAAGGCTGCCTAGTCGACCGCCGGCTTCCTGAAGGCCCGGAGGCTGAACTCCGGGTCGGCGCGCGGTCGTTCCTGGTCGGGCAGCGCCTCCAGGCCTGACACGAACCGTTCGGTGAGCGGGGCGCCGGGCGGCAGCTGGGTGAACCAGCCGCGCCGCAGATCGGCGGCGGTGCGGCGGGGGCTGCGGCCCTGACCGCGGCCCGGGAAACGGGCCTGCCCGGCCGGATGCAGGCGGTGCGCGGCGGCGTACGACTCCACGAGCGGGGCGGCGTCCGGGGCCGGGCGGCGCGGGCGCGGGGCGAGGACGGCGTCGATGTCGCTGCCGACGTCGTGTGCGGCGGCCTTGTCGACGGTGGTGACATACACGCCGCCGGGGCGCAGGACCCGGGCGCACTCGGCGACGACGGCGCGGACGTCCTCGGGTTCGTCGAGGAGGTGCAGCAGCCAGACGCTGGTGACGGCGTCGAACGTCCCGTCGCGGAACGGCAGCCGTCGGCTGTCGGCCAGGAGGACGGAGCCGGGCAGGCGTCCGGCGGCCATCCGGGCCATGCCGTACGTCAGGTCGGCGCCCGTCACCCGGGTGGCGGGCCGCGCGGCCGCGAGCCGTCTGGTGACGATGCCGGTGCCGCAGGCGACGTCCAGGAGCCGCTCGGTGCCGGCCGGGATCAGGCCCAGCAGGGCGTCCGCGGCGGCCTCGGCCCTGGGCTCGCCGCCGCGTGTGGCGTCGTAGGCGGCGGCTTCCTTGTCGTAATCGAGCACACGGGTCAGTGTGCCCCGTGTGCCTGTGCCAGATCCTCGACCTTGCGCGCGAGCGCGAAGTCCAGCTCGGTGACGGCTCCGCCCACACTGTGCGTGTTCACGGACAGGGACACCGTGTTGTAGCCGAGGGTGAGGTCGGAGTGGTGGTCGAGCTCGTCCTGGACCTGGGCGATGTGGATGACCATCGCGGTGGCCGCGAAGTGCGAGCCGAGCCGGTAGGAGCGGGTGAGCCGGTCCTCCTCGACCGACCAGCCCGGCAGCTCGGCCAGTCGGTCCTCGATCTCCTTCTGGGACAGGGGTTCGACGGGCATGGCTCGCTCCTTCGGAGAGGCGGGGGTTCCTCTTCAGCGTGCCACAGCTGTGCCGTCGAAGCCCTGGTCAGAACCGGTCCCAGAAGGTCAGTCGTGGAGTATTTCGGCCGCCAGGTCGTCCGCCAGCGCGGCGATCCGGGCACGGCCCTCGACCTGCTCTACCCAGGCGTGCGGCAGGCCGACATCGCCGTGCAGCGTGCCGAGCAGGTTGCCGCAGATGGAGCCGGTGGAATCGCTGTCGCCGGAGTGGTTGACGGACAGCAGCAGGGCTTCCCGCACGTCCCACTCGGCCAGTGCGCAGTAGACACCGATGGCGAGGGCCTGCTCGGCGACCCAGCCGGCGCCGAGGGACTCGACCTTCCAGGCCGCCGGCGATCCCTGCGCAGCCAGTTCGAGGGCTCCTTCGAGGGCGGCCGTCGTCTCCTCGTGGCCCGGGTGACGGGCGAGCAGCCGGAGCGTGAGCACCACCGCGCTCTCCAGCGAGACGCCGGCGACCAGGTGCGACACGATCGCGGCCAGCGCGCCCGCCGCGTAGTAGCCGGTGGGGTGGCCGTGGGTGATCTGCGCGCCGCGGGCTGCCATCGCGAAGGCCCCGTCAGCGGAGTTGACCAGGCCGAAGGGGGCCGAGCGCATCACCGTGCCGCAGCCCTTGGAGTCCGGGTTGACCTGCCCCGGCTTCCCGTCCAGCTTGAGCATCGGGTCGGGGGAGTACCCCTGGGCGACCCCGGAGAGGCAGGCGTTGCCGGGTGCGCGGCGGGCGTACAGCCAGGGCTCGCTGATCAGCCCGCCCGTGGGGGTGCCCTGCTCCGGGCCCGGCTTCGACTGGGTCTCCAGCCAGCGCTCGTACGCCTGGCGCAGCATCTGTGCCCAGGCGCCGCCGATCCCCCTCTCCCGCTCCCGGGCGTGCGCCGGGATCAGGGCCTCGACGGTGAACAGGGTCATCTGTGTGTCGTCGCTGATCAGGCCGGTCAGGCCGAGGTCTCCGGGTACGAGCCCGGTCACCCCGCGCTCGCCGAAGCGACTGCGGATCCTGTCGAGGGAGGCGAACTCCACGGGGTAACCGAGGGCGTCGCCGACTGCCCCGCCCAGCAGGCAACCGCGCACACGGGCGCGGTACACCGCTGCGGTCTCCAACGTCGGCCTCGACGGCGGCCAGGTCATAAGGTGCGCTCCTCGACTACGGTTGTACGTATGACCATTGTCGCGACGGGAACCAGCGCCTCGGCCACCGCCCCCACCGACAAGGGCGTCGGCCCCCTCCTGCGGTCCTGGCGGGAGCGCCGCCGGGTGAGTCAGCTGGAGCTGGCGCTGCGGGCCGACTCCTCGGCGCGGCACATCAGCTTCATCGAGACGGGCCGTTCCCGGCCGAGCGAGGAGATGGTGCTCAGGCTCGCCGAGCACCTGGACGTCCCGGTGCGGGAGCGCAACGCCCTGCTGCTGGCGGCCGGTTACGCCCCGCACTACCCGGAGACCCCGCTCGACTCGCCCGCGCTGGACGCCCTGCGCCAGGGCATGGAGCGCCTCATCCAGTGCTACGAGCCCTACCCGGCGTTCGTGGTCGACTCGGTGTACAACGTGGTCGCGGCCAACCGGGGCATGATGATGTTCCTGGAGGGCGTCGCGGAGTCGCTGCTCGAACCCCCGCTGAACGCCATGCGGTTGACACTGCACCCGGAGGGCCTGGCACCCCGCATCCGCAACCTCCCGGAGTGGCGCGGGCATCTGCTCGCGCAGATGGAACGGGAGATCGCCCTCCACCGCTCCGAACCACTGCGGGCGTTGTACGAGGAGGTGGCGGCCTACCCGGTGCCGGAGCCGGATCACGACCGCGAACCGGCGGAACCTGTCCCCTACTTCGCGCTCCCGATGCAGATCGAGCACGAGGGCCGGACGCTGTCCTTCATCTCCTCCATCTCCACCTTCAACACCCCCATGGACGTGACGGTCGCCGAGCTGGCCATCGAGACGCTCCTCCCGGCCGACCCGGCGACGGTCAAGTACCTTCAGTCGCTGATGCCCTGACGGGCTCCCGCCCACCGGACGGCCCTACGTGGCAAGCGCCTCACCACCGAACCCGTGAGACTGTCGGCGGAACATGAAACACTGCTTCGCGCATACTTCGGCGCGTGGGTCTGTCCGGCGGAGCAGGTCGGCTGCAAGGAACGACGCTTGTCGGCCGACCCGAGCGGGGTCATGGGGGTCCCCTCGCTCGAGCGAATTCGAGAGTGGGGGAGCGTGCAGCTGCAAGGCGGAGGAGCCGTGTCGATCAGCCGCTGCCGCGGCGTGCGACGCGGAGCGTCGGCAACCGACGACAACGCTGCTGGGGGCACCCCCTCTGAGGGAGTGCGTGCCAGGCCCCGCGACGCCGAGCTGATCCGCCGGACAGACCCTTGGGGAGGCGTGGCGTGAGTGAGCGGCGTCCCGCGCCCACTGTGGGCCAGGTGGTGCTCGGAAGGCGCCTGCAGGAACTGCGGGAGGCCGCCCGGCTCAAACGCGAGGAGGCCGCACGCGTCCTTCGGGTGGCCCCCGCGACCGTACGGCGGATGGAGATGGCCGAGGTCGCCCTGAAGATCCCGTACGTCCAGGTGCTGCTGGAGACGTACGGCGTCCCGGACGACGAGGCGGCCGCGTTCGTCGCCCTGGCCGAGGAGGCGAACCAGCCGGGCTGGTGGCAGCGGTTCCACGACGTGCTGCCGGACTGGTTCAGCCTGTATGTGAGCCTCGAGGGCGCCGCCACCATCATCCGCTCCTACGAGCCGCACTTCGTGCCCGGGCTGCTGCAGACCGAGGAGTACGCGCGTGCGGTGATGGAGGCGGGCACGGTCGGGCAGACCGGGCCCGAGACCATCGAGCGGCATGTGTCCCTGCGGATGGCCCGGCAGCGGCTGCTGGACCGCCCGGACCCGCCCCACCTGTGGGTGATCATGGATGAAACGGTTTTGCGGCGCCCGGTGAGCATCCGCGGCGAGGTGATGCGGGACCAGCTGGACAAGCTGCTGGAGTTCGCCGAGCGGGACCGGGTCACGCTGCAGATCGCCGAGTTCAAGGACGGCCCGCACCCGGGGACGTACGCGCCCTTCACGCTGTTCCGTTTCGGCGAGCCCGAACTGCCCGACATGGTCTTCACCGAGTACCTGACCGGCGCCCTGTACCTCGACTCGCGCAAGGAGGTCTCCGCGCATCTGGAGGTCCTCGACCACATGACGGCGCGGGCCGCGTCGGCCCAGCGCACGAAGAAGATCCTGCGGGAGTTCCGCCAGAACTTCTGAGTCACGCAGCACCTTTCCCACCTCGAGGAGAAGACACCGCATGACCGGATCCGACGCCGCACCGCAGATCGACACCAGCCGGCCGCACCCTGCCCGCGTGTACGACTGGTGGCTGGGCGGCAAGGACAACTACCCGGTGGACGAGGAGCTGGCCCGGAAGATCCTCGCCCTGGACAACACCGCGGTGCGCGGGGCACGGGCCAACCGGAGGTTCATGCAGCGGGCTGTCCGCGTCGTCGCCGAGGCGGGGATCCGTCAGTTCCTGGACATCGGCACGGGCATCCCCACCGAGCCCAATCTGCACCAGGTGGCGCAGGCCGTGGCGCCGGAGTGCCGGGTCGTGTACGCGGACAACGACCCGATCGTGCTGCGGCACGCCCAGGCGCTGCTGCGCGGCTCCGCCGAGGGCAGCACGGACTATGTGCACGCGGACGTGCGGGACATCGACACCTTGCTGCGGCAGGCCGCAGAGTCCCTGGACTTCTCGCGGCCGGTCGCGCTGTCGCTGGTCGCGCTGACCCACTACCTGGGCGAGGAGACCGACGGCGACGACGTGCACGGCCTGCTGCAGAAGTACGTCGCGGCGCTCGCACCCGGCAGCTACCTGATCCTGTCGCAGGTCACGCCCGACCTGAATCCGGAGGCCATCGCGAAGGCGGCCGGCGCCTTCCGGGCCGGCGGCACCCCCTTCTACCCCCGCTCGGTCACCGAGTTCCAGCGCTTCTTCGAAGGCCTGGAGCTGCTCGGCCCCGGGGTGATCCCGGTGACGGGATGGCGCCCGGAGGCCGAGGACGTGGCGGCGCAGGCGGAGGGGATCGTGCCCGTGTATGCGGGGGTCGCCGTCAAGCGCTGACGTCTGGTGCTATGTGACATGGCACTGCGTGGAATACGACATGGCACCACGGTGGAATGTCACACAGCACCACGGTGGAATGTGACATAGCACCACCCCCTCGCCCATGCACCCGTACGGCTGCCGTGAACAGGTGCGCTCCCGCGCCCGCCCCTAGCGTCGAAGCACGGGGTGAGCAAGGGAGCCACGCACGTGAGCGACACGCGAATACCGCCCACCGAGCCGGGGGCGGCGCTGCTCCGCGCAGGACGGTTCTTCCGCCCCGGCACCCCGGCCCCCGACCTGCACAGCATCGCGCTCACCGGCGGACGCGAGGCGGACGCCTTCTACCGGGACCGCTGGAGCCACGACAAGGTCGTGAACTCCACCCATGGTGTGAACTGCACGGGCTCCTGCCGCTGGAAGCTGTACGTCAAGGACGGCATCATCACCTGGGAGACCCAGCAGACGGACTACCCGTCGGTGGGCCCCGACCGTCCCGAGTACGAACCCCGCGGCTGCCCGCGCAGCGCCGCCTTCTCCTGGTACACCTACTCGCCGACCCGCGTGCGCTACCCGTACATCAGGGGCGTGCTGCTGGAGCTGTACCGGGAGGCTCGCGCCCGGCTCGGGGACCCCGTGCTCGCCTGGGCGCACATCCAGAGCGACCCCGAGCGCCGCCCGCCGTTACCAGCAGGCCCGCGGCAAGGGCCGTCTGGTGCGGGCGAGTTGGGACGAGGCGGTCGAGCTCGTCGCCGCCGCGCATGTCGACCTTCCCGTCGCCTCCCCGCAGGTGTTCGGCGACCAGACCGACGTACCGGAGTCGGGCGACTGGTGGGACGCGGCGTATCTGATGATGTGGGGCTCGAACGTGCCGGTCACGCGCACGCCCGACGCCCACTGGATGGCGGAGGCCCGCTACCGCGGCCAGAAGGTCGTGGTCGTGGCGCCCGACTATGCGGACAACGCCAAGTTCGCCGACGAGTGGCTGCACCCGCACCCCGGCACGGACGGAGCCGTCGCGCTGGCGATGGGGCATGTGATCCTGAAGGAGTTCTTCGTCGACCGCGAGACCTCCTTCTTCGCGGACTACGCGGCCGGAGGAGTCGGCGCTGCCTGCCGAGTGCAGCCTCGACTACGACGGCGGGCCGGGCATGGGCGGCGACGGGCCGTTCGGCCGGGACTCGGGGCGCAGGCAGCTGCCGCTGGTGTCGGTGGAGAACTTCCACGCACTGCGCAGACGCCAGACCACGGACGATGCGAAGGAGACCTGATGCCCTCGGACGCCGTGCTGTACCAGGCGGCAGCGCTCTGCCTGACCTATCCCGACGACGACTTCCGCGCCCGGCTGCCGCTGCTGCGTGAAGCAGCCCCGCAGCTGCGGGAGTTCACGGACCATGCGGCCGTCACTCCACCCCAGGAGCTGGCCGCCCACTACGTGCAGGTCTTCGACTTCAAGAACCGGCACAGCCTCTATCTGAGCTGGTGGCAGGACGGCGACACCCGGCGGCGCGGCATGTCGCTGGTCCGCTTCAAGGACGTCTACCGCGCCGCCGGCCTGGAGTTCACCGGCGAGGAACTGCCCGACTTCCTGCCCGCGGTACTGGAGTTCGCGGCCCGCACCGGCGACACGGACCTCCTGACGGAACACCGCGAGGCCCTGGGACAGCTCAGGGCCCGGCTCACCGACTTCGGCACGCCGTACGCATCCGTCCTGGACGCCGTGTGCGCCACCCTGCCGATCCCGCACACGGAGGTGCGCTCATGACCATGCTGCTGTGGGGCGTCCTGCCGTACGTCGCCCTCACCCTGCTCGTCGCCGGCCTGATCTGGCGCTACCGCTACGACAAGTACGGCTGGACCACGCGTTCCTCGCAGATGTACGAGTCGAAGCTGCTGAACATCGCCTCCCCGGCCTTCCACTACGGCATCCTCTTCGTGCTCGCGGGCCACCTGGTGGGCCTGTTCGTCCCGAAGTCGTGGACCGACTCGATCGGCGTCGGCGAGCACACGTACCACCTCTTCTCGCTCTACGGCGGCACCGCGGCCGGCGTGCTCGCCCTCGCCGGGATCCTGCTCCTCGTCCACCGCCGCCGCACGCACGCCCCGGTCTTCCGGGCGACGACCGTCAACGACAAGCTCATGTACGCCGTGCTGCTCGCCGCCATCGCCATGGGCATGGCCGCCAAGCTGACCCACGCCTCCGGCGACGGCTACAACTACCGTGAAACCATTGCCCCTTGGGCCCGCAGCCTGTTCACACTGCAGCCGAAGACGGACCTGATGGAGGGCGTGCCGGTGCTGTACCGGGTCCACGCGACGATCGGCATGGCGCTGATCGCCCTGGTGCCGTACACCCGCCTGGTCCATATGTTCAGCGCGCCGGTGCAGTACCTGTTGCGCCCGTACGTGGTGTACCGCAGCCGCGACCCCGGGCAGCTGGGGCCGCGGCCGGAACGGCGGGGCTGGGAGAAGACGGGAGTCTGACGTCTACGCTGCGCCGCCCTTCGTGTCGTCGCGTTCCTCGTCGACGATCTCCGCGTCGACCACGCCCTCCTCGTCCTGCGGTGAGGTGTGCTGTTCGGTGCCGCTGCCGGAGGGGCCCTGGTCGGCCTGGGCGTACATCGCCTGGCCCATCTTCTGGCTGACGGTGGCGAGTTTCTCGACGCCGGTGCGCAGCTCGTTGGTCTCCGCGTTCCGTTCCAGCAGGCCCTTGAGTTCCGTCGCCGCCGCTTCCACCTCCGACTTGGTGTCGGCGGGGATCCGGTCCTCGTTGTCCCGTATGAACTTCTCGGTCTGGTAGACGAGTTGTTCGGCCTGGTTGCGGGTCTCGGCGGCCTCGCGGCGCTTGCGGTCCTCCTCCGCGTGCTGCTCGGCCTCCCGCATCATGCGGTCGATGTCGTCCTTGGGGAGCGCGGAACCGCCGGTCACCGTCATCTTCTGCTCGCGGCCGGTGGCGAGGTCCTTGGCCGAGACGTGCATGATGCCGTTCGCGTCGATGTCGAAGGCGACCTCGATCTGCGGGACCCCGCGCGGGGCGGGCGGCAGACCCGTCAGGTCGAAGACTCCCAGCTTCTTGTTGTACGCGGCGATCTCACGCTCGCCCTGGTAGACCTGGATGCCCACCGAGGGCTGGTTGTCCGTGGCCGTCGTGAAGATCTCCGAACGCCGGGTCGGGATGGTCGTGTTGCGCTCGATCAGCTTCGTCATGATGCCGCCCTTGGTCTCGATGCCGAGGGACAGCGGGGTGACGTCGAGGAGGAGCACGTCCTTGACATCGCCTCGGATGACGCCCGCCTGCAGGGTCGCGCCGACGGCCACGACCTCGTCGGGGTTGACGCCCTTGTGCGGGTCCTTGCCGGTGAGCTCCTTGACCAGGTCGGTGACCGCGGGCATCCGCGTCGAGCCGCCGACGAGAATGACGTGGTCGACCGCGGCAAGCTTGACGTTCGCATCCTTGACCGCCTGGTGGAAGGGGGTCTTGCAGCGGTCGAGGAGGTCGGCGGTGAGCTCCTGGAACTGGGCGCGGGTCATCTTCTCGTCGAGGTGCAGCGGCCCCTCGGCGGAGGCGGTGATGTAGGGCAGGTTGATCGTCGTCTCGGACGAGCTCGACAGCTCGATCTTGGCCTTCTCGGCGCCCTCGCGCAGCCGCTGCAGCGCCATCTTGTCCTTGCCGAGGTCGATGCCGTACTGCCCCTGGAACTTCTTGACCAGGAACTCGACGACCCGCTGGTCCCAGTCGTCGCCGCCGAGGTGGGTGTCGCCGTTGGTCGCCTTCACCTCGATGACGCCGTCGCCGATCTCGAGGAGCGACACGTCGAAAGTGCCGCCGCCGAGGTCGAAGACCAGCACGGTCTGCTCCTCGCCGCGGTCGAGGCCGTAGGCCAGGGCGGCCGCCGTCGGCTCGTTGATGATCCGCAGGACCTTCAGGCCCGCGATCTCCCCGGCCTCCTTGGTCGCCTGCCGCTGTGAGTCGTCGAAGTACGCCGGTACGGTGATCACCGCGTCCGTGACGTCCTCGCCGAGGTAGGACTCGGCGTCCCGCTTCAGCTTCTGGAGCACCCGCGCGGACAGCTCCTGCGCCCGGTAGCGGGTCCCGTCGACGGAGCCCTGATCCGGGAAGCGCCAGGCGGCGTCCCCCATGTGCCGCTTCACCGAGCGGGCCGTCCGCTCCACGTTGGTCACGGCCTGCCGCTTGGCCACCTCCCCGACCAGCACCTCCCCGTTCTTGGCGAAGGCCACGACCGACGGTGTGGTCCTGGCCCCCTCCGCATTCGCGACGACCGTGGGCTCGCCGCCCTCCAGCACGGCCACCACCGAGTTCGTGGTCCCTAGATCGATCCCGACCGCACGTGCCATCTCGGTCCCCTTCCGCCAGGGCACTTCTCAGACTCCAGCACAAAACTTGAGTGCGCTGTTGTCAATGCCGTGTACCCGGAAACGCGGATGCCGCGCACCCGAGTGCGGGGGCGCGGCACCGAGAGGCGTGCAGCCGTGGGCTTCAGGACAGCTTGGCCGACAGCGTGATCGTCGTGCCGGTGAGGGCCTGGCTGACCGGGCAGTTCTTCTTGGCGTCCTCGGCGGCGGCGACGAACGCGTCGTTGTCGATGCCGGGAACCGTGCCCTCGACGGTGAGGTGGATTCCGGTGATGCCCTCACCCGGCTGGAAGCTGACGTCGGCCGAGGTGATGAGCTTGGTGGGCGGGGTGCCGGCGCCGTTCAAGGCGTGCGACAGCGCCATGGAGAAGCAGCTGGAGTGCGCGGCGGCGATCAGCTCCTCGGGGCTGGTCTTGCCGTTCGCGTCCTGAGAACGCGAGGCCCACGTGACCGGCTGCGCCTCGATGGCACCGGAGGAGTCGAAGTTGACGACACCGCTGCCCTCGATCAGGCTGCCTTCCCAGACGGTGTGTGCGGAGCGCGTGGTTGCCACGGTGAATCCTTCCGAATTCCGGGTGTTGCTTGGGATCCCATCCGATCACATTCCGGCTCACCGCAGCCGGATTTCAGGCGGCCCGCTCCTGCTCGCCCTCGTCGGTGACGGGCACCTGAGGACCGTCCGTCTCCCACAGCCAGCGGCGCAGTATGTGGTGGATGTGCTCGGCGCCGACGATTTCGCGCCCGTCCTCGACCGGCTCGGAGAAGGCGACCGGGGAGAGCAGGAAAGGTCTTCCCTGTGCGCCGCCGAGCCCGCCGTGCGAGCCGATCTGCTCCTCGAAGGCGAGGACTTCGCCGTCGGCCGGGTCGTGGAAGGAGTTGACCATGATGTCGGCGGTGTGCGGGAAGGAGTGGGTGCGGCGCACGGCGTCGGCGGCGCCGGGGCCGAACGCCTCCAACGGGCCCGGCTTGTCGTCGAGTTGGTCGAGCGGTATCTCGGCGCCGTACGCGCCCAGCACGACCCCGCCGTGCTCCTCGCTGCGGACCAGCAGGAAGCCGACGCCGGGGTGGTTGGCGAGGGTTGTCAGCAGCGCGGGATGGCGGGCGTCGATCTCCTCCTTGCTCATCCGGTGCGGCACGTCCGGGAAGGAGACCAGGCCGAGGTTGCCGGAGGCCAGCACGAGCGGCTCCGAGCGGCGGCGGGAGGGGCGGTGCTGTTCGCCGCCCTCCTCGACGGGCCGGCGCAGCGCCGCGCGCACGGCCGCGCGGGCCTCGGCGCCGCTGTGCGTGCGCTGCGCCCTGCGGGGTACGGGGAGGCCGCAGCCGGCCCGCACCAGATCACCGAGGCCGAGCCCGTAGCGGGCGCGGAAGGTCTCGCCGGGGCTCTGGCCGTGGTCGGACAGGACGACGATCCGGTACGGCCGCGGGGCGTGCTCGGCGACGTTCGCGATCAACGCCAGGGCGCGGTCGAGGCGATCGAGGACCTTCTCCGCGTCGCGGCTCGTCGGCCCGGAGTGGTGCGCCACTTCGTCGTACGCCACCAGGTCGGCATAGACGGCGGTGCGTCCGGCGAGCATGTCGCCCATCACCGCGGCGACCACGACGTCCCGCTCGACGACGGTCGCGAAGGCGCGGACGAAGGGGTAGAGGCCACCGCGTGCGACGCGCGGGCGCTGCCTTCTGATGCGGGCCCGGATGGACTGGCCGCTCTCGCGGCCGACTTCGGCGACGAAGGACATGGCGGTGCGCACGGCGTTGGCCGGGTCGGAGAAGTACGCGAAGTAGCCCGCCCGGGACCGGTTCTCCCGGCCGCGGCGGCGGGTGGCGATCGACAGCACCAGGGCCTGCTCGTCGGCGCCGCCGCTGAAGAGGTTGCCGCGGCTCGCGCCGTCGGCGGTGAGGAGGCCGCCGTCGCCGGTGTGCTCGACGGCTCGGCGCTGGAGTTCGGCGGCGCTCGTCGGCCGGTTGCAGACCATCACCTCGCGGCTGTCCTTCTCGTACCAGCGGAACGCCGGAATGTCGTGGTTGCTGCCGTGCAGGATGCCGAGCTGGCTGGCGCCGGTCTGGCTGGACCAGTCGGTGCGCCAGGGGGTGAGCCGGTGGGTGCTCTCCAGCCATCTGGCGACGGTGGGCATCACGCCCTTGCCGACCGCGGCCAGGAGTACGTCGTGGCCGACGCCGTCGAGTTGCAGGAAGACCGTGCCCGGGCTGGACGGGCCCGGCGGCCGGCTTCTGCGGCGGCGGTCGGCGAGGCGGTAGAGGCGGCGCCGGTACGCGTCGTCGTCGCGCACGGCCAGGGCGGCGCCGGTCGCGGAGGCCACGGCGGACATCACGGCGGCGACGATGACGGCGGTCTCGGGGGCGGCCTCGCTGTCCCCGGACGGGTTGATGCGCAGGGCGACGAGCAGCAGCGATCCGTTGAGGAAGAACACCAGCAGCCCCAGGACGAGCGCGGGCACGAGCAGCAGCAGCCGGACCAGCAGCGGCCACACCAGCGCCGACAGCAGACCGAAGGCACCGGCGCCGAACGCGGCCGTGACGGCGATGCGCGTGGCGCTGTCGCCGTTCGCGGACTGCAGCTGGAAGTCGGGCAGGATCCCGGCCAGCACGAGCATGGTGACCGTGGAGACCGCCCACACCGCGACGCTCCGCCCCACCTGACTGGCGACCCGCCGCCAACGCCCGCCACGCACGCCCAGCCCACCTCACGTCCTGGCCCGTCGTCGATGCGGGCCTGTACTTCAGACTGTCACACGGGTCGGACAATCCGGTCCGTCACCGGGAGCGGGCCTCAGCGCCCGTCGTATCCGGCCGTCGGCATCGACAGACGCCGATGCACCCGTGCCTTCATCTGGGCGTCGTAGCAGGGCTCCTCGAACCCCACCGTCTCCACCCGCACCCCGCGCCGCGTGCACTCCGCGGTGAACTCCTCGACGGACGACAGCGCGCTCTCCAGCACCCGGCGGCTGGGCGCCACGAACAGATCGATCCCCGGCCGGACGCCGTCCCACAGCACACAGTGGTCGGCCCGCAGTCCCCGCACCAGGAGCTCCCTGCTGACTTTGTAGCCCCGCTCGGCGGCCCAGCGGGCGCACATCGCGTGCTGGCTGCGGGAGTCCACCAGGAAGGGATCGGCGTCCAGCTCCTCGAGCGGCGTCAGACTCGCGATCGCCGTGACCCGCACCGGTCCCATGGCGTCCCCCTCACCTCTGGGTTTCGGCGCCGACCATACTCCTGCCCGTAGGCTTCGGGGAGTCGCGCGAAGGAGGCAAAGAGGTGCCGGTGGAGATCACCTGGTGGGGTCACGCGACGTGCACGGTCGCGGACTCGGGCGTACGGCTGCTCACCGACCCTCTGTTCGCCCGCCGCCTCGCCCATCTCCGCCGCCGTCGCGGGGCGCTGCCGCCGCCCGGCGCCTGGCGCGCGGACGCGGCGCTGGTGTCACATCTGCACGCCGACCACCTGCACGTTCCGTCGCTGGAGCGGCTCGCCGAGGGCACACGCCTGCTGGTGCCCCGGGGCGCATCCCGCGCCGTGCCGGGGTTGCGCCGGCTCACCCATCTCACGGTGAGCGAGGTGGCGCCCGGTGACCGGGTGACGGTCGGTGACGTGGTCGTACGGGCCGTTTCCGCACGGCACGACGGGCGGCGGCTGCCGCTCGGACCGCACCGCTCCCCCGCTCTCGGCTACGTCATCGAGGGCGAGGCACGGACGTACTTCGCCGGGGACACCGGGCTGTTCGACGCGATGGCGCAGGAGGTCGGGCCAGTCGACGTGGCGTTGTTGCCGGTGGGCGGCTGGGGTCCGTACCTCGGCGCAGGACATCTGGACGCAGGGCGGGCGGCCCAGGCACTGGCCCGGCTGGCGCCGCGCAGTGCGGTGCCGGTGCACTACGGCACGTACTGGCCGATCGGGATGGACGCCGTGCGCCCCCATGAATTCCACGCGCCCGGCGACGAGTTCGTGCGCCTCGCGGCCGAGCACGCGCCGGATGTCGCGGTGCACCGGCTCGGGCACGGGGAGAGTGTGCGCCTGGAGGTCGCGCGGTGATGCTCCTGGCCGCCGTCACGACGACGACCGTGCCTCCGGAGTCCACCCAGCAGGCGATCGGCTATCCGTCGCTGTTCCTGCTGGTGCTGTTCGGGGCGCTGGTGCCGGTGATTCCGACGGGGGCGCTGGTGAGTTCGGCGGCGGTGGTGGCCTTTCATCAGACGGCGCCGTTCGCGTTGGCGCTGGTGTTCGTGACGGCGTCGCTGGCCGCGTTCCTGGGGGATGCGGCGCTGTACTGGCTCGGGCGGCGCGGGATGAGGTCGAAGAACGGGTCGCGGTGGCTGGAGGCGATTCGGGCGCGGGCGCCGGAAGCGCGGCTTGCGCAGGCGCAGTCGCGACTTGCCGAGCACGGGGTGGCGGTGCTGGTGCTGTCCCGGCTGGTGCCGGCCGGGCGTATTCCGGTGATGTTGGCCTGTCTTGTGGCTCGGTGGCCGTTGCGGCGGTTTGCTCGGGGCAACTTGCCGGCGTGCCTGGCTTGGGCTGCGACGTATCAAGTGATTGGGATTCTGGGTGGTTCGCTGTTCCCGGAGCCTTGGGAAGGCGTGGTCGCTGCGGTGGCGCTGACGCTGGTCATCAGTGTGGCGCCGAGTGTGTGGCGGCGGGTTCGATCTGCAGGGTGACGGTGCGTTGCGGGGCGCGGGTTCGTGGGGGTTGATCGCGCCCACGCGGCGGAGCCGCAAATCGATACAGCCCCGCGCCCCTATAGGGCGCTACAGGACCCGGGAGGCTCCGATGGGGAGGTCCCACAAGTTCTCGCGGGGCAGGCCTGCCTTCTCCCAAGCCGTCCGCACGCGGGTGAGTGGTTCCAGGACCGGCTCTGCCGACAGTACGAACGTGGCCCAGTGCATCGGGGCCATCCTGCGCGCGCCCAAGTCCTGCGCGGCCCTTACCGCCTCCTCCGGGTCGCAGTGGACGTCGCTGAGCCACCAGCGGGGGTCGTAGGCGCCGATCGGGAGCAGGGCGAGGTCGATGCCGGGGTAGCGTTCGCCGATCCGTGAGAACCAGTGCCCGTAGCCTGTGTCGCCGGCGAAGTAGATGCGTTGGCCGTCGGGGGCCGTGAGGACCCAGCCGCCCCACAGGGTGCGGCAGGCGTCGGTGAGGGTGCGCTTGGACCAGTGGTGGGCGGGGACGAAGTCGAAGCGGACGCCGTTCAGTTCGGCCGCCTCCCACCAGTCCAGTTCGGTCACGGCGGTGAAGCGGCGGCGGCGGAACCAGCGGGCGAGGCCCGCCGGGGCGAACACCGGGGTGTCGCGCGGGAGTCGCCGCAGGGTGGGGGCGTCCAGGTGGTCGTAGTGGTTGTGGCTGATGACGACCGCGTCGATGGGCGGCAGGGATTCCCAGGGGACTCCGACCGGGGTGATGCGGGCGGGGGTGCCGAGGATGCGGCGGGACCAGACCGGGTCGGTGAGGACGGTCAGGCCGCCGATCCGGACGACCCAACTGGCGTGTCCCGCCCAGGAGACGGCGACGGTGCGGGCGTCGACGCGGGGCAGCGGGGCGGGTTCGAAGGGCAGCCGGGGGATGTCGGCGAGGCCCTCGCGTCCGGGGCGGATGGAACCCTCGCGGGCGAAGCGGGCCATGGCCTTCAGGCCGGGCAGCGGGGCGGTCAGGCGGTCGTGGAAGGTGCGCGGCCACACCCGGCGTTCGCCCGGCGGGCGGGGTTCGGCCAGCGGCGGAAGGGCCGGCGCGAACCCTGGCCTGGACGCCGTCTCGTCGGCATCCCGGGTGGTCGTACTCGTGCTCGTGGTGGTGGTCGACTCGGACTGCTGCGTCATCGAGGAGGCTCCCATCGCTGAGCGTCGTCGCGGAGATCGTCGAAGACCGACTTCACATGGCTCAACGCGCGTTGCACGTGTGGCAGTTCCAACGGCGTGGGCGATGTGAGACATTCCGCGCGTTCCTCATCCGTGCGGCCCAGCAGCGGGCCGGTGGACAGGCGGACGCGCAGGGCGCCGAGTTCGTCGCCGAAGCGGTGGCCGCCGGGTGCGGGCATCCCGAGCCGGGCGGCGAGGAAGTCCTCCAGGTCCTGTGCGTCGCCGACGCCGTGCGCGGTGAGCGCGGAGCGCAGCGGGCCGAGGTCGGCGTAGAGGTGGCGGCCGGCCTGCGGGGGACGGGACAGGGTGCCCGCCGCGACGACCGCCGCGTGCACGGCGGCGGCCACGCGCGCGTGCAGGCGCACGGTGGCAGCCACGCGCGCGGTGACGGGCTCGGGCTCCCCCAGCGCGTACGCGGCCGGGGCGGCGACGGGCCCGGCGATCCGCGCGCCCAGCGCGGTGAGCACGTCGAGCACGCGCGCGTGGAGGTCGCGGCCCGCCTCGCCCGGCTGAAAGCGGGCGATCGCGGCCGGCCAGCCGGGCGGCAGCAGCGCGCCGGCCAGGTCGCTGACGACGGTGACGTGGTCGGGCAGCATCTCGGCGGGGCTGAGCAGCACGGTGTGGTGCGGAGCGTGCAGGGTGTCGCGCCAGGTCTCGTCGCTGACCAGGTGCAGTCCCTCGCCGGCGGCGGCCTCGACGCACTCGTGCAGGAACTCGGGCGGGGCGACGGTGGCGGTGGGGTCGTCGGCGACCGAGAGCACGAGCAGCCGCGGGTCACCGCCCTCGGCGCGCACTCTGCGCACGGTCTCCAGGAGGGCGTACGGATCCGGGACGCCACCGCACTCGGCCGGGGTCGCCACATGGAAGACGGGTCTGCCCAACAGGCGTGCGTACGGCGCCCACCAGGCCGCGCAGGGCCTCGGCACCAGGACGTCGCCGCCGACCGCGGCGGTCAGCGCGAGCAGCAGGGCGGGGGCGCCGGGGCCGGCGGCCACACGGTCGCCTCCGGCGGTCAGGCCGCGCCGTTCCCAGTAGCCGCACGCGGCCTCGATCAGCTCGGGTCCGCCGCCGATGGGCTCCCCGTGGGCGCGTGCAGCGGCCGCGGCGAGCACGGCGGTGAGCGCGGGCGGTACGGGCAGCCCGTCCTCCGGAAGCGGAGGCCCGTAGCGGACGGGGCCGTGGCCTTCCGGGTCCGTCCGCCGCATGCGTACCTCCGCGCAGTCCCTGTGCCGTGTGCGGCACTGTGCTCCGAGTACCCAGGGTGCCGCTGCCGCATGGGAGTGCGCTCGGGTTTCGCCGGTCGCCCGGCGGGTCAGCGGAACCGGACGGAGCCCTTGGGCCACAGCCGGTAGGCGCAGGCGCCCAGTGCGGCGGCGATCAGGACGGCGCCGGCGACGAGGGCGGGCACGGAGTCGGAGAAGGAGCCGCCCGTGCCGGCCTGCACGCCGTGCTGCCTGCCGTTCTGCGTCCCCTGTTCCACCCCGTGTTCCATGCCGTCCTGCCCCCCGTGTTCCGCCCCGTCCTGCATCCCCGCGCCGCCGCAGGAGTCGGGGGCCGGCTCGGTGCAGGGCCGGCCTTCGCCGTGGCCGCCGCCACCGCCGATGTCGCCGCCTCCGACATCGGCACCTCCGACGTCGCCACCTCCACCACCTCCACCGCCACCGGCGCCACCGGCGCCACCATCGGCACCCCACCCACCACCGGCGCCGCCCTCGTCACCACGTCCGCCATCGCTACCGACACCGCCGTCACCACGCCCAGCACCCTCGCCACCATCGCGGTTCACGTGGGCTGGGGCGCTCCACGCCTTGCTCTCTCCGCGGGGCGTCGTCGCGCAGGCGGCGTCGATGGTGGCGGGCGGCGGTCCGCCGGTGGATTCGCAGGCGACCGAGACGGTGACGCGGCCGCCCGGGGAGACGCTGCTCGGACCGACCTCCCCGGCCGAGTCCGCGTAAGCGGCCGAGGCGAAGCCGAGCGTGGCGCCGGTCAGGGCCGCGACGGACAGGACACGGGCGGTGCGAGGCATGGGGAGGGCTCCTTCGACGGGCGGCTTCTCAGGAGCACTGAGTCGTGCCCCGTAGCCCATCACAGCCCGCCCGGCGGCAAGGCGCGCGCGGCCGAGCCCCATTCGCGCTACGGAAACGGCCGAGCGGGTGACACGGCCCGTGCCCCGCCCAGGTGTCAGGACCCTCAGTTCATCAGTGCGGCCAGGTCCCTCTCCAGCCCCCGCCCCCGCCGCTCGACCACCCCCGCCGCCACTTCGGACAGCTTGCGGTTGCTGCCCTGCGAGATACGGCGCAGCACCCCGAACGCGGCGTCCGCGTCGCAGCCCAGCACGTGCATGACGATGCCGCAGGCCTGGTCGACGAGGGGACGGGAGCGCAGGGCGGTGCCGAGCTGGTCGAGTTCGGTGAGTACGGCGCGATAGGAACGGTCGCGGACGAGGCACGTCAGGGCGAAGTCGCCGAGCGCCCGGGCGGGCCCGTGCGGGGCGTCCTCGAGGGCGCCGGGCCGGAAGCTGTAGAGGCTGAGCGTCACCGTCAGGCCGGAGCGCCGGAAGGGCAGCGTGACGCTGGAGCGCACCCCCGAGTCGAGCGCCAGGGCGCGGTAGTCGGGCCAGCGGTCCTCGCGCAGCAGGTCGGGGCAGCGGGCGGGCTCGCCGTGTTCCAGGGCGGCCGGGATGGGTCCGTCCCCGGAGCGCAGCTGCACGGCGACGAGCGGGGCGAGATCGGGATGGGTGACGGCGGCGGGCCGCTCGCTGCCGCCCTCGGCCACCATGCCGCTCGCTCCGCAGCACTCGGCGGTGCAGCGCGCGGCCTCCTCGACCAGTTCCGACAGCCGCCGCCCCGGCAGAGCGGGCTCGGCCGGCTCCGTACCCCAACGGCGGGTGTGATGCCCTGTGTCCGGCATGGTGCGCTCCTCCTCTCCCGCGCACCTTCCCCCTCACCGGGTCCGAAAACGGTGGCCCTGAACGGGAGTCGCGCTACGTTCGTCGCATGACGCAGACGGACGAATTCGGGGAAGACCTCGCGGATTTCGTACGCCGCGTCGCGGAGTTGAAGACGGCGAGATCCGTGTCCGGCGGGGACCTGCCCACGGTGCTGGACGCGGCGATCTTCGAACTCGACCATGTCGTCGGCCAGTTGTGGCCCCGCTACGAACGGCTGACGGCGGCGGGCCCGCCCCGCACCGGGGCGTCGTCGGACCGTCAGGAGCAGCACCTGCTGCGCACCGTGTTCCAGCGCCTCCCGCTCCCGGTCGTGCTGATCGACAAGGAGACGGTGGTGCGGCGGCTGAACGGCGCGGCGACCGCCTTCACCGGCGTGCGCGCCGGTTATGCGACGGGCCGCCCACTGACCGGTCTCCTGGCCCACGCCGACCGGGCCGCGTTCCGTTCCCAGGCCGCGGCGGTGGCCCGCGGCGAGGGCGACCGCAGTCTCACCGTCCGCCTCCAGCAGCAGCCTTCGGTCCCGGTGCACGCCACGCTGGCGGCCGTACGCCCGAGCGGCGAGCCCCGCACGACGGTGCTGGTGGTCCTCCAGCCCGGCGGACTCAGCGGCCCGGACACGCCGGCGGACCCGCCGGCCGGGCAGGTCCCGGACCTCGCCGAGGCCACCCGGCACGCGGCCGTGATGGACCTGCTGGACGCGATGACCACGGCCCTGCTGACCACGGACCGGCAGACCGTCCTGGAGGCGGCGGCGCGGGTCCTGCACGGCAGGTTCGCCGACTGGGTGATCGCCGACGCGGGGACGGGCGGCCTGTCGCGTACGGCCGTACTGGCCCCGTCGGACGGGAACGCGGCCGCGCTCGAAGCACAGGATCCGGCCGACTGCCCCCTCGTCGTCGAGGCGGCACGGACCGGGTCCCCGGCCCTGCAGATCCGTCCGCCGGACCCGGACGCCTTCGGCCGGACCGCGACGGGCACCCCCGGCACCCCTGGCGCCCCCGGCGTCCCCGTCCTCGTACAGGCGAACGTCACATCACTGCTGTGCGTGCCCCTGAAGGACGGAGGCGCCGTGCGCGGGGTGCTCACGTTGTTCCGTTGCGGGCCCCGCCTGGCGTTCTCGATGGCGGAGGCGCAGGCGCTGGACATGATGTCCCGCCATCTGGCGCTGGCTATGCGACCTCGCGCATGATCTGGTCCCGCATCCGCGTGCAGCACCGGCTGATCAGCCGCGACACATGCATCTGGGAGATCCCGAGCTGCTCGGCGATGCGGCTCTGCGTCATATCGCCGAAGAACCGCATGTACAGGATGGCCCGCTCCCGCTCGGGCAGCGCGGCCAGCCGGGGCTTGACCGCCTCGCGGTCCACCACCGCGTCCAGCGCGGGGTCGGGCGAACCGAGGGCGTCGCTCAGGGAGTAGCCGTCCTCGCTGCCGGGCAGTTCGGCGTCGAGCGAGAGCGCGGTGAAGCTCTCCAGCGCCTCCAGTCCGACCAGGACGTCCTCCTCGCTCATGTTGGCGTGCTCGGCGATCTCCGCGACGGTGGGCCTGCGGCCGGAGATGGTCTGGGCGAGGTCCTGGGAGGCGAACCGGACGCGGTTGCGCAGGTCCTGGACCCGGCGCGGTACGTGCAGGGTCCACATGTGGTCGCGGAAGTGCCGTTTGATCTCGCCGGTGATGGTGGGTACGGCGTAGCTCTCGAAGGCGTTGCCGAGTTCGGGGTTGTACCGGTCGACGGCCTTGACCAGGCCGAGGGCGGCAACCTGCCGCAGGTCCTCGAAGCTCTCGCCGCGGCTGCGGAAGCGTCCCGCGAGACGTTCGGCCATCGGCAGCCAGGCCTCGACGACCTGCTCGCGCAGCGTGTCACGCTGCTGGCCCGCGGGGAGCGTGGCGAGCTTACGGAACGCCTCTGCGGTGTCGGGGGCGTCGTCGTGCGGGTGGTGCTTCGCGCTCACTTTGGTGGGCATGGTGCGTCGCAACTCCCTTGAAGGTGCTCTGGGGTGGACGGTCACCGTGGGAGTGCGGCCGCGCGTTCGAGACAGGCGCGGCCGGGGCGGCTCAAAGCCGCTCCCACGGACGTGCCTCCTGTCCGAAGCACTGCAATTGCGCCTGCCCCCGGCTATGGGCCGCAAACACCCGCGAGCGGATGGAGGCGACGGCCGCCTCCATCCTGAAGGGCGATTCCGCTCCCGGGAAACGCCGTTGATCGTCATGTCACCGGCACATAGGTTCCGGGCATGACGAACGTACGGATCGGTGTGATGTACGACCGCGACTGGGCGCCGGAAGGGCTGCCCGGGTTCGCGCGGCGGGCCGAGGCTCTCGGGGTGGACGACCTGTGGGTGGTCGAGGACCTCGGGTGGACCGGCGGGGTGTCGGCGGCGGCCGTGGCGCTGGGAGCGACGGAACGCCTCCGGGTGGGCATCGGCATCGCGCCCGCCCCGTTGCGCAGCCCGGCGCTGCTGGCAATGGAACTGGCCACGCTGGCGCGGGTGTTCCCGGGGCGGCTCGTGGCCGGGATCGGGCACGGTGTGCGGGAGTGGATGGCCCAGGTGGGCGTTGCGCCGCGCTCGCCGCTCGCCCTGCTGGAGGAGACGATCACCGCGGTGCGGGCCCTGCTGCGCGGGGAGCGGGTGGAGCCGGCGGGACGTGAAGTCCGCCTGGATGGCGTCCGGTTGGTGCATCCGCCGGCCGAGGCGCCGCCGGTGGTCGCGGGCGTCGTACGCCCCCGCTCCCTCGAACTGTCCGGCCGGGTCGCGGACGGCACCGTGATCACCGAGGGCCACGGCCCGGGCGACCTGGACAACGCCCGTGCGCTGACGTCCAAGGGCGGCGCCGGGCCCGACCACACCCTGACGGTTTTCGCCTTCGCCTCCGTCGGTGACGACCCCGACGAGGTGGCCGACGCCCTGCACCCGCACATCGAGGGTCACGCCGCCTGGCTCGGCCGTCCCCAGAACGAGGTGTTCACCGTCTCGGGGCCTGCCTCTCAGGCTTCCGAACGGATCGGCGAGCTAGCTGCGGCCGGTGCGGACACGGTCGTTCTGCGGATCGCCGGCGCGGAGCCGCTCGGTCAGCTGGAGGCCGTGCTGGCGGCGGTCGGGCGGCGGGGCTGAGGATCAGTGCGGAGAAGCGTGCCGGCGTCGCCTCCGACGCGTGGGCCGGGTCGGGTTCGTTTCTGAAGCAACCACTCGGGCCGGGCGTCGCGGGCTGCGCAGGATCGGGAGTGGCACCGTCGCGCCGAGCGGGTCGGCCAGGGCGTCATCGCTCGGGTCGGCCTTCTTCACGGGCAGCAGAAGCTCCTCGTAACGGCCCAGTGCGAGCACCAAGCCGAGCATGAGAAGCGGGATGATCACGGCGAGCAGTGCCATGGCCGATTCCTCCCCGAGGATGTGCGTGGAGGGCGGGTGACGGGTTCCCGGCTTTCGGGGCGCAAACCCTGTGTCGGCCTCCGGTCTTCGGGTACGCGGTGTCCACCCCGAAGATCTGGAGGGAGTCATGCAGCGAGGCAGTGACCGGCTGAGCGTCCACCGTGACGAGGAGATGAAGCACGAACTGCAGGGTCTGCTCCGGTCCGGGCACCCCACGCGGACCGAGGAATGGCACGACCCGGAGCCCACCGCCGAGGACGACCCGGAGGTCGCGGGCGGTCCGATCGCACCGGGACGCTCCCCCGCGTCCCTGGTCGCAGTCCGCACGGAACTGGCCCGGCACCTGAGCCGCCACGCGTTCCCCGCAGGCCCCCGCGAACTCGCCCGCGCACTGCGCCGGGTGTACGCGCCCGACGCCCTGGTCGACCCCGTGGAGCGGTTGCCCCGAGCGGCGCGCTACACGACCGTCCAGGCACTGGCGGAGGCCCTCGCCGGGGCCGCGCGGGAGCGACGGGCATAGCCCCGGCACGGCAGGATCCTGCGGCCTGCCGGAGTACGAGGAGTCCACCGCGACGCATGGTCCCCCGGCCCAGGGGTACTGCGGGCGGCGTCAGACCGACGACGGCCACAGGCCGGGAACGGAGGAAGAACCCACAGTGATGGCAGTGCTGGCTGATTTCGTCAGGGAGGTCATGACGCCGGGCGTGGTCGCCGTCCGCCCGGACGCGTCACTCGTCGAGGCGGCGCAGCTGATGCGGGCGCAGGGCATCGGCGATGTGCTGGTGGCCGACGGGCAGCAGGTCGTCGGGGTGCTCACCGACCGTGACATCACGGTGCGGGCGGTGGCGGACGGCGCCGATCCGCTGACGGTGAGCGCACAGTCCGTGTGCACCCCGGATCCGGTGCTGGTCGGCCCGGACGACCCCGTCTCAGCCGCCGTGGCGCTCATGCGCGCACACTCCGTACGCCGGCTGCCGGTCGTCGAGGACGGGCTGCCGGTCGGGATGGTGAGCCTCGGTGATCTGGCCGCGGTGCAGGACCCGGACTCGGCGCTCGCCGAGATCAGCCGTGCCGTGCCGGACGGCCGGGGCACCGAATGAGCCGGGACCAGGCCGCGGCGCCGCGGCGCACGAGGCGACCGCGCTGTGGGACGTGCGTACGGCGGTGAAGATCGACAACAAGGGCACCGGCAAGCTGGTCACCAGCCACCAGCCGGCAGGCACGGCGGATTCAGGGCGTCGCGGACTCCCCGCACCGGCGTTCCCGGGCGCCTTCGCGGGTGCGGCCCGCGGCCACCATGCGCCGGGGATTGCGGCGCAGGTACTCGCCCTCCAGCTGGGCCATGCGATCGTTGTGGGCCCGCAGCGCGTCGATGGAGCCGTAGAGCAGCGTGTCGTGGCGCGTGCGGTGGATCGTCTCCAGCTCCTTCATGAGCTGCTGGTCGTCCAGCCGGCTGGGGTCGACTCCGGTCATGGTGGTACCCCGCTCGTCGTATTCGTCCATGCGGTCCGGGTACCCGCCCGGTGGGCACAGTCCCAAGCGGCATCCGGGGGGAGCCATGGATCTCGCCTTCTGCCTCCACTCTACGAACATCCCGGGCCCCGAGCGCTGCTTGCGAACGCCGGTCGGCCCAGTCGGCCCGTCCGGCCGGCCCCTACCGCACCCGCTCCACACGCCGCTCGTCCCACACCGGCTCGGCGGTCTCGCGCACGCGACCGTCGCTGCCGAAGACCAGGTAGCGGTCGAACGAGCGCGCGAACCAGCGGTCGTGCGTCACCGAGAGCACCGTGCCGTCGAAGGCCTCCAGGCCCTCCTGAAGTGCCTCCGCGGACTCCAGGTCGAGGTTGTCGGTCGGCTCGTCCAACAGCAGGGCCGTGACGCCCTCCAGCTCCAGGAGCAGGATCTGGAAGCGGGCCTGCTGACCGCCGGACAGGCGGTCGAAGGTCTGCTCGGCCTGGGCCGTCAGCTCGTAGCGGCGCAGGCGGGACATCGCCGCGCCCCGGTCCTGGGAGTGCTCCTGCCACAGGATGTCCAGAAGCTTGCGGCCCTGGAGCTCGGGATGGGCGTGGGTCTGCGCGAAGTGCCCGGGCACGACCCGCGCCCCGAGCTTCCACTCCCCCGTGTGTGCCACCTCGTCGCCGGCCAGCAGCCGCAGGAAGTGCGACTTGCCGGAGCCGTTGGAGCCGAGGACGGCGACCCGCTCGCCGTAGAAGACCTCCAGGTCGAACGGTTTCATCAGGCCGGTGAGCTCAAGTCCCTTGCAGGTGACGGCCCTTACACCGGTGCGGCCGCCCTTGAGGCGCATCCTGATGTCCTGCTCGCGCGGCGGCTCGGGCGGCGGGCCGGCCTCCTCGAACTTGCGCAGACGGGTCTGCGCGGCCTGGTAGCGGGAGGCCAGCTCATGGCTGATGGAGGCGGCCTGCCGGAGGTTCAGGACCAGCTTCTTCAGCTGGGCGTGCTTCTCGTCCCAGCGCCTGCGCAACTCCTCGAAACGGGCGAAGCGTTCGCGCCGGGCGTCGTGGTACGTGGCGAAGCCGCCACCGTGCACCCAGGCGTCGGCCCCGGCCGGAGAAGGCTCCACCGACACGATCTTCTCGGCGGCGCGGGCGAGGAGTTCACGGTCGTGGGAGACGAAGAGGACCGTCTTGCGGGTCTCCTTCAGCCGCTCCTCCAGCCAGCGCTTGCCGGGCACGTCGAGGTAGTTGTCGGGCTCGTCGAGCAGCAGCACCTCGTCGGTGCCGCGCAGCAGCGCCTCCAGCACCAGCCGCTTCTGCTCACCGCCGGACAGCGTGCGCACCTGCCGGAACTGCGCCTTCTCGTACGGCACCCCGAGCGCGGCCGTGGTGCACATGTCCCACAGGGTCTCCGCCTCGTACCCGCGCGCCTCGGCCCAGTCGGCGAGGGCCTGCGCGTACTGCAGCTGGGCGGCCTCGTCGTCGACGGTCATGATGCCGTGCTCGGCCTTGTCGACAGCCTGCGCGGCCTCGCGGATGCGCGGCGGCGCCACGGACACCAGCAGGTCCCGTACGGTCGTCTCGTCCCGTACGGACCCCACGAACTGGCGCATCACGCCGAGGCCGCCGCTGACGGTGACGGTGCCGCCGTGCGGTTTCAGCTCGCCGGAGATCAGCCGCAGCAGGGTCGTCTTGCCGGCGCCGTTGGGTCCGACGAGGGCCACGGCGGCCCCTTCGCCCACCCGGAAGGACACATCGCCGAGCAGCGCCCTCCCGTCGGGGAGGTAGTACTCGAGGTGCGCGGCTTCCAGATGTCCCATGAGGAGGCATTCTGCGGGCCGCGGCGGGGGTCGGGCAAACGCTTATGCGGTCTCGCCGAGAGGACGCCCCGCAGGTCCGCCCTCACCCGCCGGGGGCCACCACGGCGCCCGCCGAGGACGGAACCTTCCAGCCGTCGCTGGGCAAGCCTTCCAGGACCACCACACCAGCCGTGCCGCGGTCGGGCAAACGCTTATGCGGTCTCGCCGAGAGGACGCCCCGCAGGTCCGCCCTCACCCGCCGGGGGCCACCACGGCGCCCGCCGAGGACGGGACCTTCCAGCCGTCGCTGGGCAAGCCTTCCAGGAGCACCACACCAGCCGTGCCGCGGTCGGGCAAACGCTTATGCGGTCTCGCCGAGGGGACGCCCCGCAGGTCCGCCCTCACCCTCCGGGGCCACCACGGCGCCCGCCCATGACAGGGCCTTCCAGCCGTCTGCGGGCGAGCCCTCCAGGATCACCACGCCGGTGTTGTCGAGGGGGCGGGCGGCGGCGAAGGGGACGTCGACGTTGTCGGCGCGGGCCGCGGTCCACATGCGGATGGCCGCGCCGTGGCTGACCATGGCGACCGTCCCGGCTCCGTTGCCCGCGGCCTCGGCGACGACGGCGTCGTAGCGGGCGAGCGCCTCGGCGCCGCTCTCGCCGCCCGGCATCCGCAGCTCCGTGTCGCCGGCCGCCCACGCGAACACCGTCTTCATGTAGAGCGCGCCCTGCTCGGTGTCGCCGGGCAGCATCTCCAGGTCGCCCGCGGTGAGCTCGCGGATGCCGTCCCGGACCAGAACGTCGAGGCCGCGGGCGGCGGCCAGCGGGGCGGCGGTGAGCTGCGTACGCACCAGGGTGGAGGCGTACAGGGCCTCGATGTCCTCGTCGGCGAGCGCCTCGGGGAGGGCGGCGGCCTGCTGCTCGCCGAGCGCGGTCAGGCCCGGCCCAGGGACGGCTGTGTCGAGCACGAAATCGACGTTCGAGGGGGTCTGACCGTGGCGTATGAGGAGCAGACGCATGCAGGGATCCTCCGGGTGTCGATCACCGCCCGCAGGACAAGAAACGGGCACTTCAGGGTACCCGGCACCACATGAGCCCCGATGTCGACCTCACCGTCCCGAAGCCCGGCCCGCACCCGCTGCGCAACCGGCTGCTCGCGCTCGACTGCCGTCTCTTCGAGTTCGCCGCCGAGCGGAACTGGCCGGCCGCCGAGCCGGTGCTGCCCCGGCTGAGCCGGAGCGCGAACCACGGCATGCTGTGGTTCGCGGCGGCGGCAGCGATGGCGGCCAGCCGTACCCCGCGGGCGCGCCGGGCCGCCGCCCGCGGTCTCGCCTCGCTCGGCCTGGCCTCGCTGACGATCAACACGCTCGGCAAGCGCTCGGTGCGCCGCCCCCGGCCCGTCCTGGATCCCGTACCGCTGGTGCGGCAGCTGAAGCGGCAGCCGATCACCACCTCGTTCCCGTCCGGGCACTCCGCGTCGGCGGCCGCCTTCGCGACCGGCGTCGCACTGGAGTCGCCGGCCTGGGGTGCGGCGGTGGCTCCGGTCGCCTGGTCCGTCGCGCTCTCCCGCGTGTACACCGGGGTGCACTTCCCGAGCGACGTGCTCGCGGGTGCGGCGCTGGGCGCGGGCGCCGCCTTCGCCGTACGGGGCCTGGTGCCGACCCGCGCCCAGCTCGTACCGCCGGCCCGGCCCCGCGCCGAGGTCCCGGCGCTGCCGGCCGGCGAGGGCCTGGTCGTGGTGGCCAACGGCGCATCGGGCACCGCCGACCGCGTGCGCGCCCTGCGGGCCGGCCTGCCCGGCGCCGAGGTCGTCGAATGCCGGCCGGACGACATCCGCGCCGAGCTGGAGAAGGCCGCGACCCGTGCCCGGGTACTCGGCGTGTGCGGCGGCGACGGCACGGTCAACACGGCCGCCGAGGTCGCCCTGCGCCACGACCTGCCGCTCGCGGTGCTGCCCGGCGGCACCCTGAACCACTTCGCCTACGACCTGGGGGTGGAGGACGTCCGCGATCTGAGCCGGGCCGTCCAGCAGGGCGAGGCGGTGCGCGTGGACGTCGGCCGGTTCAGCTGCGGCGCGCAGCAGGGCGTCTTCCTCAACACCTGCAGCCTGGGCGTCTACCCGGAGCTGGTGCGCGAGCGGGACCGTTGGTCGCGCCGGATCGGCGGCTGGCCGGCCGGGGTACTCGCGGCCCTGCGCGTCCTGCGCACGGGCCGGCATCCGCTGGAGGCGGAGTTCCGCGGCCAGGCACGCCCGCTGTGGCTGCTGTTCGTCGGCAACGGCACCTACCACCGGATGGGCCTCGCGCCCGGCCGCCGGCTCGACCTCGCGGACGGGCAGCTCGACGTACGGGTGGTGCACGGCGGCCGCCGTCCCGCGCTGCGGCTGCTCGCGGCCGCGCTGGCGGGCCCGCTGACCCGTTCCCCCGCCCACGCGGCGGTCCAGGTGGACCGCCTGCACCTGTCGGGCGTCGCCCCCGGCACGCTCCTCGCCCATGACGGCGAAGTCACCGAGGCGGAGGGCGAAGTGACGCTGGAGAAGCTCCCCGAGGCGCTCACGGTGTACCGCCCCCTGACCACTAACTGACACTCAGTCAGTCCATATTGCAAAACGTGGGTCTCATCATTCGACATGCGGGCGTACGGTGATGCGCACCGACAAGACGTCGAACAGGGGAGTTCAGCCATGTCGAAGCCGCAGGAGACCGCCGTCTACACGCACGGGCACCACGAGTCGGTGCTGCGCTCCCACACCTGGCGGACCGCCGCCAACTCCGCGGCCTATCTGCTCGGCTCCCTCAAGCCCCACATGAAGATCCTGGACATCGGCTGCGGCCCGGGCACCATCACCGCCGACCTGGCGGCGCTGGTCCCCGACGGGCAGGTCACCGGCGTCGACCATGCGCCGGGGATCCTGGACCAGGCCCGGGCCACGGCCGCCGAACGGGGCCTGACGAACGTCGACTTCGCGGTCGCGGACGTGCACGCCCTCGACCACCCGGACGACACGTTCTGCGTGGTCCACGCGCACCAGGTGCTGCAGCACGTCGGCGATCCGGTGCAGGCGCTGCGCGAGATGGTGCGGGTGACCAAGCCGGGCGGGTACATCGCCGTCCGCGACTCGGACTACGCGGCCATGACCTGGTATCCCGCGTCCCAGGGGATGGACGACTGGTTGGACCTGTACCGGCGGGTGGCCCGCGCCAACGGCGGCGAGCCGGACGCCGGGCGGCGGCTGAAGTCCTGGGCGCTGCGGGCGGGGCTGACCGACATCACTGCCACCTCCGGCACCTGGACCTTCTCGACGCCGCAGGAGCGGGCGTGGTGGAGCGGCCTGTGGGCCGACCGGACCCTGGCGTCGGCGTACGCGGAGCGGGCCACGGCGGGCGGACACGCGACGACCGAGCAGCTGCGGGCCGTGTCGGAGGCCTGGCGGGAGTGGGGCGCGCAGGAGGACGGCTGGTTCAGTGTGCTGCACGGAGAGATTCTGTGCCGAAAGGGTGCCTGAACCTCCTTTTCCGGGATACCCGGAGAACAGGAGGTTCGAATTATGGTTGCCGTTCTGCTCGTATTGCTTCTGGCGCTGATTCTTTTCGGCGCGGGATTCGCGCTGAAGATGCTGTGGTGGATTGCGCTGGCGGTTGTCGTGCTGTGGCTGCTGGGATTCCTGGTGCGCGGCACAACAGCGGCCGGAGGCAGGGGTCGTTGGTACCGCTGGTAGTCAGTCCCGGGGAAGCAGCGGCCCGAGCGGCCCGAGGTCCAGATTGAGGTCCTCGGGCCGCAGCCCGTAGCGCTCGCGCAGTTCGGTCATGCGGTCGTCGAGCAGCATGAGCGTGAGCCCGATCCGCTCCTCCTGGTCCTCGGTGAGGTCCCCCGTGTCGAAGCGGCGCAGCGCCTGGCGCTCCATGAGCTGACGCAGCAGCTCGACGACAGTCAGGACGAGTTTGACGAGGTCGCGTTCGACGGTGTCGGGTTCCAGGTGCAGCCGGTTGCGGCGTGCGGTCACGGCAGCTCCCCCCAGGGCGTCGGCACTTGTTCGTTCACGGAGCTGATCAGTGCGTTCAGGTCGATGCGGACGAGGTCGACGTCCGCGATGCGCAGCGTGATGTCCCCCGTGACGACGACTCCGCCGGCCAGCAGCCGGTCCAGCAGGTCCACGAGGGCGACCTCACGGCGTTCGACGACGGTCACGGCCCCTCCTCCACAAAGGAATACGCCGCCCAGGGGCCGGTGAGTTCGACACGCATTCCCGGTACGTCGTCCTTCGCCCGGTCCACGAGTTCCACGAATTCCTCGGAGTCGCCGCGCGGCACCAGATAGGCGGCGTTGAGCACATTCCGCCCCGACGCTCCGGAAAGCACGGAATTCTGCGGGGCGTGCAGCCGGGAATTCTCGGCGTACGAGGACAGCGTTGCGTGCAGTCGGCCGGCGAACGTCTCGGCTTTCTCCCACAAGTCCTCGTGCGCCCTCGCACGCATCCGCTGCCGGCGGAGATATTCCCGGCCCGACGCGGCTTTCTCCGCCGGCCGGTCCGTTTCGGACGGCTCGGTTTCGGTGTACACCTTGACGCCCCATTCCACCCGCCCGTCGAGCCGGTCGAGAGTGCGGCGGAAACCGTCCTCGCGCGCCTCGATCATGACCCGTACGCCGCTGTCGTCCCTGAAGACCGTGCCGAGTCGCAGGGGCAGGGGCGTGGTCACGGCGGTGAGGGCGTCGATCACGCCCTGGTGGAGGCGGGCGGTCTCGGTGAGCCAGTCCAGGTCCTCGAGATGGGCGCGGAGCGGGGCTTCGGCGAAGTCCCGCTCCGGCACATGGCTGACCACGGCGACGAGGCCGTGGTGGGTCAGCACTCTGGGCGGGTCGCCCGCCACACCCGTCAACTGGGCCTGCAGGGCCGCGCCGAAGGGACGGCAGACGGCGTAGACGTAACGTAGCCCGGTCATGAGCCCTCCTCCTGGGCGCGGCCGGGCTCCAGTTGGGCCAGCCGCTCACGCAACTCGGCGTTCTCCCGCTCGAGTTCATTGCGGCGGGCGCCGGAGGACAGCGCCGGGTCGGTCTCCCACCAGTCGATGCCCATCTCCTTGGCCTTGTCGACGGAGGCGACGACGAGCCGGAGTTTGACGGTGAGGAGTTCGATGTCGAGCAGGTTGATCCGGATGTCGCCGGCGATGACGACGCCCTTGTCGAGCACGCGCTCGAGGATGTCGGCGAGGTTGGCGCTGCCGTTGGACCCGTAGGGCTCGGGCAGCCGGCCGGCCATGGTCATCGACGGCTCCCACCATGGGCGTACTCGTACTCGTGTTCTCCACTCTCCTCCTCTTCGGGCTCCCCGTCCTCCTCGGACCCGAGGTCCGGCGCCCGGCCCGCCACGCTCGTGAGCCGGGCCCGGTCGGTGCGTCCGTGGAGGCGGTCGGCGAGAGGGTCCGCGAACGCCGGTTTCATCTTCTTCGTACCTCCGAGGACGTATCCGGCGCCTGCCGCGAGGCCGGGTCCCACTCGGTTCATCGTGCCGTCCCGTTGCCTGTGGCCACGCCACCGCGCAGGCCGGTCTCCAGCCGGTACAGGAGCTCGTCCTCCTGCCGGTCGAACTCCTCCTCGTCGATCTCACCGGCCTCCAACTGCTCTTCGAGCCGGGCGAGTTCGGCCCTGACGACGGCCGGGTCGCAGTAGATCCGCTCCGCCTCGTGCACTACCTGTCCGATCACCCACGCACTCCCACGCACCGGGGCGAAGGGCAGCAGGGCAATTTCCTTGAGCAGTCCCACGGCCTCACTCCCTTGCGGCGCCCGGGCCGACGGTGCTGACCGCGGGCTCGGCGGGGCCGGGCTCGACGAAGCTGTACGGCGGCAGCGGGCCGTGGACGTGCAGCTCGATGTGCGGATGGCCCCGGCGGACCTGTTCCACCGTGGTAAGAAGCAGCTCGGCCGACTCGCGGTCCACCAGGAAGGACACGTTGACCAGCCGGCCGGTGGACTCGGGGCCCACGCTCACGGCTGCGGCGACCGGCTCCAGGGCGCGTTGCACCTCGGCCGCGTCCTCGGCCTCCCGCGCCTTGACTGCGGCCACGACCATCTCGCCGAGCTGCAGGCGCTGCTCGTAACTGCCGCCGCCCGCCTGCCGGTTGGCCTCGGTCATGGCGCGGATCTGCGGGTTCTCGGACAGTACGCGGTGCAGGACCGCCTCTTCCTGGTGCGTGGCCTTGACGTTGTACTCGACCTTGCCGTCCAGCGCCCTCAGGCGCTCCTTGTAGTGGTCGGCGCGTTCGGCGAGCACGCCGATGATGGTGTCGTCGTCCGGGGCGACGCTGCCGAACCGCATGGGCAGCACGGGCCCGGCCGCGCCCGCTTCGGCGAGCACGCTCTGGTGGGCGAGCAGATCCCTGCGCTTGGGCCGCACCCCCTCGGGGGCGTCACTCACGACCGCCGCCAGCTCGCCCTCCTCGAGGATGCGCACCGGGCTGGGCGGGTCGCCGACGCCGCCCATGCCCTTGGGGAGCGCGGGATGCGAGCCGGCGGCGATGCCGTAGACGTACGTACTCACTCCAACTCCTCCTTCTTCCGCGGGTCCGTGGACCTGCGGGTGCGCGGCCGGCGTTCGGCCCGGCCGTCGTCACGGGTCCATCGGTCGGCGTCGGAGATGGTTCCGGGGGCGTCGAACAGCTCGCCCCTGGTCGCGTCGCGCGCGCCGGACTCCGTGATGTCGCCGACGTGGTCGGGGAGCACCAGGGTCTGACGCCGTCCCTCCAGGTCGAGCCGGTTGCACGCCTCGGCGAAGCGCAGATAGGTGTCGACGCTGGCCACGACGATGCGTACGTCGATCCTCAGGATCTCGATGCCGATGACGGAGACACGTACGAAGGCGTCGATCACGAGCCCTCTGTCGAGGATGAGTTCCAGGATGTCGTACAGGCCGCTGCTGCCGCCTCCGCCCTGCTGTGCCGGGACAACGGTCATGCGGACCGCCTCTCCTTGTCCGTGAGTGTGGTCGTAGGGCGGCCTAGCGGCCGCCGGAATGCGGGTCGGCCCTGCCGCGTTCGTAGCGGCGCACGCGCCGGTAGCCGCTGAGTTCGCCCTGCGCGTCGAGGTCCACCCGGTAGCTCGCGAGCAGGCTCATCGTGTCGGGGACCCGTTCCAGTTCCAGGACCTCGATCTCCAATGTCCAGCCACCCTCGGTCTGTTCGAAGGACGTCACGGACTCGGCGGTCATGCCGGTGAGTTCGGCGAGCTGGGCGCGGGCCTCACGCAGTAATTCCACGGGGCTCGGCCTGCCGTCCGCCGCGTCGGTCTTGTTCTGTTTCCTCGGCTTGGGTGTGCTGGGCTTGGGCGTGTTGCGTGATTCAGTGAGCTTCTTCGAGTTGGCCTCTGATCAGGTGACGGCTCAGGAGCGCAACGAGCGAGGCCCCCGAGCTGTTGATCGAGATGTCTGACGTCTCAAC
>NZ_JBIAWI010000004.1:0-61039 GCF_042895385.1 Streptomyces sp. NPDC001401
ACGGTCAGCGTCCCCATGGGGAGTCGTGACCACAGTGGTGGGGAATTGGCTGACGCCGATCATGCAGATCGTGGGGAATTGTTTGACCGTCGACATCTGGGCCGTGCGAGGTCACCCGACGCCGACCGACAACGACAGAAGCCCACGGCATCTGAACTGGTCAGAGCCGTGGGCTTCCTCAGCCTCACTGGTCGGCGAGGCCTGTGTTCAGTAGACCGGCTACTGATCGCCCGCGACGGCACTTGACATTGAGACTCCGCCAACCGCGATGCCAAGATCTGGGTTCACGAGGCGAGGAGGGCCGCAACCTGGGCTATGAGCCCGACAGCAACGAGGAACCAACCGAGCACCTGTTCGCGTAGGCCTTCGAGGGCATCACGCTTCGCCTGTTCATCGAGCGCCGAGATCTGCGCTCCAAGGTCCGCAGCAACTTGTTGATCTCTCTTATCTCGGACCTGCTCCTCCTGCCTCAGCTCATGTTGCACGTCCTGAGCCAACTGGAAGGCGCGGTTCAGCCGACGCTCAACCTCTGCCGTGAAGGCTGCTGGCTCCTGCGTTACGTCTGGCAAGGGCCCGAACTGAACGAACCCACGGAGATTCATCGCTGTCTCCACGGACAGAGCCGTGCCGAGGGTGGCCGTGATGGTTGGAGCGGGCCGTCGAAACGCGCGGCGAACGGCACGGGTAAGACAAGAACGCCAGCGAGTAACCAACGCAACCTCAGTCGCGAGCACACGCCTGAAGAATGGATCGCCAGGGGCAGTGACACTCTTGAACGTTCGGCGAAAGCCGTCGGCAGCATTGAACAGCCCTAGAGCCGAAAACCCAACGCTGATCAAGTTGAACGTCATTTCAGCGGACACGGGATCATCATGATGTTGGGTAGCAGATCAAGTCACGCGGTCAGGGCACCCAGCACACCGGACCCTGCACCGCCCGAGGCTCCCCGAGGCCACCCAACGACGGCCGACAGCGACAGTCGAGTCACAGCCGCCGGCAGTGAAACCCCCAAGTCAGGGCCCGCCGACCTTACCCGTTTTCCCCGGAGGGTAGCGGTCAGGCAAGATGGGGTGTTTTCCCTCCGGGCGAGGTGCGCCGCCCGACATGACAAAGCGGCTACAGACGGACACGCCCCGGCCTAACAGCCCAACGGCGCATCGTGGTTCGACCATCACTACGACTGAGAGCAGCAGTGGATCCTCAAATCCAAGGTGCCTTGCTGGGTGCCGGCGCGACGGCTCTAGGAGGTGCGGTCGCATGGGTAGGGGCCAGAGCGCAAGCGCGGGCAGCGTTGGAAGCCGACCGGATGCAGGTGCGCGGGCAACGGTTCGATGCCCGTTGGCAGATGAGACGTGACGCGTACGCTTCGTTCTTCGGAGCTGTTGAAGAGGTTCGGACTGCAGTTGCTCATGCGCGCGGCGTCCAGGCTGTGCACTTGCAGCACCCTGGGCAGTCTTTCGGCGATAGCCCTGCTGAGGCCCGTATCGCAGTTGCCGAGGCGATGAAGCGGCTGTGGTTCCAGCAGTCCCTGCTGCGCCTCTCTGTGTCATCTCTCGAAAGGATGAGCGCCGACAGCCTCGTCGAGCAGATGAGTGGCCTGGTGCGGTACTTGGATGAGTGGTGGGGTGCTGCACTCAGCGATGAACCGTCAGCGGGCGAATTGGATGAAAGGCTTCGGCATCGGTCTGGCGAGCTGATCGAGGTGATAGATCACGTGATGCAGTCAGCACGAGACTGGTTGGACGCCGCCCCCGATGTCGACCCGCCCAGGCAATCGCCGTGGCGCCGGTTCTGGTCGTGGTACCACGATCGAAGATTGCGCGGCGTCCTTGATTGATACACCCGGCGCGCCACCGGGATGTGCACCTACGAGCGGGCCTCTGTCGAATCCGTGTCGACGTCCGCCCAGATGAGGGCTCAAATGGGAAAGGAACCCCAGGTCAACAGTAGGTTGAGGATCAAGCCGCTAAGCGCCTTCTAAGCGCTTGGCTGCTGCCCCCTGGTCTACTCATCGATTCGGTCATCTGCCACAGCGGCAACGAAAGTTGCGAGATCATCTTCGGATGGTGGCTCCAAACCGAGTCTCGAGTACCGCAGATAGTAGGCGCGCACGTGCTGGCGTAGTGCAGCTTCCTGCGAAGCTGCGGAAGCAAGCTCCAACCGTGGCACCCCCTCCACCCAGGCCAGCCGCAGCGGGCGCCCTCGACCGTCGTAGCCGTAGGCAAAGTCCTCTGGTGACTCAATCTGCTCTTCGCCAAGAGCAACGTCACCTGCCCACCACATGTGGCAATCAGCTGCAAACAGAAGCACCAGGTCGTCCGGCTCACTCAAAGCCTCTCCCCGCTTCGAAGTGCTGAAACGACGCGAACTCGCCCAGCACACCGCCTTCGTCATAGTGCACGCCCTCGATCTGGATCGCAGCGCTACCGCACCAGACTGTCGGCGACATCCTGCACTGCGTCTCACTGTGGGCGGTAGACGAGGACGATCTAACCGTCGTCTCGTACTTCTACAGCACGGGTCCGTGGTCTAAGCGTGCAGCTGCGGGTGGAGCCCCTCCGCCGGAAGGAGTGACAGGTGACGGGGCGAATGTGTGGGATGACAGCCGGCCCGCCTCCCGGAGGCCAATAGATCAGCGAAGTACAGCAACCTCGCCAACACGCTTCCACCGTCGGCGGTCCATACAGCCCTCCTGATCTGCCCGGCAGACCTCAGCAACCCTCGTGCCCGCGGTTCGTATCTAGGGGGCATGGGCTCAGATCCCCTCAGGTCCACGCAGGACAGAGACTTGTTCCCGGCTTGAGAGCGGGCCTCTTCTCACGCATGCGGTAGCCATAGTTGCTTGACTCGACCATTAGGACTCCACCGACCTTCGCTGCGGTCTGCACCTTCATGACCCAGTGCCCCTACCGTGCGCCCCCTTGTCACGCACCTAAGACCATGCTTTAAATGATCAATCGGATCTCATCTGTGGGGGCAGGATGTACTTCAGCGAGCGATTCGGAATCGAATATCTGACCGAATATGACTGGTTCGATCCAATTCTCGAACGAGACACCCTACTTTTTGTTGATCCGTTTCTTATCTTCAGCGACGCCGATGAACATTGGAAGCAGTCCCACGACGAAATCATGGACTACTTCCAGCACGCGTTCAACACGCTCGCTAAAAGCGGCTTACGCAAGCAACATCAGTACTACAAGCGAACTCTCACCCTGATGGAATTCCCCGAGCCAAAGGAATTCCGACTCGGTTTCGCGGGAAAAAGCGCCAACGGGTCCGGGTCTGGACCTGAACTTGCTGCACGCGTAGTAGAGGCTATGCGTGAAGCCATCCAGCGCGGGATGCAAGACATTGAGCATTTCGAAGAATTGGGCATTCTAGTTGAGGGAATCAACAGGGACAGAATATCCGACATCACCTGCAACCTCCTCAAACCTAAGCTGATTAAGTACACTCAGAGTGTATGTCATAGCTTGGGCATACCCATGCAAGAAACCGAAATCCGCCATAGCCGGTTCGACGAAATGCGGCAAAGATGGATGCCTGCTGAGCAACTGGTACCCATGGATCCCGACACGGGCAAGCCCATTCTCCTTGTCCCGAAGAGATTCCTGCGCGAACTGCCGACTTTGTCCTCAAATAACTGGGGCGACTTTCTTGACACGTCACTCAGAGACGACCTGAATTTGCAGATTTCTGGCAGGATGCGAAAGCCCGACATCGTGGCCATCGCCCGCCGGCGTCCGGAGTTCGTCCGTGAGTGGATCCGAATGATGGAGCAGGAAGGGTCCCGACCGTACGACACTGACGTGGACCCCAAACTGTACGTTAAGTGGCAAAAGGTGGCCAAGAATGCCGCCGATGAAGCGCCACTAGCTTACGAAACAGAAATCAAGACCCCCCGAGACCTCCTCGATTTTGCGCACACCGCGATCGCGACCTTCCGACATTGGGTGGAGAACAAAGGCGGATGGCGGGTATTTTGGCGTGATCTGCCAGAAAAGCGCGCCATTCCAGAACCCAACATGCAACTCCTGTTCCTGGGTGTGCTAGACGACTATTGCAAGAGAGCAGGGGTAATTCTCGACCGTGAGGTTGAGACAGGCCGCGGTCCAGTAGACTTCACATTTACTTCGGCAGGAAATCTCCGCATTCTTCTAGAGATGAAGAAGCTGAGCCACGGGGACTTTTGGAACGGCCTAAAGACACAAACCCCGATCTACATGGCAAGCCAGGAGATAGACCATGCAATTTTCCTGACTGTCCGCGACTCAGACACTGCACCAATGCAAAAACGCTGGCGGAGTCTCGAGGAACAAGCACGGCTCGTGAGTCAGGTATGTGGGCGAACAATCGAAGTGTCACGCATCGATATCTTGCCCAAGGAATCGGCTAGCAAGTCGAGTTGATACATCTGTATCTCCTGGCATGGTGCACTATGCTTGTTCCGTGCAAGGAATTGGCCGAATTACCTGCGTGGCAACGCCGCGCACAGCCGCAGACCGCCGTACGCACCTGTGGACCGCCGCCCCGAGCTGCAAGTCGTTATGTCACTGGCGCCATTTAGAGTCAGGTACGGCATAGTTCGATCAAGGCTAGGAGGGGGCGTTGTGCTGCAATCTGCCAACGTGGAGGAGCTCTGTGCAGCTGTCGAGGCGCTGCGAGTGGCTCAATCCACAGGGCTCCCAGCACGGCATCAACCGATCACGTTGTTGTGGGGGCTCGGGCGTGCCGCAGTCGGACAACCACGCTTGGTGCCATGGGCAGACGCGCGTACCGAGTTGCGCCGCCTGCTGCGCAAGTACGGACGCCCAGGCTCGGATCCTTCGCCTGAGTACCCGTTCGTGGCCCTAAGCCGATCCGAACTATGGGAGCTTGACGGTGTGACTGGCGAAGTGGCGCAGGCACGTAGTTCACGACTACGGCCTTGGCTCACCACACAGAACCCGCGCGGTGGCCTACGCGACGAGGTTTACCACCTCATGGCTACGGACCCGGTTGCACGACAGCGAGTGGTTGACGCGCTCTTGCTCCGCTTTTTCGAGGACGATGATCCCTCCGAAATGCTGCAGGACTGCCAACTGACCGATCGAGCCTTCGACGGGTTCGGAACCTTGCCAGGAAGCGACGTAGGCCAGGCCTTTACAGATCGGCGAGCGTTGGCAGCCACCCGCGTTCACCGTCCTCTGCAGGCAGGCATCTGCGGCACCGCGCAGCAGGGCGCAGAATCCATCGTGGTCTCAGGCGGCTACGAGGACGACGAAGACTACGGCGACGTGATCGTCTACACCGGCCAAGGCGGCCGCGACCCCGATACTGGCAGACAGGTACGCGACCAGGAACTCACCCGAGGAAATGCCGCCTTGGTCACCAGCCTGACCACGGGCGCGCCGGTGCGCGTGGTGCGTGGGGCGGGCGGAGAGCCTAAATACTCGCCGACATCCGGGTTGCGGTACGACGGACTGTTCCGCGTCGAGGACTACTGGTCCGAACGCGGACGCGCCGGCTACTTGGTCTGGCGCTACCGGCTGACACAACTTCCCCTGACAGAACCCACACCGCCGCTGGCCATCCCAGCCTCCCGCCAGCCGGAAGGTCAACAGACCCCTGGACGCACCAAAGTAACCACCCAACGCATCGTGCGCAGCACCGCGGTCGCAGACTTCGTCAAGCACGCTCACGACTACACCTGCCAGGTCTGCGACATTCGATTGACCACTCCAACCGGGGCCTACGCTGAAGCCGCTCACATCCAGCCCCTCGGTCGCCCCCACGCCGGCCCCGACATCGCCGCCAACGTCTTGTGTCTGTGTCCCAATCACCACGTGCTCTTCGATCTCGGCATGCTGACCATCGCCGCCGACTTGACCATCACCAGCCTTGCCGGTGGTTCCCATCGAGAGCGACTTCGCGAGGTCCCCACCCACCAGATCGGCCGCGAATACCTCGCTTACCATCTGACGCACCACGCGCAGCCTCCCGCGGCACATTCATGAGACGGGCTGTACATCCCCTCAAGCTTCCGAGCGGGCGCGTTGGCTAGTGCCAAGAGCCGCCGGTCAATCACAAGCGGCACGCGCCAGGGGCACGAATGGATGCTCAGAGCCAGTGAGTTTTCCTCAACTGGCTGCAGCACTTGCCACGTAACTGTAAGTTATGAACTAAGAGAGAGGGATCAGATGGCTACGGACAGTATTCTCGAACAGTTTCGCATTCACGACTTCTTGGACTGGCATGACTCGGGAGCTCTCATCCTCAACCCTACATTTCAGCGCAGGGAAGTGTGGCGCCCCGAGGCCAAGATCTACCTGATCGACTCCATCTTGCGAAGCATGCCCATTCCAAAGGTCTATATCCGCACCATCGTAGACCCTCGAACCCGAAAGAGCCGTCGGGAAGTAGTCGATGGTCAACAGCGGCTTCGCGCTATCATTCAGTTCGCTAACGACGAAATCACACTCACCCGACGAAGTAAAGAATTCGCTGGACTCAAGTATTCAACTCTCCCTGAAGACGTACAGCGCGATTTCCTCGACTACCCGATCGCTGTTGATACGCTCCAGAACGCTAGCGATAGCGACGTGCTGGAAGTCTTCGCACGGCTCAATAGCTATACGGTTTCGTTGAACCCCGCAGAGAAGCGTCACGCCAGGTTCCAGAGCGCGTTCAAATGGGCCGTGCACGATGCCGCACGCGACTGGAGGATTCTTTGGGAAGATCTAGAGATCGTGACAGGTCGGGACAGGTTGCGTATGGGAGACGACAACCTTATGGCGGAGATGTTCTCGGTGATCATGAAAGGCGTGACCGACGGCGGATCCGCCGCAATTGACCGACTGTACGCAGAGATGGATGAGGGATTTGAGCAAGAAGAACAAGTACGAGCCACTCTTGACTCAACCCTGAACTTCATGGTTTCGAACTTCTCGCCGATCATCCGGGAGACCTCCCTCAAGAGGTCCCCTCAGTTCCTGATGTTGTTCGCAGCTTTTTGTCATGCACTGAAGGGCATCCCGCAAGGTGACCTCTTGGAAATCCCAGCCAAAAAACAAGGAGTTAAACGAACGGCGGAGGTGAGGGATTCACTCGCAAGGCTAGCAGCCGCCTTGGAAGCGAACGAACCAAAGGGTGAACACGCCGATTTCGTACTTGCGAGCCGGGGGTCGACCCAGCGCATTGCGACTCGACGAGTTCGGTTCGGCGAGTACTTTCGCGCCGTTTCCAAAGGGTAGCCCACCTAATGAAGGACTTGCTCCGAATCGCACAAAGATTCACCAAGAGGGCATCCGCCTTAGACGTAGCCGTTGAATCGACGCTAACGACGCAAATAGACCCACTGCACGCTATGGCTGTTCAGCGGATTTCAACGATCAATTTGTATGCCGGATGGGAGGAGTTCACCCATCGCCTCCTCCTGTCGAGTTCCTACGCCAAGCCATACACCGCATCTGGAATCCGGCTTATACGAGCGACAGCTGTAACCTGCCCTAAAGACTTCGAAGACGAGGTAAAACGCACGTTCAATAGAAACGTTAATGCCCCGTGGTCTCCGTCATGGGGTCGCATTCAACATGTCCGGCGAATCCTCAATCACGTACAGCCGCAGAATTCTGGAACCGTACTGGCGGCACTGTCGTCTGCCACCTCTCCGGCAGACGACCTTAGGCTAGCTCGAAATTTCTTTGGACACGTCAACCCAGACACAGCACGCCAAGTACAACGACTTCTGGTCTTCCAAGGAAGCGGTTCGTTGGAGGCTTGGATTTGCCAGAGAAACCCTCAAGGAAATACCAGATTCACCGAGTGGGTTGCCGCCATGCAAGACATGGCATATGCAGCCGTTCAATGAAAACGAGGCAGTGATGGTGCCGCCAGTCCGTGGACTATGCGTGGACGGCATCCATTCCATACGACGTCTATGGGCCTCCGACCAGCAAGTTTCCAGCGGAGGGAAGGGGCCTCCGGAGCCGTGTGCGCAGGTTCGAATCCTGCCGGGGGCACTCGCCAGTCAGCCAGCATGAACCAAGCTCTGACCTAGGCGGATGCCGACATGAGGGAGCGGGAGTCAGTCTCACTGACTCCCGCTCTTTCTCGTTGTCTCTCAGTGTTCGCGACACACCTCCGACACGCCTCGGCTACGAAGCCTGATCACAGTGTTCTGCTGGCCGCGTCGAACCACCGCTCAGTCGATACCCGTCAAGGCCGCCCCCCGTGACGACATCAAAGTCAACTCCCGAACGACCTGGAGCCGCGTCGCGAAGTGCATCCAAGCCCGTTTCGCGGCGCTTCCAGTTGGCCCCAGAAGCGTCTTGGAACGTCATGGCGGGGATTTCCACCAAGCGGACGCTGTCAGGCACGTAGTCGAGCGACTGTTGCCAAGTCTTGGCCATAACGACTTCCGTCAGGTCAAGACGTGTACACGGTGGAACCACGTCGAACTCGTAGCCAACCGTGCTGCCCTTCCGTGGCTGGTGTGGAGCGTTGCCTTCCCCTGGAACCTTGATCCAGGAGGATTGATAGCGGAGATAGACGGTGAGGGAGTAGACCGGATCCAGGGAGCGGTTATTGATGATCAAATCAGCTTCGCCCTTACTGCTGTACTCCCACCAGTAGGAAATCTGCGCGGCCTGTTGGCGCCGTTCGCGAGCTGAATCCGCCGCCTGCTGCTGCCGTTGATCCTGTGCAGCCTGGGCCCCTAGCACGGTGACAATCCCGCTGAATATCAGACCCACCGCTGCGGCAAGCGCGGAGATCATGGTGCCCCAGGAGGAAAGCCAAGCCGCTTTCCGCTCGGGAGCACCACCATCCGCCCTACCAGGAACCGAAGCATCGCCGTCAGGGGCCCCGTCGCCTGTATCGTCTGTGCCGCCATCTGGGTTCCCGTTGGTGCCACTTGCGGCGCTATCTGCGTCCCCATCCGGCGTCTCATCGCCAGGTCCGCGCCGTGCGCTGCCTCCGGCATCGTCTGGGCCGCGACCGTCCGAACGGCCATCAGCGGCCCCGTCTGGAGAATCCCCCGATGTCATGAGGCCAAAATAGCCATCGCGCGGTGGTCGGGGATGCTAAATCTGGCCCCACCGCACCCAATGGCTCACGCCGAATCCCCTTCCTCCTCCAGTGCCTTCGTGATCTTTGCGTTGGCCGCCTCTTCGTGTCCGTCGATGCAGCCGTGGTATCGCCGATGGATGACCTCGGGAGAGTTGCCGACCCGGCGAGCCACCTCAGCGATCGGCACTCCGGCGTTCAGCCAACGCGTGATGCACGCGTGCCTCAGGTCGTAAGGACGCCCGGCGAGCGGCGAAGCGACCCGCTCGGGCGGTAGCCCGTACTCCCGCGCTTCCTCCCACACCCGCCAGTAGGTGGATGAGCCGACCACTCCCCCACGTTCGTTCCCGAACACGCGCCCTTCCCTGGCCGTCCCGAACTCCTTCAGGTGTGCTTGGAGGATGGAGACCAGGACGGGCGGGATCGGCACAGGCCGGTCGGTGGATGCCTCCCGCGCCTTCAAGCCCCGGCGGTCGTGTCGTTCCCCGGAGTCAGTCCACTGCTTGCCGGAGACGGGGCGTGTCTCCCGCAGCGTCAGCGCGCCCCAACCCGAGTCGGGCAGGTGGCAGTCCGACAGTCGTAGCCCGACCGCCTCAGCGGGCCGAAGCCCCGCGTAGTAAAGCACCGCGTAGAAGGCCACCAAGCGCCGCCCACGGCAGCGATCCCACGACCCCACGTAGGAAACGGCGGTGAGCAACTGCCGCGCCTGTACGGCGTTCACCAGGACGCGGCGGTCCACCACGTCGTTTGAGCCGACGTGCTTCCGGCGGGTGCGCTGAAACGGGTTCTCCGGGAGCTCCCCGGCGACCACAGCGTGTTCGAGGGCGGTGTTCAGAGCGCGACGGCGCCGCTTGTAGGTGTCGCTAACAATGTAGCTAGTCACTAGAACGGGCCCCATTCGTCTCGGCCCTCCCCGGTGCGAAGTGACCGCACCCGCCGGGCGAATTCGGCGGCAGCCCTGTCGTTCGTCGCGACCTGGTGACCGAGCCAGGCAACCATCATCAGTTTCACGCAGGTCCGCAAGGGTCTCGTACCCAGGCCAGTTCATCAGGTCGAAGCCGTACCGGTGCACGAACTCCGAGTATTCCGCCCTTGTGTGCCAGCCGTACCTTTCATAGAACATCGCTGTCTGGACCAGGTCCCACTCGCGTGGCGCGAGAGCGAAGCCGTCCAGGTCGATGACCACCGCGTGCCCGTCCCGATGACGAAGGATGTTCCCGATGCCGGCATCCCCGTGGATCATGCCGAAGGGGAGAACGAAGTCCAGCCGGTCGTAGTCCTTGCCGAGGCTCGCCGCTCGCTCCTCCAGGAACTTCCGGTCCTCCCCCGAGATGCCGTCCAGCCCCTCTAGGGACGCCGCCACCTTGGCCAGCGGGTCGAAGAACGGCAGGCGCAGGGATTCCGGCTCTTCGAGCCAATGCAAGCGGCGTAGAAGATCGGCGAGTTCGCGTACCGTTCCGTACTCCTCGTACTCCTCGTACTCCTCGTGCTCCTGAACGCTCTCCCAGAAGGTGACCACCGGCCGCCGACGACGAGCGGTTGGGCGACCGCCGCCGGCACACGTATGGCCGGGAAGTCCTGCGTCTCAAGGCACCGGGTCACGTTCACGGCCCGTTCCATGTCGGCGGCACCGATGGGTCACGCGCGATGCGGACGATGATCGGTAACGATGCCAGGCGATAGGCCGCGTTCGAGCCGAGCCGCAGCAACTCGGCGCCGCGGGAGTCGAGTTCGGCCGTCGTGCATGCCTCCCGAAATGGTCCCGAATAACCCCACTTCCCGCATCGGGAGGGGGCTACCTTCGCTTTCAGCGGTCATCGGGCGGGCCAGGCCCGCCCGATGCGTGGCTCTGTCACTGGCCGGCACTCAGGCGTTGACGTCGTCGTATGCCAGGTCGCTGCCCAGTACGCGGGATGCCTGGGCCTGTGCCAGGAGCTCCCTGGCCTTGGCCTCGACGCCTTCGATGGCGTCGGCTCCGGCGACGAAGCGCTGCAGAGGTTTTTCCTGGTCGGCGATGGTCAGCAGGGCGCGGGCGAGCTTGGCCGGGTCGCCGGTCTGCCGGCCGTTCATGCTCTTCCAGGCCGCGATGGTGGCCGTGGTGCGCTCGGCATAGTCGTCGATGGTCGGCTCGGGCCAGGTGGTGGAGGCGTCCACGAGCAGCTCGGTGCGGAAAAAGCCGGGTTCCACGACCGTGGTGTGGATGTTGTACGGCTCGACGTCGTAGTGCAGCGACTCCATCCACCCCTCGACGCCGAACTTGGAGGCGGCGTAGGCGACGCAGAACTCCTGACCGATCAGACCGGCGGAGGAGGAGAGCGTGATGATGTGGCCGGCGCGCTGCTTGCGCAGGATGGGTAGGACGGCGCGGGTGACGTTCATGGGTCCGAAGAGGTTGGTCTCGATCTGCTGGCGCATCTGCGCGGGGGTGATCTCCTCGAAGTAACCGGCGAAGAAATTCCCGGCGTTGTTGATGAGGACGTCGATGCGGCCGAAGCGGTCGACGGCGGCTTGCGCGGCGGCCTCGGCGTCCTCCGGGCTGGTGACGTCCAGCTTGGTGACCAGCAGGTTGTCCTGGGGTCCGCCGAGGGTCTTCTCGACCTGATCGGGGCGGCGGCCGGTGGCGACGACCTGGTGGCCGGCGGCGAGGGCCGCGCGGACGATGTCCGTGCCCAGACCGCGGCCGGCACCGGTGACGAGAATGACCTTGTTCATGGGTGCTTCCTTTCAGGTGCCGTGATCGGGCACCCGGTGTTGTGCGGTGATGCTGCGTGGCGTCGCGGCGGGTGGGCGAGCCGTGGGTGAGGGGAGACTGTTCAGGCTTGGTCGGTGGGCATGATCCACAGTTCGCCGATGGAGGCGTGGCGGGGCCGGGTGACCATGTACACGACGCCGTCGGCGATGTCGTCGGGGGTGAGAATCTCGGTCTGCTCGTAGAAGGTGCCGATCGCTTCGCGGACCTCGGGCTTGTGGTCGTTGTGCGAGCCGAGTTCGGTGTCCACACCGCCCGGTTCGAGGACGCCGACGCGGACGTGGCGCTGGGTGACCTCTTGGCGCAGGGACTCGGTGAAGCCGTTCACGCCGAACTTGGTGAGGTTGTAGACGCCGTAGCCGTTCCAGGCGACGCGGCCTGCGATGGAGCTGATGTTGATGATGTCGGCGACTCGGCGCGGCCCGTCCTCGGCGGCCTTGAGCAGGTGCGGGAGGGCGGCGCGGGTGGTGTAGAGCAGGCCCTGCACGTTGACGGCGATCATCCGCTCCCACTCCTCGGCGTCCGCGCCGACGACCGGGCCCAGGAGCATCAGGCCGGCGTTGTTGACGAGGGTGTCCAGTCGTCCGAAGTGCTCGACGGACTGCTGTACGGCGGCTTCGGCCCGGGCGCGGTCGGTGATGTCCGCTTCCACCGCCAGGGCTGTGCCGCCCGCCTGCTCGATCTCGGTGGCGAGGTTGTCCAGCCGGTCCTTGCGGCGGGCCACGAGCGTTACCGAGGCGCCGTGCTCGGCCAGCCGACGGGCGGTGGCGGCGCCCGATACCGCTGCTCGCGCCGGTGACGAGAGCGACGGTACCGGTCAGATTCGATGCGGTCGGGGGAGCCATGGGGGTGTCCTGTTCTGTGGCCGGGGTTCGTGGTGCGGTGGGCCCGTAATCCAGGCAAACACCTGCCGACCCCGCCTGGGACGCCGTAAAGGGCACCCTTCCACCGGGGGTCCCGCAGTACCCCTTTCCGGGCAGCCGACGGCCCGGGAGCGGCCGTACGGTGGATTCATGGACCGCAGCACCGAGATCCGCGAGTTCCTGCGCACCCGCCGGGCCCGGGTCACCCCTGAACAGGCCGGCCTCGCCCCGCACGCGGGCGCTCGCCGGGTTCCGGGGCTGCGTCGCGAGGAAGTCGCTCAGCTCGCCGGTGTCAGCGTCGACTACTACGTCCGTCTGGAGCGGGGCCGCGTCCAGGGCGTCTCCCACGCCGTTCTGGAGGCTGTGGCCCGCGCCCTGCAACTGGACGACACCGAACGCGCGCACCTCTTCGATCTCGCCCGGCCCAGCGAGACCCGGGTCCGCCGCAGGCAACCGCTGAGCCCGCAGCGGGTGCGACCGGTCCTGTACCGGGCGCTGGACTCACTCGGCACTCCCGCGATCGTCCTGGGACGACGTATGGATGTCCTGGCGGCCAACCGGCTCGGCTACGCCCTCTTCACGGACTTCCAAGCCCGGCCTCACCGTGAACGCAACTTCGCCCGCTACGTCTTCCTCGACGAGACCGCCCGCGCCCTGTACGCCGACTACTGGGAGACGGCCGCCGGAGACTGCGTGGCCACGCTGCACCTGTACGCCGGACGTCACCCCGACGACCCCCAACTCACCGAGCTGATAGGTGAGTTGTCCGTGCAGAGCGATGTCTTCCGCCGGATGTGGGCCGACCATGACGTCCTCGCCCACGCCACCGGCACCAAACGCCTCCACCACCCGCTGGTCGGCGAACTGACCCTCGACTACGTCGTGTTGGCCGTCGAGGGCGACCCTGACCAGAACCTCACCATCCTTACCCCCGAACCCGCCTCACCCTCCGCACAAGCCCTCGACATTCTCGCCAGCTGGACCCACACGTCCGGTGGGCAGGTGAGCGAGGGGATCACGCAGAAAGGCTGAGCCAGAGCGCCGGCCAGCCATCGCCAGGTCATCTTGCCGTTGGTGGGCCGGCCCGTCGCGTATCAGGCCGTGCGTTTGCGGGATGTCGTTTTCTTTGCGGTGGTTTTTTTCGCCGTCGTCTTCTTCGCCGTCTGCGTCGACTTCGCCGTCGACTTCTTTGCTGATGCCGACGCCGTTGTCTTCTTCGCCGTCGTCTTCTTGGTCGTGGACGTCGACTTCTTTCCGGCCGCCTGCTTCGGTGCCGTCCGAGCCGACTTCCGGGCCGGCAGCTGCCTGACCTCTGCCGGCTCCTCGCCGCGCGATTCCTTGGCGGCCTTCACGCTCTTCTCCAGTGCCGCCATGAGGTCGAGGACCTTGCCGCCGCCGGCCGGTTCCGGGGCTTCCCGTGGTGTCTCGCCGGCTGCCTTTGCCGCTACGACCTCCTCGAGCGCTTCGCGGTACTCGTCGTGGAGTTCGTCGAGATCGATGCCGCCCAGGGTGTCCATCAAGGCGTCCGCGAGGTCGAGTTCCTTGTCGTTGATGTTGACTTGCGTGTCGGGGGCCACGCCCTCGGGGGCACGGACCTCGTCCGGCCACAGGAGGCCGTGCATGGCTATGGCGTCCTCCACCACGCGCAGCATGCCCAGCCGTTCCCGGCCGCGCAGCGCGTACTTGGCGATCGCCACCTTGTTGCTGCGTTTGAGGGCCTCGCGGAGCAGGACGTACGGCTTGGCGGCCGGGGCGCCTCCTGCAGCCAGGTAGTACGAGGCGTCCATCTGGAGGGGGTCGATGCTGTCCGCCGGGACGAAGGCCACGATCTCGATCGTCTTCGCCGTGGGGAGCGGCAGGTGGGCCAGGTCCTCGTCGGTGATCGGGATGATCGTGCCGTCCGCGTCCTCGTAGCCCTTGCCGATCTCCGCCCCGCTCACCTCCTTGTCCTCCAGTTCGCAGACCTTGCGGTAGCGGATGCGGCCGCCGTCCTCCAGGTGGATCTGGCGGAAGGAGATCGAGTGGCTCTCGGTGGCGTTCACCAGCTTGATCGGGATGCTGACCAGGCCGAACGAGATGGCACCGTTCCATATGGATCGCACGTGCAGCACCCTTTCGGTCGGTTTATACCGTTCACGCCGTTCCATTGGAGTTTGCGTGAGATTCTCATCGTATGACGCCGATGACAGAGGTGGAGGGGAGACGGCTCGCGCTCAGCAACCTGGAGAAGGTGCTGTATCCCGCCACCGGGTTCACCAAGGGCGAGGTGCTGCATTACTACGCCACCACCGCCGACCACCTCCTCCCCCACCTCCGCGATCGGCCCGTTTCCTTTCTGCGGTATCCCGACGGGCCGGACGGGCAGGTGTTCTTCACCAAGAACGTCCCGCCGGGTACGCCCGATTGGGTCAGCACGGCAGAGGTGCCACGGGTGGAAGGGCCCGCGCGGATGGTGCTCGTGCAGGATCTGGCCAGCCTCATGTGGGCCGCCAATCTCGTCACCGAGTTCCACACTCCCCAGTGGGTCATCGAGGATCCCGGCGTCGCCGATCGGATCGTCTTCGATCTCGACCCAGGCACCCCCGCAACCATCGCCGACTGCTGTCAAGTCGCTCTCTGGCTGCGCGAGCGGCTCGCCGCCGACGGCATCGACGCCTTCGCCAAGACCTCCGGGTCCAAGGGGCTGCACCTTCTCGCCGCCGTCCGCCCCACCCCCTCCGACCAGGTCAGCGACTACGCCAAACAGCTCGCCGTGGAAGCCGAGCGGGCCATGCCCCGCCTCGTCCTGCACCGCATGACCCGGAGTCTGCGGCCCGGGAAGGTGTTCGTCGACTGGAGTCAGAACGCCTCCCGGAAGACCACCGCCACGCCCTACACCCTCCGTGCCCGGCCTCGGCCCACCGTCTCCGCGCCCGTCACCTGGAGCGAGGTCGAGGAGTGCGCGGCGCCCGCGCAGCTCACCTTCCAGGCACCCGACATCGCGCCCCGCCTCCAGGACTACGGCGATCTGCTCGCCCCGCTGCTCGACCCCGCCGGTGCCGCCCCGCTGCCCTGAGCCCACGGCCCGCAGATATCACCGCAAACCGCTCCAACGGGTGCATCGCGCACGCCCTTCAGGGGGCACGAACAAAGGGGCACTTCAACACCAAGGAGCAGCATGGAAGTACGACCACCCTCCCGAACCCGTGGCACCCGTCGTACCGTCCTCGTCGGCCTCGCCTCCCTCGCCCTCAGCGCCCTCCCCTGGGCATCCGGAGCAGCCACCGCGAACCGGACCCCGAGGCCGGCCCCGAGTGCCTCGGTCATCACCGACTGGAACAAGACCGCCGTCGACGTCATCGCCGGTGACGCCCAGCGCCCGTCCGCCGAGCCCTTCCTCTGGTACGGCTTCGTCCATGCCGCCGTGTACAACGCGGTCGTAGGGATCGAGGGGCGGTACGCCGAGTACAAGTGGGATGTACGGGGACCCCGTCGTGCCTCCTCCGAAGCAGCCGCCGCGGCCGCCGCCCACCGGGTCCTGCTCACCTACTTCCCGGCCTCCCAGGCCCGCATCGACGCCGCCTACACCGCCTCCCTCGCCAAGATCCCCGACGGGCGCGCCGAGCACGAAGGCGTCGCCTTCGGCGAGAAGGCCGCCGCCCGGATCATCCGGCTCCGCGAGCATGACGGGCGTGACGCCCAGGTGGCCTTCGACCCGGCTCCCGCCCCCGGCGTCTGGCGCCCCGCCCCGCCCAGCTACAGCCCTGCCGTCGACCCGTGGCTCGGCAAGGTGCGGCCCATGACCTTCGACTCTCCGGACAAGTTCATGCCAGGGCCACCGCCCACGCTGACCTCGAAGAGGTATGCCCGGGATCTGGCCGAGACGAAGGCGGTGGGCGGGAAGAACAGCACGGCACGGACCCCGTACGGCACCGAGACCGCGCTCTTCTTCTCCGATCCGCTGCCTCAGCAGCTGCAGGCCGGCTACCGCGACTACACGACACGGCACGGGCTGGACATCGTCGAGGCCGCCCGGTTCTTCGCGGCCCTCAACACCGCCGCCGCCGACGCGACGATCACCACCTGGAACGCCAAGTTCACCTACGCCTTCTGGCGGCCGATCCATGCCATCCGGCTCGCCGACACCGACGGCAACCCCGCCACCGTGGCCGACCCCTCCTGGGAGCCGCTGCTGCGCACGCCGCCGTACCCGGAGTACATCGGCGGGCACTGCGCCAACGACGGCGCCGTCATGGCCGTACTGGACGGGCTGACCGGCGGCCGCATCGACCTGCGGCTGTATTCGGCCGTCACGGGCACCACCCGTACGTACACCCGGTCCGCCGACTACAACCGTGACGTGATCGACGCCCGGATCTGGAGCGGGATCCACTTCCGCACCGCCGACGTCGTGGGGAACCGGATCGGGCGCCACATCGGCCACTGGGCGCTCGACCACTACTTCCAGCCCTTGCGCTAGCCGCCGTATCGCGTTCAGCGGACTGGCCAATCTGGGGAATCCCCCAGTCCGCCCCGGTCGTGGGTGCACTCTTGGCTCCAACAAAACCAGCCAAGGGGGGCACCCCGTGACAAAGAAACCGACAAAGGATCTACTTGGATCATTAGCAACACCGCGTTCCCGCACCGTCCGCCGCGGCCTCGTCGTCGGACTGACGGTTCTCACCCTGGGCGCCGTGCCCTGGGCATCCTCGTCAGCCACCTCCGCCCCAGCCGCCAAGCCGGCCCCGGGCGCCGGTGTGATCAACGACTGGAGCGAGACCGCCGTTGCCGTCGTCCAGACGGACGCCAAGCGACCGGGGGCCGAGCAGGCCCTCTGGTACGGCTTCACGGGCGCCGCCGTCTACAACGCGGTGGTCGGGATCGAGGGGCGGTATGCCGAGTACGAGTGGCATGTGAGCGGGCCGCGCCACGCCTCCTCCGAAGCGGCCGCCGCTGCCGCCGCCCACCGCATCCTGCTGACGTACTTCCCGGGCTCCCAGGCCCGCGTCGACGCCGCCTTCGCCGCCTCCCTCGCCAAGATCCCGGACGGGAAGGCGGAGGACGAGGGGGTCGCCTTCGGGGAGCGGGCGGCCGCGCGGATCGTCCGGCTCCGTGAGAACGACGGACGCGGTGCCCCGATCACGTTCGACAAGCCGCCCGCACCCGGCGTCTGGCGGCCCACCCCGCCCGCCAACGCGCCCATGGTCGACCCCTGGCTCGCGAAGGTGCGGCCGATGCTGCTCGACTCACCGGATCAGTTCCGGCCCGGTCCCCCGCCGAAGCTGACCTCGAAGACCTACACCAAGGACTTCAACGAGGTGAAGGCGATGGGCGCGAGGAGCGGATCGTCCCGGACCGACGCGCAGACCGACACCGCGCGCTTCTTCAGCGATGTGCTGCCGGTGCAGTTCCAGGCCGCACTGCGCAGTTACACCCAGCGGCACGGGCTGGACATCGTCGAGGCCGCCCGGCTGTCCGCCGCCACCTGGACCGCGACCGCCGACGCCCAGATCACCGCCTGGAACACCAAGCTGACGTACGGCCAGTGGCGGCCGATCACCGCCATCCAGCTGGCCGACACCGACGGCAACCCGGCCACCACGCCGGATCCGTCGTGGCTGCCGCTCATCGACACGCCCGCCTATCCGGACTACATGAGCGGTCACTGCACCTTCGACGGCGCCGCCATGGCGGTCCTGTCCGGCCTGACCGGCGGGGACATCGACCTGCGTGTCTCGTCGGCCGTCACGGGCACCACGCGTACGTACGCCAGTGCGCGCGACTACAACCAGGACGTGATCAACGCCCGGGTCTGGGACGGCATCCACTTCCGGACCAGTGACATCGTGGCCGACCACGTCGGCACCCACATCGGTGCCTTCGCGCTCGGCCACTACTTCGAACCGCTCAAGTAACCGGTCGAGCAATCGGTCAAACAGGGCTCACACCCGCGTCCACGTCCCCCGGTCCCGTGCCATCGCGTGCAGCGCCTCCACGTCGGCCGGTTTGAGGACGCCGCCGAGGCGGGCCAGGCCCTCGAGGTCCGTGTCCTTCAGGACGCGGACCTCGCGGAGCGGGGCCGGGATCGCCACCTCCGCGGGCTCCGCAAGGGCCAGGACCGGGTGGACCTCGGCCGTCAGCGCGTACGACGCCCGGTCGGCGTCGGCGCGGACGCGGCGCAGCAGGGGGTGGGGTTCGCGGCGGCCCAGGGTGACCATGGGGTCGGCGACCGTCACCTTCTGCTTACGGGCGTACAGCGTGTGCACGGCGAACAGGCCGCCCGGGCCGATCGCCAGGTGGTGGATGCGGTCGCCGCCGGGCAGCGGGACCGAGTGCAGGGCGTGCCAGCCCGCGCCGTCGAGGCGGTCCAGGGCCTCGCCGACCGCCTGTTCCGCCGCCAGCGCCCTGCGGCGCGGGTCCGGACGCAGGCGGTGCGGCGGGCCGGGTTCCCGGTCCAGGGCGACCAGCAGCGCCTCGCCGGGGCGGTTGGGCGCCAGGTCGTCGTCCGGGTGCAGGGAGAGCCGGGCCAGCTCGGCCGGGGTCGGGACCGGCGGCGGGCCGACGGTCACCGGGCCGGTGAGGAAGGGGCCCAGCGCCTGGAGGACGCCCTCCCGCTCGTCCTCGCTGAGCAGGTTGATCCTGGCGGCCTCCCTGTCGTACCAGGCGATGTTCCGCCCGTCCGTGAGGCATACGTAGAGCCGCTCCTGGCCGTGCCGCCAGGACGGTACGACACGCAGTCCGGTCATGCTCATCACCCCTTGACCATGGGAACAGGCGGGGTGCTCCCCGGGCAAGAACCCGGCTACCTTTGAGAGCAGTTGGGAGGGGGACTTGGGGAGGCGTGTTTGCGTACCCGCAGGAAGCAGCCCGACGTACCGGCTCCGGACAGTCCATGGAGCGAGATAGTGCCCGGACTGTGGATGGGCGGGCACGAGTTCAGGGGTCACACCGGGCAACTGGAGTTCGCTGTCGTGCGGGACGAGTTCGATCTCGTACAGACCCTGCTGAGACTGCCGGGACACGGGCCCGACCCCGGCGTGGAGCACCATGTGTGGGCGATACCCGACGGGCCGCTGGACGGCACACAGCTCGCGGGCGTGATGCGCCTGGCGCAGGCTGCGGGCGAGGCACTGGACGAGGGCCGCGAGGTCCTCGTCCGCTGTTACCACGGGTACAACCGTTCGGGGCTGGTCATTGCGCACGCCCTGGTCCGCCGGGGGCACTCCACCGAGGAGGCGATACGGCTGATACGGTCCCGTCGCTCGCCCTGGGCGCTGCACAACGAACTGTTCGTGGACTATCTGCGGGCGGGGCTGTCCACGGCCCGGCTGCTGGAGGAGCTGGCCGAGTAGCGAGGTAATCGTTTCGCCGGACGAATAGGGTGTACCGGGTCACCGATCGTTCTCAGCCACAGGAGTACAGTGCTCCGCACTCGCGCCGCACGCACAGCGCTCGCCACAGCCGTCCTCGCCCTGCTGGCGGCGGGCTGCGGCGACGCGGGCGGGCTGCAGGGCGCGGGGTCGACCCCGACCGCGACCAGCCCGGCCAAGCTGTGGCCGAGCCTGAGCCCCGCGGCCAGTCCCGCCTGGAACTACGACAACGGTGAGTCCGAGGCCATGAAGGGGATCACGGCTGAGGGCGACGACATCCGCAAGGTGGATCCGGTGGCCGTCGTCAGGGCCGAGATGTCCCAGCACCCGGACGACTACTCCGGTTCCAAGGCGCCGTACCGCGAGACGGCCCGCCGGATGGCCTACTGCGGCAGGAAACCGGCGAACCCGAAGTGTCCGCTGCTCAAGGCGTACTACCGCGACATCACCGGCGACGGGCACGTCGACCTGACGCTGGGCTTCCGGCTGCTGCCCGGCAACCAGACGGCCGTGCGGGTCTACACCGTCGAGGGGGGCCGGGTGGTCCAGGTCATGTCCAACAACGACGCGGTGAGCGGCGTCGAGCTGGCCGGCCGGTCCGTGATCATTCATGCGCCGTCCGATCTCGCGGACTACGAGTACCGCTTCCAGTGGACCTGGGACCCCAACCAGCGGGTCATGCTGCTGACCCACGACGAGATGCTGCACATCGGCAAGCGCGAGCACCCCTCGAGCCCCTCCCCCTCCACGTCCCCTTCCGCATCCCCCTCGGCGACCCCATGACAAGGCTCGCGCTTCCCCAGTGGGCCGGCACGCTCGCCCTGAAGGCCGCCGTCTTCATCGCCGTTATGTGCTGTGCGCTCGCCGCGCTGCTGGGCGTGCTCGTGCACGTGTCGGTGACGAACCAGACCGTCGGCCAGGCCCGCGACCTCGCACTGTCGCGCCTGACGGACGCGACGAAGGCGTACGAGGCCGGGGACTCGCTGCTGCCGGGCGCGGGCGTCGACCCCCCGGGGCTGCCGAAGGCACTGCGGAGGCTGGCGGCGGACGGGGATCGCGGCACGATGGTCTCCGACCGGCACGGGCACCCCACGATGTGGGCGGCGGGTCCCGCCGACCGGAACAGGGCGCTTGCCGTCGAGGTCGACTACTCGCAGCAGTCCCGCACGATCGCCGGGCTCGACCGGGCGATCCTGTGGTCGTCGGGCCTGGCGATCACGGTGACGCTGCTGGTGGGCGCGTTCGCCGTGACCCGGGTGACGCGGCGGCTGCACGCCACGGCGCAGGTGGCCCGGCGGATCAGCGGCGGCGACCTGGACGCGCGCGTCGACGATCCCCGTACGAAGGATCCGACGCACCCCCAGGACGAGGTGGCCGCCGTGGCCGCCGCGCTGGACTCCATGGCGGCCTCGCTGCAGGGCAAGCTGCTGAGCGAGCAGCGGTTCACGGCGGACGTGGCGCACGAGCTGCGCACCCCGCTGACCGGGCTGCACGCGGCGGCCGAGCTGCTGCCGCCGGGGCGGCCGACGGAGCTGGTGCAGGACCGGGTGGCCGCGCTGCGCACGCTCACCGAGGACCTGCTGGAGATCTCCCGGCTGGACACCGGGCGGGAGCAGCTGGAGCTGGACGCGGAGGAACTGGGTGCGCTGGCGACGCGGGTGGTGCGGGCGTCGGGTACCGACACGTCGGTCGTCGTCCTGCAGGACGCCCGCGTGGAGACGGACCGGCGGCGGCTGGAGCGGGTGCTGGGGAATCTTGTCGCCAATGCGCACAAGCACGGGCGGGGGCCGGTGTCGCTGACCGTGGACGGGGCGGTGGTGACCGTGCGGGATCACGGGGACGGGTACCCGGACTATCTCGTGGAGCACGGGCCGCAGCGGTTCCGCACTGAGGGGGGTGCCAAGGGGCACGGGCTTGGGTTGACCATTGCGGTCGGGCAGGCGGAGGTGTTGGGGGCGCGGCTGGAGTTCGCGAATGCGGTGGACGGTGGGGCGGTGGCGATTCTGACGCTTGGTCTGGGGGACTGAGAGAGCTCGGGGCTGCGGGTCGTTCGTCGGGTGCGGGTCGGTGGGGGCTTGTTGCGCCCACGCGGCGGAGCCGCATATCGATACAGCCCCGCGCCCCTGAAGGGGGCGCTCCTATGGACCAGCGTGACAGGCGAGCCCCGGTGCCTCCTCCTAATGTGGCGAATATGTGGCGAATAGTCAGCTTCGCCCCCGTTCACGGAGGTACCCCCCATGTCCCTGCGTTCCAGCCTCATACGCCTGGCCACTGCCGCCGCTGTCGGCGTTCTCGTCACGTCCGTGGCTGCGGGGCCCGCCCTCGCGGACGACGGATGGGGCGACGGTGACGGTGACCCCGGTTTCGGCCAGGAAGGCGGCCACCACAACGACCGGCTCGCACGGGGCGTGGTCACCGCGGAGACGCTGTTTCTGCGCAGTGCGCCGAACCGCGGCAGCCAGGTGATCCGGGTGGCCCACCGGGACGATGTGGTCTCGATCTTCTGCAAGACCACGGGCCAGAGCGTCCAGGGCGACAACCTCTGGTACCTGCTCCCGGACGGCACATGGGCGTGGGGCGCGGCCCGGTACATCGACGTCATCGGGAGGGCACCGCGCTGGTGCTGAGACCCGGAGATCACAAGACGCACTATTTGGGTAGGTTCCGGACATGACCAACGCCGGACCCAGCGTGGCACAGGTGGCACAGACCGACACCCCCGCTCCCGTGACCCGCCTGCCCCGGCGCCGTGGCATCGAACTCACCCTCATCGTCGTGGCCGTACTGCTCTGCGTGTCCGGCTACTGCGCCGTGGGCCTCGCCAGGAACGGCACCGTCCCGCCCGGCGCCGCCGGTTACGGCGCCGGGCTCGGAGTGCTCGCGCTGCTCGCGCACTGCGCGGTACGGCTGCGGGCGCCGTACGCCGACCCGCTGCTGCTGCCCATCGGCGTACTGCTCAACGGAATCGGTCTGGTTCTCATCCACCGGCTGGACCTGGAGACTCCCCACGACCATGCCGCCCCCACCCAACTCGTGTGGTCCACGCTGGGCGTGACCCTGTTCACCGCGGTCGTCCTGATGCTCCGCGACTACCGATGGCTCCAGCGGTACGCGTACGTCTGGGTTGTCGCCGCGCTCTTCCTGCTGCTGCTGCCGATCCTGTTCCCGGCCGTGAACGGCGCCCGTATCTGGGTCCGGATCGCCGGATTCTCCATCCAGCCGGGCGAGTTCGCGAAGGTGCTGCTGGCGGTGTTCTTCGCCGCGTATCTGGCGGCCAACCGCAGCGCGCTCGCGTACACCGGCCGTCAGGTCTGGCGGCTGCGGAGGATCCAGCTGCCCACCGGGCGGGTGCTCGGTCCGATCCTCGCCATCTGGCTGCTGAGCGTGGGTGTCCTGGTGCTGGAGCGCGACCTCGGCACCTCGCTGCTGTTCTTCGGTCTGTTCGTGGTCCTGCTGTACGTCGCCACCGGCCGCACCGGCTGGATCGCCGTCGGCCTGCTGCTGGCCGCTGCGGGCGCGGTGGCCGTCGGCTGCCTGGAGCCGCATGTGAACAGCCGGGTCCAGGACTGGCTGCACCCCTTCGCGACGATCGAGGCGGGACAGGGCCCGGGCCAGGTCGCCCAGTCCCTGTTCGCCTTCGCGGCGGGCGGCGTCCTGGGCACGGGCCTCGGCCGCGGCCACGCGATCCTCATCGGCTTCGCGACGAAGTCCGACTTCATTCTCGCGACGGCCGGCGAGGAACTGGGCCTGGCGGGCCTGTCCGCGCTCTTCCTCCTCTACGGCCTTCTGGTGGAGCGCGGCTACCGGGCCGGCCTCGCCCTGCGCGACCCCTTCGGCCGGCTGCTGGCGGTCGGGCTGGCCTCGATCGTGGCGCTCCAGGTGTTCGTGATCGCGGGCGGGGTGACCGGACTGATCCCGCTGACCGGTATGGCGATGCCCTTCCTCGCACAGGGCGGCTCGTCGCTGGTCACCAACTGGGCGATCGTGGCGCTGCTGATCCGGGTGAGCCATTCGGCACGGCGTCAGTACAACGGGGAGGTGGCACCCTGATGGCGAGGCACATCCGGCACGCCGCCTTCTTCTGCGCGCTCCTCCTCGTCGCGCTCCTCGTCAACGCCACCCGCATCCAGATCTTCCGGGCCAAGTCCTTCGACGACAATCCCGCCAACCGCCGGGCCACCATTGCCCGTTACGACCGGCCGCGCGGCAACATCCTGGTCGGCGGCCAGAGCGTCACCGGCTCCCGGGACTCCGGCGAGCAGCTCCGCTACGAACGGACGTACACGGACGGCCCGTTGTACGCCCCCGTCACCGGCTTCGCCTCGCAGGTGTACGGCACCACGCTGCTGGAGCACACCGGGGACGCCGTCCTGGCCGGCACCGACCCGATGCTCTCGCCGTTCCCCCTGGTGAACGATCTGACCCGCGCCCAGAGCCGGGGCGGCAACGTCGTGACGACCCTCAACCGGGCGGCGCAGCGGGCGGCGTACGAGGCGCTCGGCGGGCGCAGGGGTGCGGTGGCGGCGATCGAGCCGGCGACGGGGCGGGTGCTGGCGCTGGTGTCGAGTCCGTCGTACGACCCGGCCGTGCTGTCGGGGAACGCCGCGGCGACGGAGCGGTCCTGGACCCGGCTGAACGCCGATCCGGACAAGCCGATGCTCAACCGGGCGGTGCGCCAGACGTATCCGCCGGGTTCGACGTTCAAGGTGGTCACCGCGGCGGCCGCGCTGGACGCCGGTGTCGTCATGGGCATCGACAGGGCGACCCAGTCGCCGGACCCGTACCGGCTGCCGGGTACGTCGACCACGCTGATGAACGAGGGCGACGGCTGCGAGGACGCCCCGCTGCGGGAGGCCTTCGAGTGGTCCTGCAACACGGTGTTCGCGAAGCTCGGCGTGGATGTGGGCGTGAAGCGCATGGGGGCCGCGGCGAAGGCCTTCGGTTTCAACGACCCTCGGCTGCGGATCCCGTTCTCCGTTGCGCCGAGCACCTTCGACACCTCCGTCGACAGGGCGCAGCTCGCGCTGTCGTCGATCGGGCAGTACAACACCCGGGCCACGCCGCTGCAGATGGCGATGGTCGCGGCGGCCGTGGCGAACAGCGGGCAGGTGCGCTCGCCCTACCTGGTGGAGCGGACGACCACGGGCAACGGCGCCACGATGACCACGGCGGGCTCGCGTCCCGTGCGCCAGGCGATGCGCCCGGAGACCGCCGACGTCATGAAGGAGCTGATGGAGGACGTCGTGACGGACGGCACCGGCACGAACGCCGCCATCCCCGGCGCGATCGTCGGCGGCAAGACCGGCACCGCCCAGCACGGCCTCGACAACGCCGGTATGCCGTACGCCTGGTTCGTGTCCTGGGCGCAGAGCTACCGGGACGTGCTGCCGAAGGTCGCGGTCGCCGTGGTGGTGGAGGACGCGTCGGCGGAGCGGGAGGACATCACCGGGGGCGGGGTGGCGGCGCCGATCGCCCGGGATGTGATGCAGGCGGTGCTGAAGTCCTCACCCGACGGCGGCAGTTGAGGGCTGCTCCTGGACGAGCTTGGCCGGCAGGGCGACGTACGCGGTGACGCCGGTGCCCTGTGTGGGGCGCAGTTCGACGTGCGCGCCCAGGCGGGCCGCGAGGGCGCCGACGACATGGTGGCCGAGGAAGCGGGTGGGGGCGGCGAGGAGCGTGCCGCCCCGGCCGGTCAGCAGGGAGTTGGCCTGTGCCATCCGTTCCCGTGTCATGCCGATGCCCCGGTCGATGACGGCGAGGCAGTACTCGCTGCCGTCCCGCCAGCCGTAGATCTCGACCGGCTGTTTGGGCGGGCTGAACATCAGCGCGTTCTCCACCAACTCGGCCAGCAAGTGGGAGAGTTCGGCGACGGCGTGACCGCGGATGCGGCACTGTTCGAGGTCGACGGCGGCGACCCGCCGGTACTGCTCGACCTCCGCGACGGCCGACCGCACCACGTCGGCGACGGCGATCGTGCCGGACCAGGAGCGGGCCGGGGACTCCTCGCCGGCCAGCACGAGCAGCGATTCGGCGTTGCGGCGCATGCGCGTGGCGAGGTGGTCGAGCTCGAACAGCTCCCCGAGGGCGTCCGGGTCGAGTTCCTGGCTCTCCAGGGTGGTGATCAGGCCGAGCTGGCGGTTGAGGAGGGTCTGGTTGCGGCGGCCGAGGCTGGCCAGGGACTCGGTGCTGTTGCGTCGTAGCACCGCCTGTTCGGCGGCGAGGTCGACGGCGGTGCGCTCGACGTTGCGCAGGGCGGCGGCGAGACGGGTGATCTCCCGTGCGCTGCCCGGGAGCCCGGGACTTCCTTCCTCCGCGGGCAGCGGGGTGTCGGGGTCGGCCTGCTGGATGCGCCGGACGGCTTCGGGCAGCCGGTTGCCCGCGACGGCGTCCGCCTCGTCGGCGAGGGCGCCGAGGGGGCGGGTGATGGAGCGGGCCGAGAACAGGGCGAGGGCGGTGGCCACGGCGAGGATCAGCGCGCCGAGGGCGAGGAAGCCGACGAGTTCCCAGGTGGCCGAGGCAGCGGTGTCCGCCGCCTGCGCCCGTACGTCGTCGCCCACCGCCTTCTGCACGCCGTGCAGATCGTCGACGAGGGCCGTCATGTCGGCCCACCAGCGGGCGGGGGCGACATCGAGGGCGGATCCGTCGGCCCCGGCTTCGGCCTGCTTCTCGTACCCGGTGACACGTCGGGCGGCGGCGGTCGTGAAGGCCTTGTCGAGCGCGGACTCCTGTGCTCCGCCCGCGAGTTGGCGGAACTGGCCGAGGGCGGCGACCCGGGTGGCGCGGATCTCGGTGAAGTCCAGGTACTCGCCGGAACGGAAGTGCTTGGCGGCGAACACGCCGTTGAGGGAGCCGCGTTCGAGGGCGACGGCCTCGGTGGCCCGGGCGAGGGCCTGGAGTGACTGGACACCCCGGGCGATCCGGTTGTCGCCGCCGGGCGCCCCGGCGGACTCGGCGTCGATGAGGGCGGTGACGGCCTTGGTGTAGGTGTTCAGGGTGGCGGTGCGGTCGGCGGTTCCGGCGTCCACGCCGGTACGGGTGGAGGTGAGGGCGGCGAGGGGGAGCTCGGCGGCGTCCAGGGCGGAGACGGCGGCGCGGGGCAGGTCGCCGCGCTCGCCGTCGAGGGCCGCCGTCAGCTTCTCCTCCGCCGCGTCGGTCCGCTCCCGCTGCCGCCGTACGTCGTCCCGGTACTCCTGGGCGCCGCCCAGCAGCCCGTTGGTGAGCCCGCGTTCGCGCTGCACCTCCCGTACGACATCCTGCACACGCAGCAGGACGCCGACGTGCGCCTCGGCCGCCCGGGCGGCGGACCAGTCGGAGGCCCGGCCCGCGACGCCCAGCGCCACAAGCGCAAGCAGGAGGCAGGTCGGGACGGCCAGGACGATGGCCATGCGGCCGCGGATGGAGTTCCAGCCGGGCAGCACGGGCAGTCGCAGCCAGGCCGGTCGGAGGGTGGTCGATACGTTCCCCGTCATGCCCGCCGAGACTACGGACGGGCCGGTCAGAACACGGTTTCTCCGCCGTAAGACGCCGGTACACAGGAGCTCACTCGGGCAGTGGGAGGGCTGTGAAAGGCGGACATTGCTCACATGCCGAGGTCACATGCTGAGACAGGGTCTGGGATCGCCGGACCCTCCCGACCTATCGTTCGGTCCATGACGACACCCGATGCCGCGTACCAACTCGCCCAGGTCAACATCGGACGCCTCAAAGCCCCTCTGGATTCACCGCAGTTGAAGGACTTCGTCGACAACCTCGACCCCGTGAACGCCGACGCCGACGCGGCGGACGGTTTCGTCTGGCGGCTCGAGAGCGACTCGGGCAACGCGACGGACGTACCCGTCTTCGGCGACGAATGGCTGATCATCAACATGTCGGTGTGGCGGGACAGCAACGCCCTGACCGCGTACATGTACCAGGGCCGCCACCGGGAGATGCTCGCCCGCCGCCGGGAGTTCTTCGAGCGGGTGCAGGAGGTCATGACGGCGCTGTGGTGGGTGCCGGCCGGGCACCGGCCGACGGTCGCGGAGGCGGAGCAGCGACTGCTGCACCTGCGGGCGAACGGGCCCACGCCGTATGCCTTCACGCTGCGGACGTCGTTCCCGGCGCAGGGGGCAGAGCCGGTCTCTCTCGACATCCCGGAAGATCTGGGGTGCCCTGTCTAGAAAGCCTGAAACACGGTCACCGGATCGCCTTCCTGATCTCGGAGCGGACCTCGAGTGTGGTTCTGGCGGCCGAATCGAGGTCCAGGTCCGGGTCAGTGGTACCGAAGGCCATCTGGGAGACCACGGCCGAGGTGTTGCCGTCGGTCCAGGAGCAGACCGGATAGGTGATCACCGTGGAGGCCGCCGGCTTGCGGGTGAGGATCTCGCAGCTGACCTTGACGTCCGAGCCGGAGGGTGTGACGTCCTCCGGCGGGACGGCCACCGTCGCGCCGGCGGCCCGGCCGTCGCTCCTCAGGGCGGCGGCGCTGACCCGGTCGGGGTTCCCGATGCGGCCGTAGAAGCCCGAGAGCACCAGTGCACCCTTGGTCCGGTCGCCGTGCAGGCTGTACCGGGCGAGGAGGGCGCGGGTGACCTCGACGGCCGGATCGCGGGCATCCGCCTCCTCCATTTTCCGGCCCACCAAACCGGAATCGTCCTGCGCGAGCTCGTAGCGGCCGCCGAGCAGCGTCCTGGGGAGGGTCAGCGCGAACTCGGCCTTGGGAAGGTCGGTTCCGGTCGCCTCCCCGATCTTCACGTACATCACGTTGACCACCAGCAGCAGCCCGAGGGCCGCGCCGACGACGCCCAGGGCGAGGACGAGCCGGGGGCGCCGGCTCTGGAGACGTGAAGGCATGGACACGCCAGCACGGTATCTGTGAACGAACTGTCAGGACTCGGCGGCCCCCGCCTCGATCGCCCCCTCCACCTCCGCCACCCGCTCCCGCTCCTCCGCCGCGAACCGTTCCGCGTCCAGTTGCTCGGCGATCTCCTCGTCCTGGGCCATCAGGAGGTCCAGGTTGGAGTCGCCCATCTCGAAGACACCCATGTCGACGTACGCCTGCTGCAGCCGCTTGCCCCACAGGCCGATGTCCTTGACGCAGGGGACGATGCGGGAGAACAGCAACTGCCGGAACAGGGCCAGGAATTCGGACTGTTCGCTGTACTCCTCCGCCTCGGCGGTCGGGATGCCGAAGTTCTCCAGGACCTCGACGCCGCGCAGCCGGTCCCGCATCAGATAGCAGCCCTCGATGACGAACTCCTCGCGTTCGCGCAGTTCGGCGTCGGTGAGCTGCTTGTAGTAGTCGCGCAGCGCCATCCGGCCGAAGGCCACATGCCGGGCCTCGTCCTGCATGACATAGGCGAGGATCTGCTTGGGGAGCGGCTTGTCGGTGGTGTCGCGGATCATGCCGAAGGCGGCCAGGGCCAGGCCCTCGATCAGGACCTGCATGCCGAGGTAGGGCATGTCCCAGCGGCTGTCGCGGAGGGTGTCGCCGAGCAGGGACTGGAGGTTGTCGTTGATCGGGTAGAGCATCCCGATCTTCTCGTGCAGGAAGCGGCCGTAGATCTCCGCGTGCCGTGCCTCGTCCATGGTCTGGGTCGCCGAGTAGAACTTCGCGTCCAGGTCGGGGACCGACTCCACGATCCGGGCCGCGCAGATCATCGCGCCCTGCTCGCCGTGCAGGAACTGGCTGAACTGCCAGGAGGCGTAGTGCTTGCGCAGCTCGCCCTTGTCCTTGTCGGTCATCTTGGCCCAGTGCTTGGTGCCGTACAGGGACATGGCCTCGTCGGGGGTGCCGAGGGGGTCGTACGGATCGACTTCGAGATCCCAGTCGATCCGCTTCTGGCCGTCCCACTGCTTGTCCTTGCCCTTCTGGTACAGGGCGAGCAGGCGGTCGCGGCCGTCGTCGTACTCCCAGCTGAAGCGGGCCGCGCCGGTCGCCGGCACCTGCCAGAGAGGGTCTCCCGAGTCCTTGGCGTACAGGTCGTAAGTCGGCATGCCTCGCAGGCTCACACGTGGTAGACGCCGGGTCAACAAGTCGCGCACAGGGGATTGACGAGCTTGCTGACAGGCAGTCTCATAAGCGATGGAGGATGTGACCCCGGGTAACAAAGGTGGAAGAACCATGACGACCTTGACGGAAGCCGACGCGCTGGACGGTCTGCGCGACGCGCTCGGGCTGCTCAAGGACCGCGAACAGGTGGCCGAACGGCTGCTCGCCTCCTCCGCCAAGCACTCCTTCGACCCCGACAAGGAACTGGACTGGGACGCGCCCTTCGAGGAGGGCAAGTGGTTCTGGCCGCCGGAGCTGGTCTCGCTGTACGACACGCCCCTGTGGAAGCGGATGGGCGAGGAGCAGCGGATCCTGCTCTCCCAGCACGAGTCGGCGGCGCTCGCCTCGCTCGGCATCTGGTTCGAGCTGATCCTCATGCAGCTGCTGGTCCGGCACATCTACGACAAGGCGGCCACGAGCGCGCACGTGCGGTACGCGCTCACCGAGATCGAGGACGAGTGCCGGCACTCGAAGATGTTCGCGCGGCTGATCTCGCGCGGGGACGCGCCGTGGTATCCGGTGGCCCGTGTGCACCAGAACCTGGGGCGGCTGTTCAAGACGATCTCGACGACTCCGGGATCCTTCACGGCCACTCTGCTCGGTGAGGAGGTTCTCGACTGGATGCAGCGGCTGACGTTCCCGGACGAGCGGGTGCAGCCGCTGATACGGGGGGTCACGCGGATCCATGTCGTGGAGGAGGCCCGGCATGTGCGGTACGCGCGGGAGGAGCTGCGGCGGCAGATGGTGACCGCGCCGCGGTGGTCGCAGGAGTTCACGCGGGTCACCTCCGGTGAGTTCGCCCGAGTCTTCTCGGTGGCCTTTGTGAACCCCGAGGTCTACACGAATGTGGGGTTGGACAAGCGGGAGGCGATGGCGCAGGTGAGGGCCAGTGGGCATCGGCGGGAGGTCATGCAGACCGGGGCGAAGAGGCTGACCGACTTCCTGGATGACATTGGGGTGCTGCGGGGTGTCGGGCGACGGCTGTGGAGGGCTTCGGGGCTGCTGGCTTGATGCAAGGGTGCGGGCCGGTGGGGGCTTGTCGCGCCCACGCGGCGGAGCCGCATATCGAGACAGCCCCGCGCCCCTTAAAAGCCGCAGCCTGCGGTTACGCTGCACCGTATGACCCCCTCCGCCCCCGCCTACCGTCGTCTGAGCGTCGAGGAGCGGCGCAGTCAGCTGCTTGAAGCCGCGCTGAACCTCTTCGCGCATCGCGCGCCCGAGGAGGTCTCCCTCGACGACGTGGCGGAGGCGGCCGGAGTGTCGCGGCCGCTGGTCTACCGGTACTTCCCTGGCGGCAAGCAGCAGCTGTACGAGGCTGCCCTGCGGTCGGCCGCGGACGAGCTGCAGCAGTGCTTCGACGAGGCGCGTGTCGGGCCGCTGCTGCCCCGGCTGGCCCGTGCCCTCGACCGGTATCTCGCGTTCGTCGACCAGCACGACGCCGGGTTCAGCGCGCTGCTGCAGGGTGGCAGCGTGGTCGAGACGTCCCGGACGACCGCCATCGTGGACGGTGTGCGGCGGGCCGCCGCCGAGCACATCCTGAGCCATCTGGAGGTCACGGACCCCGGGCTGCTGCTGCGTATGACCGTACGGATGTGGATCACCGCGGTCGAGGCGGCCTCCCTGATCTGGCTCGACGAGGACAAGCAGCCGCCCCTCGACGAACTGCGGGACTGGCTGGTCGAGCAGTTCGTGGCCGTCCTCTCGGTGACCGCGGCCCGGGACCCGCAGACCGCCGCGCTGGTGCAGGCGCTGGCGGAGGATGTCTGAGACTGGTGCCGTGAAGAGCGAAGAGACACCGTTCGAGGGCGGGCCGATGGACGGCCGAGTGCTGCCCGTCCTCGTGGGCCCCACGGGACACCCGCCCAAGACGTACCGCATCCCCGTACCGGACGCGGCCGGCGGCCCGCCCGCCGTGCTCGTCTACCGTCGCGTCCCGCGCGGCCACAGCAAGCGGCTCGGACTGCCGCAAGGGTGGAAGTACCAGTACGACCCCGAGGGCAAGGCCACGGACGGCAGGCTGAAGTGGCCGTGGTCCAAGCCGGACAATGATCCAGGCGCCACGCCGGACCGCAAGCCGGACGACACCGACGGGTGACGAGGTTGCGCCGAACCGCGCACACGCGGCGCGCCTTGGTGGCAGGGACGGTCAACACCTGACTGTGCGGAGCAGAGGGGCTGCCCCGCACCGGAGGTGATGATGTGTCAGGAAAGCTTCTGCGCCTGGTCTGCACGGTGGCGGTGGCCGCCGGCGCCGGCGTCGTCCTCGTACTGCCACCCGCCGCGGCCGCACCCGGGCCGGAGCCCGGCGGGCGCACCGTCACCCAGCAGCTGACGGACCTTCAGCGGCTGTACCGCGAGGCCGAGAAGGCCACCGAGACCTACAACGCCACCGCGGAGAAGCTGACGAAGCAGCGCACGGAGGTGGCCCGCCTCGACCTCGAACTGGCCCGGGCCCGCCGCTCGCTGCACGACAGCCGGGTCGCCGCGGGACGCCTGGCCAGGCAGCAGTACCAGGGCAGCACCGAGATCTCCGCGTACGTGCGCCTGCTGCTGGCCCGCAACCCCCAGCAGGCGCTCGACGAGGGTCATGTGATCGGCCAGTTGGCGCGGGAACGGGCCGAGACGGTCGGCCGGCTGACCGAAAACGAGAAGAAGGCCGACGGTCTGGCCCGCGCGGCCCGCAAGGCGCTCGACGGCCAACTCTCCCTCGCCGAACGGCAGAAGAAGGACCGCGACGACGTACAGGCACGCCTGGAGGACGTCGAGAAACTCCTCGTCTCGCTGACCCCCGAACAGCTGGCCGCGCTCGCCGAGTTGGAGAAGAAGGGCACCGACGAGGCACAGCGGCAGCTCATGGCGTCCGGCGTGCTGAGCAGCGAGCGCAGGCCGTCACGGAAGGGCGACCGGGCCCTCAAGTACGCCGTGCGGCAGATCGGGAAGCCGTACAAATGGGGTGCACAGGGCCCGAAGTCGTACGACTGCTCGGGCCTGACCTCTCAGGCCTGGGGCAGGGCCGGTACGCCGATCCCCCGCACCAGCCAGGAGCAGTGGGCGCAGCTGCCACGCATCCCGCTGAAGAAGCTGCGCCCCGGTGACCTGGTGATCTACTTCCCGGAAGCCACGCATGTGGCGATGTACCTGGGCGAGGGCATGATGATCCAGGCGCCGCGGACCGGCGAGAACGTCAAGGTCTCGCCGATCGCGTCCTACCCGATCCTGGGAGCCGTGCGCCCGGACCAGCGCCCTCGGCGCCTGTGAACACGGGCTCTCAGGAGGCGGAGCCGGTCACTTCCGCGAGATAGGCAGCGGTCTTCTCCGGCTCGTAGAAGAAGTTCTCGAAGTCCGCCGGATCGTTGAACCCGTTGGCGAACCGGTCGGCAACCGGCTGCAGCTGGCCCGCCGCACCGATGAGATTGAGGATGTGCTCCGGCGGAGGCGAAAGCATCGCGTTCGTCCACTTGGTGACGTGCTGGGCGGTGTCCCAGTAGCGGTCGAACGTCGACTGCATCCAGGTCTCGTCGAATTCCTTCTCGCCCTGCTCGAGGATCGACGCGAGGTAGGAAGCCGCGCACTTGGACGCCGAGTTGGAGCCCTGGCCGGTGATCGGGTCGTTGGCGACGACGACGTCCGCGACGCCGAGGACCAGCCCGCCGCCGGGCAGCCGGCCGATGGGGTTGCGGACGGTGGGGGCATAACGGCCGGCCAGCACGCCGCCCGCGTCGGTCAGTTCGACCTTCGAGGCCCGCGCGAACTCCCAGGGCGTGAACTTCTCCATGAGTTCCAGGGTCAGGGAGAGGTGCTCCGCCGGGTCCTTGACGCCGTTGAAGACGTCGAGCGGGCCGCCGGGTATGCCCTCCCAGAAGAGGATGTCGGCGCGGCCGGAGGTGGTGAGCGTCGGCATGACGAACAGCTCGCCCACGCCCGGGACCAGGTTGCAGCGGACCGCTTCGTACTCCGGGTGCTCGGGACGGGGGCCGAGACCGTGGACGTAGGAGACGGCGAGGGCGCGCTGCGGTTCGCCGTACGGCGAGCGGGAGGCGTCCCGGCCGAACATGGACACCAGCTCGCCCTTGCCCGCCGAGACGAGGACCAGGTCGTACGTACGGGAGAAGTAGTCGAGGTCGGAGACCGCCGCACCGTGGATGACCAGCTGGCCGCCGCGCTGCGCGAAGGTCTCCATCCAGCCGGCCATCTTCACCCGCTGGTCGACCGACTGCGCGTACCCGTCGAGTTTGCCCACCCAGTCGATCACGCGCTGCGTCGGGCCCGGGTCGTGCGAGCCGGGGGCCGCGACCGAGACGCCGAGTCCTTCGATCTTCGGGGCCTGGGACTCCCAGAAGTTCAGCTGGAGATCGCGCTCGTGCTGCAGTGCCGTGTGGAACATGCACTGCGTCGACATGACCCGGCCGGAGCGGATCTCGTCCGCCGTCCGGTTCGACATCAGGGTGACCTCGTACCCGTGCGACTGGAGTCCGAGGGCGATCTGGAGTCCGGACTGGCCGGCTCCTACGACGAGTATCTTCCGCATGCGGGGCTGTTCTCCTAGTCGGGGCTACTCGGGGGTGACGTCCAGCGCGTGGCCCACCAGGGACAGCAGAGTCTCGATCACCGAGATCCGGCGGCGCGCGTCCATGATCATTACAGGTATGTGCGCGGGGATCGTCAACGCCTCCCGCACGTCCTCCGGTTCGAACCGCTCGCTGCCGTCGAAGTGGTTGACCGCGACGACGTACGGCAGTCCGCAGCTCTCGAAGTAGTCCAGCGCGGGGAAGCAGTCCTTCAGACGGCGGGTGTCGGCCATGACGACCGCGCCGATCGCGCCGCGCACCAGGTCGTCCCACATGAACCAGAACCGCTGCTGGCCCGGCGTGCCGAACAGGTAGAGCACCAGGTCGTCGTCGAGCGTGAGGCGGCCGAAGTCCATGGCCACGGTGGTGGTCAGCTTGCCGGGCGTGGCGGTGAGGTCGTCGGTCTCCTCGCTCGCCTCGGTCATCAGCGCCTCGGTCTGCAGGGGCGTGATCTCCGAGACGGCGGTGACCAGGGTCGTCTTGCCGACGCCGAAACCGCCCGCCACCACTATCTTCGTGGCTATGGGGGCGCGGGTACGGTCCGTCTGCCAGGGCTGTACGGGCCCCTCTTCGTCGAGGAGCGGGGAGACACCGCGAGCGGCGTCAGAGACGACGGAGTCCACTCAGCACCCTTTCCAGCAGAGCCCGGTCCGGACGGCCCGTGCCGTGACCGGTGCCTGTTCCGTACACGCGGATCCTGCCCTGGTCCGCGAGGTCGCTGAGCAGCACACGGACCACGCCCAGCGGCATCTTCAGCAGCGCTGCGATCTCGGCCACCGTGCGCATACGGCGGCACAGCTCGACGATGGCCAGCATCTCCGGCATCACCCGGGTGCTGAGGGAACCCTTCGTCAGCTCTTTGCGCTCCTCCGGGGCGTCGAGCGCCGCCACGAACGTCTCCACGAGGAGGACATGGCCGAAGCGGGTACGGCCGCCGGTGAGCGAGTAGGGGCGGACGCGGGCCGGCTTGCGGTCGCCGCCACGGACGGGAAGCTTCTTGGGCGTACTGCTCATCGGGTACTCCCGGCGGACTCCGACTCCAGGGATTTTCGTAGCTCGCTGCGGAGTTCGGGCGTCAGCACGTGGCCGGCGCGGCCCACGAACAGTGCCATGTGATACGCCACCACGCTCATGTCGCAGTCCGCGGAGCCGTGCACGCCGAGCAGCGAACCGTCGCTGATCGACATCACGAACAGGCTGCCCTCGTCCATCGCGACCATCGTGTGTTTCACGCCGCCGCGGTCCATCAGCTTGGCCGCGCCGATGGTGAGGCTGCCGATGCCGGAGACGATGGTGGCGAGGTCGGCGGAGGAGCCCCGGGGGCCGGTGGGCCTGGTGCCGCGGGCCTGGCGGGCCTCGTCGTTGCGGCCCGGGTCGGAGGAGAGCAGGAGCAGGCCGTCGGAGGAGACCACCGCTACTGACTGGATGCCCGGCACCTCCTCGACCAGGTTCGTCAGCAGCCAGTGCAGGTTGCGGGCTTCACTGCTCAGTCCGAAGGTACTGGGCGCGGTCAACTGCTTGCCTCCTCGACAGTGCCCCCCGTGGTTTCTTCGGATACGGCCGGTTCGGCGGCCGGCACCTGGTTCTGGGCCGTCTGTTCGGCGATCTCCGCCTCCACGGCGCGGTAGCCGGCCTGGGCGCCTGTGCGGAAGCCGCCGAGTCTCCTGCGGAGTGCTTCCGCGTCTACGGTGCGGGGGCGCTGGGGCGCGGCCTGGGTGGGTGCGGTGATCTTGGGCGTGCGTTTGGGGAGGCCCTTGTCCGTGAGCTGCTCGTCCTCGGCGCGTTCGTGTTCCGTCTCGGCTTCGCCATCGACGGATGTGGTCCCACCCGCACCAACCGTTTCCCCATCGTCGTCGGGTGCGGGTGGCCCCTGTGGGAGCTCCTCGCCGTCGGCGACCGCGGGTTGAGTGTTGTCGGGTGCGGGCTGTGTGTGGATGGAGTCCGTCTCCGGCGGCTGTGCCTGTGCCGGGATCAGGAGTTCCATCGTCGTCTCGGCGGGCGCGGCGGGCGGCGGCGTGGAGCGGCTCACCGCCCTCTCCGCCAGTGCCACCAGCGGGTCGGTCGACTTCGGGCGGCCGTGCAGCTCGTTGGAGTTGGCCTCGGCGTCGGCTCCCGGGAGGGAGAACGTGAGCGTGCCGCCGGTCACCGGGGCGGACGACGACGGGACCGCGGCGGACGGGGCCGGAGCCAGCAGGGCGTTCGGGAGGACCACCACCGCTGCCACGCCGCCCTGCTTCTGTTCGCGCAGCTGGGCGCGGACGCCGTGGCGGTGGGCGAGGCGGGCGACGACGTAGAGGCCGAGGCCCAGGCCTTCCTCGCCCTCCTGGTCGTAGGGGGACTCGGGGTCGAACTCGGCGAGGCGGGTGTTGAGGCGGGTCATGCGCTCGGCGGTCATGCCGATGCCCTCGTCCTGGACGGAGAGCATGACCTCGCCGTTCTCCAGGAGCCAGCCGGAGATCTCGACGGGGAGGTCCGGCGGGGAGAACGAGGTGGCGTTCTCCATCAGTTCGGCCAGCAGGTGGGAGAGGTCGTCCGCGGCGAAGCCGGCCACGTGCGCATGCGGCGGCAGCACGGCGATGCGGACGCGCTCGTAGCGCTCGATCTCACTGACCGCGGCGCGGACGACGTCGACGAGCGGGACGGGCCCCGCATGCTGCTGGACGTGCTCCGTGCCGGCCAGGACCAGGAGGTTCTCGCTGTGACGGCGCATGACCGTCGCGAAGTGGTCGAGCTTGAAGAGGGTGGCGAGGCGGTCCGGGTCCTGCTCGCGCTCCTCCAGGCTCTCGATGACGGCGAGTTGCCGTTCGACCAGGCCGAGGGTGCGCAGCGAGAGGTTCACGAACGTGCCGCCGATACTCTCCCGCAGCCGCTCCAACTGGGCTGCGGATTCGGCGAGTTCGGTGCGCAGCTGCTCGCGGGCGTCGGCCATCTTCTGGCGCTGGCCGACCAGGTGCTTGCGGTCGGCCTCCAGCGTGACGATGCGCTCGTTGAGTGCGGCGGCGTGCGCGTGCAGGGCGTTGACGGAGCGGACGACCTGCGCGAACTCGTCGTTGCGGCCGGTGAAGGCGACCGGTTCCTCGACGGCGGGGTCCGCCGCCTCGGCGAGGCGGGCCGAGCCGCGGCGCAGCACGGAGAGCGGCCGGGTGAGGGTGCGCGCCATCGCCGTGGCGATGCCGACGGCGAGCAGCATCAGGGCGCCGAGGACGGCTATCCGGAGTTCCAGCGCGCTGACGTCGTCGTCGCGCAGCAGGGCGAGATCCTTGGTGCGGCGGTCGTAGAGGGCTGACTCCGCGCCGCGCATCGCGTCGATACGGGCGGAGAGCGCGGCGTCGAGCTTGGTGGCGCTGGTGCCGAGTTCGGAGGCGGAGAGGGTCGGCTGGTCGGTGAGGGCGGCGAGGTACTTCTCGGCGGAGTTGACCTCGGGACCGGTGACCGTGGAGTCGTACGACGTCCGCGCGGCCTTGGTCGCGGTGTCGTGGAAGTCGGCGAGGGCCGCGTCGGAGCGCAGCCGGGCCTGCTGGGCGGCGGCGGTCAGCGCGTTTCGCTGCTTCGTGTCGGCGGCCGAGGAGGTGGTCGCCGTGGTCGGCAGGCCGGTGGTGGGGCTGATGACCGTCTGAGTGGTATTGGGCACGTTGAGTGCCGCGAGGAGCAGGCCGCGGGCGGCGGCGGCCTGCTGCACGGCGGAGTCCAGCTCGGCGAGGGCGTACGCACCCGATCCGGCCCGGGGCGGCATCTGCTGCGCCAGCTGTTCGGCCAGCCCGTGCAGTTCGGTGATGGCGGCGGAGTAGGCGTCGTGCGCCTGCAGGGCGTCGCTCTTGCCGGTGAGCGCGGAGCGGCGCAGGGCGGCGATGCCGTCGAGGTCGGTGCGGAGGGAGGCGGGTGTGTCGGTGTTCTCCCGCAGCTCCTCGACCTGCCGGTCAACGCGGGCGCTGCGCTGCTCGGAGGGCGCCTTGGACTTGGGCCGCCCGGCGGCGATGTACGAGGTGACCTCGTCCCGCTCGTCGGCGAGCGAATGGGCCAGGGCCAGGGCGTCCTGGGTCTGCCCGGCGAGCGTCACCAGGTCCTGGGAGTCGCTGAGCTGCCCGGAGGCGGTGAGAACAGAGGGGACACCGGCCCCGGCGATGGCGGCGGCCACGACGGCCACGGCGACGACGAGACGGTTGCGCACATGCGTGGGCCGGCCCTTGCCGGTGGTGATGCCGGTGCTGCCGGGCGTGCGCTCCGCGCCCGCTGCGGGGTCCGTCTGCTTGCCTGTGCGACGAGGCCGCGTCTTCTGCACCGGTGCTCGCATTCCTGACTCGTGATACTCATGGGCCCGGGTGACGCTCCGTCAACTGACGTCGACCATGCGTACGCCCAGTACGGTGCCGACCCTCCCAGTGCCGGTGGGCAGTGGACGAGCATCACCTGACCCGCCACCCGAAGGAGTGAACCTCGGAGGGGAGTTGGCGAGCAAGTTCCTCGGACGCTTTCAGCGACCTTGCCCGGCAGGCCGGTTGGACGTCCGCGCCGGGCGGTGGCAGTATTCGCCGACACGCCTTCCCGGAACCACGGATTCCACCCCAAACAGGGCGCCTGACCTGCGCGGGTGCGTCAATTCCGCGACCGATGCCAGCCTTTGGCGAACCTTGTGAAGACGTCGTGCAGACTGGCCGAATGCATACGGAACTTGTTTCGGAGCCCGGTGATCCCACCAGCCCCAACGAGGACTTCGCGGCGGCGGCCCTGCCCGCTTCCGGCCAGGGCGGCACGCTCGTCGTCCTGGACGGAGTGACACCTCCGCGCGGCGAGACGGGCTGTCTGCATTCGGTTCCCTGGTACACGGCCCGCCTGGGCGGCGCCCTGACCGAACTGACCGCTTCCCTCCCGGATGTTCCGCTGCAGGAGGCGCTGGCCCGCGCCATCGCGCGTACAGCCGAGACCCATGCCGCAACCTGTGACCTTTCTCACCCACGCACCCCACAGGCAACGGTGGTTGTGGCGAGGTGGGGCGTGGAGAGGGTCGAGTACCTGGTCCTGTCGGACTCGGCCCTGCTGCTGGAGTCGCCGGAGGGCAGGGTCACGTCCCTTCTGGACGACCGTCTGTCCCGGCTTCCGCGGTCGTCCCTGGCGACGGACGCCATCGTGGACTCGACGGTCCGGAACAAGGAGGGCGGCTTCTATACGGCCGCCGCGGATCCGGCCGTGGCGGCGCGGGCGGTGACAGGCGTGCTGTCGCGGGGCGACGTGCGGGCCCTGGCCGCCCTGACGGACGGCGCCACCCGGTGGGTGGAGAAGTTCCGGGAGGGCGACTGGGCGGACTGCTTCCGCTTTGTGCGGAAGGAAGGGGCGCAGGCGCTGGTCGACCGGGTACGGATGCTGGAGCGGGCCGATGCGGAGGAGCGGAGGTATCTGCGGCGCAGCAAGACGCACGATGACGCGACGGTCGTGTACGTCGTCCTGTGACCTACTTGGCGGCTGCGCGGATGAAGGACGTCCAGGCCGCGGGCGACAACAGCAGGATTGGGCCGTCGGGGACCTTGCTGTCGCGGACGGGCATGACGCCGGGGAAGTTGTTGGCGACCTCCACGCACTCTCCGCCTTCCGCGTTGCTGTACGAGGACTTGCGCCAGCAAGCGGACCGCAGGTCGTGCGTGCTGTTCATGGTGTGAAGTCCTCCGCGAGTAGCCGATCGACAAAGCCCAGGGACGCTTCCGGGGGCATGGCTGCGGCCCTGGCCAGATCGTATGACTTGGCGATGCTCGCGACTACGGCCGGATCCTCGATCAGTTGGCCGGTGTGGGCAGTCTCCGTGTAGGCGGCGGACGGTTCCTCAGCGAAGGTCATGACCCTCATCGGGCCGTACATGAGGGGAGTCATCCCGGCTGAGAACGGCAGGACCTGGATGACCGCCTGATGAGTCCGGGAGACGCCGGCGATGTGTTCCAGTTGTTCGCGCATCACCTCGGCTCCGCCGACATGAGTGCGCAGCACGGCCTCATGGATGACGAACCACAGCTCGGGCTCCAGAGGGTTCTTGAGCAGAGCCCGAGCCCGCTCCTGCCGTGCGCCGACGATTTGCTCGATTTCCTGCTCGTCCACCAAGGGCCGGAGCGAACGAATGAAGGCCCGCGTGAAGGCGGACGTCTGGAGAAGCCCCGGCACGACGGTCGTGGCGAAGTCGCAGATGGCCAGGGCCCGTTGCTCCAGCTCGGCTGCCGCCGCGAAATAACCCGCGAACTTGGACCCCTTGAGAACGGCCCCGCACAGCCGCCGGAAGAACCCGTCCGTCTTCAGGACGGAGTCGATCTGCTCGGACATGTCCAACTGCGGGCTGCGGGCGGCCATTTCCAGGTATCCGATGTACGCCCCCGAGCAGAACACGAGGTCTCCGAGCCCGGACTGCGACAGCCCCGCCTCCTCGCGGCGCCGCCTGAGCTCGGCGCCGTAGAACTCCTTCATGGAGGCGGGGTCCAGATTCTTCGGCTGAGGCATGCTCCGAGAATAGGCACGCTTCGGAGCCGATCGGGCACGGACGGTGAAATTCACCAGGTGACCGCGTACCCGGCCTCCCGGGCGCAACAAGCCCAGTAGGGCCTCCTGCACAGCTCGTTGTCGTCGAATCACCGAGCAATGTCAGGAGGCCCTGGTGCGGCCTGGCTCACCGGTTCGGAACCGCTTTACATGACGCCGACGTACCGGAAGGTGCTGTAGTGGTCGATCGATATGAACACGTCACCGGTGTTGATCGCCCGTACGATGCGGAAGTTGCCGGTCGCTTCGCCGCTCTCTTCCGGGTTGCTCTGGTACACGGACCCGTAATACTCCTGGAAAGACCCCTGGTAGTTTCGCGGTTCACCTGCGTACCCCTCGTTCATGAAATCCCGTATCCGGACACCCCACTGGTTGGGGTGGTCGAAGTACTGGCCACCTGTCTCGATGTAGGCCTGGTTGTCGACCTGCCACACCTCGCCGCGTTGGCCGACGTTGTGCCAATTCGGCCAGCCCATGTTTCGCCAGTAGTTCAGGGCGCGCTGGACGCCACGGGGGACAGAGGCGAGTGACCAGCCCGTGCCCTGGAAGCCGGCCGGCGGATTCGCCGAGCACTGCTGGCTGGTGCCGCAGTCGGCCGCGGCGGCCGGGGCGACGGTGGCCGATGTGACCACGCCACCGGCCAGGACGCTGAGCAGAACGGCTGACACCGTGACCGCCCGGAGGCGGCCCCTTGCACGGGACGAGGCAGGCCGCTCGTCTCGCTCCGGCACCTGGGACGAAGATGTCTGCGTTGGGGACAATGTGACTCCTGGATTTCGCGGTTTCCGCCGAGGCTGTGCGCTTCGGCCGATCGCAATCAGAGCCGCCGTGCGTGTCAGTGACCCGGCGGCCGGATCACGGCTGCCGGTCGGAAATGACGTACGGCTGTTACAGAGATGTGGGAGCGATTCCATGCATTGCCGAGTCCTTGCTGTCAGGACATTTCTCGTTCACCGGGGGCCGTGAAGGTGGTCGTTCCGTGGGCGCAGGCGGAAAGGAAACGGCATGCGATACGGCGGACGGGCGCGGTGCCTGCTGCTCGCCATGAGCTTCCTGGGCCTCGCCGGATGCGGCACGGGGGCCGGTGGCGCGCACATCGAGGGCCCGGCACCGACCGCGGTCCCCTGGACGGGGCCGGTCTACGTCACCGACGTACGCTCCAACCCGCGGCAGCGCCCCGACGTGATGGACCTGACCGAAATCACCACTCTGTACGGCATGAAGTGGCGCGGCTGGGGCACGCCCCGGGCGGTCGGGACCGGGCTGGTGGTCGACTTCGCCTGCGTGTCGCAGTGTCCCCACGGCAAGGACAACCCGCCGTACTACCCCGTGCGTGTCGTTCTCAGCGACCTGGTCAAGCGCGAGTACGCCGCCTACTACAGCAACGCCGTACTCAGCCCCGCTCACCCGCCCGCGCCCCACTGGGCGCTGGACGTCGGTGACCTGCGCCTACGGGTGCCGGCGGCATGACAACGTTTCCGCCCCACGACTGTGAACCGGCCGCCGGGTCACCGACACATAGGACTGGTCCTCTGGGGCCGGAGCACGACGTCTCAGGAGACACACATGCACGAGGTCCTGCTGGTCGAGGACGACGAGATGATCCGGGAGGCGACTCGTCTCACCCTGGAGAGCAGCGGCTACGCGGTCCGCACCGCCGCCGACGGGACGAGCGGGCTCGCGCTGTTCCGGGAGCAGGCGCCGGACGTGGCGGTCCTGGACATCATGCTGCCCGGCCTGAACGGGGTGAGCCTGGCGGGCCGTATCCGCGAGGAGTCGGGGGTGCCGGTGCTGCTGATCTCGGCCCGCAACGATCCCGTGGACGTGGTGATGGGCCTGGAGGCCGGGGCCGACGACTACGTCACCAAGCCGTTCGACGGGATGGTGCTGGCCGCCCGGATCCGCGCCCTGCTGCGCCGCGCCGCGCCCGCCGAGCGGCGGCCGGACAGCACCCCGCTCACCTTCGGCGACCTGGCCTTCGACCCGCAGACCCTGGACGTCTGCCGGGAGGGGAGACCGCTCGCCCTCACCACCACGGAGCTGAAGCTGCTGCAGATGTTCGCCGCGGCGCCCGGGACGGTGCTCACCCGGGACCTGCTGCTGGAGAAGGTGTGGGACTACGCCTGGTCCGGCGACACCCGGGTGGTGGACGTCCACATACGGCGGCTGCGCTGCAAGATCGGCCGTGACCGCATCGAGACGGTGCGCGGCTTCGGCTACAAGCTGCGCCCGTAGTGGCCCGGCACATCGGTACGACTCCCATGAACATACGGCTGAACATCGGCACGAAGGTGGCCCTGGCCGTCGCCGCGGCGGCCGTCTGCGTCGCGAGCGCGATCGGCCTGCTCGTCCACCGCATCACCGCCGCCGACCAGCTGACCACGGCCCGCTCCGACATGGACCGGCGGCTGATGACCGCCGTCTACGACCAGGCGGCCGGCCGCAAGTCGGAGGCCCGGCTCGACCCGCCGGACCTGCCCGCGCCCGTGTCGAGGGCGGTGCGTCGCGGCGTTCGCGTCACCTACCTCCAGGACGGACCCGATCCGGTGCTGTGGGCGGCGACCCGCATCTCCGACCGGACGGTGCTCGCGCTGTCGCGGCCTTACGGCTGTGAGGCCGACGAACTGGCCGCGCTGGACCGGACGCTGGTCACCACGGGCGCGGCGGCCACCGTGGCCGTGTCCCTGGCCGGTCTGGCCCTCGGCGTGCGGATGGGCCGCCGGGCCACGGCCGCCGCCCGCACGGCCGAACGCATCGCCCACGGCGACCTGGACGCCCGTATCGGCCCGCAGGGGCGTGACGAAATCGCCCGGCTCGCCGACTCCGTGAACACCATGGCCGACGCGCTCGGCGCCCGGCTGGAGGCCGAGCGACGGGTCACCGCCGACATCGCGCACGAACTGCGCACACCGGTCGCGGCCATGGTGACGGCGACCGGCCTGCTACCGGCCGGTCCGGCCACCGACCTGGTCGCGGGCGGGGTGCACAAGCTGCGCGGGCTGGTCGAGGACGTCCTCGAAGTCGCCCGCCTCGACGCCCATGCGGTGTCGTTGGAGACCGAGCCGCGCCAGGTCAGCGCGATGGCCCGCCGCGCGGCTGCCGGGCTCGACGGGGTGGAGGTGCGCATCGTCGCGGACACACTCGCGGAGACCGATCCACGGCGCGTGGAGCGGATCCTCACCAACCTGGTCACCAACGCACTGCGACACGGTGCCCCGCCGGTGACGGTCGACGTGGACAAGGACCACGACGGAGCGATCGTCCGGGTCCGCGATCACGGCCCCGGCTTCCCGCCCGATCTGCTGGCCGTCGTCACCGCCTCCGGCCCGCAGCGGTTCCGCACCGGCTGCGGGTCGGCGGGAACCGGCCTGGGACTGACCATCGCCTCCGGGCAGGCCCGGCTGCTCGGCGCCGGTCTGACCTTCCGCAACCATCCCGAGGGAGGTGCGGAGGCGACCCTGCGCCTCCTCGGGGACGGCAGCGCCGACGCCTGAGGGCGGCCGGGGGACCGGGTGACCGCGTCGGCCTACTTCTCCATCCCCCGGTTCAACTCCCCCAGCAGCCGCGCCAGTTCCGCCACCTCGCGCCGGTCCCAGTGGGCCAGCTGGCTGACGTAGCGCGCCCGCCGGGCGTCACGGACCTTGCTCACCCGCCGGTGCCCCTCCTCCGTGAGGCGGACCAGCCAGGCCCGCCCGTCCGCCGGGTCGGGCTCGCGGGCGACCAGGCCCAGGTCCTCCAGGGCGCGGAGCTGGCGGGACATGGTGGCCTTGCCCACGCCGATGTAGGCGGCGAGTTCGGTGGCGCGCAGGCGGTCGTGCTCGTCGAGGCGTACGAGGAGGCCGTACGCGGCGGACTCCAGGTCGGGGTGGACCTCGCGGGCCATCTCGCCCTGGCTCGCCCGGGCGCGCCGCAGCAGCACCGTCAGTTCGCGCTCCAGGGACAGGTACTCCTGGTCCGCGCCACTCGGTGACGCCTGGGACGAGAGTCGGCGCTCGTCCCCGTTTCGGCCTTCGTGCACGTCAGCCCCTGCCTCGGTTTCCCGGTCCTGAAAGTTTCCGCCAAATGCCGCCGTCGCCGCAGCTCCGTCAGTATTTCGCAGGGCTAGACCAACGGCAGCCTCCGGCCCCTCTTCCCACCCGCTCTTCTACGTGCATAGCTTCTCTACCAGGCAATGACTGGCATGCCCACGCCAGCACGCCATCCCCAATACACCGGCACCTCAGCGCTACCCTCCACCGAGCATCACCGAGCCTTCGGAGGCACGCCATGCCCGTGCACAGACCCGGATCGGTCCGCCCCCTGCGCCTCTTCCCCGCCGGACTCCTGCTCGCCGCCCTCTCCCTCGCCCTGCCCTTCGCCGCCCCGGCCTCCGCCGCCACCCACCCGCCCCGCGGCTCCGCCCACATGGGCATGGGCGTCCTCGCCCACGACGGCCGAAGCGGCACCCCCGCCCCCACCGCCGTCACCCAGACCGAGGGCGTCGACGTCTCCGGCCACCAGGGCAACGTCGGCTGGTCGACCCTGTGGAGCAGCGGGGTCAAGTGGGCCTACACCAAGGCGACGGAAGGCACGTACTACACGAACCCCTACTTCGCCCAGCAGTACAACGGCTCCTACAACGTCGGCATGATCCGCGGCGCCTACCACTTCGCGACCCCCGACACCACCAGCGGCGCCACCCAGGCCAACTACTTCGTCGACCACGGGGGCGGCTGGTCCAAGGACGGCAAGACCCTCCCCGGCACCCTCGACATCGAGTGGAATCCCTACGGCGCCGAGTGCTACGGCAAGTCGGCGAGCGCGATGGTCAGCTGGATCGCCGACTTCCTGAGCACGTACAAGGCGCGCACGGGACGAGATGCCGTGATCTACACGGCGACGAGCTGGTGGAGCGACTGCACGGGGAACTACGGCGGCTTCGCGTCCGCCAACCCGCTGTGGATCGCGCGCTACGCGTCGGATGCGGGGACGCTGCCGGCGGGCTGGAGCTACTACACGATGTGGCAGTACACCTCGTCCGGCCCGACCGTCGGCGACCACGACAGGTTCAACGGGGCGCTGGATCGGGTGCAGGCACTGGCCAACGGCTGATACTTCCCGTATGCACGGCGAAGGCCCAGGCCCCCTCACGGGACCCGGGCCTTCCCCTATCCGATGACGTCCGTCACGCCGCCACCGGAACCTCCGGCTTCGCGTCGCTCGTGGCGGGCGCGAGGGCCAGTTCCAGGACCTGGCGGACGTCCGTGACGGTGTGGACGTCGAGCTTGTCCAGCACCTCCGCGGGGACGTCGTCCAGGTCGGCCTCGTTGCGCTTCGGGATGATCACCGTGGTGACGCCCGCCCGGTGCGCGGCGAGCAGCTTCTGCTTCACCCCGCCGATGGGCAGGACGCGGCCGGTCAGCGAGACCTCGCCCGTCATCGCCACGTCCGTGCGGACCAGGCGGCCGGACAGGAGGGACGCCAGGGCCGTCGTCATCGTGACGCCCGCGCTCGGGCCGTCCTTCGGGACCGCGCCCGCCGGGAAGTGGATGTGCGCTCCACGGTCCTTCAGGTCCGCCACCGGCAGCTCCAGTTCGGCGCCGTGGCTGCGCAGGAAGCTCAGGGCGATCTGCGCCGACTCCTTCATCACGTCGCCCAGCTGGCCCGTGAGGGTCAGGCCTGCCGCTCCCGTCTCCGGGTCGGCCAGGGACGCCTCCACGAAGAGGACGTCTCCGCCGGCTCCCGTGACCGCGAGACCCGTCGCCACACCCGGGACCGCCGTGCGGCGCTCCGCCGGGTCCTGGGCGGACTCGGGCACGTGGTGCGGGCGGCCGATCAGGGCGCGCAGTTCGCCGTCCGTGATGGTGAACGGCAGCTCCCGGTCGCCCAGTTCGTGCTGCGCCGCGACCTTGCGGAGCAGGCGGGCGATGGACCGCTCGAGGGTGCGTACGCCCGCCTCGCGCGTGTACTCGCCGGCGAGCCTGCGCAGCGCGCTCTCGTCGATGGAGACCTCGTCCGACTTCAGCCCCGCCCGCTCCAGCTGGCGCGGGAGCAGGTGGTCGCGGGCGATGACGACCTTCTCGTCCTCGGTGTAGCCGTCGAGGCGGACCAGCTCCATACGGTCGAGCAGGGCCTCCGGGATGGCCTCCAGGACGTTGGCCGTGGCGAGGAACACCACGTCCGACAGGTCGAGTTCGACCTCCAGGTAGTGGTCGCGGAAGGTGTGGTTCTGCGCCGGGTCCAGGACCTCGAGCAGGGCGGCAGCAGGGTCGCCGCGGAAGTCCGAGCCCACCTTGTCGATCTCGTCCAGCAGGACCACCGGGTTCATGGAGCCGGCTTCCTTGATCGCACGGACGATACGGCCGGGCAGCGCGCCGACGTACGTACGCCGGTGGCCGCGGATCTCCGCCTCGTCCCGCACGCCGCCGAGGGCGACGCGGACGAACTTGCGGCCCATGGCGTGCGCGACGGACTCGCCGAGCGAGGTCTTGCCGACGCCGGGCGGGCCGACGAGGGCCAGTACGGCACCGCCGCGCCGGCCGCCCACGACACCGAGGCCCCGCTCGCTGCGGCGCTTGCGCACCGCCAGGTACTCGGTGATGCGCTCCTTCACGTCCTCCAGACCGGCGTGCTCGGCGTCGAGGATCGCCTTGGCGCCCTGGATGTCGTACGCGTCCTCGGTGCGCTCGTTCCAAGGGAGTTCGAGGACGGTGTCCAGCCAGGTGCGGATCCAGGAGCCCTCGGGGGACTGGTCGCTGGACCGCTCCAGCTTGTCGACCTCCTTGAGCGCCGCCTCCCGGACGTTCTCCGGCAGGTCGGCGGCCTCCACACGGGCGCGGTAGTCGTCGGACTCCTCGCCGTCCTGCTCGCCGTTCAGCTCGCGCAGTTCCTTGCGTACGGCTTCCAGCTGGCGGCGGAGCAGGAACTCCCGCTGCTGCTTGTCGACGCCCTCCTGGACGTCCTTGGCGATGGTCTCCGCGACATCCTGCTCGGCGAGGTGGTCGCGCAGGTGCTGGGTGGCGAGCTTGAGGCGGGCGACCGGGTCGGCGGTCTCCAGCAGTTCGATCTTCTGGTCGGTGGTCAGGAAGGGCGAGTAGCCGGAGTTGTCGGCCAGGGCGGAGACATCGTCGATGGCCTGCACCCGGTCGACCACCTGCCAGGCGCCGCGCTTGCGCAGCCAGGCGGTGGCGAGGGCCTTGTACTCCTTGACCAGTTCGGTGACGTGACCGGGCTGCGGCTCGGGCACGCTCTCGTCGATCCTCGTCCCCTCGACCCACAGCGCCGCACCCGGGCCGGTGGTACCGGCACCGATCCGCACCCGGCCGCGGCCGCGGATCAGGGCGCCCGGGTCACCGTCGGCGAGCCGGCCGACCTGCTCCACGGTGCCGAGCACACCCGTGCCCGGGTATGTGCCGTCGATGCGTGGCACCAGCAGAACCCTGGGCTTTCCCGGCTCGGACCGGGCAGCGGCCTGGGCGGCCTCCACCGCGGCGCGTACGTCGGCGTCATTCAGGTCCAGCGGAACCACCATGCCGGGCAGCACGACCTCGTCGTCGAGCGGCAGCACGGGCAGGGTGAGCGATGTGGACGTCGAAGCCATGATCTACCCTCCGGCAGTCAAGTTGAGTTATGCCGACTCAATGCGTGGCGCTCCGCGAATGTTCCCGGGGCCCCGTTCGCTGTCAGCGATCACGGCGGTGAGGTGGGCGTTGCTGGGGGCTTGCAGCCCCCAGACCCCCGCCTTTCGGCCCTGAAGGGCCTCGTCCTCAAACGCCGGACGGGCTGAAGGGAGAACGCCGGAGGGGGGTGAAAAGAATCCGCAACGCCGCTCACAGGAAGCGCCTGCAAGCGGGCGGAGGGGTGTTCCTAGGCCGTCGCCGTGGCCGTTCGGTACCAGCGGCGGATCATCGGCCAGGTCGCGATGCCTATCGCCAGCGAGATCAGATGGCCCCAGTTGGTCATCGGGTCCGTGAACTCGATCAGGTCCTCGACGAGCATGGAGCCGAACAGGACGAGCACCGGCCAGCGCAGCCAGGGCGTCAGCAGCCCGGCCAGGGCGCCGACGCTGGCGGCGACGCCGAAGCTGATGCCGTAGTCGAGACGGTGCAGGGAACTGTCGGGGAGATGTCCGACGAGCACGGCCAGCCCCACGGGGACCTCGGTCGCCAGCGTGGCCAGGACATGCCCGAGCAGGAAGACGACAGCGGTGCGCGCCCCGCCTATCCGCCGCTCCAGTGCCGTCAGGACGAGCAGAAAGCAGACCACGTACGGCGACGCGATCCCGCCGGCGATCCACAGCGCACTGGTGATCAGCACCAGCACGGGCGTCTGCACGAGGTGCGCGACGTCCGTGCTGGAGGCCTGGTGCAGGGTGTCCACCAGGGACGGGGCGGCGTACGTGGTGATCAGTGAGGTGAGGGCGAGGACCACCGCGTAGAGGAAGGTGAACGGCGTGCCGGTGGGGGTCGGCAGGAGGCGCCAGGGGCGAAGGGTGCGGGTCGCGGGGACGGGCACCTGCACGGTCGGTCCGGCGATGGTCGCCGGGCCGCGCTGACGCGGCATTCCGTCCAGGAGTCCGGACACGTCGGGAAGGGGCGCGACCGAGGACTCCTTGTCGGCCGTCGCGATGGGTTCCACGTTGCGGCGCTCCTTCCGTTGCGCCCCACCCTTCGCAACCACAGGGGTCCCTGTCTGTGACCGACGCCACGCGAGAGGCGATTCACAGCAACCTCTCATGCTTTTTCTGCGTCAGAGCGCACCCATAGCCCCCTGAATGGGATTGTTCACGGGCGCAGGAGGTCGACCTCTTTCGCGTGCGCCGCCTGTGTCGCCGGGTCCCAGTCGCCGGTGCAGTAGACGGACGCCTCGCTGATGGCGCCGTCGCGGATGTCGGCGCGCATCAGCTCCCTGCAGTACCAGGTGCCGCCCTGCTCGTCCTCCCACTGCTCCTCGAACTCGAGGACGAGGCCGCTCGGCGTGGCGTCGACGCGGTGGCGCGGCACGGTGCCGAGGAAGGGGTGACTGCGGCGGCGTACGGCGACGAGTTCGTCGCGGCCCAAGGCCTGCAGCCGCCACTGGGGAACCGTCAGGTCGAGGAAGACATCGTCCGTGAACAGCCCGTCCGGGGCGGTGTTGGTCTCCAGGAACCGTACGAAGAGGTCGGCGAGTTCCTCGACGCGGGTGCCGGTGCCGGTGCCGGTGTCTGTGTCGGTGGTCATGACTGCGCTCCCGCGAGGTTGCGGCCGATGACCTCCATCGTGCGGTTCAGCTCCGCGGTGGGGCTGAACTCGACGATCTCGGTGCCGGCGAAGACCAGGGGGAGATGGCCGGGCGCGCCGTAGTAGGCGTCGCCGGCGTGGAAGACCTCGTCGTGGTCGGCGTACCGGAACACGAGCTTGCCGGAGACGACCTGGCCCCAGTGCGGGCACTGGCAGCGGTCGTCGGGCAGGCCCCGGAAGAGCGGGGCCGGGTCCATGTCCTCCTTCATGGTCTCGTACCCGACGGTGTACGGGCCGAGCTCGGCGTAGCGCCCCTCGATGACGGGCTCGTCGACCTTGAGTTCGGCCTCGGCCTTGGCTGTGCGTGGCATGGTGCTCGCCTTCCTTCGTTGCTTCTTGCCTGCTTTTACGAAGGAGGCGTGAGATCGGGCGGCACGGTGTGCGACGGGGCCTCACAGACGCCAGAGCGGGGGCTGTTCCGGCTGGTAGACGCAGAGGGTGCCGGTACGCAGGGCGCTCTCCAGATGGCGGCCGAGTTCGGGGTGGGCGTCGGCGACACGGCGCACGGCGGCATGGATGCGGGCGGTGACGGCGGTACGGGCGCGCTCGGCGGTCGAACCGGTACGGCGCACCCGCCCCCCGATGCCGTACGCGGCCGCGAGCTGCCCGACCAGCGCGTCCCGCTCGACGGCGATCCGCGCGGAGCGCACGGCGTCCCCGGCGTCGTCGGCGTCCTGCGCCTCTTCCTCCAACTCCCGCAGTCTGCGCCGGTAGGCGGCGCGCGCGGCGGCGTCGACGACCTCACCGGTGTCGCCCTGGGTGGCAGCGGATCCCGGCGCGGCCAGCTCGACGGCCGGCACGGGAGTACCCGGCCGGGCGAGCAGTACGGCGATGTCGCGCAGCCCCTTGCTGTCGGGGATCCGGACGGCACGACCGGCGTAACGGAGGTGCCAGAGGGGGCCTTCGCGCTGGAAGAGGGGGGTGTCGGGAAGGGGCTCGGGTGAGGTGTCGAGTCGGGGCTCGGGAGAGGTGTGCGCCGTTTCGCCCCCGATGCGCTCCGTCAGCGCGACCGCGCCCGCCGCCCCGGCGGCCCGCAGTGCCCTCTCGCGGTGCTCTCGGGCGCGGTCCGTGTCGCCCAGGGCCGCCGCCAGCAGCGCCAGATGGCGGTCGACCGGGCCGCGCACCGCCGCGCCGATGCCCTCCACGGCGAACAGGCCGGCGTACGGGGCGAGGAGGTCGTAGAGGACGGGTGCCGACGGGTGGGAGCCCACGGCGGCGACCGTTTCCGCGGCCTGCGCCAGCATCGGCAGCCACTCGCTGTCCCGGGGCGCACCGCCGAGCCGGGGTGCGACGGCCGACAGGCGGCGCGTGGCCTCGTCGAGCCGGCCGAACTGCGCGGCCACGAGCGCGAGCGAGACGCGGGGCCAGAGCATAGGGGAGCGTTCCAGCATGGTCGCTTCCGCCCGCACCCGCTCCAGGCCGGCCGTGTCGCCCGTCTCGGCGTACAGGCACCAGCGCTGGGTGACGGCGAGCATGGCGGCGTTCGCGCTGCCGGCCCTGCGGCCCAGTTCCTCGACCTCGTCGAGCGCGGCGGCGCAGTCGTCGTACCTGCCTTCCATCAGGGCCCGCGCCCCGCGCCACAGGGGCACGTACCAGGCGTACAGCGGACGCCGCAGCGGTCGTACGGCCGTCTCGTACGCCAGCGCCTCCGCATCGGCCCCGGCGAACTCGCCCGTCTCCATCAGCGCGACCAACCGCAGCCGCCGGCCGAGGAGTTCTAGCACCGGGTCACGCAGGTCGCGGCCGGTCGTCACGATCTGCGTGGACCAGTCGAGCCGGTCGCGGCAGTGGTCGGGGCCGGGCCGGGCGTCGCACAGCGCGGCGAGGGCCGGGCCGAGGGTCGCCGGATCGCCGGCCTCGCGGGCGGTGCGGACGGCCTCCTCGGCGAGGGCGATGCGGTGCTTCTCCGGTTCGACCAGCCCGGCGGCGAGCGAGAGCCGTGCGGTGACGGCGGCGCGCAGGGGCGCGTGGTTCGGCTCGGCGGCGAGGGCGGCGCGGGCCTCGGTCAGCAGGTCGAGCTGCTCACGGTCCTCGAGGTCGACCTCAAAACCGACGGGCCCGGTCCCGAGCCCCAGCGCGGCCCGCGCCAGCAGATCGGCCCGCCCGGCCTCCCGCGCCAGCCCGGCGGCCCTGAGCAGCGCCGCCCGCGCGGCACCCGGCTCCCCGGCCCCGAGCCGCGCGGAACCGAGCCCGAGCAGCACCTCTACGAGCTCTGCGAGTTCCGCGGGGTCTACGGGCTCGTCGTGTCCGGGCGCCTGGAGGCCCCACGCCTCCACCGCCCGCTCGTACCACCGAGCCGCATCCTCGAACGCGAACAGCCCTTCCGCCCGCACCGCCGCCTCGTGGGCGTACCTCGCGGCCTCCCCCGCCTGCTCCGGGCCGGACAACAGCAGGTGGTGGGCCACTTCCGCCGGGCCCGTGTCGCGGCCGCGGCGGGCGTAACCGGCCAGGACCTCCGCGGCGGTGTGATGGAGGGCGGCGCGATCGGCGGGGGTGAGAGTGTCGTACACGGCGTCCCGGAGCAGGTCGTGCCGGAAGGCACCGCGGTCGGCCCCGGCCTCGGCCAGCAGCCCGGCCCCGGCGGCCTCGCCCAGCAGCGTGCGCACCTCGCCCAGCGGCACCTCGGCGGCCTCGGCGAGCACGTCGAGCCGGAAGCGGGTGCCGAGGACGGCGGCCACGTCCAGAACGCGCGCGGCCCGCGGGGTCAGGACCGCCAACCGGTCCCGTACGGCGGCCCGGACGGCGACCGAGGAGTTCCCGGGCGGCGCCGCGCCCCAACTCCCGGCCCGCAGCAGCTCGGTGACGAAGAACGCGTCCCCGCCCGTACGCCGTACCAGCGAACGCACCGCATCCGCCTCCGGAGCGGCCCCCGTCACCGCCTCGACCAACGCCGCAACGTCCCGCTCCCCCAGCGGCCCGAGCCCCAACGAACGCCCCCGCCGCAGCAGTTGAGCCCGCGCCCACCCACCGTCCCCCCAGGCCGCATCCTCGTCCCGAGCCGTCACCAGCAGCAGGACCGGGCAGGTGCGGGCCGCGTCCGCGGTCTCCAGCAGCAGCCGCAGCGACGAGGCGTCGGCGGCGTGCACATCGTCCAGTACCAGGAGCAGGGAGCGGCGGCGGGCAGCCGTGGCCAGGAGTTCGCAGACATCGCCGGTGAGTCGCAGCCGTGCCGTCTCCGGGTCGGCTCCGTGCAGGGCGCCGGTGGCCGCGCCGGACACCAGCGCCCGTAGCGGCGGTGACGCGGCCACCAGCCGGCCGCAGGCCACGTCGTCCGCGACCAGCTCCCGCAGCAGCCGTGACCAGGGGCGGAAGGCGCGCCCCGCGGTCTGAGGCGGGCACCAGGTCCACAGGGTGCGGAAGCCGTCGGCGTGCGCGGCGGCCTCCTCGGCGGTACGGGTCTTGCCCGCGCCGGCGGGTCCGGTGAGGGTGACGAGCCCGCCCCTGCCGGACGCGGCACGTTCCAGGGCCGCCCGGAGCTCGCCCAGCACGTCCTCACGTCCCACGAACGGGTAATTCGCGGCCATGGCAGCCACCACGCACTTCCAACAGACCTCACGGCACTCGCACTGCTCCGAGCGTAAGCAGGCCAGCCAATATCCGCTGCGGATCGGCAGCGCCCCTATAGGGGCGCGGGGCTGTATCGATATGCGGCTCCGCCGCGTGGGCGCGACAAGCCACGACGGCCCCGCAGACGCTCGACAACCAATCGCCCCGCGGCGCAGCCGCAAACCGGCACAACCAGCGGAGCGTTCATGCAGGATGGAGCCATGACCGCCTCCTACGACACCCCTGTGGTCCTGGACCGTCGCGAGGGCCCTTACGGCGAGGTCGTGCTGCGCCGGCACGGCGAGCTACTGCAGATCATCGCCAACGGCTGCTTTCTGATGGACACCTCGGACGGCCGCTCGGAGCGGCTCCTCGTGGACGCCGCGCTCGCCGCCCTGGGCCCCCGCACGGAGCCGAACGTGCTGATCGGCGGCCTGGGTGTGGGCTTCTCACTCGCACATGCGGCGGCCGACCCGCGCTGGGGCGTGATCACGGTCGTGGAGCGCGAGCGCGCCATCATCGACTGGCACCTCGACGGCCCTCTCGGGGCCCTTTCGGAACGGGCCGTCGCCGATCCGCGCACAACGATCGTGGAAACGGATCTGATCACTTACGTCCGTGAGACATCCGCCACTTATGACGCCCTCTGCCTGGACGTCGACAACGGCCCCGACTGGACCGTCACCGAGGGCAACGACGATCTCTACTCACCCGCCGGACTGACAAGCTGCGCAAGGGTGTTGAAGCCGGGCGGGGTGCTGGTCGTGTGGTCCGCCAAGCCCTCTCCGGATTTCGAAGAAACCTTGCGGAATGCCGGGTTCCAACAGGTGCGTACCGAAGAGATCCCGGTTGCCCGGGGCGTTCCCGACGTCGTGCACATCGCCGTCCGACCTGGATAGCCGAGGGACGGTGACTCCCCGTACTCTGCTTCTCTGGCGCAGATCATTCAAGCGTCAATCGCAAGCATGCGCAGGCATGTGAGAGTAAGCGGATCACCCCACGGATTCCGAAAGCAACTCAGGGGCGGGCGATGGAGCAGACCCACACATCCCACAACGGCACGACGGCGAGCCCGGGCGCGCAGCGCAGGGTCCTGGTGGTCGAGGACGACCCGACCATCGTCGACGCCATCGCGGCCCGCCTGCGTGCCGAGGGTTTCCTCGTGCAGACCGCGGGTGACGGCCCGGCCGCCGTCGACACCGCCGAGGCCTGGCAGCCCGACCTGCTGATCCTCGACATCATGCTGCCCGGCTTCGACGGCCTGGAGGTCTGCCGCCGCGTGCAGGCCCAGCGCCCGGTGCCGGTGCTGATGCTGACCGCGCGCGACGACGAGACCGACATGCTGGTCGGGCTCGGTGTCGGCGCCGACGACTACATGACCAAGCCCTTCTCCATGCGGGAGCTGGCCGCACGCGTGCATGTGCTGCTGCGCCGGGTGGAGCGGGCCGCGCTGGCCGCCGCGACGCCCAGAAGCGGCATCCTGCGGCTCGGCGAGCTGGAGATCGACCACGCCCAGCGCCGGGTGCGCGTGCACTCCGAGGACGTGCATCTCACGCCCACCGAGTTCGACCTGCTGGTCTGCCTCGCGAACACCCCGCGCGCGGTGCTCTCCCGTGAGCAGCTGCTGGCCGAGGTGTGGGACTGGGCGGACGCGTCGGGCACCCGGACCGTCGACAGCCACATCAAGGCGCTGCGCCGGAAGATCGGCGCCGAGCGGATCCGCACGGTGCACGGCGTGGGCTACGCGCTGGAGACCCCGACGCCATGAGCGGCGGTCCGGCCGACCGGAGAAGCCCCGGGGAGCCCTGGGGCGGTGTGAGCCCGTTCTCGATCAAGACCAAGCTGGGCGCCCTGGTCGTCATCGCGGTCCTCATCACCACCGGGCTGATGATGATCGCGATGCGCACGGCGACGGAGCTGCGCTTCATCACGGTGTTCTCGATGATCGCCACACTGCTCATTACGCAGTTCGTGGCCCATTCGCTCACCGCGCCACTGGACGACATGAACGCGGTGGCCAAGGCCATCTCGCACGGCGACTACACCCGCAGGGTGCGCGAGAACCGCCGTGACGAGCTGGGCGACCTGGCACAGACGATCAACCGCATGGCCGACGACCTGGAGGCGCAGGACCGCCAGCGCAAGGAGCTGGTGGCGAACGTCTCGCACGAGCTGCGCACTCCCATCGCGGGCCTCAGAGCGGTGCTGGAGAACATCGTCGACGGTGTCTCCCCTGCCGACCCGGAGACCATGCGTACGGCCCTGAAGCAGACCGAGCGGCTCGGCCGGCTGGTGGAGACGCTGCTGGACCTGTCCCGGCTGGACAACGGGGTCGTACCGCTGCGCCAGCGGCGCTTCGAGGTCTGGCCGTACCTGTCGGGCGTGCTGAAGGAGGCCAACATGGCCGTGCCCGCGCGCGCGGGCATCGCCTCCGGCTCCGGCAGCCACACGCGCACGGACGTCCATCTGCACCTCGACGTCTCCCCGCCGGAGCTGACCGCGCACGCGGACCCGGAGCGCATCCACCAGGTGGTGGCGAACCTCATCGACAACGCGGTCAAGCACAGTCCGCCGCACGGCCGCGTGACCGTGAAGGCGCGGAGCGGGACGCAGCCGGAGTCGCTGGAGCTGGAGGTGCTGGACGAGGGTCCCGGCATCCCGCGCTCGGAGTGGCACCGGGTCTTCGAGCGGTTCAACCGGGGCGGCGCGGGCGCGTCCAACGGGCCGGGCAGCGACGGCGGTACGGGTCTGGGCCTGGCGATCGCCCGCTGGGCGGTGGATCTGCACGGTGGCGGGATCGGCGTGGCCGAATCCGAGCGGGGTTGCCGGATTCTTGTCACCCTTCCGGGAGAGACATCCGTTCCAGGTTGACGTAAAGTCCGAACCGGAGCCTCAAGATCCACCTGGGTCCGCGCTGACGGACACGTGTGATCAGGCACACGCCCGCACGCTGAGCGTGCAGGGCTTGCATCGGCGTTTCCCGCCACCCCCAACCTGCAACGGAACCACGCTTGTTTCCCGCCATTTCCAGGCCCGAAACACGCTTTCCGGTGTGACTTACACGACGATGAACCGGCCCGGCCTGACCTTCTGGGTCTTGGGGGCGTAGCCTTAATTCCCGCTGTCCATCACCTTGTGAAGCGGAAGAGGGCGGTTGCCGCCGTGTCGCCACAGTCCCCCAGTAACTCGAGCATCTCGACCGACGCAGACCAAGCGGGCAAGAACCCCGCTGCGGCGTTCGGCCCCAACGAGTGGCTCGTCGACGAGATCTATCAGCAGTACCTCCAGGACCCGAATTCGGTAGACCGAGCCTGGTGGGACTTCTTCGCCGACTACAAGCCCGGGGCGGCCGCCGCCTCGGCTCCGGCGGGTACTGCGGCCGCGGGGGCCGCAGGCACCACCACCACGGCGCCCGCAGCCCCGGCTGCGCAGGCCCCGGCCGCCCCCGTGGCGCCCGCTCCGGCCCCCGCCGCCCCGAAGCCCGCGGCCGCCGCTCCGGCGCCCGCTCCCGCGAAGCCGGCCGCTGCGGCCCCGGCTCCGGCCAAGCCCGCCGCTGCCGCCAAGGCCGCTCCGGCGACCGCGGCCGCCGACGGCCCCGAGCTGGTGACCCTGCGCGGTCCCGCCGCCGCCGTCGCGAAGAACATGAACGCCTCGCTGGAGCTGCCGACCGCCACCTCGGTCCGCGCGGTCCCGGTGAAGCTGCTCTTCGACAACCGCATCGTCATCAACAACCACCTCAAGCGCGCCCGGGGCGGGAAGATCTCCTTCACGCACCTGATCGGCTACGCGATGGTGCAGGCCATCAAGACGATGCCGTCGATGAACTGGCACTACGCGGAGAAGGACGGGAAGCCCACCCTCGTCAAGCCGCCGCACGTCAACTTCGGCCTGGCCATCGACCTGGTGAAGCCCAACGGCGACCGCCAGCTCGTCGTGGCGGGCATCAAGAAGGCCGAGACGCTGAACTTCTTCGAGTTCTGGCAGGCCTACGAGGACATCGTCCGCCGCGCCCGCGACGGCAAGCTGACGATGGACGACTTCTCGGGTGTCACGGTCTCCCTGACCAACCCGGGCGGCCTCGGCACCGTCCACTCCGTGCCCCGCCTGATGCCCGGTCAGTCGGTCATCATGGGCGTCGGCTCCATGGACTACCCGGCGGAGTTCCAGGGCACCAGCCAGGACACCCTCAACAAGCTCGGCATCTCGAAGGTCATGACGCTCACGTCGACCTACGACCACCGGGTCATCCAGGGCGCCGCCTCCGGCGAGTTCCTGCGGATCGTCGCGAACCTCCTCCTCGGCGAGGGCGGCTTCTACGACGAGATCTTCGAGTCCCTGCGCATCCCGTACGAGCCGGTCCGCTGGCTCAAGGACATCGACGCCTCGCACGACGACGACGTCACCAAGGCCGCGCGGGTCTTCGAGCTGATCCACTCCTACCGGGTCCGCGGCCACGTCATGGCCGACACCGACCCGCTGGAGTACCGCCAGCGCAAGCACCCCGACCTGGACATCACCGAGCACGGCCTCACCCTGTGGGACCTGGAGCGCGAGTTCGCGGTCGGCGGCTTCTCCGGCAAGTCCCTGATGAAGCTGCGCGACATCCTCGGCGTGCTGCGCGACTCGTACTGCCGCACCACCGGCATCGAGTTCATGCACATCCAGGACCCCAAGCAGCGCAAGTGGATCCAGGACCGCATCGAGCGCCCGCACACCAAGCCGGAGCGCGAGGAGCAGCTGCGCATCCTGCGCCGGCTGAACGCGGCGGAGGCCTTCGAGACCTTCCTGCAGACGAAGTACGTCGGCCAGAAGCGCTTCTCCCTGGAGGGCGGCGAGTCCGTCATCCCGCTGCTGGACGCGGTCATCGACTCCGCTGCCGAGTCCCGTCTGGACGAGGTCGTCATCGGCATGGCCCACCGCGGCCGCCTGAACGTGCTCGCCAACATCGTCGGCAAGTCGTACGCGCAGATCTTCCGCGAGTTCGAGGGCAACCTCGACCCGAAGTCGATGCACGGCTCCGGCGACGTGAAGTACCACCTGGGCGCCGAGGGCACCTTCACCGGCCTGGACGGCGAGCAGATCAAGGTCTCCCTTGCCGCCAACCCGTCCCACCTGGAGACGGTCGACCCGGTCATCGAGGGCATCGTCCGCGCCAAGCAGGACATCATCAACAAGGGCGGCACGGACTTCACCGTCCTGCCGGTCGCCCTGCACGGTGACGCGGCCTTCGCGGGCCAGGGCGTGGTGGCCGAGACGCTCAACATGTCGCAGCTGCGCGGCTACCGCACCGGCGGCACGGTCCACATCGTCATCAACAACCAGGTCGGCTTCACCGCGGCCCCCGAGTCCTCCCGCTCGTCGATGTACGCGACGGACGTGGCGAGGATGATCGAGGCCCCGATCTTCCACGTGAACGGCGACGACCCGGAGGCCGTGGTCCGCGTCGCGCGGCTCGCCTTCGAGTTCCGCCAGGCGTTCAACAAGGACGTGGTGATCGACCTCATCTGCTACCGCCGCCGCGGTCACAACGAGTCGGACAACCCGGCCTTCACCCAGCCGCTGATGTACGACCTGATCGACAAGAAGCGCTCGGTGCGCAAGCTGTACACCGAGTCCCTGATCGGTCGCGGCGACATCACCCTGGAAGAGGCCGAGCAGGCGCTGCAGGACTACCAGGGCCAGCTGGAGAAGGTCTTCACGGAGGTCCGCGAGGCCACGGCCCAGCCGGGCGTCGCCCCGGTGTCGGACCCGCAGGCCGAGTTCCCGGTCCCGGTCACCACCGCGATCACCTCGGAGGTCGTGAAGCGGATCGCCGAGTCCCAGGTCAACATCCCCGACCACTTCCACGTCCACCCGCGTCTGCTGCCGCAGCTGCAGCGCCGGGCGACGATGGTCGAGGACGGCACGATCGACTGGGGCATGGGCGAGACCCTCGCGGTCGGCTCCCTCCTGCTGGAGGGCACCCCGGTCCGGCTGTCCGGCCAGGACTCCCAGCGCGGCACCTTCGGCCAGCGCCACGCGGTCCTCATCGACCGCGAGACGGGCGAGGAGCACACCCCGCTCCAGTACCTCGCCGAGGAGCAGGCCCAGCAGGCCCGCTACAACGTCTACAACTCCCTGCTGTCCGAGTACGCGGTCATGGGCTTCGAGTACGGCTACTCGCTCGCCCGCCCCGACGCGCTCGTGATGTGGGAGGCGCAGTTCGGCGACTTCGTCAACGGCGCGCAGACGGTGGTCGACGAGTACATCTCGGCGGCGGAGCAGAAGTGGGGCCAGACGTCCGGCGTCACGCTCCTGCTCCCGCACGGCTACGAGGGCCAGGGCCCGGACCACTCCTCGGCCCGAGTCGAGCGCTTCCTGCAGCTCTGCGCCCAGAACAACATGACGGTCGCGATGCCGACGCTCCCGTCGAACTACTTCCACCTCCTGCGGTGGCAGGTGCACAACCCGCACCACAAGCCGCTGGTGGTCTTCACCCCGAAGTCGATGCTGCGCCTGAAGGCCGCCGCGTCGAAGACGGAAGAGTTCACGTCGGGTCAGTTCCGCCCGGTCATCGGCGACTCGACGGTCGACCCGGCCGCGGTCCGCAAGGTCGTCTTCGTGTCGGGCAAGCTGTACTACGACCTGGAGGCCGAGCGCACCAAGCGCGGCGCCACGGACATCGCGTTCGTCCGCGTCGAGCGGCTCTACCCGCTGCCGGGTGCCGAGCTCCAAGCGGAGATCGCCAAGTACCCGAACGTCGAGAAGTACCTGTGGGCCCAGGAGGAGCCGGCCAACCAGGGTCCCTGGCCGTTCATCGCCCTCAACCTGATCGACCACCTGGACCTCGCGGTCGGCGCGGACATTCCGCACGGCGAGCGGCTGCGGCGGATTTCGCGCCCGCACGGGTCTTCGCCGGCGGTGGGTTCCGCGAAGCGGCACCAGGCCGAGCAGGAGCAGTTGGTGCGTGAGGTGTTCGAGGCGTAACCGTTCTCGAAGGCTGTTCACGGCCGGGGCGCCCCCCCCCGGGGGGGGGGGGCCGGGGGGGGGGGGGGCCGGAAACATGTGGGGGGGGTCTTCACCCAAAGACGCCGCGAAGAACTCCAGGAGCGGGCCCGCGCGGCATGGGGGAACCTG